>NZ_JAZGGG010000033.1:0-178051 GCF_036480315.1 Polaribacter sp.
GTTGGCACAAATATGAAAAAACGAATTCTAACATCATTATTTTTAGCATTTTGTATTTTGGGATGTTCTCAAAATAACAAATCAATTTATCCGAATTTTATCGGACAAAATTTAGACGCAATTGAGAATAATTCAAATTGGAAAGTTTTACAAAAATCATCAGGAGACTTAAACAAAGACGGAATTAATGATTTCGCTCTAATCCTTGAATCAAAAGACAGTATTCTTGAAAAAAAATGTTCTGACTGTAAAGTGTTGAAAAACAAACCGAGAATTATAGTTGTTCTTCTAAATCAGAATAGTGGAGAAAAAGTAATTATACAAAACAATAAATTTATTGCACGTGGAGACGAAGGTGGAATGTTACCATATTTAGAACCTGAATTATCGATTAAAGATGGATTGTTGACAATTTATTATCAATATACTCGCTCTAATCAATCTTACACTTTTGGATACAAAAATGACAGAATGGAAATTAAAAGTGCTGAAAACAACGGAGTTCATTCTGCAAGCGGAAATTTTGAAAATGACAAATACGACTTTAAAAAAGGAATAATAACTTCCGAAAAAGGAAATATCTCTCAAGAAAAAGTAGAAACTGAAATTATAAAAATTGACATTAAACCAAAATCCCTTTCTGAATTTGGAGAAATGAGCGAATGGGAAATAGCGGAAAATAAATATTTATAAAAATACTTGTGCCAACAACGTATAAAAATAATGCGTAGTTTAGTGCTTAATCAAAGGCTAGTGCATTTTTGTTACATCTGATTTTCCTTCGAAAATCCTCGCACACAAAACCGCACTATTCTTATACAAACCGGTTGCTGTTGGGCAAATTCTGTTTGCTCCTAGTAGGTCATCTTCTGTTACATAAATAGTTGAAGATTGTGAGTTACCTTGTATTTCTTTAGTTAGCCAAGCTACATTTTCTGTGGTTAAAAAAATGTGTTCTTCATTTTGTTTAGGCGCAAAATAACTATCAAAAGGAGTTTCTCCTGTACAGATTCTATTTTTATTACCAATTACTTCATCTAAAACGTTATTTCCAGAATATGCTAACGCGCTTTTTGTTGGTATAAAACTGTGTGTTGGGTCTAATACATTTGTATTTAAATTATGCAATATAATTGTAAAGGGAAGAAGTTCTAAACCATCATCTGGTTCTTCAGATTGCTTGGCTAATAAACCTTGAGCATTAAAATAACTGCCTGACGCAATATCATAACTACCTTTTGAATTTGAGATTGATTTAAAACTAGTTCTAGTTGTGTACCAATCCCACCACAAAAAACCTCCTTTTATGCCTCCATCAAAAGTAAAATGTTCTTCATTACCGTTTTTTTCATTGTTACTATGATAAAAATCAGCCATTAACTCATCAAAAAATATATTTGTAACAAGAGTATGAACTGCCCCAATAACAGGGTTAGGATAGAATAATGGGCTTATATGAGTTAAATCATCATTTATATTCAAATATTTTCCTTTAGAAACATCATTTTAAGACTCCCATAATACTTCCATTTAGTAATGCTATTTTACGTAAGTTTTGTGGCATACCTAATGCATTTAACTCGTTTTGAAAACGGTTTCTAAAATTTGGTGCACCAACAGGTAAGTTTGTATCATTGGTATAATGGTTTACCAACATTTGTTTTGTTGCAGGTTTATTTAATTTTTTGTCTAAAAACTCTTTTGCAGATTCTACATCTTGTTCTTCCGCAAAATACTGTATCCCTTTTTGTACTCCAATAGGTATATTTGCTCCTTGATGTGGACTATCAAAACTAACCCATAATCTGGTTTCGTGATTCCATTTTGCATTGTTACCTGTTTCTGCCAACTTCTTCTCCATAAATGCCAAAGCATATCTAGAAATTAAACCTCCCATACTTGGGCCAATAACCACATTTTGCTCATTTCCTTGTTTGGTCTCATTTATATAACGTATTAAACTATTAAACTAATAAACGTAAATGCATTACGTTGTATATAATCGCTACCACCATCTATACCATTACTATCATTTACAGGATGGTTTACAATAATAACATCATAACCTTTTGTATTCAAAGAATCTATCAAACTAATATTATCATTATTATTATTATCATGGTCATAACTCATCAATTCTAAAATGCTTTTCTCTTTCTTATTATGACCAGGGTCGTTTGCCTCTATTTTTCTTGTGTCTTCGGGGTCAAATCCATCAATAATAATTATAGGTTTATCCAGTATATTGTTAGCATCATTATAATAAATGCGGTATTCATTTTTTCCTAAAATGGGTTGGTCTCCTGCTTCATATCCTGTAAAACCTAGATCACTATCTGCAAATATTGGTGTTATTGGAGATACCCCACTTCTTGCTTGGTAATTGGTAGGTACTTCTACATAAACTTTTGCGTGCGTAGTTTTTGTAGTATTGTCATTATAGGTAATAGTAAAGTGTAAATTTTTTGTACCAGAAGTAGTGTAACTAGTTGCAAAGTTACTTGTACTTATATTATAATTTTAGATAAGCGTAAAATTACTACCGTTTGTACTTAATTGTAATGTTTTAATTTGCTTACCAACCTTATATAATTGAAATAAATTGTCTGTCTTAAATACGATGCTATTACCAGTTACTTTTGATGCTAGTGGAGAAATAATTGTAGTTTGCTTTTTAAGAAATGGATTTTTGTTGGGTTTATTAGCAAATAAACCTGTATTAGGATTAAAATCTACAGTTGCATTTTGGGCAGTTGTTCCATAATTACCTTGATGAAATTCTGTATTAATAATACCAATGGATACTTCATTTTTTTGATAATTTTTATTTTGTATTTGTGTTTTTAATAGTTGGAGGGTTGCAAAGTTTTTAGTGTAAGATGCTCTGTACAATTCGCTCCAAGCTTGTTTAAAATGGGCATAAGAAGAGGTATCTATTCTGTTATCTTGATTAAAAACCTGTATACCTGCAACAGGCACAACTCTGTCTATTAAAATATTGGAAGTTATAGGTGTTTTGCTAATGTTTTGTAGTCTAAAATCTACTTCATCTGTAAAGTTTCCGTTGGTTAATTGTGCTTGTACTTTTAATGAAAGTATCATTAAAAGGATGCAGAAAGTAGTTTTTTTCATATTTTTGAAATGTTAAGTATTAATAAATTGATGTTTGTGATATTTAATGTTTTTTAGACGGTTATTTACTGTATTCAGATTAATATCAAATCTTCCCTCCGTAATTTCAATTATATCGTTTTGATCATCTTTGTTCTTTAATTTTACACTAAAAGTTCCTGAATAAATACCATTAGTAATATCTATACGAGAAAAAATTAAAGAACCTGAATTGTTAAAAGATCTATACTGACGATTACCTAAATCGATAAGAGAATATATATATGAGCATTCGATAAATTAGAGGTTTCGCTTCCATCACTTACACCAATAATATGATTTGTTTTATTATTTTTTAAAGTTGGTATATATATCTGGAGAATCTTTGTAGTTATTTGCCTTAATAAGCCACTTATCATCTCCATCATTATTAAAGAAATTATGACCTACTAAAACTTCCAATTCATTTCTATCTCCACCTGGAGTAAAAGTGGTAGAATTTTTAGGTACAAATATTCTACCATCTACAATCGCACCAAAAGTATTAGTACCAGTTTGTGTAATTGGTGGTAATTGCTCTTGTGGATCGTTGTTTTCGCAATTAAAAAAGGTTATTGCAAATAGTAATACTGTTGTTTTTAAAAATAAGTTTTTCATGATAAAAGGGTTTTTAAATTTGTGTTGTAAAAATATTTAATTTAATAGTTTTAACTGTCCAGAATTTCTTGGTTTCAGGAAATTCTGGACTCATTTTTTGCTTGTTTTTTAAAACGTCATTAAATTTTAATGACGTTTTTCTGAAGTTTACTTCTCTTTTTTTAAGATGTTATTTACTTATTGTAAAAGTTAAGATGGTTGACATAGCAATGTCTGTAGTTATTAAAGTAGTTGCTATAAAACCTCCAGTTTTTAATAAAGAAAACTTTCCCTGTTTTATTTTAATGATTTTTAAAAAAGGTATTTCAATTCTATCATTTAAATAATCAATAATAAGCCTGTCACTTTTAAATTCTATAACTTCTCCTTTAATTTTTCTAGAATCTTTTAATTCAATTTTTACTTTTTTAGGGGTTATAGTTTCATATTCTTTTATATCAAAAACTTTATAAGAATAACAACCTTGAAATAATATTAGAATTGATAAAATGTAGATTGTGTTTTTCATTTTTTAAATTTTTATTCTCCATTCGTTTCCATTTAAATCATCAAAACCTATAATTCCGTATTTTTCATCATAATAAATTATATGAACATCTTTATTATAATTATTACCAATAATAATTTGGTTGTTATCTGATTTTAAGATGATAACATTGTTGTAAATCTTACCCTTAATATTTAAGTTTGTTTTAATTCGAAGATCTATAATATCTATATATGAATCCTCTCCATTCCAGTAAGGAAAGTATTTTAAATAACCATTTAATTTTGAAGGAAACTCTTTGTAATAATCATCCTTTGCTTGGTCTGTATCTATTGGCCATCTGCTAAAACGGATATCAAAACAAAGGTGAATAGAATCTAAAGATTCAATTTCTATTTCTTTTTCATCATAATAGAAATAACTTGCTGCACCGCCGCCAAAGAAACCCATACCAACCGAATATCTTCTTTTTGCTTTTTTTGAATTTAAAATTAAAAATTTTCTCTTCTCATTCAATTGATTTACAAATACTAATGAGTCATTAATTTTGTAATCCAAAAGCTTATTTAAATCTGAGTCTTTAAAGTTGTAATATGCTATAGAGTTATTGTCGTCTCCAAAGAGATCTCCAAAATTATTACAACTAGACATAAAAATAATTATTGCTGTTAAGTAGATTGCTTTTTTCATAATTAAAACCTTTTACCAATTGTTATTCCTGCTCTTGGATATAATTGACGAACTTTATCAGTATTAATAAAACTCCTTGCTACACCAGTGTAAATTTCACCAATCCAGCCGCTTTTTGTCAGAAATTTTCCACCAATAGATAATCCAAGCCCAAAACCTAAACCACCTTCACTTTGGTTGTTAAAGAAACTGCCATCAATATATTTTTGCGAGAAAAGAGGTGTATTCGCTTCAATAAAAAAACCTGCTGCTGGTTTTTTACCAAAGAAAAATCGATAATAAGGAACAATGCTAAAGTTGTAATTAGTTGTTTGGTCTTTTGTAGTATTCTCAATTGAGAAACCAACGGATAATCCAATTGAAGTTTCATCATTTAATAATCTTTCATAAGAGAATTCTGGGTATTTGTCTATTGTAGAAGCAATATTTAGTTTAAATTCATTTTGTTTTAAACTTACTTTTTCTTCCTCTTGAGAGTTCATTAAAAAAGCACTCATTAACAGTAGTAGTAAAATACATTTTTTCATAATTAGGATGTTTTTTAATTTTCAACCAAATTAGAAATCAAGAATAAAACAAGAGTCCAGAATTTCCCGCAATAAGAAATTCTGGACACATTTGCAAAATTCTGGACACATTTCTAAACTCCAAGTTTAGATATTATAGTAAGTTCTGTGTTGCTTTAATGAAGTATTTTGATACTGTGTTGGTGTTAAACCTGTATGCTTCTTAAAAGTTGCATAAAAACTAGATTTAGAATTAAAACCAGATTCTAAACCAATAGAAGTTATTGTGTAATTTTTATATTCTTTGTGAATTAATAGTTCTTTAGAGAGTTCAATTCTAAATTCATTTATAAAATCGTTAAAATTTTTTCCTGAAAACAATTTAATAAGATTAGATAATTTGTTGGTACTAATATCCACTTCGTTTGCCAAAAGCTCTGCATTTAATTTTGGTTTTATAAAGAGCTTTTTCTCTTGAATTATCGATTTAATATTTTTAAAAAGTATTTTTTTATCGGCATCTTTTTCTTCTTCAGTATACTCTTTAACTTCAGCGATTTCTACAAAATTTAACTGCTCTCTTAAAGATTTTCGTTCTTTTAATAAACGCAATTGTAGAATTGCTTGGTAACCTAACCAATAAATTATTATAGTTGTTAGAATTCTTAATGGAAAATATGAATATATAATTTCTTTAAAATCTAATGCAATTGTAATTGCCAAAGCTGTTATCCAAAAAGCATAAGTAAAAAAACCGAATTTAAAGAAGGTGTAAATCCATTTTAAATTATCAAAAGATAATATTTTCCTGAATAATTTTTCTTTTTTTGATAGAATATGAAATGAATAACTAAAAATTAATATGGAAATTACCAAACTAAAAATCTCTTCGATTGAATTATACTTAGTGAATAAATGAGTTACATCTGTATTGTTATCAAAAGAATAAACAAAACTTATTCTAATTAGTATCATTAAAATAAACACTGGAAGTGCAATTTGTAGAATGTTTTTACTTTTTTCTTTAATGTCTAAATAATAAATTAAGAAAGTATAAAAGAAAGGTGTTATTAAAAAATGCCATGGAAAATGAACGTAATCTGTAAATAAATTAGAAGTAAAGAAGTCTTTAGAAAAAATCCAAGATTGAAAGTTATTCAAAGACATTACTAGTACTAATAAATTAATAAAAAAGATACTTTTATCCTTCTTTCCTTTTGAAAAAAGAATCACAAAGCAAAATAAGAAACCATGTAAGGAACTTATTAATAAGAAAAGGTTGAAGATTTCTTTAGCGTTCAATTTTTAGCTTTTAGGCTAATATACATTTTTTTTACAATTTTAATTTAAAGAAAAAGGTTCTTGTTTTTTTAAAGTTACTGTTTCAAAAAGAAAAGATTAAGTTTGGATTCCTGCCTTCGCAGGAATGACAATTAAATTATTGATTGATAAACGAAACAATATTTACAGCAACTAAAGCCGCAGTTTCTGTTCTTAATCTACTTTTACCTAAAGAAATTGGAGTAAATTTATTGGCTAATGCTTTTTTAATTTCTTCAACAGAAAAATCGCCTTCTGGACCAATTAAAAGGGTCGTTTTTTCAGAAGGATTTGCAACTTGCTGTAGTAAATTTTTCTCTTGCTCTTCGCAATGTGCAATACATATTGTACCTTCAAAATCTTGATTGATAAAATCATTAAATTTTACAGGAGCATTTAGTTTAGGAAGCGTAAACTTTAAAGACTGCTTCATTGCAGACAAAATAATTTTCTCAAAACGTTCTAACTTAACAACTCTACGTTCAGAGTTAGAGCAAATGATTGGCGTAATTTCATCGATACCAATTTCTGTTGCTTTTTCTAAAAACCATTCTATTCTGTCGTTGTTTTTTGTAGGTGCAATGGCAACGTGTAAATAATAATTCCAAGGTTTTTGTTTTTCTTGGCAATTAATAATTTTTGCGATGCATTTCTTGTCACTTGCAAAACTAATTTCAGCATCAAAAAGAAAACCTTTACCGTTAGTAATTTTTAAAATGTCATTTTCTTTCTTACGTAAAACACGCACAATATGTTTGCTCTCAATTTTGTCGAAAGTAATTTCTGTGGTTTCTGTAGAAATTTCTGAATTGTAAAATAGTTGCATTTTCTTAAATTAGTTTCAAAGTTTCAAAGTTTCAAAGTTTCAATTTTTTCTCGCAAAGTAGCAAAGACTCAAAGTTTTTCATTTTTGCTAACTGCTAAAGACTCTTTCTATACGTTCTTCTTTTTTTATGGGTTTCTGGATTAAAATTTTCCCACAATTTTTTAATTGCTTCATTGTCTTCTAATTCTGGAGTTCTAATACAGTTTTCAATACCTAATGGAGCAAAAGTTTTAGTGTATTGATCAAAAATAATAGCATGTACACCTTTATTTTGATAATCTGGATGTACGCCAATCAAGTAGAAAGTAACATCTTTAGAATGTTTTCTAGCTTTTAATAAATGAAACAATCCAAAAGGAAATAATTTTCCTTTTGACTTTTGTAAAGCTTCCGAAAAAGATGGCATTACAATTGCAAAAGCAACTACTTTGTTATGTTCATCAACCACAAATTTAATATACTCTGGGTTTATAAACGATATGTATTTTTTCTTAAAAAATGCAATTTGTGCATCAGAAATTGGAACGAAAGTAGAGAGTTTAGAATAGGCTGCGCTAAAAACTTCAAACATTTCATCTACGTAAGGCATAATGTCTTTTGTCTTTGTGAAATCTAATGCTTTTAACTTAAATCGTCTTTTTAAAATGTTGCTAATTCTATCAAAATAGACTCCATCAACATTTTTAAATTTGAATTTATTTTCTAAATATTCTTTCTCTTTTATAAAACCTAATTCTTCTAAATGCACTTTATAATACGGATGATTGTACCAAGTAATCATAGTACCAATATGATCGAAACCTTCAACTAAAACACCCGTTTTATCCAAATTATTGAAACCAACAGGACCTTCTATATATTCTAGGTTATTTTTTAGACCAATTTCTTTAATCTTATTTAATAAAATTTTAGAGACCTCAATATCATCAATAACATCAAACCAACCAAAACGCATTTTCTTAATTTGTTGTTTTTCAACTTCAAACCAATTGATAATTGCTGCAACTCTACCTACAATTTTTCCATTCCTAATTGCTACAAAAAATTGCGCATCTGCATTTTCAAAAACAGGGTTTTTCTTTGGATCGAAATTATCAACTTCATCCTTAATTATTGGTGGAACCCAATATTTGTTGTTTTTATATAATGAAAAAGGAAATGTAACAAATTGTTTCATTCCTTTTTTGGAAGTTATTTCTTGGAGCGTTATCATAAAACAAAAATAAGGATTCTAATTGTTATCCTTTTTTTTCTTTGAAGATTTTTCTTCTTTTTTTAGTTCTTCGTCAAGTTCTTTAATTTCTCGTTCTAATTTTTCTATTTCAGTTTCTTTCTTTTTTTCTTTTGCCTTTTTCTTTCTAAACAAACCCAAAAAGCCACCTTTTTTCTTTTTAGTTTTCGATTTTCTACTTCTTTTCGGTCTCGTTTTAGTTCCTTTATCTTTTTTCTTAAAGATGCTAAACAACCTATTAAAAAAGCTGCCTTGTTTTTTATTGTATCTAGTTATTGGTGTGTTTTTTAGTTCTTTACCACTCTCATTTAAATCTATATAAGAATCTTCATGTTTATTAATTCTGTAAGAAACACCTAAACCTGCATAGAAACCTTGTGCTTTTCCTTCAAAAAGCATTCTACCAGAAGTATTTATTTGTAAGTCTTTGCTAAACAAATATGCCAATCCTAAACCTAAATTACTATTGTTTTGGTATTTTTGAAAAACACCTTGGTTTTCAAAAAAAGCAGACCATCTGTCTCCAAAGTTCTGTGTCGCAGTAATTATAAACGAAAATTCTGAAAAATCTGTCCCAATTTTATCGTAATAGAAATTAGTAATTACGTTTAAATCGTTGGTTAAATTATTTTGAAGTAAAACACCAACTTTAGGTGAAATGTTACCTGTTTTATGAATATCATTTACAAAATCAGTATTCATTCCAACATAAACAGCTACAGAAGGAATGAATCTTTTTTTATCAAAAGCATTTCTTCTTTTCCAGCTTCTAACTTCTTTAGTTTTATCTGTATATTCTTGCTGAAAAATTAAATATTTAGCGCCAATTGTTAATTGACTTAAACCAGATGTAAAATAGTGTGAGGTAAATATGTTTTTAAAGGCAACTTTATCCCTTTGGTAAGTTAGTTGTGCATTAAATTCTAACTTTTCAAGAAAAAAACTTGTTCTAAAAGAAATATCTGCACCAAAAGATTGTGGTATCGTAAAAGTAGGTTCTATGCTGGTATTTCTATAGAAAAAATTACTTTCAAATTGATAAACCCCTGAACCAACACTATAAGGACTTTCAGAAAAACCAGGTTTATTAGAATTTATAACCTCTGTGTATTGACTATAAATAGAAGAAAAACCAAAGATAAATAAGAATGTAAAAAATTTTAATTGTTGGTTTTTCATTTATGATACTACTTTTTTATTTTTAATTCAACTTATAACACAAACATAGTGTAAAAATGCTATTTTTTTAAAAGCATTTCATACTTTTTTAAGTTTGTAAAAGTTTTGTAGTTTGTTAACGTTACAATTGTCTTCAAATTGTTATTTTTGATTGATTTTTTTAAAGATAGATTATAAATGGGTTTATTAAAAACGATATTTTTTTTATTATTATTTTATTACGGATTTAAGTTTCTTGCAAGATTGTTTGCTCCTTTTTTAATTAAAAAAGCAGCAGAAACTATGCAGAAAAAAGCAGAACAACAGTTTGGTGGAAGGCAAAATAAGCAACAGGCACCTAATGTTAAAGAAGGGGAAACTATTATTGATAAAACTCCAAAAAAGGATCAACAAGGCAAGAACTCTGTTGGCGAATATGTAGATTTTGAAGAAGTAGATTAATTATGAAGTTGAAAAAATATTTGCCTTATCTAGTTGCTGTTCTAATTTTTGCATTAGCTTCTATTATATATTTTCATCCTGTATTAAATGGAGAAAAATTAAATCAGTCAGACATCACTCAATTTAAAGGAATGGTGAAAGATATTAATGACTTTAGAGCAGATAATAATACAGAACCGTATTGGACTGGTGCTTCTTTTAGCGGAATGCCGTCGTATCAAATAAGTGCTTATTATCCGAATGACTTTGTAAGAACTATAGATAGAACACTGCGGTTTTTACCAAGACCAGCGGATTATACATTCTTATACTTTTTAAGTTTTTTCGTGTTAATGATGGCTTTAAAGGTGGATTGGAGATTGGCTATTTTAGGCTCATTAGCCTTTGGTTTTTCAACCTATTTAATCATAATTTTTGGAGCAGGACACAATGCAAAAGCGCATGCAATTGCATATATGCCTCTAGTTTTGGCTGGTGTTTTATGGGTTTTTCAAAAAAGATATGTACTAGGTTTTATTGTTACAGGTTTTGCCATGGCTTTAGAATTATATACAAATCACCCACAAATGACTTATTATTTAGGTTTCTGTTTGTTGATTTTAGGAATTGTAGAATTTGTAAATGCATTTAAAGAAAAAAGTTTGCCAATTTTTATAAAGCAATCTTCTATAATAATCGTAGCTGTCTTATTGGGTATTGGTGCAAATGCGCCACGTTTAATGGCAATGAAAGAATACGCAGACGCAAGTACAAGAGGTCAGTCTGAATTAACAATAAACCCAAATGGAAGTAAAAAAGAAGCTACAAAAGGGTTAGATAAAAGTTACATAACACAATATAGTTATGCAAAATTAGAAACTTTTAATTTGTTCATTCCACGTTTTATGGGCGGAGGAACTGTAGAGAAATTAGATAAAAATTCTAATTTCTATCAATTAATTGAAGACAGAGCAGGAAAAAAAGTTGCAGATGATTATTCTAGTCAAGTGTTAACGTATTGGGGAGATCAACCGATTGTAGAAGCACCAGCTTATATTGGCGCCGTAATTTTCTTTCTCTTTTTCTTGGGAATGTTTTTGGTAAAAGGAAGATTAAAACTATGGTTAGTTGCAGCAACTGTTTTTTCAATTTTAATGAGTTGGGGAAGAAATTTTGATGTTTTAACTAACTTTTTTATTGATTATGTTCCGCTATATAACAAATTTAGAGCCGTTTCATCTATACAAGTAATTGCTGAATTGTGTGTGCCTTTATTAAGTGTTTTGGCTTTAAAAGAATTCTTTTCTTCAAAAATAACTATTGAAGAAAAACAAAATGCTTTAAAAAAAGCGGTGTATGTTTTTGGTGGATTAATAATAGCTGGTTTTTTATTAGCACACGGGTTTTCAACTTTTGAAGGTTTAAGAGATCAACAACAATACAAGCAATTACCAGGATTAATAGATGCTGTAATCGCTGATAGAAAAGGAATGTTATTAACAGACTCTTTACGCTCTATAGTTTTGCTAACACTTTCTGCAGGTTTGTTGTGGTTTTTATTAAAGGAAAAAGTGAAACAAGTTCCAGTAATTTTAGGATTGACTGTTTTAATACTTTTTGACTTAATTTCTGTGGATAAAAAGTATGTAAATGAAGATGATTTTAAAGCTGCAAGAAAAATTGAAAATCCATTTGTTAAATCTGAAGCAGATAAACTAATCTTACAAGATAAAAATCATTTTAGAGTTGGTAACTTTACTGTAGACCTTATGAATGATGGAAGTACTTCTTATTTTCATAATTCAATTGGTGGGTATCATGCAGCAAAAATGATGCGTTATAATGAGCTTTTTGAGTATCAAATAGCAAAGAATAACATGCAAGTTTTAAACATGTTAAATACTAAATACTTTATTGTACCAGATGATAAAGGAAATCTGCAAGCACAACAAAATAAAGATGCAAATGGTAATGCTTGGTTTGTAGATAAAGTAAAAGAAGTAGCAACCGTTAATCAAGAAATGCAAGCTTTAGATTCTTTAAACACTAAAAAAGAAGTTGTTATAAATTATAAGGAGTTATATGAAGTTTTTAATTCTGATTATTCAGTAAATTATGAAAAAGATTCAACAGCAACTATAGAATTATTAAACTACGATGTTACTTCGTTAACATATCAATCAAAAACAGTTAAAGAACAATTTGCAGTATTTTCTGAAATCTACTACAAAAACGGTTGGAATGCATATGTTGATGGAAAGTTAACACCACATTATAGAGTAAATTACGTCTTACGCGGAATGGTTATTCCTGCAGGAAAACACACTATAGAATTTAAATTTGAACCAAAAGTAATTCAGCAAGGAAAAATAATTTCTTTAACTTCTTACGGATTACTAATTTTTATTACTCTTGGATGGTGTTTCTATGAAGAGAAAAAGAAGAAAAAAAACAACTAAAAATGTATACAATTATTCCTACTAAAAGATACCAGCATACATTAGCTTTTCTTCAAAAAGTGTTACCAAGTCCTGCAACCATTTTAGATTTAGGTATTAGAAATCCGTTTACTGAAATTATGGAACAAAATGGGTATACAGTTATAAATACAGAAGGCGAAGATTTAGATTTGCTGCCAGAAATTGTAAAAAAATACAAAGTTGATGCCGTTACAGCATTTGAAATTTTTGAGCATTTATTAGCTCCGTTGAATGTTTTAAGAGAAATTGAAACCACTAAATTGATAGCAACAATTCCTTTAGATTTATGGTTTGCAAAAGCGTATAGGAGTAAAACAGATAAATGGGATAGACATTATCACGAGTTTGAAGATTGGCAATTTGATTGGCTGTTAGAGAAGTCTGGTTGGAATATCCAAGAAAAAGAAAAATGGACAAGCCCAATTAAAAAAATAGGCTTTAGACCAATTTTAAGAAATTTTACTCCAAGATATTACGCAGTTTATGCAACAAGATAAACCAATTAAACAAAATATTTTAATGATATTGGATGGGTTTTATCCTGCCGATATTCGAGTAAGAAAAGAAGCCGAATCTTTAGCAGAAAAACATACTGTATTTATTTTGTGTTGTAGAAAAAATAAAGAAATTGAAGAAGAAACAATTAATAAGGTTTCCGTTTTAAGGAGGATACAATACAAGAGTTTTACTGAAAAAGGATTGATAGACATAAGAATTGCTATTAATTTTATACATCCAAAATTTCATAAAATTCTTCCTAAAATAATAGAAAGGAACAACATTTCTGTTATTCATGTACATGATTTACCATTAGCAAAAACTGGGTATTTAGCTGCAAAAAGATATAACTTAAAAGCTGTTTTAGATTTACATGAAAACTATGCTGCGGCTTTGTTAACTTGGTTTTCTTGGCGTAAAAACCTCATTGTTCGATTGAAAAATAAAATATTTTTCAATTATAATAGATGGCAAAATTATGAAAATAAAATCATAAAAAAATATGATAAAATCATTGCGGTTGTAGATGAGATGAAAGAAAGAATTATTTTTGATAATGAGATTGATGATAAAAAAATAATAGTTGTAACAAATACCGAAAAGAAAGAATTTGCAGCTAATTTTAGTCTTGAACAGGATGGGGTTTTCAAAGAATACAAAGATAAATTTATAATTTCTTACGTTGGTGGTTTTGGTCCTCACAGAGGTTTACAAACTGCAATTGAAGCAATGGTTCTCATTTCAAAAGAAATTTCAAATGCACTTTTAGCATTAATTGGTCCAGCAAATAAAGATGTAAAAGACTATTTAGAAAACTTAATTGACAAATTTAATGTTAGAGAAAATGTTGTTGTTTATGGAAGTCAACCTTTTGAAAACGTAGTTAGAATTATGCAAAGTTCTTCTGTAAATATTATTCCACATATTTCTAATTTACATACAGAAAGTACTATTCCTCATAAATTGTTTCAAATATTACTGGCTAATAAACCACTGTTAGTTTCAGATTGTGCGCCTTTAAAACGAGTTGTAGAAACAAATGATATTGGGTTTGTTTTTAAAGCTGGAGATGCAAATAGTTTTGCTGAAGAAGTTTTTAGAATACATTCTAATTATTCTGTTGCAGTAACTAAAGCTGATAACGGTTACAAATTAGCTTATAATGAAAACTTAAATTGGGAGTTTACAGCAAAAAAACTCTTACATTTATATGATAACTTATCATCTTGAAAATTTTAATAATTACATATTATTGGCCGCCTGCTGGTGGATCTGGCGTACAACGTTGGTTGAAGTTTGTAAAATATTTACAAAATTTTGATATTGAACCTATTGTTTTTACTGTTGATAACGCAAATTATCCGAAGGAAGACAAAACGTTGTTAAAAGAAATTCCTGAAAACATTACTGTTTTAAAACAACCAATTTGGGAACCTACAGATTTACTTTTCTGGAAAAAGAAAAATCAAAGAAATAAAGGAGTATCTAATGTTACCAATAGTGGTTTGTTGTCTTTTATCCGAGGAAATCTTTTTATTCCTGACCCTAAGATATTTTGGGTAAAACCTTCTGTAAAATTTCTTCAAAAATATATTTCAGAAAATAATATTGAAGTTATTATTTCTTCTGGACCACCACACAGCATGCATTTAATTGCTGAAAAACTAAAACAAAAGAATAACATAAAATGGATTGCAGATTTTAGAGATCCTTGGAGTAACTTATACTATAATGAAGACTTTAAACTACAAGACTTTGCGAAGAATAAAAACAAAAAACTAGAAACTACTGTCTTAAAAAATGCAGATTGTGTTTTAACAGTCAGTAATTCTCTAAAAGAGGAGTTTTCTAAAATATCTAAAAATGTAAAAGTAATTACAAACGGTTTTGATGATGAAGTTCTAAAATTATCATTTATAGATTTAAATACTAAATTTACAATTTCTTATATTGGTTTGTTGCCAAAACAGAGTAATCCTAAAATTTTATTTAAAGTTTTAGATAAATTGTGTGATGAGAATTCAGTATTTAAAAATGATTTACAATTGAATTTTATTGGTGATATTTCTAATGAAGTAAAACAAGAGATTAAATCAAATAATCTTACGGAAAACACTAATTTTGTAGGATATGTTTCTCATGAAAAGGCAATTGAATATCAGCAAAAAGCACAAGTTTTATTGTTGTTAATTCCTGATGTGAAAAATAATAAAGGCATTTTAACAGGGAAATTGTTTGAGTATCTAACATCAAAACGCCCTATTTTAGCAATTGGACCAGAAGATGGAGATTTATCAGAAATTTTAGAAAACACAAATGCGGGTGTAGTTGTTGAATTTGATAATGAAGAAAAAACATTGTTAGAAATATTAAAATTATACAATCAATATAAAAAGGGAAACCTTAAAGTAAGTTCTAAAAATATTGAACAATATCATAGAAAAGAATTAACGAAACAATTAGCGTTAATCATAAAAAATTTATAACTAAATGGGAATTGTTTTAAAACAATCTTTTAGAAATACAATTATTATTTATTCCGCATTTTTAGTTGGCGGTATAAATACAATTGTTTTTTATCCAAGAATATTAGAATCAGAATTTTATGGAATGGTTACATTTCTGTTATCGGCTTCTAATTTAGTGATGCCTTTAACCGCTTTTGGGATTCAATATACAATTGTTAAGTTTTTTTCTTCCTATGAAACAAAAGAAGAAAAAGATAAATTTTTATCATCTGTAATATTTTTGCCACTCCTTATTGCCATACCATTAGGTTTTATGTGGAATTATGCGCATGATTGGATTATGAGTAAGGTAACAGTAGAGAATCAAATCATTGAAGATTATACTTTTTCAATTTATTTAATTGCAATTGCATGTGCGTATTTTGAACTTTTTTATTCTTGGACAAAGGTTCAATTTCAAACAGTTTTTGGAAATATTTTAAAAGAATTATGGAATAGAGTCGTAGTTTTTTTACTTTTAATAGCAGTTTCTTTAGATTTTATAACGAAATCAGATTTTATCTTATACTTAACAATAGCTTATATAATTAGAGCTTTTGTAATGATGTTTTATGCATTTTACATGTATTTACCAAAATTTCATTTTAAACTGCCAGAAAATTATAAAGAAATTCTGCAATACTCTTTGTACATTATTTTAGCAGGTTCTGCAGGTGCAATTTTGTTAGATATAGATAAAATTATGATTCCTGGAAAAGATACTATAGAGAAAGCAGCTTATTATTCCGTTGCAGTTTTTATTGGCTCATTTATTGAAGCTCCTAGTAGAGCAATGACACAGATTTTACAACCACTTACATCAAAATCTTTAAACGAATTTAACACTAAAGAAGTAGAAAATCTATATAAGAAAAGTTCTATAAATCTACTTTTAGTTGGAGGTTTGTTTTTCTTACTTGTAAATTGTGGAGTTAGTGAATTGTTTAAATTGATGCCAGAAAAAGGATATGCTGGTGGTGAGTGGGTTGTTTTAATGATTTCTTTTGCTAAATTATATACTATGTTTTTAGGAAGTAATGGAGCCATTATTAATAACTCTACATTTTATAAAGTTACTTTACCGATTGCACTAGGGATGTCTGTCTTTGTGTATTTATTAAATAAATTATTTTATTTTAATTTAGAATTCGGTACTGATGGATTAGCTTTAGCAACCTTATTAACAATTTTAATTTTTAATACATTTAAATTGTGGTTTGTGTACAAGAAATTTTCAATCACTCCATTTACCCCAAAATCTTTTAAAATGGGAATGATAATACTTTTTATGTTTGTAGCTTTTTATTTTTGGGATTTTAATCTACCAGAATTAGAGATAATGGAGTTTTCAATAACACCTATTATTAATATTCTATTAAAAAGTATTATTATAACATTGGTATATGTTTTTGTAGTATTAAAGCTGAAGGTTTCTAACGAAATTGATTCTCTCTTAAAAAGGTTTTACAAATAACAATCAATATAATCTGCAACCATATGCAGTAATAGAGCTATTGAAAGAACTCTAGTTTTCTTAATAAACAAACCTAAAAAATAGAAACTAATTGCTATATATGAATGAAGTGGGTGAAAGTTAATACTACACCTAGTTTTATCGAAGATTGGATTTGCCAAAAGGTGATCTAAATCCACCAACATTGAGCAAATAAAAATGAAATAGACGAGTTTCCATTTTTCTCTAAAAAACAAGATTGCTAAAACTAACGGAACAAGAAAGTGCAATCCATAATGTGTGAAAAACTTAACGCTCATAAAAAAAATAAAAGGCTTATTTAAAAAATAAATAAGCCTTTGTGTAAATTGTTATTATAACAATAAATTGGGGGAAATATTGACTGCAAATTTACCTCTTTATTGCCTACTTTATCTAAACATATGTTAATTTATTTTTTTATCTTGAATATAGTTTTTTTCGAATTCTACTTAATTGAACTGGTGTAATATTTAAATAAGATGCTATATGATATTGCGGAATTAAGTTTTCTATATCTGGTATTTTTTTTTTAATTTTCAAATATCTTTCTGTAGCATTTAAAGTAGTTAAATCAGTTACTCTATCCAGTAGTTTTCCATAAGAAACTTCCATTATTTCAATATAAAATAAAGAAATGTCTTGCCGTTCTTTTACAGCATCTAAAAATGCATTATAATTTGTTTTTAAAAAAAAACAATCAGTTAAACAATGATATTTTATATTTACAATTTGTTGATTTACAAATGTTGGTAATGAAACTATTGGCTCTGGTGGGGTAAATAATGTTCTTATATAGTTTTTTCCTTTTTTGTCAGTTAAAAAGGAACATGAAATCCCTTTGTTTAGGAAAAAAAAATTACTTTCATTCTGATTATTCCCAGCAATATTATCTCCTTTAGAATATTTTTGTACTTTAAAAATATTTTCAAGTTTTTCAATAGAAGGTACAGATAACTGATTAAATTGAGAGAAAAACTGTTTTGTACTCAACATATTGATTTGAAATATTTCTTTAAATTTAGTGAAAATTTATTTATAAATAACTTATTGCATTTGGTCCTTCCATAAAAAGTAAGTCTAGAATGGATAAATTAGGTATAAAACCATGCTCAATATCAAACATTTGAATATATTTTTCAACTAATTCTTTTGGTTGATTTTTTACATCTGGTAAGTGTCTAAAGTCATTACACTCTGTACTTACATTATATTCAGTGGTTTTTTTAAAATCTGAATTTATTTGTAATGCATCTGTAATAAAAAGAAAAGTATCAATATTTACATCTTGAAGATATTTGTATTTTTTCTCAAAGATACGAGCAATGTCATGCTCGAAAAATTCATAAAAAGGAGAGGTTCTGTAAGCTGTTTTTAAGGATTTAAAATGATGATCTTGCCAATGAGAATTATTATCTACTAGTGAATCTTTTGTTTTTTTTCTACTTTCCTTAAGCAGATGTTTAACAGGTATATTTAATAACTGTTTTCCATTTGAATTATAAATATAACATCTATTTCTATAACTTTGTTTTTGAAAATTGTCTTCCATTTCAAAAATAACTTCGTCAGATTTTACAATCTCTGAATATTGAGAAATAGGAGAGAAGTAAGTGGGAATAAATAATGACATTTAGCTTATTTTTTTTCAACTTTTTTCTTCTTTCCTTTGTAAAAACTATAACCAAAATAAAGAGCAATTATTACTAAAACAATATATCTGTAAGAAACTGGCTCTCCATCTCCATGCACCGTTGTAAACATTCTGTCCCAACGAATTGATTTTATTTTTTCGCCAAAACTAGCAGCATTAGCATCCCAACTAAACCAAACCATAACAGGTTTTCCTAAAACATGGTCAAAAGGTACATATCCCCAATAACGGGCGTCTAAAGAGTTGTGTCTGTTGTCTCCCATTAACCAATAATAATCTTGCTTAAAAGTATAAGAATCTGTCTTTTCTCCATTGATAAATATGTTATCTCCAACAACTTGCAAATCATTATTTTCATAATTCTTGATTATTTGCTTGTAATATGGCAAAGATTCAGCATCAATTTTAACGGTAATTCCTGCTTTTGGAATATAAATAGGACCAAAATTATCTTGACTCCATTGGTTACTATCTATATGAGGAAAAATAGTATTGTCTGCTCCGTGATTTACTTTTTTAACAGAAACCGTAAGCGGGCTTTTCTTTAATCTAGTAACCTCTTCTTCTGTTAAGTTTATATTTATTTTATTAGCAACCTTAGTCATATTCAAACGATTTGCTAAACTTTGTGACACACCACCTGCAAGTTCTGTATATAAAGAGTCTGAACCTATTTTAGATAAGTTGGCACTTTCTTTAAATGCTTTTTGAACCCTTTCATCATTCCAAAATTCGTTTGATATTTTATAAACTCCTGTTCTTTCATTTTTCAATAAAAATTTAGGGTATGTATTCTGATTGATATCAGATTTAGCTTCATACGTATAATAAAACTGTAATTTTGCTCTGTACGGTAATTCATTCTTTTTACCGTTTATATATACATAACCATTTTTTAATTCTAAAGAATCACCAGCAATAGCAACACAACGTTTTACATAATTTGTTTTTTTATCTACAGGTTTGTATGTGAATTTCCCTGAAGTATCACCCCACATAGTTGCCAAAGAATCTGTTGGCCAATTGAAACAAACAATATCGTTATTTTTTATTTTCTGAAGACCAGGAAGTCTTGTGTATGGTAATTGCGGTTTCTTTAAATAAGATGCTGTTCCTGTAAATGGTAAAGAATCGTGCACCATTGGTGCAGCAATTACTGTTGAAGGAACTCTTGCTCCATAATGAAATTTACTTACAAATAAATAATCTCCAACTAATAAAGATTTTTCTAAAGATGAAGTTGGTATGGTAAATGGCTGCATAAAGTACGTGTGTACTAAAGTAGCTGCAATAATTGCAAATGTAATTGAGCTTACCCATTCGCCTAATTCAGATTGAGGTTTTAACTTTCTATCACTATTATATTTTGCATCGGTTGCGTAGTTGATGTAAAAAATATAAAAACCTAAAGTTACAAGCACCAAAAATGAATCTACTTTTTTTCTAAATCCAAAACTTCTAATTGTTTCAATCCAAATTACAGGAAACATTAAAAGGTTTACAATAGGTATGAATAATAAAATTGCCCACCATTTAGGACGTTTTATAATACCCATTAATACGTTTGCGTTATAGATAGGAATTGCAGCTTCCCAAGCTTTTCTACCTGCTTTTACGTATAATTTCCAAGTTCCTAAAAAGTGAATTAATTGAATTACAAGAAAAAAGATAAACCATTCAGTAAATGTCATAATTTTATAATTTTATGTTTAGTTGATACTTTCTAAACTTATGTTTTAATTAGTGATTTTTATCGGTATTTGTTACAGTTTTTAACGGATGTTTAACACATTCTTCATGTTAAAAACTCCTGTTTTACCAAGAATCCATTCAGCAGCAACAACGGCACCTAATGCAAATCCTTTTCTACTATGTGCTGTATGTTTAATTTCTATAGAATCTACTTCAGAATCATACCAAACAGTATGTGTACCAGGAACATCAGGAATTCTTTTTGCTACAATTGGTATATTTTCTTCGGATGAGTTTTCATTTAAAGTCCAATTTTCTTTAGAAGTATTATTAATAATTCCTTCTGCTAAAGTAATTGCTGTACCGCTTGGTGCATCTAATTTTTTTATGTGATGTATTTCTTCCATAGAAATATTATAATCATCTAAAGTATGCATCATTTTAGCGAGTTGATTATTCAGCTCAAAAAAGATGTTTACGCCCAAACTGTAATTTGAAGCATAAATAAATGCTCCTTTTTTCTCTTCGCAAAGCGCAACTGCATCTTTATATTTATCTAACCAACCAGTAGTTCCAGAAATAACAGGAACATTGTTATTAATACAGTTAGAAATATTATTAAAAGCAGAATTAGGAACGCTAAAATCGATAGCCACATCTGCTAATGTAATGTCAATAGTATCATTAACATCTTTTTTAATTACAATTTCATGACCTCTAGAAATTGCAATTTTTTCAATTTCCTGTCCCATTCTTCCGTAACCAAGTAGTGCAATTTTCATTTTAAAAAGTATAATTTATTGTTAATCCAACAGATGGTGTTTCTATTCTTATTGGATTCATTATTAAAGCAGGTTTAAACGATAAGTTATCATCTGTATTAAACTGAAGTAAATGTGCGTTAACGCTAGCTTCTACAATTTGTAAAACATATAAAATTACTCCAGATAAAAGAGACATGTCTCTATTGCTTTTTAATTGTTTTTGTGCACTTTCTAATGTTTCTAAAGAAACTATTTCTACGCCATCAACAGTAAACTCATCAACGAAACCATTCTTTCTTAATTTATAAGCGGTTCTGTAACGCTTATAACTACTATTATTTATTTGATAGTAATAAGTTGGTACAGCTAATGCAGCCCAAACGATTGGAGCTTTCCAATATTTTTTATTGTAAACTTGGCCCATTCCCGGGAAAACTGCGGAATAAAAAGCAGCTTTAGATGGTGCTAAAGCATCATAAATACCGCCTTTTTCAATTTTAATTTTTCCTTTTATTTTTATACCTTTTACGTTTACAGAGTCTTTTTGTGCAAATAGATTTGTTGCAATAAATGCAAGTAATAAAACGAATATGTATTTTTTTAAAAACACTTATTTTAACAAGTTTTTTATGCGGTTAAAGTCTTCTTCAGAATGAAAAGGAATCGATATTTTCCCTTTTCCGTTGCTACTGACAGAAACATCTATTTTGTGACCAAAGTATTCGCTAATGTCTTTTACACTGTTTTTAATGTAACTTGGTACTGCTTTCTTTTTAGGTTTAGCAATTACACCAGATTTTAAACTTTTTACTAAATCTTCTGTTTGTCTTACAGATAGTTTTTCACGTAAAATTTTCTCGTAAATAGCCAATTGATCTTCTGTGTTTTCAACATTAATCATAGCACGTCCATGTCCCATAGAAATAAAACCATCTCTCATACCTGTTTGTAAAATTGGGTCTAACTTTAACAAACGTAAATAGTTTGTTACCGTAGATCTTTTTTTACCAACTCTTGTACTTAACTCCTCTTGTGTTAATTGAATTTCGTCAATTAAACGTTGGTATGAAAGTGCAACTTCAATAGGATCTAAATTTTTACGTTGTATGTTTTCAACCAAAGCCATTTCTAGCATTTCTTGATCGTTGGCAAGTCTTATGTATGCAGGAACTGTTGTGTTTCCTATTAATTTTGATGCTCTAAAACGACGCTCACCAGAAACCAATTGAAACTTATCTCCTTCTAGTTTTCTTACTGTAATAGGTTGAATTACACCTAATTCTCTAATAGAACTTGCTAATTCTCTTAATGCTTCCTCATCAAAATAAGTTCTTGGTTGATATGGGTTTACATCAATCAAGTTTAAATCTAATTCTATAATACTACCAACAACTTTGTCTGCGTTTTTATCTGTTGCAGAATTAATATTGGGTGTGTCTTTTAACAAAGCAGATAATCCTCTTCCCAAAGCTTGTTTCTTGGTTGCTTTTGCCATTTTACGAATTCTTTTTTAATAATTCTTGCGCTAAATTTAAATAATTTATAGCGCCTTTACTGGTTGCATCATATGCAATAATACTTTCACCATAACTAGGTGCTTCACCTAAACGTGTATTTCTCCTTATAATTGTATCAAAAACCATACTAGAGAAATGCTTTCTAACTTCATCTACAACTTGGTTAGACAACCTTAAACGAGAATCAAACATAGTCAATAATAAACCTTCAATTTCTAGTTCTGCATTATGTATGTTTTGTACGCTTTTAATGGTATTTAATAATTTACCTAAACCTTCTAATGCAAAATATTCACATTGAATGGGGATGATTACAGAGTCTGCAGCAACCAAAGAGTTTAATGTGATTAAACCCAACGATGGTGCACAATCTATAATGATATAATCATAGTCATCTTTTATGTCAACTAATGATTTTTTTAACATATACTCTCTATCCTCCTTGTCTACCAATTCAATTTCAATTGCAACTAAATCTATATGAGCAGGGATAATATCTACATTTGGTGAATCTGTTTTAACAATCGCATCGTTTGCAGAAAGTGTGTGTTCTAAAACATGATATGTTCCACCTTCAACAGTATCAACATCTATTCCTAAACCAGAAGAAGAATTTGCTTGTGGATCTGCATCAATCAATAAAACTTTCTTTTCTAAAACGCCTAAAGAAGCGGCTAAATTTATGCTGGTAGTTGTTTTACCAACGCCACCTTTTTGATTTGCGATTGCAATTATTTTTCCCATTAAAAAAATTATTTTTCTAAATGTAAAATTACATTTTTTTATGATTTTAAGAAGTGAAAGATGTTAACAAAAGAATAAAGTTTTAAAACAATGATATTTAGTGTTTTAGGATTGGTTTTTGATTATTTTTTCACAAAATGAAGCATAAAAAAACCGAAGAAAATCTTCGGTTTTAAACTTTTACAAATTGATTACTTTTTAGGAACATTCTTTAAAATGGCTAATAAAAATTTCCAAAATTTTTGAGTTGAAGTTATACTTGCTCTTTCGTCTGGCGAATGTGCTCCTCTAATTGTTGGTCCAAAAGAAACCATATCCATATCTGGATAATTCTGACCAAGAATTCCACATTCTAAACCTGCATGACAAGCGGCAACTTCTGGGTTTTCTTTAAAAATATCCGTATAAATGTTGGTAACTATTTTTAAAATTTCTGAATTTACATTTGGTAGCCAACCTGGATATTCACCAGAAAAATCAACATCAAAACCAGACAATTCAAAAGCAGATCTTATAGAGTTTGCCAAATCACTTTTATTTGTTTCCGAAGAAGAACGTGTTAAACAACCAATTTTAATTTCACCTTCTTTAACAATAACTCTTGCAATATTATTAGAAGTTTCTACCAAACCGTCTACATCTGGACTCATTCTATACACACCATTTAAAGCGGTATAAATAGATTTTGTTAAACCTTCTTGTACACCTAAATTCATTACAGATTTTGGTGAAGCAATTTCAGTTATTTCAACAGTTAAGTTTTTTTCTAATGTTGAAAACTCTTGTTTTATATTGTTAATAAGTAGGTTGGTTTCAAAAAGGAAAGCATCTTTAGAAATTGTGTCTACACTAACAATAGAAAAGCTTTCACGTGGAATTGCATTTCGTAAACTACCTCCATTTATTTCAGAAACTCGCAATCCAAAATTTGCAAAACCGTCAAATAAAATACGGTTCATTATTTTGTTTGCATTTCCCAAACCTTTAATAATATCCATTCCAGAATGACCACCATTTAAACCAGTAACAGAAATTTTAAAAGCTGTCGTGTTTTCCGGTGTTTCTTCTTCAGAATAAGATCTTGTAGCGGTAACATCTACACCGCCGGCACAACCCATTCCTATTTCATCATCTTCTTCTGTATCTAAATTTAAAAGAATTTCTCCTTCAAGAACTCCACCTTCTAAGCCCATTGCACCCGTCATACCAGTTTCTTCATCAATGGTAAAAAGAGCTTCTATAGCAGGATGTGCAATTTCTGATGAAGATAAAACAGCCATAATTGCGGCAACGCCTAAACCATTGTCTGCTCCTAAAGTGGTTCCTTTTGCTTTTACCCAATCGCCATCAATAAACATCTTAATGCCTTCTTTGTCAAAATCGAAAATGGTATCAGAATTTTTTTGATGCACCATATCTAAATGACCTTGCATTACAATCATTTTTTTGTTCTCCATACCAGAAGTAGCAGGTTTTCTAATGATTACATTACCAACTTTATCAATTTCAGTTTTAAGATTTAATTTTTTACCAAAATCGACCATAAATTGGATAACACGTTCTTCTTTTTTTGATGGACGTGGTACTGCATTTAAGTCTGCAAACATATTCCAAACTAATTTTGGTTCTATATTTCTAATATCTGAATTCATATTTTCTATATTTTATGATGTAAATTTAAGAGATTTCAATGACACTATCTGTAAGATTCTTCCTAACTTTTGCTAAATTTTTCATATAGCAATCGTCTGCTCTAAAACCAACTGGTAATACTAAAGTTGAAGTTAGGTTATGTGCTGTTAAGTTTAAAACTTCATCGTATTTTTCTGAATTAAATCCTTCCATAGGACAAGAGTCAATTTTTTCTAATGCGCAAACTGTTAGTAGATTACCTAAAGCTAAATAAGTTTGGTTTCTATTCCAAATAAATAATTCTTCTTGTGTTTTTTTAGAAATTTCTTCCGTTAAAAAACCTTTAAACGGATTTATAGTTTCGTCAGGAGTTTTTCTGATTTTTTGTACCAAATTAAAGTAATTATTAACTTCTTCAATTTTGTAAACTTTAGGAATACAAAGCACTAAAAGATGAGAGGCTTCTGATACCTGTGGTTGATTAAAAGAATGCGCAACCAGTTTTTTTTGAATGGCTTTATTTTTTATTACTACTAATTTTATAGGTTGTAAACCATACGAAGTAGCAGTTAAATTAAAAGCTTCTTTTAAAACTTGTATTTGATTTTCTGAAAGTTCTTTATTTGTATCGAATTTTTTAACAGCGTAACGCCATTTTAAATCATCTATAATATTCATTATTTTTTTTGAAATTTTGAAGTACAAAAATACATCAATAATTTAGGAAGAAAAATAAGAGAATGATTATATAAATTGATGGTTCAATCAATTTATAATTTGTGTTTATCTATAATCTTTAAGAATGTATCAGGCTCTGGTCTAACACGGTAATTATCTGTTAAATCTGCAAAGATTATTGTGTTATTTTCATCAGTAATAATTACGGTTGGCATAATTACATCAGAGTCATATCCTAAAGCTTGAAAACCTGTTGGCAACCCATTTTTATGATAAATTTTTAAACGTTTTGCTACTTTATTATTAACATCAACCAAAAAATGAAATGGAATTTTATGTTTATTTGCTATATTTTCCGTGAATTTATGAGGTTGAGAGCTGATTAAAATCATATCTACATTTCTTTTTTCGAGCTCTTTATATTGATTGACAACTTCTTTTATTTGAGCCATACAAAGCGGACACCAATTACCTCTGTAAAATAAAAATATTTTATAATCTCCATTTAAAGTAGCTGTTTCAATTTGCTCTTTTTTACTGTTTTCTAGAGTGAAATTTGGAAGTACTTTTCCTACTTCTAAACTATTTTTTTCTCTCTTTTTAAATGAGGAATACCATTTTAAATACGCTAACCAACCTAAAGCTAAAGAAGTGTTTATTAATAAAACATTTCTATTAAAATCAAACAAACTTAACAATGCACTTATTAAAATTATAAATGAATAGGGTGCCAAGTTTTTAGTAGTTCTAGCAACTGGTTTTATAAATAGCATTGCGAAAAATAAAACAATTGTAAGAGAAGAAATAAGGATACTTATATCGTCTAAATTAAAGTTAGTATTTATAATTGTTTTAACAAAAATGACAATTGCAAAAACAGGAAAGCCACTTATAAATAATGATTTAAATATATTTTTCATAAATTGATAGTCGATAAAGAGAAAGCCAAATTACGAGATTTATTATTTGCTATGAAAGAAGAATTTCTACATTATGTATGGAAATACAATTTATTTACATTCAATACTTTAAAAACAACTTCAAATGAGGATTTATTAATTATTAAGTCTGGTTTGCATAATCATAATTCTGGACCAGATTTTTTGAATGCACACATTAAAATTGACAATCAGCTTTGGATTGGGAATGTAGAAATTCATACTAATTCTTCTGATTGGTATGTGCATAATCATGAAGTTGATGAAAATTACGACGCTGTAATTTTACATGTTGTTTGGGAAGATGATGCTACTATTTTTATGAAGAATAATAAGGCATTACCAACATTGGTTTTAAAAAATATTGTTAACAAAAATGCTTTAAAAAATTACAGAGATTTATTTTCTACGCACAAACGTTGGATTCCTTGTGAGCATGATATTCAACTAATTGATGATTTTACTTTTTCTAATTGGAAAGAACGTTTGTATTTTGAAAGATTGGAAAGAAAATCTAATGAAATAAACATGCTTTTAAAAACTGAAAACAATGATTTTGAAGCTGTTTTATTTCAATTATTAGCAAAGAATTTTGGGTTAAAAGTAAATGGGGATTCCTTTTTAAGATTGGCAAAAGCTATTGGTTTTTCAGTGGTTAGAAAAGTTGGTTTTGACGAAGTTAAATTAACGGCATTGTTTTTTGGGCAAGCTGGTTTTTTGGAAGAAGATATTGAAGACGAATATCATCAACAATTAAAGATTGAATACAATTATTTAAAACATAAATTTAATTTGCAATCAATTTCTAAAAACCAATTTTCATTTTTTAGAATGCGACCAAATAATTTTCCAACAATAAGAATTGCACAGTTGGTTTCTTTGTTTTGTTTACATCAAAATTTATTTTCTAAATTAATGGAAACAAAAACTTTAAAAGGTTTTTATGAGTTGTTTGTGGTTGAAGTGAATCCGTTTTGGAAAAGACATTATACTTTTGAAAAAGAATCTAAATCATCACCTAAAAAACTGACAAAATCATTTGTAGATTTGTTGTTAATCAATACTGTTTTTCCATTGAAATTTTTATATCAAAAAAGTAGAAGTGAAGTGGATGAAAGTGAGTATTTAGACTTATTAGTAAAAATAAAACCAGAGAAAAATAACATTATTTTAAAGTTTTCAACATTAAAAATTAGTGTAAAAAATGCTTTTGAAACCCAAGCTTTATTAGAACTTAAAAACAACTATTGCACACCCAAACGTTGTTTAGAATGCGCAATAGGAAAAAAGGTTTTAAATAAAAATCAACTATTTTTTAGGATCTAAAATGTTATTTACCAAAACGAAACAATCTTTGTAATGATATTTTGTAATTCTATTTACAGCTCTTTTGCTTGCAGTGTTTAATTGATATTTTAAGGATTCTAATTCGCCTCTTACAATAGATGAAATATCTGAATTTTTTGCCAATTTATCATTCATTAAATGCTGCATTTTTTCAATAAATAATTTTTGAAGATTTCTTCTTTGTAAATCTACATTTCTAGTTGCGTTAGTTTCAGAGAAAACTCCTCTTCTTAAATCTCTAACCATATCAGAAGCTGCATAAAAATCAGTTTGAATTACTTCTGCTTCAATCATTCTGTATAAAGTTCGGTAATTTAATATGGTTCCTAGTATTCTACTTTGATAACGTCTTAATTTATCTGTATAACCAGTTTCATCAATTTTATTCAATATATTTTTATCTAACAACCAATCTTGAGTATTAAATGCATTTTTTTGCAACCAGTTTAAAGATTTTTTTTGCTTTTCTTTGGTAACCGGAATATAGATGTCCCCTGTTTGCACTGGTTTTTTATTAAACTCATAAACGCCACCAATATTACCCGCAACATGACCAACGTATCTTCCCCAAACACTTAATAATTCTCCATATAATTCATTTAGATCTTCATAATTATTTGTTTGATTAGAGGTCCAATTTGGTAAATTTTTTGCAACAACTTTTAAATTTTTTATACCATAAGTACTCGACTTTACTTGGTCATTTCCTATACCTTCTGTTTGAGAAGAAGGATCAAAACGTTGCGCGCCAAATCTATAAATAGGATTATCTGCTTTTTCAGTAATCCATTTGTCTAACGTTTTAACTTCATCTTCTGGTTTATTTGTATTTGGAATTTTACGATACCCCCAATTGATAGAATAGTGGTCATAAGGACCTAATTGTCTAATAAAACGAATGTTTTTATCTCCAGGTTGTGCTACATAATTATATCTAGCATAATCCATTATTGTTGCGGCGATTCCGTTTTTTTGTGTAAAGTCACCATCACGTAAAGATTCTGTATCGTAAGCAAAACTTGCTGCCATATTATGCGGTAAACCTAATGCATGTCCAACTTCGTGAGCAATTACCATACGCATCATATCTCCAATTTCTTCATCTGGTGTATCTAAAGTTCTAGCTGATGGATTTGCTGCACCAGTTTCTAATAAATATCTATTTCTATAAGATCGTAAATGGTTGTGATACCAAATAATATCGCTTTCTAAAATCTCTCCAGAACGTGGGTCAGAAACACTTGGTCCCATTGCGTTTCTTGTTGTACTTGCTACATATCTTATAGACGAATAGCGTATATCCTCCATACTAAATTCTGGGTCTTCTTCTTTCGTGGGCGGCATTTTTGCCATAATTGCGTTTTTAAAACCTGCAGTTTCAAAAACTTTTTGCCAGTCATTTACACCTTGTTTTATGTATTTTCTTAATTTTTTTGGAGTTGCAGGATCTAAATAGTAGATGATAGGTTTAATTGGTTCTACCAATTCACCTCGATTGTATGCAGCTTCATCTTTTGGTTCTAAACGCCAACGTCTAATATATCTTTTGTCGTCTGCTTTTAACGCCTCTGAATTATAATCTACATTTCCAATAGAAAAATATCCAACTCTTTTGTCGTAAGTTCTTGACATCATTGGTTTTTCTGGTAACAAAATCATAGATTGGTTAATACGTATTGTAATGGTATTTGTACTTCTATTGCTTGGCGGTGCATCTGCATCGAAAGTAAAATCTTGTACAACTTCTATATTTTTAGGGTAACTTTTTATACTGTTTATAAAACTTCTAGAAGCATCTAACCTCTTTACTTTATATCTTTTTCTGAAGAAAGATGGCAAACCTGTAATGGCTTTTACATCTGTAGAGAATAGTTTAGTAACATCAATTAAAACTCCTGTTGAATCTATATTTGGTGATTTAATATCAAAAGCATAAATAATTGGTTCTAGATTATTTGCTTTTACAGATTTGTAAATTGGTAAAGAATCATTTGCTATGGCATTATAAGATTTTACTTTTAATAAAATTTTCTTTTTATACTGCTCCCAAACAACTACTTGAGTATTTATTTTTGAACCAGCATTTACGTAACCGCCACCTAAATCTGCTGGAATATCTTTAATTCTTGTAACCAATAACATTTCTTTTCCGAAGAAAGATTTAGGTATTTCGTACATAAATTTGTCATCTGTTTCATGTACTTTAAAAATTCCATCATCAGTTTTTGTTTTTGAAGTAACAAAATCTGTATATTTTGGAGTTTTACTTTTTTTAGATTTAGAAGTTTCTGTACTTTTTTTGTCTTTCGATTTTCTTCTTTGAGCTTTTACAGAATTGGGGATTGTAAAAGCTAAAATTAAAGAAAAGATGAGTAGTTTTTTCATAAGTTGGTTTTTGAAAATAATAGTTTACTAAAATATTAAAATAGAATGAAGGAGGTTCTTATAGTTGTGTTAAAAATAAAAGCTCAAAAAATTTAATTTTTGAGCTTTTATAAAGTAATGCAAGAGTAATTGTTAATACAAGCTCTTAAATTTTGTAGGATTAGATTCATGCATAATTTCATAAATTTTTTCAAAAATATCTTCGGCTGAAGGTTTAGAGAAATAATCGCCATCTGTACCATAAGCTGGTCTGTGAGCTTTTGCCGCAAGTGTAGACGGTTTACTGTCTAAATGCTGATAACCATCTTGTTTCTCTAAAATTTCTTGTAAAAGATAAGCAGATGCTCCTCCAGGAACATCTTCATCTATTACTAAAAGTTTATTTGTTTTAGCTAAACTTTTTACACAATCATTATTTATATCAAAAGGTAATAAACTTTGTGCATCTATAATTTCTATATCAATACCTACTTGTTGTAAATCTAGAGCAACTTCTTCTACAATACGCAAAGTAGAGCCATAAGAAACTATGGTAATATCTGTACCTTCTTTTACAGTTTCTACAAAACCAATTGGTGTTTTAAATTCACCTAAATTTAAAGGTAATTCCTCTTTTAAACGATAACCATTTAAACATTCTATTACAATTGCTGGTTCATCACCATCTAATAATGTATTGTAAAAACCTGCAGCTTTTGTCATATTTCTAGGAACTAAAACATGAATTCCACGTACATTATTTATGATCCCGCCCATTGGCGAACCTGCATGCCAAATTCCTTCTAATCTATGTCCACGAGTTCTAACAATTAATGGGGCTTTTTGTTTACCAAAAGTTCTGTAATGAAGTGTTGCCAAATCATCACTCATAATTTGAAGCGCATACAATAAGTAATCTAAATATTGTATTTCTGCAATTGGTCTTAAACCACGCATTGCTAAACCAATTCCTTGTCCTATAATTGTTGCTTCTCTAATTCCTGTATCTGCAATTCTAATGTCTCCATATTTTTCTTGAAGACCTTCTAAACCTTGATTTACATCACCAATAAAACCCGCATCTTCTCCAAAAATCACAACTTCAGGGTGTTTATTTAATATGGCATCAAAATTATCTCTCATAATTATTCTAGCATCTACTAGATTTTTTTCTTGAGAGAATTCTGGTTCTTTGTGTGGAACATTTAATGCACTAAAGCTATTTTCGCTTAATAAATGTGAAGAGTATTTTAGTGCTGCGTCATTTATTGTAGATTTTATAAAGTTTTGTAGTTCTATTTTTTCTGCAAAATGTTCATCTTTCAAATAACGTAAAACTTTTCTTGTAGCGATTAGAATATCTTTTCTAATTGGTTCTGCAATTTTTTCTAAATCATTTTTATATTTTGTAATAAATGCACCATTTTGACTCTTTACTGCTACTCTTTCTAGTAATTTTGCAGCTATAGATAATTCTGCTTTTAATTCGTTATTGTAAGCATTCCATGCATTTCTTTTTGCAGAAGTTACAATTTTTTTGGCATCTTTTTCTAAAAGAATAATCTCTTCTTCAGAATCAACAAAACGTAAAACTTCTCCGTTTTCAGTTTCTAATTCAAAATCTAAAATCCATTTACGCATTTGGGTAATACAATCGTGTTCTTTTTCCCAAAGCAACCTGTCTTTATCTTTATATCTTTCATGAGAACCAGAAGTTGAATGCCCTTGAGGTTGTGTTAATTCTTTTACGTGAATTAAAACCGGAACGTGTTCTTCTCTAGCTATTTTTGACGCTTTGCCATATATATCAATCAGTTGTACATAATCCCAACCGTTAACTACAAAAATTTCATATCCATTAGCATCGTTGTCCCTTTGAAATCCTTTTAAAATTTCTGAAATACTTTCTTTTGTTGTTTGGTGTCTTGCGTGTACAGAAATTCCGTATTCGTCATCCCAAACGTTCATTATCATTGGTACTTGTAAAACACCAGCAGCATTTATGGTTTCAAAAAATAAACCTTCACTTGTACTTGCGTTTCCTATGGTTCCCCAAGCAACTTCATTTCCTTTATTAGAAAAATTTGTTTTGTGTTTAACGCTTTTTTCATTTCTATATATTTTTGAAGCTTGTGCTAAACCTAATAAACGAGGCATTTGACCAGCAGTTGGTGAAATGTCTGCACTAGAATTATATTGTTCTGTAAGGTTTTTCCAGCTACCGTCTTCATTTAAACTATGCGTAGCAAAATGTCCACCCATTTGTCTACCTGCAGACATAGGTTCTACCTCAATATCTGTATGTGCATATAGGCCGGCAAAAAATTGTTGCGGAGTAAGCTTACCAATAGCCATCATAAAGGTTTGGTCTCTGTAATAACCAGATCTAAAGTCACCTTTTTTAAATGCTTTTGCCATTGCTAGTTGCGGTACTTCTTTACCATCACCAAAAATACCAAACTTTGCTTTACCAGTTAATACTTCTCTTCTACCTAATAAACTACATTCTCTACTAATTTTAGCAATTTTGTAGTCTGCTAAAACTTCAGCTTTAAAATCTTCGAATGAAAGTTCTTTTGTAGAATTTTGAGTAGGTGTTTTTTGCAACATTTATCTTAATTTAGGCTTTAGCAAAGATAGTTTTTTTAGTTGATATTTAAAAATATTTTAATTCATTAAGAATTTATCAATAAACAACTCTATTTAGTTGTTTTTTTTGTGAATATTATAAAAAGAACATTCGTTTTTAAAAATCTTACTAATAGATAATTTAATTATAGAAAACCACGTTTAAAAAAGTTGTAAATCGAATTAAAATCTGTAGTAATTGTAAACCTTATTTTTTCTGGGTAGGCTCTTTGGGAAGTTTCCCAACCATTATTAGAGTAAAAAGGAAAATATACTTCAAATATATTATTCACAAAATTTAAACGAACTCCATTTTCGTATCCAAAATAAAGTTGCTCATTTCTGTTTTTTAAAAAAGCAACACCGTTATAAGCTTCTACCCAACGCCAGATGCCAATACTAGAATTAAATGAAAACATGTATTGATTTGCAAATCTTGTTGGTAATACAGATTTAAAACCGCCTTCTGTAATAATAAATTGTTGACTAAAAAAACCAGTTGCTTCAGATCTACCGAAATAATTTAGTTGAAATAAATAATCGTTTGCTCTATCTAGACCAAAACTAAAATAATCCCCTTTTGATTTATTACTAAAGAATGCGCCCGCAAAAAATCTAAAATCTAATTGAGTATCTGCAGTCGTTAATGTTCTATAGCGAAGATCTATAGCAGCTTTAGAGAAGTTTTTTGCAAATTCTGTGCTAAAACTATATCTTAATTCTTTAATAATGTCAGGTTTACTATAATTGTAGCTTAAGCTAAAAACACTGTAATTGTCTTGTGGTGTTTTCACTGCTAGAGGTGAAACTTCTTTATTGATATGTACAATCTTAGCACTAATAGATTCTGTACTAGTTTCCCTTAAAGATTTTCTTTTAAAAACAACATTTACAAAAGGAATAAATGATTTGTAAGATAAGTTAGCTGCATAGTCATAAGTGCTTCCTGCAACTCCATATGTAATTTTATAAATTTTAGTTTTCTCAAAGAATTGATTGTAAAAAATAGCAAAACTACCAATAACAGTATTACTTTTTACAGCATAAGATGGAGCAACTTTAAATTCTAAATTTCTTTTTATTAAAGGTTTATTATGAAGTTTTAGTCCAAAAATTAATCCGTTGTAAAAATTATAACTTAAATTAGGTTGATAAAATAGTTGATTGTAGTTTGGTTCTGCTACATCTTTAAAAAAAGTAAATTTTAAAGGTTTGTTAAATATTTTTTTTTGCAGGCTTTTAGAATTGTCTAAAGTATTGAGTTCAGGATAAAGATTTTCATAGTTTAAAACTAGCTTGTCAAAATTTCCTTTTTTTATTTTTATAGATTTGGTAGAATCAACATTGATGATCCATTTTTTCAATTTAATTTCTTCATCTTTTATTGCATAAAGAGCAACAGGTGCGGTAATGTTTCTCTTATTTTTTATAGTAACTTCTAAACTGTCTTTGTCATTAACTATTTTATCAATTGTATAATCTATTTTTTTATTTGAACTTATAAAATCACCAAAAAACCAATCTAAATCTTTTGTTGTTTTAGAAGTAAGTAATTCGTTAAATTTTTTACTAGATGTTATTTTTAATTGATTTTTTTGATAAAAGTCTTTAATAGTTTCATTAAGTATGCTACCTCCAACAAAGTTTTTTAAATACCTAAGGCCTAAACCTGCTTTGTATTTACTTGCTATTTTTCTATTAAAATTAGAAAGAGAGTCAGCAGAAGTTGTTAATGCTTGGTCTAAAAATTTACTAGCAGAAAATCGATAAATGAAAGGATATTTATCATTAAATTCTAATTTAGAAATATTGAATTTTTTTAAAAACCATGAATCAGAAACTTTTCCTAAAAGCTTCATTTCTGGGTAAAATGTTTCTACATACTCTATAAGTAGATAGTTTTGTATTCCGTCTAAAAGCCAATAGTCTTTACGCTTGTTTAGGAGAATTGTGTTTTCTATATATTTTTTTGTTAATGCCTTAAACATGCTAATGTCCCATTTAAAAACATCAGAAAAAGGGCTTAAAAAATCAGGCAATTGATTTAAGCCATAAATAGGGTTTTTACGCTGTGTAGCTTTGTCTATATAGATGTTTATATGAGGGTATTTTCCTAAATATTTCTGAATAAATAGGAGTTCTCTATTTAGAATATCGGTAGATAATTTAGTGTCTATTTCTCGAGAAAATATATCTGTATGAACATTTATTGATTTTGTTTTAAACGTTTTTAACTGTGTTTGTTTATGGATGCCAAGAACAATATCTGTTTTATTTTTACCAACTAAAAAATAATTATTTACCAGTTCTTTTTTAGTATAATATTGGTATAAGTTACTTTCTAAAACATATTCTTTTGGAACATTAATTTCAATATTAAAATCGGTTCCTTTTTCATATAAATCATCTACATTTAGATTACTCATTAACTGCCAGCCATTGTTATAAATTGCAGGTGTTAAATACCAATACCGTAAGTTGTAGCCCTTTTTTATTTTTCCATAGCCAGTAAATCTTGCAGCTGGAATTTTGACAGTATAAGTTGTAGTTATTTTTACACTGTCTTTTGGTTTTAATGGTGTTTTTAAAAAGACTTCTAAAATATCTGCTTGATTTTCTAGCTCTTTAAAAACTACATTATCAAAATCAACAGAAAGGTTTTTAATTTCTGAAAAGCCTAAATCTTCTTTTTTAGCAAAATATAAATCTTTATTAAAATCTTCAATAAATCTTTTAGATAAAGGTGTTTTTCTATCTTTAAAACTATTAGCCCAATTGTGTAAAAAAATACTTTTAAAAATACTATCAGAAGTATTATGAAAAATAATTTCTTGTTGAACTAATAGTTCGTCTTTTTCTACATTAAAAGTAGACTTTATATTGATAGAATTCTGCTGTGCATAACTGAATATACTGAAGAATAATACTAAAATTGATATGTAATGTTTATTCTTCAATAGTGTTTTAATGCTGTAGTTTTATTGTAAAATTGTAACTCTTTAATTAAAGAAGTGTTTTTAAAAGTTAGGTTTTAATTGATATTTAGAATAAAATTTATTTAAATGTTCAATAGCTTCATCTGCGGTATCTACAACTCTAAATAAATTAAGGTCTTTTTCGCTAATATTTCCTTCTTCTAAAAGTGTATTTTTAATCCAATCTAGTAAACCGCCCCAGAATTTAGTGCCAACTAAAATTATTGGAAAACGACCTATTTTATTAGTTTGAATTAATGTAATTGCTTCAAAAAGTTCATCCATTGTACCAAAACCACCAGGCATTACTACAAAACCTTGTGAGTATTTTACAAACATTACTTTTCTAACAAAAAAGTAATCGAAATCTAAACTTTTTCCTTGATCAATCCACGGGTTGTCATGTTGTTCAAAAGGCAATTCTATGTTTAAACCAACAGAAGTTCCTTTTCCTCTATTTGCACCTTTATTACCAGCTTCCATTATTCCTGGTCCACCACCAGTTATTACACCAAAACCATTTTGTGTTAATTTAAAAGCAACTTCTTCTGCTAATTTATAATAAGGGTGGTCTGGTTTTGTTCTTGCAGACCCAAAAATAGAAACGCAGGGTCCAATTTTACTTAATTTTTCATATCCTTCAACAAACTCTGCCATTATTTTAAAAATAGCCCAAGAATCATTCGTCTTTATTTCGTTCCAAGTTTTTGTTTGTAATTTTTCTTTTATTTTTCTATCGTCATTTGTCATTTTAGGTATATTTTAGGCAACAAATATAAAGTGTAAAAACGTAGTATTAAAAATTAAATAGAATTAAGATTATATATTATTGGAAGAGTCTTCATATACCTTAAATAAATCAGAGAGGTTTAATTCTAAAATATTAGATATTTGAATAAGACGATATACATCAAGTTTTGTTTTTCCTTTCTCAAGCTTAAAGTAAGAATTCTGGCTGATGTTTAAACTATCTGCCATTTCATATTGAGAAATATCTTTTATTAAACGCTTTGTTCTTATGTCTTTTAATATCAATGATATTTGAATTAATATTGGGTTTTCCATTTTCTAACTTTTTTTTACAAAAGTATTGTTATTAATTTAAAATAAAAATAGCAATTTCATTTAACTGAAAATAGGGAGCGTACTCACTGTTTTCAGTTAAACGAAAAAAGAGTAAGTAATAGCTTTAGAATATTGTAGTGTTTCTCTAATGTTTATAGATTGCAGAATAATTGCAATTATAGTCATATAATTATGAGTGACTTTAAAGAAATCATAACATTTATTAATAAAAACTGTTTATATTTGAAAAGAATCTTATATAGTTATTCTTCAAATTTAAATTGTTTAAAAATTTATTCAAAATGAAAAAATTATTATTCGTATTAGCTTTTGTAGGAGGTACAATGTTTTCAACTGTAGAGGCTAAAGAAAGTAAAACCTTAAAAGAATCAAAATTAGAAATAGTTTCTGAAAGCGACTTTTTTTGTAGAGTAGTTGTAAGAACTACAAGGTCAATTTCAATTAATTCCGATGGGAGTTCTACAGAAACTACAGTTACTACTAGAACATTTTATCCTTGTTCTAATTAATTATTAGCAGGTGTTTTTTAACACTTGCATTTTTTAAATTTAAAATAAAATAAGTTATGAGAAATATATTATTACTATTTTTTTTGTTTTTTTATAGTTTCACTAATTCACAAGTGGTTAAATCACTTATTGTTTCTTATGAAGAAATATATGTTTCTGGTAACAATATAGGTAATGTTTATACTAATTCTAAACTATTTCATAATATAGATCAATCTGTCTATTCTGTTGGGAGTAAAGAGGTAGCGAGTAAAATTAATGAAGCAGGAATTAGTCAGACAATTACAAAAAAAACAGTGCCAGTTCAATTATATTTTAAAGATTACACGGAAAATAAAATTATTAAACAATTTGGAAAGAATAACACTATTTCACTATTGTATAATCTAAATGATTTTAAATGGGTGTTATTGCAAGAAGAAAAAACTATTGCAGGGCTGCTTTGTAAAAAAGCAATTTCTAAAACTAAAGGAGGAGACATTATTGCTTGGTATACTGAAGAGTTAGGGGTAAAAGGAGGACCAAGAAAGTATGATGGATTACCAGGTTTGATTGTTTATTTGAAAAATAAATATTTTATTTACAATGCAACAAAAATTGAAAAAAACATCAAAAAAAATGATTTACCTTTAAAAGATAAAAATACAAGAATTGTAACTGAAGATGAATTAAAAAAAGGTATTACAACAGTTAAAACCACTACTAGTCAAAGCCACTAATTTTAATGCAAATTAAATTAATTTTCCTTATCTTTTTTTTTTCCTTATCTTCTTTTTCACAAATTACTGGAAAAGTAACTACAAAAAAAGGAGAGATTATATCTAATGCTTTTGTTCAATTAATTGAAGTAGAAACTGATTTTACTCAAGAATACACATCTACAGATGAAAATGGAATTTTTTCTTTACCTTTTTCAGTAAGTCAGAAAAAATTTTATTTAAAAATTACTTTATTGGGTTATAAACCTAAAAAAGTAATTTTAAATAAAAATAATATTTCAAATATTATAATTTCTTTAATAGAGGACCATAATACTTTAGGTGAGATCATTATTATAACTAGTTATAAAGAATTTGAGGTAAACAAAGATTCAATAAATTATAATCTTTCTAAAGTGAGGGACAGTACAGAAACTAATTTAAAAGATTTAATAGAGAAATTACCTGGTTTAACAATAGATGATAATAAAAAAGTCAGTTTTCAAGGAAATGTAATTGATAAAGTTTTAATTGATGGCGAAGATTTTTTTGGTAAGAAACACGAAATGTCTACAGGAAATTTACCAGCTGAAGCTGTGCAAGGTATTCAAATAATTAAAAATTTTAAAGAGTTTGATGATATTGGCAACCAAAAAACAGGAAAAATTGTTTTAAATATTACTTTAAATAAAAATTATAAAAATAAAATTGTTGGTAATATTGAAGTAAATTCTGGTGTAGATAAGAAAAATCAGCTGCATACAAATGTTTTTAAGTTTCTAAAAAAAGGGAATTTCGCATTAATTACAGAAGCTAATAACATTGGTGAGTCTGCCATAAATATGTTAGATTACATAGAAATGCAAGGTGGTATTGGTAATTTTACTAATAATTTTAATGATGGTGGATCTGGTGTGTATGAAATAGATCACGCTAAAATACCGCGTTATGTTTTTGTAAACAAAAATGTAGATAGTAGAAGCACAGTATTTAACTCATTAAATTTCTCTAATAAGTTTTCAGAAAAATTAAAAGTAAATGGTTATCTAACTTTAGATTTTACTAAAATAGAAGAATTAAAAAACTCATCTAAAACCTTCATAAGTTCAAATTATGAAACCTTACAAGAGAATAAGTCTAATGCCGCTGACAGTTACTTGGGTAATTCTTTTGTAAATATAGTTTACAAAAAAAATGAGAATCAGGTATTAAAATACAACCTTAAAATAAATCCTTTAAGAAATAAAGAATTATTTAATATAAAAGGTGATTTAAATTTAGATAATAGAATAAAAGATAATGACTTTTCGATAGGACAAAGCCTAATGTATAAAAATCAATTATCATCCAAATTTTTATTACAATCCTTTTTCAGTTATGATTATAAGAATCAAGAAAGAGTTTTTATTTTGAATTCAGATACTCCGTTCTTAAATTTAAAATTTTATAATGATTTTACACTAACACAGAATACAAATGTAAAGCAAAATACAATAAATATAAATTCAAAGTTATTGTATAATTATTCCGACTATACAAAATTAACAACTTCATTTTCTTTTATAAAAAACACTGAAAATTTTAATAATAACACAAAAAGGCAATCAGAATTTTTATTTAACGTACTTAAAGAACAAAATAGCTTTTCATATTTTAATAAAATTAATTTAAAATTAAGTAAAACTTTTTCATTTAATGGATCTTTAAATTATATTCATAATTCTTTAGAAGTTAATAAAAGTGATAAAAAATATAATTGGTTTTTACCAAATATTTCTTTTGGTTTTGAGTTTTTAGATAATAAAAACTTGTCCGTATCTTATTTAAAAACCATGAAAAATATTGCTATTTTTCAGATGAATGATAATTTTAGAATTTTAAATTATCAAACAAAAATTAATAAAAATAGAGACATTTTTACACCAATTGAAAAAGAGTCTATCAATCTTAATTATAGTAGTATTAATTCATCTAAAAATAGTATGTTTTCATTTGGTGTTAGTCTTTTTGACACAAAAAATGAAATTGGATACAATTCTATTGTTAATAATAATTTTATTGAACAGAATTATGTTCGTATTCCTAAAAAGGGTTTTGATGTTTCTTTAAATCATTCTAAAACACTAAAAACTTTACCTTTCAAATGGAATGCTAAAATATTCTACAAAAACTCGCGTTCTTTTTCATTTTTTGAAGAAATTAAGAATAAAAACACAAATTATAGTTATGGAGTAGATTTAAGATTTAATTCAACTTTTAAAGCGCTTCCATTTCAAACAAAATTAAATTTTTATTTTGATGAAACTAAAACAAAAAATGACTTTTCTGTTTTAAATTACACATTAAAAAGAATAAATATTTATCCCAAAATTTATGGTAAAATAAATAATTTTATTTGGAATTTTGGAGGCTTATACCAAAATGTATCATCAACAAATGTATCACAAAATACTTATGCTGTAAACTTCTCAACTCAATGGAATTTTAATAAAGAAATTCAATTGTTTTTCAAAGGAACTAATATTTTAAATTTAAAAAACAACAAGTTTATTTCTCAACAAAATACGGATGCTTTTTTGCAACTTTCAACTTTTGAAAGATTAGAAGGAAATATTTTAATAGGTATGCGTTTTAATTTCTAAACTAATTCTTTTTTAAGAAATTTTGCTGTATAACTCGTTTTATGTTTGGCAATTTCCTCTGGAGTCCCTGTACACAAAATTTTTCCACCTTTTTTTCCACCTTCCATACCAACATCAATAATGTAATCTGCTAGTTTTACAACATCTAAATTGTGTTCAATAATTAAAACAGTATTTCCTTTGTCTGCTAATTTATTTAATACATTCATTAAGACTCTTATGTCTTCAAAATGAAGTCCAGTGGTTGGTTCGTCTAAAATATAAAAAGTATTTCCGGTATCTCTTTTAGATAGCTCTGCAGCCAATTTAATACGTTGTGCTTCACCACCAGAAAGTGTTGTAGATTGTTGACCAAGTGTAATGTAGCCCAAACCAACATCTTTTATTGTTTTTAATTTTCTGTAGATTTTAGGAATGTTTTCAAAGAAACCAGTTGCATCTTCAATAGTCATATTTAAAATATCAGAAATTGATTTTCCTTTATATCTAATTTCTAAAGTTTCTCTGTTGAATCTTTTTCCTTGGCAAGTTTCACATTCTACTTGTACGTCTGGTAAAAAGTTCATTTCTATAACACGAACTCCACCACCTTGGCAAGTTTCACATCTTCCACCTTTTACATTAAAAGAAAACCTCCCTGGTTTATAACCTCTAATTACTGCTTCTGCAGTTTTTGCAAATAAGCTTCTAATTTCATCAAATGTTTTGGTATAAGTAGCTGGGTTAGAACGTGGAGTTCTACCAATTGGAGATTGATCGATATCAATTACTTTATCTACATGTTCTAAACCTTCAATTTTTTTATAAGGCATTGGCTTTTTAACACCTCTATAAATATGAGCATTTAAAATAGGATATAAAGTTTCGTTAATTAAAGTAGATTTTCCACTTCCAGAAACTCCAGTAACACAAATCATTTTTCCTAAAGGAAATTCTACAGAAACGTTTTTTAAATTGTTCCCAGATGCTCCTTTTAGTTTAATAAATTTACCATTTCCTTCTCTTCGAGTTTTTGGTATTGCAATTTCTTTTCTACCTGTTAAATAATCGGCAGTTAAAGTTTTTTGCTTTTTTAATTCTTCAAAAGTTCCTGCAGAAACTATTTCTCCTCCATGTTTTCCAGCACCAGGACCAATATCGAACACAAAATCTGCATGTTCCATCATATCTTTATCGTGTTCAACTACTAAAACAGAGTTTCCAATATCTCGTAATTTTACTAAAGAATCAATCAATTTTTGATTATCTCGTTGGTGTAAACCAATACTTGGTTCATCTAAAATATACAAAACACCAACTAGCTGCGAACCAATTTGTGTTGCTAAACGAATTCTTTGTGCTTCTCCACCAGAAAGTGATTTTGAAGTTCTATCTAGAGCTAAATAGTCTAAACCAACATCTAATAAAAACTGAATTCGGGTTCTAATTTCTTTTAGAATTTCTTGAGCAATAGTAAGTTGTCTTTCTGATAAATGTTTTTCAACGTTTTTAAACCATTTTGCAAGTTCAGTAATATCCATTTGTGCTAAATCACTAATATTTTTATTAGTAATTTTAAAGTGAAGTGCTTCTTTTTTTAATCTTTTTCCGCTACAAGAAGAACAAGAAACTTCATCCATAAAAGCTTTTGCCCAGCGTTTTATAGATGTGCTTTCTGCGTTTTTATATTGATTTTCAATGAAAGCAATAATTCCTTCAAAATCAATTTTATAATTTCTTGTTACACCAACTGTTTTAGATTCAATGTCAAAAGACTCGTTTCCTCCGTTTAAAATAATATCTAAAGCTTCTTTTGGAATACTTTTTATAGGGTCTGTTAATTTGAACTTGTAACGTTCTGCAATATTTTCTAATTGTTTAAAAATCCAACTACTTTTTTGCTCTCCTAATGGAATAATTCCTCCGTTTTGAATAGAAATTGTATTATCTGGAATTACTTTTTTTAAGTTGATTTCATTTGTAATTCCTAAACCATTACAACTATCGCATGCACCTTTTGGTGAATTAAATGAAAATGTATTTGGTTCTGGATTTGGATATGCAATTCCGGATGTTGGACACATTAATTCTCTACTAAAATAACGCGGTTCATTGGTTTCAATATCAATAACCATCATAATGTTATTACCAGAATATAATGCGGTTTTTATGGTTTCTTCTAATCTTTTTTCTGATGATTTATTAATTGCTAAACGATCAATTACAACCTCAATATCATGAGTTTTGTATCGGTCTAGCTTCATTCCTTTTACAATTTCTTTAATTTCTCCATCAATTCTAACGCGTACAAAGCCTTGTTTAGAAATTTGTTCAAAAAGTTCTCGATAATGTCCTTTTCTAGATTTTACTAAAGGTGCTAAAACGGCTATTTTTTTATCTTGAAAATCGGTAAGAATTAATTTTTTTATTTGTTCATCAGAATAACTTACCATTTTTCCCCCTGTATTGTAAGAGTAAGCATCGGCAGCTCTTGCGAATAAAAGACGTAAAAAATCGTAGATTTCTGTAATTGTGCCAACAGTAGAACGTGGACTTTTATTAGTGGTTTTTTGCTCAATAGAAATTACAGGAGACAATCCATCAATTTTATCTACATCAGGTCTTTCTAATCCGCCTAAAAACTGTCTTGCATACGCAGAAAAAGTCTCTATATAACGTCTTTGTCCCTCTGCGTAAATGGTGTCAAAAGCTAAAGATGATTTTCCACTTCCGCTTAAACCAGTAATTACAACTAGCTTTTCGCGTGGAATTTTTACATCAATATTTTTTAAATTATGAACCCTTGCTCCGTAAACTTCTAAGTATTCTTGGTCTTTCAAATGAGAAAATTTTTTGCAAAAAAGAGCAAAGTTACAGAATACTATTTTAATTTAAGAATGAATATAAAATGCATTTAGTTAAAAGGTTGATAGAAATATGTTTTTGATAAAAACTGTACTTTAAAAAGTATAGAAAATACATCATAAAATACTATCTTGCAGTATACTTTTAAATTGAAAATGATAAACAGTATTAGATATTTTTTTGAAAGAAACGGGTTTCATGTTTCTTCAAGATTTGCAGATAGATTAGGAATGAGAGCAACAAATGTTCGTTTGTTTTTTATTTATATATCTTTTGTAACAGTTGGTTTATCTTTTGGTTTTTATTTAACGATGGCATTTTTATTAAAATTAAAAGATATGATTTACACAAAAAGAAGCTCGGTTTTTGATTTATAAAAAATGAATATATTAAAGTCTAAATTATACAAAACATTATTTCTTCTCTTTACAATTATTGCAATTGGGGTTTCTGGTTATATGATGCTGTCTGGGGACACTTTTGTAAACGCTTTGTATATGACGGTAATTACGATAACCACAGTTGGTTTTGGTGAAGTTCATCCATTAAGTTCTGAAGAAAAAATATTTACAATTTTCTTAATTTTAACGAGTATTTCTATATTTGGTTATACCGTTTCGTCTTTTACAGAATATATTATTAGTGGACAATTATTTAAACAACTTAAACTTAAAAGGGTGCAAAAAACAATCGAAAAACTAGAAGGTCATACAATTGTTTGCGGTTATGGTAGAAACGGAAAGCAGGCAATTGTTAAGCTTAACAACTATCAAAAAGAATATGTTGTCATTGAAAAGAATAAAGATCTAATTGAAGAGTTAGATCTTAATGAAATTTTAAATGTTGAAGGAGATAGTACAACAGATGAGGTTTTAATTAAAGCAGGTATAAAAAAGGCTAGAAATCTAATTACAGCTTTGCCGTCGGATGCAGATAATTTGTTTGTTGTTTTAAGTGCAAGACAATTAAATAAAAAGTGTACAATTATTAGTAGAGCATCTAAACAGAGTTCTTATAGTAAGTTAAAAATTGCTGGCGCAGATAATGTAATTATGCCAGATAAGTTAGGTGGAAATCATATGGCTTCTTTAGTGGTAACCCCAGACGTTATTGAATTTGTAGACAGATTAACGATAGAAGGTGAAACCACAGCTAATTTAGAAGAAATAGCTGTAAACGAGTTGCCTATAATGTATTTAAATAAAACAATTTTAGATTTAGACCTTCGAAAAAAAACGGGTTGTACTGTTATAGGCTTTAGAAATCCAGATAAAGATTATGTAATAAACCCAGACGCTTCAATAAAGTTGGTTGCTGATACTCATTTAATTGTATTAGGAAGACCAGAACAAATTATAAAATTAAGAGAATTATTTTAAGAATGATAAAAATTGTTGTTACAGGTAGCAATGGGTTGTTAGGTCAATCGCTGCTAAACTTACTATTAAATGAAAGTTATAAATACCAAGTTTTTGGTTTTTCAAGAGGAAAGAATAGAAGTGGAAGAGAGGGTTTCGAATATATTTCTATTGATATTACAGATGAAAAATTGTTGAAAGAAAAAATAAAAGGAATTCAACCAAATTTTATTATCAATACAGCAGCAATGACGCAAGTAGATGATTGTGAAACAAACAAAAAAGATTGTGATATTTTAAATGTTGAAGTTGTAAAATGGCTAACTGAAGTTTCTGAAGAAATAAACAGTCATTTAATTCATATTTCTACAGATTTTATTTTTGATGGTAAAAAGGAAAAAGGTTATTATAAGGAAACTGATGTTCCAAGTCCATTAAGTTATTATGGATTGTCTAAAATGAAATCAGAAGACGTTTTAACCAATTCAAAAATTAACTATACTATTTTAAGAACTATTTTAGTATATGGTTTGGTGTATGATATGAGTAGGAATAATATTGTACTCTGGGTTAAGAAAATGTTAGAAAATAAAAAAGAGATTACAATTGTAGATGATCAATATAGAGCGCCGACTTATGTAAAAGATTTGGCATTGGCATGTAAAATAGTGATGGATAAAAAAGCAACAGGAGTTTTTAATATCTCTTCTAGTAAGTTATTAAGTGTGTATGAAATTGCGCAACAAATTGCAGATAGTTTTAAACTAGACAAAAGCCTTATAAAACCTATATCAACATCAACTTTAAATCAAACTGCACCAAGACCAGCAAAAACTGGTTTCGATTTGTCAAAGACAAATAAAGAGTTAGAATTTTACCCTAAAACTTTCAAAGAAGATTTAGAGAGATTCAAAGAAACTTTATGATAAAAACACTTTTAACGCGTAAAAGTTGTTAAAAGAGCATTTTTTTATGATATTGCGAGTTACTATTAAAAAATTAATCAAATTATATTATGAATAAAAAATTTCTTTCATTGCTGTTTTTAGCAATGCCATTTCTAACGTTTGCACAAGAAAAAGGATTAGATGAAAAAATTAATGATGCTTTTATGCCTGTTGCAGTATGGTGGGAAGGATTTGTGTTAACATCAGTGCCTATTGCAGGTCATGATATTCCATTTGTAGTGTTGTTGTTAGTTATTGGAGCTACTTTTTTTACTATTTATTTTAAATTCCCAGGGATTACTAAATTTGGTTTAGCAATAAATACTGTAAGAGGTAAATATGATGATATAGAAGGACATGGAGTAGATGTTAATGCAGAAGTTAACATTGTAGATGGAGATATTGTAGATACAATTAGAGATGAAAGTCAAGAAGGTGAAGTTTCTCATTTTCAAGCATTGGCAACAGCTGTTTCTGGAACTGTTGGTTTAGGGAATATTGCAGGTGTTGCAGTAGCAATTGCTTTAGGTGGTCCAGGAGCAACTTTTTGGATGATTGTTTGTGGTGTAATAGGTATGTCTACAAAATTTGTAGAATGTACATTAGGTGTAAAATATAGGGATGTAGATGCAAACGGTACTGTTTATGGTGGGCCAATGTATTATTTATCTAAAGGATTAAAAGAAAATGGTTATGCACGTGTTGGTAAGGTATTGGGTGTAATGTTTGCAGTATTATGTGTTGGAGCTTCTTTTGGAGGTGGTAACGCATTTCAATCTAACCAAGCAGCAGTACAATTAAAAACATTATTTAATATAGATGGTGGAGCTTCAGGTTTAATTATTGGGTTTATTTTAGCTATTTTAGTAGGTATTGTAATTATTGGAGGGATTAAACGTATTGCCAAAATTACAGAAAAAATTGTTCCTTTTATGGCAGGAATATATGTTTTAGCTTGTTTGATAATTATTTTTGCAAACTATAATTATATAGGTGATGCTTTTGGATTAATCTTTAATGGAGCATTCTCACCTATGGCAGGTTTAGGTGGTTTAGTTGGTGTTTTAATTGTTGGTTTTCAAAGAGCAGCTTTCTCTAATGAGGCAGGTGCTGGTTCTGCAGCAATTGCGCATTCAGCAGTAAAAACTAAATTCCCGGCTTCTGAAGGGATTGTAGCTTTATTAGAACCTTTTATTGATACTGTTGTAATTTGTACAATGACTGCTTTGGTTATTATCTTTTTTAATATTGATGGTTCAGACATGCAAAGTGTATTTAAATATGGGGGAGACGGATTTAGTAATGTTGTATTAAATTCAGACGGAAGCTCAATTGGAGGTGTTGATTTAACATCTTTGGCTTTTGATTCTGTAATTCCAGGTTTCTCTTATATTTTAACAATAGCAATTGTTCTATTTGCTTTTAGCTCAATGATTTCTTGGTCATACTATGGTTTGCAGTCTTGGAAATATCTTTTCGGAAAAGGAAAAACTGCAGATATGGCATATAAAATTTTATTTCTTCTATTTGTTATAATTGGAGCCGCTGCAACTTTAGATGCAGTAATTAAGTTCTCTGATGCAATGATTTTAGCATTAGTGTTCCCTAATATGATTGGTTTATTGCTTTTATTTCCAAAGGTAAGAGACGAAATGAAAAAATATATTACAGCAATTAGAAGTTAATGTAAGGCAAATTATAATGAACATATTTAAATCCCATTTCTGGTATAACAAAAGCCAAAGAAATGGGATTTTCTTTTTAGTAATAATTATTATAATATTACAAAGCCTTATCGTTTTCGATGTTTTTTCTTCGGATGAAACGATAGAAACAAATACTACAGAGTTATTAGCTTTTCATCAGCAAATAGATAGTTTGCAAAAAGTTGAATTAGAAAACAGAAAACCAAAGATTTATCCATTCAACCCTAATTATATTACAGATTATAAAGGAGAACAATTAGGAATGTCTTTATCTGAAATTGATAGACTGTTAACTTTTCGAAAAACGAATAAGTTTGTGAATTCTAAAAGAGAATTTCAGAAAGTAACCAAGGTTTCAGATAGTTTATTGAATAAAATTTCTCCTTATTTTAAGTTCCCAGGTTGGGTTGTAAAACGAAACAGGCAATTAGAAAAGCAAAACTCAAAAAGGAATGTCAATTCTAGTGGAGTCGAAAAAAATCTTCCAAAAGAAAAAATAAGAACTAAAGATATAAACCAAGCAACCATTTTAGATTTACAATCTATTAATGGAATTGGAGATAAATTATCAGAAAGAATTATAAAATACAGAACAAAACTACAAGGTTTTTCTTTAGATGATCAGTTGTATGAAGTTTGGGGTTTAGAGAAGCCGGTTGCAGATAAAATCTTATCAAATTTTAAAATTTTAGGGAAACCAACCATTAAAAAGGTAAACATTAATACTATTGAATTTAAACAGTTATTAAAGAATCCTTACATAAATTACAGCTTATGTGTTAAAATATTCAATTATAGAGATGAAGTTGCAGAACTTCAAGATATATCCGAATTAAAAAATATCAAGGATTTTCCTTTGGATAAATATGATAGAATAATCTTATATTTGGTGGCAGAATAAACAAATAACAAACACATTTATTAGCTTATGAACAGTATGTATTTTACTGAAGAACACGAAGCATTTCGCTCAAGTTTTAAAGCTTTTTTACAGAAAGAAGTAGCTCCGCATATAGAAAAGTGGGAAAAAACAGGAACTATAGAACGTTTCATTTGGAAAAAATTCGGTGAAATGGGTTATTTCGGACTTTGCACACCAGAAGAATATGGAGGTTTAGATTTAGATCTTTTTTATACAGTGATCTTTTTAGAAGAATTACAGAAAATAAATTCTGGCGGATTCGCAGCTGCAATGTGGGCACATGAGTTCCTTGCAATGACGCATTTGAATAAAGAAGCAAATGAAACAACAAAACAAAAATATTTAGTTCCAAGTGTAGAAGGAGATAAAATTGGTTGTTTGTGTATCACAGAACCATATTGTGGTTCTGATGTAGCAGGAATGAAGTCTACAGCAATTAAAAAAGGTGACAAATATATTTTAAATGGATCTAAAACATTTATTACAAACGGAATTTATTCAGATTATTTAATCGTTGCCGCAAAAACAGATCCTACAGATAAATATAAAGGAATCAGCATTTTTGTAGTAGATAGAACTGCAAAAGGAGTTTCTGCAACCAAATTAGATAAATTAGGTTGGCGCGCTTCAGATACGGGAGAAATAGCTTTTGACAATGTAGAAATACCAGCAGAAAATTTAATGGGCGAAGAAGGAAAAGGTTTTCCTTATATAATGCAACATTTTGCATTAGAGCGTTTAATTATGGGAATCAATGCGCATGCAAGAGCAGAATATGCTGTAGAATATGCAGTTGGTTACATGCAAGAACGTGTTGCTTTTGGTAAATCTTTAGATAGGTTTCAAGTGTTAAGACACAAAATTGCAGAAATGGCGAGTAGAGTAGATATGTGTAAAGAGTATAATTACTCAATTGCAAAGCGATTAAACGATGGGCAATATGTTGTTAAAGAAGCAAGTATGTCTAAGTTATTGTCAACAAAAATGGCAGACGAAGTAATTTACGATGCACTTCAAATGCTAGGTGGTTATGGTTATATGGAAGATTACCCCATGGCACGTTTGTTACGTGATAGTAGGTTAGGGCCAATTGGTGGTGGAACTTCAGAAATTTTAAAAGAGATTATCGCAAAAATGGTAATCGATAATAAAGAATATAAACCGGCAACATAATTTTTGGGCGTTACCTAAAGGTCGGGCTTTACATTATATCTTTTTACGAAAAGTAAAAAGGATGTCATTTCAATCCCTAACGCAAATTACTTGTTTTAAAATATATTGTAAATACTAATTGTCAATTCATAATTTGTAATTATCTTTGCAGTCCAAAAAATAAATCAATAGTTTTAAGAACTATACAAAATATAAAGATACTATGAAGGGAGGTGCCAACTTATGTTAATTATACCTATTAAAGAAGGAGAGAATATAGATAGAGCTTTAAAGCGTTACAAAAGAAAATTTGATCGTACTAAAACGATGAAAAACTTGCGTGCTAGAAAGAACTTCACAAAACCTTCTGTAGCAAACAGAGCTCAAAGAATTAAAGCTTCTTACGTTCAGAGATTAAGAACACAAGAAGAAGTAGGTTAGAAATAACTAATTCTTTAAGAATATAAAACTCGTAACCGATTTTGGTGTTACGAGTTTTTTTATGCGTTAAATTTTGTAATTTTACAAACCACAACTAATTAGAAGATTTTGATTAATTCATTTTTAGAATATTTATTATTAGAAAAAAAGTATTCTATACACACAATAACTGCATATAAAAACGATTTAATCTCATTTAGAGATTTTATTGAAACAGAATTTAATCAAGGAAATTTATTAGAAGTTCATTATCCACAAGTTAGAAGTTGGATTGTTTCTTTGGTGGATTTAAAAATATCCAATAGAACAATTAATAGAAAAGTAAGTTCTTTAAAGTCGTTTTATAAGTTTCTTCAAAAAACAAAACAAGTAGAAAGTAATCCATTAGCAAAACATAGAGCATTAAAAGTTGCTAAAAAAGTACAAGTTCCTTTTACTTCAAAAGAGATCAATGCTGTAATTAACAATGTAGGTTTAGAGAACGATTTTGTCTCCGTTAGAAACAAATTAATAGTAGAATTATTTTATTCAACAGGTGTAAGAAGAGCAGAGCTCATAAATATTAAAGAACACAACATCAGTTATTTAGATAGAACAATAAAGGTTTTAGGAAAAAGAAATAAAGAGCGCTTTGTTCCTTTATTAGAATCTGTTTTAGAAACACTATATAGTTATATAGATTTAAAAAAGGAATACAATAAAGGTTTAGAAGAGTTATTTATTACAGAAAAAGGAAATAAAATTTACGAAACTCTTGTTTACAGAATTATTAATTCTTACTTTAGTAAAGTCTCATCAAAGGTTAAAAAGAGTCCACATATTTTAAGGCATTCTTTTGCTACACACTTATTAAATGAAGGCGCAGATTTAAATTCAGTTAAAGAACTGTTAGGGCATTCTTCTTTAGCTTCAACCCAAGTTTATACACATAATAGTCTTGGCGCGATAAAAAAAGTATATAACCAGGCTCACCCTAGGAGCAATAAAAAAGTATGATTTATGAAAGTATTCACACAGTCAGTAAATTTTAATGCAGATAGCGAACTAATTGAATTTGTAGAAAAGAAGGTAGAATCTTTAGCAAAGTATCATGATAAGATTGTAGATGCAGAAGTTTTTTTAAAAGTTCAGAATAAAAGTGATAAAGAAAATAAAATAACAGAGCTTAAAATAAATATTCCTGGAAGTGAGTTGATTGTAAAAAGAGAAACAAAAACCTTCGAAGAAGGTATTAATGCAGCTGTAGACAACTTAAAGAGACAGTTAAAAAAGTCTAAAGAAAAGCATCGCAATTCTTTGATTTCATAAAAGTGAAAAAAAAGTAAAAAAATAATTACAAAAAGTTTTTAAATATAAAAAAACTTTATACATTTGCAATCCGTTAGAAATAGCGGGTTGTTTTTTTGCAACAAAAGCCGATGTAGCTCAGCTGGCTAGAGCAGCTGATTTGTAATCAGCAGGTCGTGGGTTCGAGTCCCTCCATCGGCTCAAAAGCAAAAAGATATAAGTTCATGAAAATAGTAAATTAAAGGGGAGATACTCAAGCGGCCAACGAGGACGGACTGTAACTCCGTTGACTACGTCTTCGCAGGTTCGAATCCTGCTCTCCCCACAAATTTACATATTGCGAAAGTAGCTCAGTTGGTAGAGCGTCAGCCTTCCAAGCTGAATGTCGCCGGTTCGAACCCGGTCTTTCGCTCAAAATATCAACAAAAGCCGGTGTAGCTCAGTTGGTAGAGCGCATCCTTGGTAGGGATGAGGTCGTGAGTTCAAATCTCATCGCTGGCTCAATTTAATACGTATTACTAGACACTAAATATATTTAAACTAAGAATTAAAATTAATAATTATGGCAAAAGGAACTTTTGACCGTTCGAAACCACACTTAAACATTGGTACTATCGGACACGTAGATCACGGTAAGACTACATTAACTGCGGCTATTACTAAAGTATTGGCTGATGCAGGATTTTCTGCAGCTTTATCTTTTGATCAGATTGATAATGCACCAGAAGAAAAAGAAAGAGGTATTACAATTAACACTTCACATGTAGAGTATCAAACAGCAAATCGTCATTACGCTCACGTAGACTGTCCAGGTCACGCGGATTACGTAAAGAATATGGTTACTGGTGCTGCTCAAATGGATGGTGCTATTTTAGTGGTTGCTGCGACAGATGGTCCAATGCCACAAACTAGAGAGCATATCTTATTAGGACGTCAGGTTGGTATTCCTCGTATGGTTGTATTCATGAATAAAGTGGATATGGTTGATGATGAAGAATTACTTGAGTTAGTTGATATGGAGATTAGAGAATTATTATCTTTCTATGAGTATGATGGAGATAATGGTCCTGTAATTGCTGGTTCAGCTTTAGGAGCTCTTAACGGAGAACAAAAATGGGTTGATTCTGTATTGGAATTAATGGCAGCTGTAGATACTTGGATCGAAGAGCCTTTAAGAGAGGTTGAGAAAGATTTCTTAATGCCAGTTGAAGATGTATTTTCAATTACTGGTCGTGGAACTGTAGCTACAGGTCGTATCGAAACGGGTATTGCTAATACAGGTGATGTTGTTGATATTATTGGTATGGGAGCTGAAAAAATGACTTCTACTGTTACTGGTATTGAAATGTTCCGTCAAATCTTAGATAGAGGTGAAGCAGGAGATAATGCTGGTATCTTATTAAGAGGTATAGCAAAAGAAGATATTAAGAGAGGTATGGTAATCTGTAAGCCAGGTTCTGTAACACCACACGCTAAATTCAAAGCAGAAGTATATGTTTTGAAAAAGGAAGAAGGTGGTCGTCATACTCCATTTCATAACAACTATCGTCCACAGTTCTATGTAAGAACTACAGATGTAACAGGTACAATTAACTTACCTGATGGAGTTGAAATGGTTATGCCAGGAGATAACTTAACAATTACTGTAGACTTAATTCAGCCAATCGCATTAAATGTTGGTTTACGTTTTGCAATCCGTGAGGGTGGTAGAACAGTTGGAGCTGGTCAGGTAACTGAATTAATAGATTAATTTTTTTATTAATTTATTAGAATAAATTTAAAAGGTATCACGTTGTAAAGCGTGATGCCTTTATCAATGAATAAGAAACGGGCGTAGTTCAGCGGTAGAGCACTGGTCTCCAAAACCAGCTGTCGGGAGTTCGAATCTCTCCGCCCGTGCAATAAAATAAAAAAAAGTAAATGAACTTTATACAATATATCAAAGATTCTTTTGAAGAGTTAAATAACCACATGACGTGGATTTCAAAAGAAGATGCTCAAAAAACAACTGTAACTGTAGCTGTGTTTACTATTTTGTTTGCATTGGCAGTAGCTGGTATAGACTATGTGTTTCAGACAGGTTTAGATAATTTTTTTTTAATATTTAAATCTAATTAATAATGGCAGCTGATTCAGTAATGAAATGGTATGTTGTTAGAGCCATTGGTGGACAAGAGAATAAAGTGAAAGCTTATATAGAAACTGAAATTTCTAGAGTAGGTCTTTCAGATTATGTAAGTCAAGTTATTGTACCTACAGAAAAAGTTATTCAAATTCGTAACGGTAAAAAAGTAAACAGAGAAAGAGCGTTTTTTCCAGGTTATATTATGGTTGAGGCAAATCTTTCAGGAGAAGTTCCTCACGTTATAAAAGCAATTACTGGAGTGATAGGTTTTTTAGGAGAAACAAAAGGTGGTGAGCCTGTTCCTATGAGAAAATCTGAAGTGAATAGAATGTTAGGTAAAGTTGATGAGCTTTCAGTTCAAGATGAAAATATTGCAATTCCTTTTAATATAGGAGAAACAGTAAAAGTTGTTGATGGTCCTTTTAATGGATTTGATGGAGTAATCGAAAAAGTAAACGAAGAAAAGCGTAAACTTGAAGTAATGGTTAAAATCTTTGGAAGAAAAACACCATTAGAATTAAGTTATATGCAAGTAGATAAGATATAATTGTTACACAAATATTATATATAACGATTTGTTTTTAAGCTTCCAAAATTAAAACAAATCATTAAACATTTTAAAATGGCAAAAGAAGTTAGTAAAGTAGTTAAGTTACAAGTAAGGGGAGGCGCAGCGAATCCATCGCCGCCGGTTGGACCCGCTTTAGGAGCTGCTGGTGTTAACATTATGGAGTTCTGTAAACAGTTTAATGCAAGAACGCAAGACAAACAAGGTAAAGTTTTACCTGTTGTTATTACTGTTTTCAAAGATAAATCATTTGATTTTCTTGTAAAGACTCCACCTGCAGCAGTTCAGTTACTAGAAGCGGCCAAAATTAAAAAAGGTTCAGGAGAACCAAACAGAAAGAAAGTAGCATCAGTTACTTGGGATCAAATTAAAGTAATTGCGGAAGACAAAATGGTAGATTTAAATGCCTTTGAAATTTCTTCAGCAATGCGTATGATTGCAGGTACAGCACGTTCTATGGGATTAACAGTAAAAGGTAATGCACCAGCATAAACTTTATAAAAAGTAGTAAAATGGCAAAATTAACAAAAAAGCAAAAAGAAGCTTACGCAAAGGTAGATAGCTCTAAATCTTATGATTTATCAGCTGCATCAGCGCTAGTTAAAGACATTACTAATGTAAAGTTTGATGCATCAGTAGATTTAGCGATACGTTTAGGAGTAGATCCTCGTAAAGCTAATCAAATGGTTCGTGGTGTAGTAACATTACCTCACGGAACCGGTAAAGATGTAAAAGTTTTAGCATTAGTAACTCCAGATAAAGAAGCAGAAGCTACAGCAGCTGGTGCAGATTATGTTGGATTAGATGAGTACCTTCAGAAAATTAAAGGAGGTTGGACAGATGTAGATGTAATTATTACTATGCCAAGTGTAATGGGTAAATTAGGTCCTTTAGGTAGAGTTTTAGGTCCTAGAGGTTTAATGCCAAACCCAAAGACTGGTACAGTAACAATGGACGTTGCAAAAGCTATTACAGATGTAAAAGCTGGTAAAATTGACTTTAAAGTTGATAAAACTGGTATCGTTCATGCTGCAATTGGAAAAGTATCTTTTGATGCTAAAAAAATTGAAGAAAATGCAAACGAATTAATACAAACAATTCTTAAACTGAAACCTACAACTGCAAAAGGAACGTATGTAAAAAGCGTTTTTATGTCTAGTACTATGAGTCCTAGTATTGCTGTTGAAGTAAAAACTGTTTAATACGTTAAAACTTATAATTATGACTAGAGAAGAGAAATCACAAGTAATACAAGATTTAACAGCAGTATTAGCAGACACTAACACTTTATATTTAGCAGATATTTCTGGATTAGATGCACAAACAACATCTAATTTACGTAGAGCTTGTTTTAAAGCAGGTGTTCAGTTATCCGTTGTTAAAAATACATTACTTGCAAAAGCAATGGAAGCTTCAGATAAAGATTTTGGAGACTTACCAACAGTATTAAAAGGTAATACATCAATGATGATTGCTGAAGCAGCTAATGCGCCAGCAAAATTAATCAAAGATTTCAGAAAGAAAGGTGATAGACCATTATTAAAAGGTGCATTTGCTGAAGAATCTGTATATATTGGTGATGATCAATTAGATGCTTTAGTAGACATTAAGTCTAGAGAAGAATTAATTGGAGAAATCATTGGATTATTACAATCACCAGCTAAAAATGTTATTTCAGCATTACAATCAGGTGGTCAAACACTTTCAGGTATTATTAAAACATTATCTGAAAAATAATTACGCGCACAAATAAACACTATAATAAACAAAATTTTTAAAAACAATTAAAATGGCAGAATTAAAAGATTTCGCAGAGCAATTAGTTAACTTAACAGTAAAAGAAGTTAATGAATTAGCTACTATTTTAAAAGATGAGTACGGTATTGAGCCAGCAGCAGCAGCAGTTGCAGTAGCAGGTCCAGCAGCAGCAGGTGAAGAAGCAGAAGCACAAACTGAATTTGATGTTATTTTAACAGCAGCAGGTGGTTCTAAATTAGCAGTTGTAAAATTAGTTAAAGAATTAACTGGTTTAGGATTGAAAGAAGCAAAAGGTATCGTTGATAGCGCTCCTGCAGCAGTAAAAGAAGGTGTAACTAAAGATGAGGCTGAAGGTCTTAAAAAATCTTTAGAAGAAGCTGGAGCTGAGGTAGAGCTTAAGTAAGCTTTTACTCCCGATTTCGAGTATTCGAAACGGGAAAACAAATTTAGGTTTAGGTACTAAAAACTAATGTTTTTAGTCCTAAACCATTTTGTGTATATATTCGTTTTTTATTTTTATTCAGATTTTAATCAAAAAAATATTCTCTTTTGGCAACGAAAAACACTACTGAAAGAATCAACTTCGCTACTTCTCAAATGATAAAGGAGTATCCAGACTTTTTGGATATTCAGGTAAAATCTTTTCAAGATTTTTTCCAACTTCAAACAAAGGCAGAAGAAAGAGGTGAAGAAGGTTTGTACAAAACCTTCATGGATAACTTTCCAATTACAGATACAAGAAATCAGTTTGTATTAGAATTTTTAGACTACTTTGTAGATCCACCAAGATATTCTATTCAAGAATGTATTGAAAGAGGTCTTACACATAGTGTGCCTTTAAAAGCACGTCTAAAATTGTATTGTACAGATCCAGAACATGAAGATTTCGAAACTATTGTTCAAGATGTATATCTTGGTACAATTCCATATATGACTAACTCTGGTACCTTTGTAATAAATGGTGCAGAGCGTGTGGTCGTTTCTCAATTACACAGATCACCAGGTGTATTCTTTGGGCAATCTTTCCATGCAAACGGTACAAAATTATACTCTGCAAGAGTAATTCCTTTTAAAGGGTCTTGGATAGAGTTTGCTACCGATATCAATCAAGTAATGTATGCTTATATTGACAGAAAGAAAAAATTACCAGTAACAACATTATTCAGAGCCATTGGTTTTGAAAGAGATAAAGATATTTTAGAAATTTTTGACCTTGCAGAAGAAGTAAAAGTTTCTAAAGCTGGATTAAAGAAAGTATTAGGACGTAAATTGGCTGCTAGAGTTTTAAAAACTTGGCATGAAGATTTCGTAGATGAAGATACTGGTGAAGTTGTATCTATTGAAAGAAATGAAATCATTTTCGATCGTGATACAATTTTAGATAAAGAACATATTGATGAAATAATTGAAGCAGGTGCTAAAACCGTTTTACTACATAAAGTAGATAACGATATGGCAGATTATGCTATTATTCATAATACACTTCAGAAAGATCCTACCAATTCAGAAAAAGAAGCAGTAGAACATATTTATAGACAACTTCGTAATGCAGAACCGCCAGATGAGGAGACTGCAAGAGGTATTATAGATAAGTTATTCTTTTCTGAACAAAGATATAATTTAGGTGAGGTTGGTCGTTTTAGAATGAACACCAAACTTCAGTTAAATGAACCTATAGATCAAAAAGTATTAACAAAATTAGATATTATAACAATTATTAAATATTTAATTGAGTTAATTAACTCTAAAGCAGAAGTTGATGATATTGATCACTTATCTAACCGTCGTGTTAGAACTGTAGGTGAACAATTAGCAGGTCAGTTTGGTGTTGGTTTAGCTCGTATGGCTAGAACAATTCGTGAGCGTATGAATGTACGTGATAACGAGGTGTTTACACCAATTGATTTAATTAACGCAAAAACCTTATCTTCTGTAATTAATTCTTTCTTCGGAACGAATCAATTATCTCAATTTATGGATCAAACCAATCCTTTAGCAGAAATTACGCACAAGCGTAGATTATCTGCACTAGGACCAGGTGGTTTATCAAGAGAAAGAGCAGGTTTTGAGGTACGTGATGTTCACTATACTCACTATGGTCGTTTATGTCCAATTGAAACTCCAGAGGGACCAAATATTGGTTTAATTTCTTCACTTGCAGTTTTTGCAAAAGTGAATAATTTAGGTTTTATTGAAACTCCTTATAGAAAAGTAGAAAATGGTGTAGTATCTACAGAAGAACCAATTTACTTAAGTGCTGAAGAAGAAGAAGGTATGAAAACTGCCCAGTCTAATTTAGAATTAAAAGAAGACGGTGCTATTGTTTTAGATAGAGTTATTGCTAGAGAAGAAGGCGATTTCCCTGTTGTTACTCCAGACCAAATAAATTTAATGGACGTTGCTCCAAATCAAATTGCATCTATATCTGCATCTTTAATTCCTTTCTTGGAACATGATGATGCGAATAGAGCATTGATGGGATCTAACATGATGCGTCAAGCAGTTCCATTATTAAGACCAGAATCACCAATTGTAGGTACAGGTTTAGAGCGTAGAGTTGCAAAAGATTCGCGTATTCTAATCAATGCTGAAGGTGCTGGACAAGTTATTTATGTTGATGCAAATAAAATTACAATTAAGTACGATAGAACTGAAGAAGAAAAACTAGTTAGTTTTGATTCTGATGAAGTTTCTTATAACTTAATTAAATTTAGAAAAACCAATCAAGGAACCAACATTAACCTAAAACCAATTGTAGAAAAAGGTGATAGAGTTACTGAAGGTCAAGTTCTTTGTGAAGGTTATGCAACACAAAAAGGAGAATTAGCTTTAGGAAGAAATATGAAAGTAGCCTTTATGCCTTGGAAAGGGTATAACTTTGAGGATGCAATTGTAATTTCAGAAAAAGTTGTTCGTGAAGATATATTTACATCTATTCATATTGATGAGTACTCTTTAGATGTTAGAGATACAAAATTAGGAATTGAAGAATTAACTAATGATATTCCTAACGTTTCTGAAGAAGCTACCAAAGATTTAGATGAAAATGGAATGATTAGAATTGGAGCAGAAGTAAATCCTGGTGATATCTTAATTGGTAAAATTACACCAAAAGGAGAATCTGATCCAACTCCAGAAGAAAAATTATTACGTGCTATTTTTGGTGACAAAGCAGGTGATGTAAAAGATGCATCATTAAAAGCTTCTCCATCATTAAGAGGTGTAGTAATTGATAAAAAATTATTTAGAAGAGCTGTAAAAGATAAAAACAAGAGATTAAGAGATAAAGAAGCTGTTGCATCTTTAGAATCATCTTTCGTTGGTAAATTTGAAGGCTTAAAAGATGAATTAATCGAGAAGTTATTTACTTTTATTAGTGGAAAAACTTCACAAGGAGTACTTAATGATTTAGGTGAAGAAGTATTACCAAAAGGTAAAAAATATACACTTAAAATGTTAAACTCTGTAGATGATTATGTGCATTTAACAGGTTCTTGGACAACTGATAAAGACTTAAATGGTTTAGTAGGTGAATTAGTTCACAACTATAAAATTAAAGTGAATGATTTACAAGGTTCTTTAAGACGTCAAAAGTTTACAATCTCTGTAGGTGATGAATTACCAGCAGGAATTTTAAAACTAGCTAAAGTTTATATCGCTAAAAAACGTAAGTTAAAAGTAGGTGATAAAATGGCAGGACGTCACGGAAATAAAGGTATTGTAGCTCGTATTGTTAGAGCAGAAGATATGCCTTTCCTAGAAGACGGAACTCCAGTTGATATTGTATTAAATCCATTAGGTGTACCATCTCGTATGAACATTGGTCAGATTTATGAAACTGTTCTTGGTTGGGCAGGTCAAAAATTAGGAACTAAATATGCAACACCAATTTTTGATGGAGCATCTTTAGATCAGATTAATGAGATTACAGATGAAGCTGGCGTACCAAGATTTGGTCATACTTATTTATATGATGGTGGAACAGGAAAACGTTTCGATCAACCAGCAACAGTTGGTATCATTTATATGATTAAGTTAGGACACATGATTGAAGATAAAATGCATGCGCGTTCTATTGGTCCTTATTCATTAATTACACAACAACCTTTAGGTGGTAAAGCACAATTTGGAGGTCAACGTTTTGGAGAGATGGAAGTATGGGCACTTGAGGCTTATGGAGCTTCTGCAATCTTAAGAGAAATCTTAACTGTAAAATCTGATGATGTCATGGGTAGAGCTAAAACATACGAAAGTATTGTTAAGGGAGAATCTATGCCAGAACCAGGTTTACCAGAATCGTTTAACGTATTAATGCATGAACTTAAAGGTTTAGGTTTAGACGTTAGATTAGAAGAATAAATTTTTTCAGTAACCAATTTCCAATAGCAATTTTGTTATTGGAAATTGAATACTGCCAACTGAATACTTATTAAAAGACATGGCAAGAAAACAAGAGAAGTACACTGTAAAAAAGTTTAACAAAATCTCAATCGGTTTATCATCACCAGAAGCTATTTTAGAAATTTCTAAAGGTGAAGTTTTAAAACCAGAAACTATAAATTACCGTACACACAAACCTGAAAGAGATGGTTTATTTTGTGAACGTATTTTTGGTCCTGTAAAGGATTATGAATGTGCTTGTGGAAAGTACAAAAGAATTCGTTACAAAGGAATTGTTTGTGATAGATGTGGAGTAGAAGTAACAGAAAAAAAAGTACGTAGAGATAGAGTAGGACATATCAACTTGGTAGTCCCTGTAGCTCATATTTGGTACTTTAGATCATTACCTAACAAAATGGGATACCTTTTAGGTTTACCATCCAAAAAGTTAGATATGATTATTTACTACGAACGTTACGTAGTAATTCAGCCAGGTATTGCTAAAAATGTTGAAGGAGAACCATTACAAAAAATGGACTTCTTAACGGAAGAAGAATATTTAGATATTCTTGAAGAAATTCCTGCTGAAAATCAATATTTAGATGATGAAGACCCAAATAAGTTTATCGCTAAAATGGGAGCTGAATGTCTAATTGATTTATTAGCTCGTATTGATTTAGAAGCATTATCTTTTGAATTAAGACACAAAGCAAATACAGAAACGTCTAAACAACGTAAAACTGAAGCATTAAAACGTTTAAATGTTGTTGAAGCATTTAGAGATTCTCAAAAGAATAGAGAGAATAATCCAGAATGGATGATAATGAAAGCAGTTCCGGTAATTCCACCAGAATTGAGACCATTAGTACCATTAGATGGAGGTCGTTTTGCAACTTCAGATTTAAATGATTTATATAGAAGAGTTATTATCAGAAACAATCGTTTAAAAAGATTAGTTGAGATAAAAGCTCCTGAAGTTATTTTACGTAATGAGAAACGTATGTTACAAGAATCTGTAGATTCTTTGTTTGATAATACACGTAAATCATCAGCAGTAAAAACTGAATCTAACAGACCTTTAAAATCTTTATCAGATTCATTAAAAGGTAAACAAGGACGTTTCCGCCAGAATTTATTAGGAAAACGTGTAGATTATTCAGCACGTTCTGTAATTGTTGTTGGACCAGAATTAAGACTTTCAGAATGTGGTATCCCTAAAGATATGGCAGCTGAACTTTACAAGCCTTTTGTAATTAGAAAACTAATTGAAAGAGGAATTGTAAAAACAGTTAAATCTGCAAAGAAAATAATAGATAGAAAAGAGCCAGTTGTTTGGGATATTTTAGAAAATGTAATTAAAGGACATCCAGTTTTATTAAACAGGGCTCCTACTTTACACAGACTAGGTATACAAGCTTTTCAACCAAAATTAATTGAAGGAAAAGCAATACAATTACATCCTTTAGCATGTTCAGCATTTAATGCGGATTTTGATGGAGATCAAATGGCGGTTCACTTACCATTAGGACCAGAAGCTATTCTAGAAGCACAATTATTAATGTTGGCTTCCCATAATATCTTAAATCCTGCAAATGGTGCTCCAGTAACAGTTCCTTCTCAGGATATGGTACTTGGTTTATACTATATGACTAAAGAAAGAATCTCTACTCCAGAAGTTAAAATTAAAGGAGAAGGATTAACTTTTTATTCACCAGAAGAAGTAACTATTGCTTTTAACGAAGAAATGGTAGACTTAAATGCTGGAATTAAAGTAAGAACTTACGATGTTGATGAAAACGGAGAGCAAGTTAGAAAAATAATAAAAACTACTGTTGGTAGAGTTTTATTTAATGAAAAAGTTCCTGCTGCTGCTGGTTATATCAATGAAGTTTTAACTAAAAAGAATTTACGTGGAATTATTGGTGGTATTTTAAAAGCTACTGATATTCCTACAACTGGAGACTTTTTAGATCAGATAAAAAATATGGGTTATAAATTTGCCTTTCAAGGTGGTTTATCTTTCTCATTAGGGGATATTATTATTCCTAAAGAAAAACAATCTATGATTGATGAAGCCAATAAAGAGGTGGATGTAATTGTAGGTAACTATAATATGGGTATGTTAACGCAAAAAGAGCGTTACAATCAGGTAATTGATGTTTGGGGTTCTACCAACAACAGATTAACTGAATTGTCTATGAAAAACTTACGTGAAGACCAACAAGGTTTTAACTCGGTTTACATGATGCTTGATTCTGGTGCAAGGGGTTCTAAAGAACAAATTCGTCAGTTAACAGGTATGCGTGGATTAATGGCAAAACCTAAAAAATCTACTGCTGGTGGTGGTGAAATTATTGAGAATCCAATTCTTTCTAACTTTAAGGAAGGTTTATCAATTCTTGAATACTTTATATCTACTCACGGTGCGCGTAAAGGACTTGCAGATACCGCTTTAAAAACGGCAGATGCTGGTTACTTAACTCGTAGGTTGGTAGATGTTTCTCAAGATGTTATCGTAAATGAAGAAGATTGTGGTACATTAAGAGGTTTAGAAGTTACTCCATTAAAGAAAAATGATGAGATTGTAGAATCTTTATCAGACAGAATTGATGGTAGAGTTTCTTTAAACGATGTTTATCATCCATTAACAGAAGAACTATTATTAGAAGCAAATCAACCAATTTCATCTCAATTAGCAGATAAAGTAGATGCTTCAGGTATAGATTCTGTACAAGTAAGATCTGCATTAACATGTGAATCTGAAAGAGGTATTTGTGCTAAATGTTACGGACAAAGTTTATCAACTCTTAATAAAGTTCAAATCGGTGAAGCAGTTGGTGTAATTGCAGCACAGTCTATTGGAGAGCCTGGTACACAGTTAACATTACGTACCTTCCACGTTGGTGGGGTTGCAGGTAATATTTCTGAAGAAAATAAATTAATTGCAAAGTTTGATGGTAAAGTTACTATTGATGATTTACGTACAGTTGTTGGAAAAGACAGTGATGGTAAAGAAATTGATATTGTAATTTCTAGAACTGCGGAAATTAAAATTATAGATAAGAAAACAGGAATTACACAGAGTACAAATATACTTCCTTACGGTTCTATCATTTTTGATAAAGAAAGAAAGTCTATTAAAAAAGGAGACACAATTGTTCAATGGGATCCATTTAACGGTGTAATTGTTTCAGAATTTGGAGGAAAAGTGAAGTTTGACAATTTAACACAAGGTATTAATTACTCTGTAGAGGTTGATGAGCAAACTGGTTTCCAGGAGATTGTAATGATCGATTCTAAAAACAAGAAACTAATTGCGTCTTTAATTGTTGAAGATAAAGATGGTAATGCTTTACGTTCATACAGTTTACCAGTAGGTGCACACTTAATGGTTAATGATGGAGATAAAGTAGAACCTGGTCATACGTTAGTTAAAATACCAAGAAAATCTGGTAAAGCAGGAGATATTACTGGAGGTTTACCTCGTGTAACAGAATTATTTGAAGCACGTAATCCTTCTAATCCATCTGTAGTATCAGAGATTGATGGTGTTGTATCTTTCGGAAAAATTAAGCGTGGTAATAGAGAAATTATTGTTGAATCTAAAACAGGTGATATTAGAAAGTATTTAGTTAAGCTTTCTAACCAGATTTTAGTTCAAGAAAATGACTTTATTAAAGCAGGTATGCCATTATCAGACGGAGCAACAACTCCTTCAGATATTTTAAGAATTAAAGGACCTTCTGCAGTACAAATGTATTTAGTAAATGAAATACAAGAAGTATACCGTTTACAAGGTGTAAAAATTAATGACAAACATTTTGAAGTAGTTGTACGTCAAATGATGCGTAAAGTTAAAATTATTGATTCTGGAGATACTTTATTCCTAGAAAATCAATTAATTCATAAAATTGACTTTATCAAAGATAACGATGCTATATACGGAATGAAAGTTGTTGAGGAAACTGGAGATTCAGAAAACTTAAAAGCAGGTCAAATTATCACTGCACGTCAATTAAGAGATGAAAATTCTTTATTAAGAAGAAATGACAAGAACTTAGTTGAAGCAAGAGATGCAAAACCTGCAACAGCAGAACAAGTTTTACAAGGTATTACAAGAGCATCACTTCAAACAAAATCGTTTATTTCTGCAGCTTCTTTCCAAGAAACTACAAAAGTATTAAACGAGGCTGCTGTAAGTGGTAAAATAGATACTTTAGAAGGACTGAAAGAGAATGTAATTGTTGGTAAGAGAATTCCAGCAGGAACAGGAATGAGAGCTTACGACAATGTAATTGTTGGTTCTAAAGATGAAATGGAACAAAGTGGAAATTTCTAAATAAACGTTTAAGCGTTAAATATTTTAAAAGTTGAATTGTTTACTGTAACTTATTTACACTATTCAATTCAACTTTTTTTATTTTAAGATAAAAAAGCACAATTTAATACTATAAATTATGGAAGAAAATCAGAATAAAGATGGACAGTTAAATATAGAATTAGATCAAGAAATTGCTGAAGGTACCTATTCTAACCTGGCAATTATTAATCATTCTGTATCAGAATTTATTGTAGACTTTATTAATATTATGCCTGGTGTACCTAAAGCAAAAGTAAAATCTAGAATAATTTTAACACCACAACACGCAAAAAGATTAGCAAAAGCTTTAGCAGATAATGTTAGAAAATTTGAAGAAGCTAATGGTGAAATAAAAGAGTACGAACAACCTACAATGCCAATGAATTTTGGACCGACAGGACAAGCATAAAAAAAAGCGAAACTTAAAAGTTTCGTTTTTTTTTATATTATATTTTTCTTGTTTTATTAAGTAACCAAAAGTCTGCTAACACCAAAGCAGTCATCGCTTCTACAATTGGTACAGCCCTTGGTACAACACAAGGATCGTGTCTTCCTTTACCAGTTATTTCCGTAACTTTATTTTCAGAATTTATAGTTTGTTGAGCACTCATAATAGTTGCTACTGGTTTAAATGCGACTCTAAAGTAGATATCCATACCATTACTAATTCCTCCTTGAATTCCTCCAGATAAATTAGATTGTGTAGAACCATCTGCATTAAAAATGTCATTATGTTCTGTACCTTTCATTTTTGCTCCACAAAAACCACTACCAAACTCAAAACCTTTTACAGCATTTATAGATAACATTGCACTACCTAATTGAGCATGAAGTTTTTGGAAAATAGGTTCACCTAAACCAACAGGCACATTTTGAGCAACACATGTAATTGTTCCTCCAATTGTGTCTCCAGCTTTTCTAATTTCTTGAACTCTAGCAATCATTTTCTCTGCGGAAGTTTCATCTGGACATCGAATAATATTATTTTCAGTTTTAGAAAAGTCTAAATCTTGATACGGTTTGTCTATAAAAATATCTCCAACAGAAGATGTAAATGCATTAATATTGATGCTTGCAATTAATTGCTTAGCTAAAGCACCAGCAACAACCCAATTTGCGGTTTCACGTGCAGAACTTCTTCCGCCACCTCTAAAATCTCTTAAACCATACTTTTGATCATAGGTGTAATCTGCATGAGAAGGTCTGTAAACATTTGTATTATGGTTGTAATCTTTACTTTTCTGGTTTGTATTTCTAATTATAAAACCAATTGAAGTTCCGGTTGTGGTTCCTTCAAAAATACCTGAAAGAAATTCAACAGTATCTGGTTCTTTACGTTGTGTTACAATTTTTGATTGTCCAGGTTTACGTCTATTTAGCTCATTTTGAATAGCTTCTAAATCAAGCTTTAATCCTGCAGGAAAACCATCAATAACTCCACCAATAGCAGTTCCATGAGATTCTCCATAAGTGGTTACTTTTAATAAATTTCCAAAAGAATTAAACGACATAAATTATATAATTAGAATAGTGAAGCAAATATAACAAACTAGTATACAAGAAATCTAAATTTAATCAGTTTTGTAATGATTTCTAACAACTCTAATTCATCTATAAACGTTGATTAATAGAAAGATATGTGCGCTTATAAATGATATTCAAAATAAAATAAAAATAATACCTTTTTTATTTTAATTAATTAAAAAAGCTTTCTATATTTGCAGCCGCATTCAGCGAATAGCTGATGAGACACACTGGAGAAATGGCAGAGCGGTCGAATGCGGTAGTCTTGAAAACTATTGACTGTAACAGGTCCGGGGGTTCGAATCCCTCTTTCTCCGCAAAACCTCACAATTTATTGTGAGGTTTTTATTTTTTAATAGATACATTTATCAAATATTTTAAAAAAAAAGAATTGTTTAGCATTTCAAGATTATTTTGTCATGTTAAACTTCTGATAACTAAAATCATCAGTTGTAAAATTTTACTACCTTTGTAATCAGTATGAAGCAAATATTCCATAAAATAATGTCAATTGTAATGGCTTTTGTAGTGTTATTATCTACAATGTCGTTTACAGTAAACATGCATTATTGTGGCGATGAATTAGTAGAAACTGTTATTTTTCATAAAGCTGAAGGCTGTGGTATGGAAATGGAGAATCCATCTACTAAAGGTTGCGCTATCATCAAAAAAAAATGCTGTAACGATCAACAAATAGCTGTTGATGGACAAAACGAATTACATACACAAGTTGATGCTGTTTCTCTAGAACAACAAGTATTTTTAGCTTCATTTATTTACACTTATACCAATCTTTTTGAAGCTTTAGAAGAAAATGTATCTCCTTACGCAGTATACGAACCACCACTCGTCATCAATCAAATCTTCAAGATTGACGAGTCTTATTTAATTTGATTTTTAAACACTAGACTGTATTATCCTGTGAATTTATTTCATTTGGATAATTTGTTACGTTCGATGTTTTTTTAACATCAATTTCTAACTGTTTAATAATCAAAGTTAATGCTAAATAAAAGTATCAAGTTTTTAATAGAAAATAAACTCGTGGCAGTTCTGCTACTGGTCCTTTTCATCGGATGGGGAACTGTCAACGCACCTTTTAATTTGGATACAGGATTTTTACCAAGTAATCCTGTAGCAGTAGATGCCATTCCAGATATTGGTGAAAACCAACAAATCGTATTTACTAAATGGGATGGTCGTTCACCTCAAGATATAGAAGACCAAATTACGTATCCTCTAACCACTTCCCTATTGGGAATTCCAGGAGTAAAAACCATCCGTAGTTCTTCTATGTTTGGCTTTTCAAGTATCTATATCATTTTTGAAGAAGATGTAGAATTTTATTGGAGTCGTAGTCGCATCCTCGAAAAACTAAACTCATTACCAAGCGGATTATTACCTGAAGGTGTTAATCCTGCTTTGGGTCCAGATGCAACAGGTTTAGGCCAAATTTTTTGGTATACATTGGAAGGTCGTGATGAAAATGGAAACGTTACTGGTGGTTGGGATTTACAAGAGTTGCGTAGCATTCAAGATTACTATGTAAAATATGCATTATCGTCTGCAAGTGGCGTATCTGAAGTGGCTTCAATTGGTGGTTACGTTCAGGAATATCAAGTAGATGTCAATCCAGAATTGATGCGTCAATATAATATTGGATTGCATCACGTTGTGAAAGCTGTAAAAGAAAGTAATAAAGACATTGGAGCACAAACATTAGAAATTAACCAAGTAGAATATTTAGTACGTGGTTTGGGCTATGTAAAATCTATTGAAGATATAGAAAATGCAGTAGTCACGTCTGAAAATTATACATCTATACGAATTAAAGACATAGGTAAAGTATCGTTAGGTCCTGCAACACGTAGAGGATTATTAGATAAAGAAGGTGCAGAAGTTGTTGGTGCTGTTGTAGTCGCTCGTTATGGAGCAAATCCGAAGGAAGTCATCAACAATGTAAAAGGCAAAATTAATGAGTTAAGCGCAGGATTACCTTCTAAAGTGTTAGCAGATGGAAGAACTTCTCAAGTTACTATTATTCCTTTTTATGACAGAACAGAATTGATTCAAGAAACATTAGGAACACTAAATGAAGCCTTAACATTAGAGATTATGATAACCATTCTCGTGATTATCATAATGGTATTTAATCTTCGAGCTTCTATATTAATATCAGGCTTATTACCTGTTGCTGTGTTAATGGTTTTTATAGCCATGAAGCTGTTTGGTGTTGATGCCAATATTGTAGCACTTTCAGGTATTGCTATTGCTATTGGTACAATGGTCGATGTAGGTGTTATACTTTCCGAAAATATTATTAGGCATTTAGACGAAGACGATGGAAAACTACCAATAAATACAGTAGTTTATAATGCTACCGCAGAAGTGTCTGGTGCCATAGTTACAGCAGTAATGACAACGATTATTAGTTTCATTCCTGTATTTACTATGATTGGTGCAGAAGGAAAATTATTTAGACCATTAGCCTTTACAAAAACCTTTGCTTTAACAGCTTCAATTATTGTGGCATTATTTTTAATTCCGCCTTTTGCAGCGTTTTTGTTTCGAAGAAAAAGCATAAAAAAGAATTTCAGTTACATTATAAATGCAGCTTTAATTTTAGCTGGATTAATAGGAGTTATCTATGGTTATTGGTTAGGGGTAGTTTTAATAGGTTTTGGTATTACAGGCGTATTAAAACTTCAAGAAAAATTAAATGAAAAGCGAGCAAACCTTGTCAATATTATCATTTCAGTAACTGCAACTGTATTTCTTTTAGCAGAATATTGGAGACCATTAGGTGTTGATAAAAGCATCTTTTGGAATCTCATTTTTGTAAGTGTTATTTGTTTTGTATTATTAGCTGTTTTCATCTTATTTAGAAGATACTATACACGAATTTTAAGATGGTGTTTAGATAATAAGTTATTGTTCTTATCAGTGCCTACAGCTATTGTAATTACTGGGTTTTTTATTATGAAAAACACAGGTAAAGAGTTTATGCCATCTTTAAATGAAGGCTCATTCTTATTGATGCCAACCTCAATGCCACACTCTGGTGTTGAAGAAAACAAACGTGTTTTACAGCAATTAGATATGGCTGTTGCCAGTATTCCAGAAATTGAAACCGTTGTTGGTAAAGCAGGTAGAACAGAATCTGCTTTAGATCCTGCGCCATTATCAATGTACGAGAACATAATTCAGTATAAATCTGAATATATGCTGAATGCAGATGGTGAACGACAACGCTACAAAGTTAATGAAGATGCTTTATTTGAATTGAAAGATGGACGATTTATAGCAAATCCAAACAATTCAGAAAATGTCACCTTGAGTGCAGTTGAAAGATCACAATTAATTGAAGAAGATGATGGTGAGTTCTACCGAAATTGGCGACCTGAAATTAAATCACCTGATGATATTTGGAATGAAATTGTAAGAGTTACAAAATTACCAGGTGTTACGTCAGCACCAAAGTTACAACCTATTGAAACCAGATTAGTGATGCTTCAAACAGGAATGCGAGCACCTATGGGAATAAAAGTGAAAGGACAAGACTTAAAACAAATTGAAGCGTTTGGAATCCAATTAGAAAATATACTCAAACAAGTTGAAGGTGTTAAACAAGAGGCTGTTTTTGCAGACCGTATTGTTGGTAAACCTTATTTGCTAATTGATATTGATAGAGATAAAATTGCTCGTTATGGCATTTCCATACAAGATGTACAGGATGTATTAAAAATTGCTGTTGGTGGAATGGTATTAACCCAAACCGTTGAAGGTCGAGAACGCTATGGAGTACGAGTACGATATCCAAGAGAATTAAGAGCTAATCCAACTGATTTACAGCAAATTTATATTCCTGTTGAAAAAGGCAGTGCTGTTCCATTAAGTGAATTGGCTACCATTCGGTACGAACAAGGTCCACAAGTTATTAAAAGTGAAGACACTTTTTTAGTAGGCTATGTATTATTTGACAAGTTAGATGGTTTTGCAGAAGTGAGTGTCGTTGAAAATGCACAAGACTTAATTCAACAAAAAATTGATTCAGGTGAATTAGTAGTGCCAAAAGGTATCAACTACAAGTTCACAGGAACGTATGAAAATCAATTAAGAGCAGAAAAAACTTTGTCAGTTGTTGTGCCTTTAGCTTTAGCAATTATCTTTCTGATATTATATTTTCAATTCCGTTCGGTAGCCACATCTCTTATGGTATTTACTGGAATAGCAGTAGCATTTGCAGGTGGATTTATAATGATATGGCTCTATGGTCAAGATTGGTTTTTAAACTTCAATTTCTTTGGAGAAAATATGCGCGACTTATTCCAAATGCACCCAATTAATTTAAGTGTTGCTGTTTGGGTTGGGTTTATTGCCTTATTTGGTATTGCAACAGACGATGGTGTTGTCATGGCAACCTATTTAAAACAAACCTTTGACAGAAATGCACCAGAAAACAGGAAAGAGATTAGAGCATCAATTGTTGAAGCAGGAGAAAAACGTATTCGTCCTTGTTTGATGACCACAGCAACCACCATATTAGCATTATTACCAGTTTTAACATCAACAGGACGAGGAAGTGATATTATGATTCCTATGGCAATTCCAAGTTTTGGTGGCATGTTAATCGCTTTAATTACATTATTTGTTGTTCCAGTGTTATACAGCTGGAAACAAGAATTTCAACTTAAAAGAAAAGTAAAATGAAAAGAATAATTCTAATAATAATTTGCTTTTTGTCATTTGCTTTTTCTAATGCACAACAGTTAGAAAAGTTTATTGAAGAGGCATTAGCAAATAGTCCAGAGATTCAAAAATTTGAATTACAATACCAAAGAGCTTCTGAAAAAGTGAATGAAGTTAACACTATTCCAAATACTGAATTTGGAGTAGGCTATTTTGTAAGTGAACCAGAAACTCGTACAGGAGCGCAACGCTTTAAAGTGTCAGCTAAACAAATGATGCCTTGGTTTGGCAATATAACAGCAAGAGAAAACTATGTGAATTCCTTGGCTGATGCTAAATACGAAGACATTGTTATTGCTAAAAGAAAATTAATGGCTTCAGTTTCCCAATCCTATTACAATCTCTATGCTAACAAGGCGAAACAGGAAGTGTTAGCAGAAAACATAAAACTACTTGAAACCTACGAAACGTTAGCCTTAACTTCCGTCGAAGTTGGTAAGGCTTCAGCAGTTGATGTTTTGCGATTACAAATGCGTCAAAATGAATTAGAACAACTCAAACAAGTTTTAACTCAACAGTTTTTAGCAGAACAAACTAATTTTAATAAACTCTTAAATCGGGATAAAGCTATTTCAGTCAATGTTATAAATGAATTGAATTTACCTTCCGAAGATTTTGAAATAAATTTAGAAAATTTAGCATTACATCCTGAATTGCTGAAATATGATAAACTCTATCATTCAGTAGAACAATCTGAATTATTGAACCAAAAAGAAAGCAGTCCAATGATTGGTTTTGGATTAGATTATATCGCTGTTTCAGAAAGACCGAATATGGATTTTAGTGATAACGGAAAGGACATTATTATGCCTATGGTGTCCATGTCGATTCCCATTTTCAATAAAAAATACAAATCGAAATCCAAACAAAATGAATTGCAACAACAGGAGATTGAATTCCAAAAACAAGAACGCTTAAATACCTTGGTAACACTTTTAGATAAAGCAATAAACGATAGAATTTCTGCAAGAATAAGTTTTGCAACTCAAACAATAAACTTAAAGCAGGCTAAAGATGCAGAGGAAATATTAATCAAAAACTATGAAACTGGAACGATTGATTTTAATGATGTGTTGGATATTCAGGAATTACAATTGAAGTTTCAAATGAATCAAATCGAATCGATAAAGAACTATTATGTTCAAACAACAATAATAAATTATTTAAGTAATTAAATTATGAAAAAATATATAATTTATATAGGAATATTAGCTGTGGGACTTTTATTTGGATGGTTCCTTTTTGGTGGTTCATCAAATACAGAAACAGAGCACAATCATGATGCAGTAACAGAAACTAATCAAATGTGGACATGTTCTATGCATCCACAGATTATGCAACCAGAATCAGGCGATTGTCCTATTTGTGGAATGAATTTAATTCCTGTAGAAAGTAGTTCAGAAGGATTATTAGCAGATCAATTTAAACTAACTAAAAATGCTATGGCATTGGCAAACATTCAAACTTCTGTTGTTGGAAGTGATAAAACGAATGATAACGCTATTAAACTATCTGGAAAAATTGTAGAAAACGAAGAAGTCAATTCTGTACAAGTCAGTTATTTTTCAGGAAGAATAGAACGTTTATATGTAGGTTTTACAGGAGAAAAAGTGAGTAAAGGTCAATTATTGGCAACCATATATTCTCCAGAATTATATGCTGCCCAACAAGAATTAATTACAACTGTATCTTTAAAAGAATCGCAACCTGCATTGTATAAAGCAGTTCGTAATAAATTAAAACTTTGGAAATTATCGAAAAATCAAATTAATCAAATTGAAAAATCAGGTAAAGTTTTAGAAAATTTCCCTGTATATGCTACCCTTTCAGGTACAGTTTCAGAAAAATTAGTTGCACAAGGAGAAACTATAAAACAGGGGCAGTCATTGCTTAAAATAGCAAATCTAAATACCGTTTGGGCAAATTTTGATGTGTACGAAAATCAAATTAATTTGTTTAAAAAAGGGCAAAAAGTGATTATAATTACAAGTGCATATCCAAATAAAGAGTTTATTGCTAAAGTAAATTTTATTGACCCAATTTTAGACAACAAAACAAGAACTATAAAATTAAGAGTAGTGCTTAATAATAAAGAAGGTTTTCTTAAACCAGGAATGTTTGTTGAAGGAAAAATAAATAGTACTACTTCAAATAAAAAACAAGTTGTATCTGTTCCATCATCAGCAGTTTTATGGACAGGAAAACGCTCTGTTGTTTATGTAAAAGAAAACCCTAATTTACCTGTTTTTGAAATGCGTGAAATTACATTAGGTAACCAAATTGGTGATAATTATGAAGTAATATCTGGTTTAAGTAATGGAGAAAGAATCGTTACTAATGGAACATTTACAGTTGATGCAGCAGCACAATTACAAGGTAAAAAATCAATGATGAATAAAGTTGGTGGTAAAGTGATGACTGGTCACGAAGGACATCTTGGAATGGAAAAAACTGCTTCAATAAACAATGATAATCCTACCAATATAAATGAAAGATTGAAGGTGTCAACCAATTTTAAAAATCAATTGAAAGAAGTTTTTAATGATTATATAAAATTGAAAGATGCTTTAGTTAAAGATGATTCAAATAATGTAGTATTAGAATCAAAAAAATTATTAGATAATTTATCTAAAGTTGATATGAAATTACTAACTAATAAAGTACATAATCATTGGATGTCATTAGAAAAAGAAATTAAAGTTTCGACAACTTCCATTTCAAATACATCTAAAATTAAGGAACAAAGAAATCATTTTAAACATTTATCATTACACTTAACGAATGCGATTGAAGTATTTGGAATCAATGAAAAAGTCTTTCATCAATTTTGTCCAATGGCAAATAATAACAAAGGTGCATATTGGTTGAGTAAAGAGGAAAAAGTAATAAACCCATATTATGGTAATGCTATGCTTACCTGTGGAGAAGTAAAACAAGTAATAGAATAATTAAAAGTCAAATAGTAATAATTAAATTTTAAGATAATGAAAAAAGTAATTTTAAGTATTGTATTAATTGCAGCTATAACATTTACAAGCTGTAAGAATGAAGCTAAAAAAGAAACAAAAACAATGACAACAGAAGTTTCTAAAGAAATAGCAACAACCAATCTATCTTTTGGTGTAAGAGGTAATTGTGGTATGTGTAAAAGCACCATTGAAAAAGCTGCAAATAATGTTGATGGTGTAGCAAGTGCAATTTGGAATGTTGATAAAAAGAAAATTGACGTTTCTTTTGATGATGCAAAAACAGATGCAATGGCAATTCATAAAGCAATTGCAGCTTCTGGTTATGATACAGAAAAAATAGCAGGGAGTGAAGAGTCTTATAATGGCTTACCTGGTTGTTGTAAATATGACCATGAAATGGTAATGAATCAATCTGTTGAAAAGAACGAAGAAGATCATTCAGATCATTAATATTAGATAAATATAAAAGAGCCTTGTTTATGGGCTCTTTTATATTTTAGAAATACACAGAAATTTTAATTACTCTTATTTTTTGAATAATTTTTGCAAACATTAAATTCTCTTTCTTTTATTTTTTTACAGTTTTAAAATAGGTTTAATATTATATTTATTCTCAATTCCTATTATAGAATAAATTACAACTAACATTATTTAAAGTTTTAACATAAAATACAATTCATAATTAAACAGTGTTTCATAAATTAATTTATATTTTTGTTCAGATATTATAAAGTATTAAACTTTTAATAATCAGTATCATTTTTAAATGTAAATTAGTAAATATGAAAAAAATTATTACTATTCTTATTTTAATAATAAGTTTTGGAACGATAGCTCAAATACAAGATCCTATAAAATGGAATACTTCTGTAGAAAAAATATCTGACAACGAATTTACACTAATTGCAAAAGCAACTTTAGAAAAAGGATGGCATTTGTATTCACAAAATGTTCCTGAAGATGGACCAATACCAACTGCATTTTATTTTAATGAAACTAAAAATTCAATTCAAAAAATAGGAACAACAATTGAAGAAGAAGGTCATACTGTAGACGATAAAGTTTTTGGTATGAAAATTAAGTTTTTTGAAGATTCAGCAATTTTTAAACAAAGGATTAAAGTTAATGGTGATAAAAGTATAGTTTACGGAACAGTCGAATTTATGGTTTGTGACGATACACAATGTATGGCACCAACAGAAGTAGACTTAGAGTTTAAATTATCTTCAACATCAAACATAACTTACGTAGATACTTCTACTTCAAGTAATAATTCATCATCAAATAAAGGATTACTTTCTATTTTTTTAATTGCTTTTCTCTCTGGTTTTGCGGCGCTATTAACACCTTGTGTTTTTCCAATGATACCAATGACTGTAAGTTTTTTTACAAAACAAAGTAAATCTAAAGCTGCAGGAATTAGAAATGCTATTATTTACGGTCTATCTATAATTGTAATTTATGTTTTACTAGGTGTTTTAGTAAGTCTACTTTTTGGAGCAGATGCATTAAATGCGCTCTCTACAAATGTTTGGTTTAATGTTGTTTTCTTTGTTTTATTACTAGTTTTTGCGGCATCATTTTTAGGAGCATTCGAAATTATGTTACCAAATTCTTGGGCAAATAAAGTAGATTCTCAAGCGGATAAAGGTGGCTTAATTGGTATCTTCTTTATGGCTTTGGCATTGGCAATTGTTTCATTTTCTTGTACAGGACCAATTGTTGGTACTTTATTAGTAGAAGCTGCTGCTGGTGGAAGTCAGATTGGGCCAATAGTAGGAATGCTTGGGTTTTCAACAGCAATTGCAATACCATTTACATTATTTGCAGCTTTTCCTGGTTGGTTAAATTCATTACCAAAATCTGGTGGTTGGCTAAATACGGTAAAAGTAGTTTTAGGGTTTTTAGAATTAGCTTTAGCTTTTAAATTTTTATCAAATGCAGATTTAGTTTTACAATTGCATTGGTTAGAGAGAGAAGTGTTTATTGCAATTTGGATTGCCATTTTTGGAACATTAACGTTATATCTTTTCGGGAAAATTCAATTACCACATGATTCTCCATTGAAGCATATTTCTGTTGGTAGATTAAGTTTAGGGATGTTTTCATTAACTTTTACTTTATATATGTTACCAGGATTATGGGGAGCACCTTTAAATTTAATTAGTGCATTTCCACCACCACAACATTATAGCGAATCTCCTTATGGAGTTGGTTTTATGAAATTAGGTTCTGGTGAAGTATCTCATTCAGATATTCCTGATGGAGCACATCTAATGGCACCTCACAACATTTTAGCTTTTAATGATTATGATAAAGGTTTGGCATATGCAAAAAAAGTAAGCAAACCCGTTATGATTGATTTTACAGGACATGCTTGTGTAAATTGTAGAAAAATGGAGCAAAATGTTTGGGTAAAACCAAATGTTTTAAAAATGCTAAAAAATGATGTAGTTTTAATCTCTTTATATGTTGATGATAAAAGACCACTTAAAGAAAGTGAAATTGTAGATTCAAAATTAAAATTAGGAAAGAAATTAAAATATATTGGACAAAAATGGAGCGAATTACAAGCCATAAAATACAAAACCAATACACAACCTTTTTATGTTTTAATGGATCATAATGAGGTGAATTTAAATAAACCAGTTGCATATACTCCAGATGTTGACAAATATTTTAATTGGATGAAAGAAGGAATTGCAAATTTTAAATAATTTTAGCTACAATAATTATGACTTCAATAGATAAAAACACATCTGTAAAATCTGATTTAGAAAACTATTTTAATCAGTTTAGAGATAATATTGTTGGTATTAATCAAACATTTGAATCTCCTTATGGAGAACAAAAATTAATTTATACAGATTGGACCGCAAGCGGAAGGTTATATCGACCTATTGAAGAAAAAATTTTAAACGAATTTGGACCCTTTATAGCAAATACACATACTGAAACTTCAACTTCTGGCGCAGCAATGACTTTGGCGTATCATGAAGCTAGAAATATTATTAAAAGACATGTTAACGCAAGTGAAAATGATGTTTTAATAACTTCTGGTACAGGAATGACTGGTGTTGTAAATAAGTTTCAAAGAATTTTAGGTTTAAAAGTTTCAGAGAATTTAAAAGAACACACTAACATTCCTGATGAAATTAGGCCAATTGTTTTTATTTCTCATATGGAACATCACTCTAATCAAACTTCATGGTTAGAAACAATTGCAGATGTTGAGGTTGTTCCTTGTGATAATGATGGTTTGTTGTGTTTAATAGAGTTTGAAAAAGCGATTAAAAAACACGAGCATAAAACCATAAAAATTGCTTCAATTACTTCTTGTTCAAACGTAACAGGGATTAAAACGAATTACCATAAAGTAGCAAAATTATTACATCAATATAACGGGTTTTGTTTTGTAGATTTTGCTTGTTGCGCGCCATATGTAGATATTAACATGCACCCAGAAATTGAAGAAGAATATTTAGATGCTGTTTTCTTTTCTCCTCATAAATTTTTAGGAGGCCCAGGAACTTCAGGAGTTCTGGTTTTTAATAATAAATTGTATAAAAATGTTGTGCCAGATAACCCTGGTGGAGGTACAGTAAGTTACACAAACCCTTGGGGACAACATGATTATTTTGATGATGTAGAAACCAGAGAAGATGGTGGAACACCCGGTTTTATACAAGCTATAAAAATTGCACTTTCTATTCAACTGAAAGACAAAATGGGTATTGTTAATATTAAAAAGAGAGAAGATGAAATTAATGAGGTTATGTTTAAAACATTAGAAAGTATTTCTGATGTAAAAATATTAGCTCCAAATATTAAAGATAGATTGAGTATTTTTTCTTTTTATTTTGAAAAATATCATTTTAATTTAGTGGTAAAATTATTGAATGATAGATTCGGAATTCAAACAAGAGGAGGCTGTTCTTGTGCAGGAACATACGGACACTTTTTATTGAATGTAGACCAAGAAACTTCTAATAGAATAAAAGATGAAATTTTACACGGTTGCAATACAGATAAACCAGGTTGGATTCGTTTATCTATTCACCCAACAATTACATCAGAAGAATTAAATTTTATTTGCGATTCGTTAAAAGAATTGTCTAAAAATATTGAAGAATGGGCAAAAGATTATGAATATCATCCTATTAAAAATGATTTTACTCATAAAACTGTAGAACCAATAGAAAAAGAATTGGTTAAAAAATGGTTCTCACTATAAGCATATGTTTTAAATGGATTTGTTTTCATTAGAAAAAATAAAGAACATTTTACCTTTTGATGGAATGACCAATTACCATGGAATTGTTTTAAATAAAAATCAGTGCGATTTTTATTATCAAATACTAATGGATACTATTCTTTGGAAAAATGATGAAGCTATTATTTTTGGCAAGAAAATTATCACTAAAAGAAAAGTAGCTTGGTATGGAATTTCAGAATTTTCTTACAAATATTCTGGAGTTACAAAAACAGCTAACATTTTTACAGATGAACTGTTAGAGCTTAAAGAAATTATCGAAAAAGAAAGCGGAGAAACTTACAATTCTTGCTTATTAAATCTGTATCACTCTGGTGAAGAAGGAATGGCATATCATTCAGACGGAGAAAAGTTATTAAAAAAAGACGGAGCAATAGCTTCTGTTTCATTAGGAGCAGAACGTAAATTCTCTTTTAAACATAAAGAAAACAAACAAAGAATAGATATTATTTTAGAAAGAGGTAGTTTGTTAGTGATGAAAAAAGGAACGCAAACCAATTGGTTACACAGGTTGCCACCAACTAAAAAAGTAAATTCACCAAGAATTAACTTAACGTTTAGAACGATAGAGTTATAATTTTTAACAATGGGTTTAAACCCTTTGCATCAGAAATATTTTCTATTTTTGCAGAAAATTATTTTCTTTGGACAATTCTAATCAAAAATCTATAAACCTTAATAAATACATAAGTTCTTCTGGAATTTGCTCTCGTAGAGAAGCAGAAAAATTTATTAATGAAGGCAGAATTACAATTAACGGCAAACCAACTCAACTAGGTAACAGAGTTGGTAAAAAAGATGTTGTAAAGTTCGATGGTCGTTTAGTTATACCTAAAAACGTAACCTTGTACATCGCTCTAAATAAACCCGTAGGTATAGTTTCTACCACAGATGATAGAGAACCAAACAATATTGTACAACACGTAAACTACCCAGAAAGATTATTCCCAATTGGCCGTTTAGACAAACCATCTGAAGGTTTAATTTTCTTAACCAATGATGGAGATATCGTAAATAAAATTCTACGGGCAGGAAATAATCACGAGAAAGAATATTTCGTTTCTGTAGACAAACCAATTACAGACGATTTTATAGAAAAAATGAGTAACGGAATTCCTATTTTAGGCACCGTTACCAATAAATGTAAAGTCGAAAAAATAAGCGCTAAAATCTTTAAAATCATTTTAACACAAGGTTTAAATCGTCAAATTCGTAGAATGTGCGAATATTTAGAGTATGAAGTAACCAAGTTAAAACGTACTCGAATAATGAATGTTGAGTTGGGTTATTTACAAACTGGTGATTGGCGTGAATTAACGGAAGACGAAATGAAAGAAATTAATACCATGATTTCAAGTTCATCCAAAACCCAAGAAGCATCTGCAGTTAAAGAAAAGCCCAAAAAACAACAATCAAAGAAAAAAGCAGCACCATCAAAAAACGATTTCAATAAAAAAAGCGCCTCTTTTAGAAAATCATCACCAAAAAGTAAAAGAAGTAATTCTGGTTTTTCATCTAAAAAGAAACGTTGGTAAAATATTTTGGGCGTTACCTTACAGGTCAGGCTTTTCATTACAATCTTTTTTATTAGAAAATAATTAAAAAGGATTTACATTTCAATCCTTAACGCACATTTTGCCATCATAATTAAACCAATAATTTTTCGTTTTTTATAACAGTTCATTTTATTTATCAATTCTTAAATAATAGTATCTTTGCCATAATGAAATTTGACTTAAAAATAACCGACCCCAAAAGTAAAGCCAGAGCAGGTACAATTACTACAGATCACGGAATTATAGAAACGCCAATATTTATGCCAGTTGGTACAGTTGGTACTGTAAAAGGCGTTCATCAATCAGAATTAAAAGAACAAATAAAACCAGATATTATTTTAGGTAATACCTATCATTTATTTTTACGTCCAGGTTTAGAAATTTTAGAAAAAGCTGGTGGTTTACACAAATTTATGAATTGGGATAGTAATATCTTAACCGATTCTGGTGGTTACCAAGTATATTCACTTTCTGGAAGAAGAAAAATTAACGAGCAAGGTGTTAAATTTAAAAGTCATATAGATGGTTCTATGCACTTTTTTACACCTGAAAATGTTATGGAAACTCAACGTACAATTGGCGCAGATATTATTATGGCGTTCGATGAATGTACACCATATCCTTGCGATTATAATTATGCTAAACGTTCTATGCATATGACGCATAGATGGTTAGATAGATGTATAAATCATCTAGAAAAATTACCATTTAAATACGGATTTGAGCAAAGTTTTATGCCTATTGTTCAGGGAAGTACCTATAAAGATTTAAGAAAGCAATCTGCAGAATACATAGCAAATTCAAATCAAGTAGCCAACGCAATTGGTGGTCTTTCTGTTGGTGAACCTGCAGAGGAAATGTATGCAATGACAGAAGTTGTTACAGAAATTTTACCTGAAGATAAACCAAGATATTTAATGGGTGTTGGTACACCAATTAATATTTTAGAAAATATTGCTTTAGGTATAGATATGTTCGATTGTGTAATGCCAACAAGAAATGCTAGAAATGGTATGTTGTTTACGGCACATGGAACAATCAATATTAAAAATAAAAAGTGGGAAGATGATTTTTCTCCAATAGACGAAATGGGAATTACTGGTGTAGATACTATGTATTCTAAAGCCTATTTACGTCATCTATTTGCTGCTAAAGAAATGTTAGGTAAGCAAATTGCATCTATTCATAATTTAGGTTTTTATGTTTGGTTAACAAGAGAAGCAAGAAAGCATATTATTGCAGGAGATTTTAGAGAATGGAAAGATATGATGGTAAAACAAATGGATAAAAGACTTTAAAGATTAGGAAAACCTTAATTTAAATTTAAAATAAAGTTTCGCTTTTGAAAATAATAGATTGGTACATATTAAAACGATTTTTGGTAACATTTTTGTTCACCTTACTAATCTTGATTCCTATTGCTATTGCTATAGATATATCAGAGAAAATAGATAATTTTCTTGAACATGCAGATTTAGGGTTTTATCAGATTGTAGATGAATACTACAAGAATTTCATTATTTATTATGCCAATACGTTTATGCCTTTGGCATTATTTATTGCTGTAATTCTATTTACTTCGAAGCTATCTAACAATACTGAAATTATAGCAATTACAAATGCGAAGGTTTCATTTACTCGTTTTCTATACCCATACTTTATTGGTGCTACTTTGGTTACTTTAATTTCTTTAGGGATGAACCATTATGTGGTACCAACAAGTAGTAAGGAAAGGAAAAAATTTGAAAAAGAATTTTTAGATAACCGAGCAACCAAAAATGGGCTAAAACAAGTAAGAGATTTTAGTTTACAACTAACAGATAGTACTTATATTTTTATCAGAAGTTTTGATACGGAAAGAAAAACAGGTTATGACTTTACATCAGAAGTCTATAATGGTTTAGAATTAAAATCTAAATTAGTTTCTAGAACTATTACTTACAATGCTCATGATTCTACTTTTACACTTTCAGATTGGCGAAAACGTAAAATTTATAAAGATAGAGACAGTGTTTTTTCTGGTAACAAGCTCGATACAGTTTTCAGTTTTGCACCAAGAGATTTAATTTATAAATCTGCTTTTGCACAAGAAATGCCTTCAAATGAGTTGATAAGTTATATTGGGGTTTCTAAAAAAAGAGGTGTAAAGAACTTAAATGCCTATTTAGTAGAACTCTATAAAAGAACAAGTTTACCTATTGCATCCTATTTTCTTACTATTATAGCTGTGGCTTTAGCGTTTAGAAAAAGAAGAGGTGGTACAGGTGTTAATTTAGCAATCGGAATTGGAATTATGTTTTTATATGTTTTTCTAATGAAAATTTCCGAAGTTTTAGGAGCGGTTGCTGGCGTAAATTCACTTTTATATGTTTGGATGCCTAATATTGTCTTTGGTTGTTTGGCTATTTATCTGTACTTAAATGCAAGAAAATAAACTTAAAAATTACCTTTTACTTCATTTTATTGTATTTATTTGGGGTTTTACTGCTATTTTAGGAGCATTAATAACTATTGATGCTATCCCGTTAGTTTGGTATAGAATGTCTTTGTCGGTAGTTTTTTTACTTGCTTATTTTATTTTTAAAAACAAATCTTTAAAACTAGATAAACAAGGTTTTGTAAAGTTTTTAGTGACAGGAATTGTAATTGCACTTCATTGGATTTTCTTTTTTAAAGCAATTAAAGTTTCCAATGTTTCAGTAGCTTTAGTTACCATGAGTACAGGAGCATTTTTTACATCTTTAATTGAGCCCATCTTCTTTAAAAGGAAAATTAAATCAATTGAAATTTTGCTAGGTTTGTTGGTTATTGGAGGTTTGTACATTATTTTTAATTTTGAAAGTCAATATAAATTAGGAATCATTTATGCATTAATTTCATCTTTTTTAGGTTCGTTATTTGCAGTTTTAAACGGACTTTTTATCAAAAAATATTCAGCTGATACTATTTCTATTTATCAATTATTTTTTGGTGCACTTTTTATTACTTTTTATATGTTGTTTATAAATGGTTTTTCCAGTTCACTCTTTGTTTTACCAACATTAGATTGGGTTTATTTACTTGTTTTAAGCAGTGTTTGTACGGCGTATGCTTTTACTGCTTCTGTAAAAATCATGAAATTTATCTCACCATATACAGTTATGTTAACTGTAAATTTAGAGCCTATTTACGCCATAGTTTTGGCTTTATTTATTTTTGGAGAAAAGGAAAAAATGAATCCAACGTTTTATTTAGGAGCTTTTATTGTTTTGTTTGTGGTTTTATTAAACGGAATTATTAAAAACAAATCCTTAATTAAAAAGAAATTTCAAGAAAAAACTGTTAGAAAAAAGTAACTTCTTTTTGCTCACAAAAACAAATTTTATAGTATGTTTGTTATTACAAACAACTACAAAATATGGAATATTTAGATTTTGAAATGCCTATTAAAGATCTTCAAGATCAATTGCAGAAATGTAAAATTATAGGAGAAGAAAGCGAAGTAGATGTTACTGCTACTTGCAAGAAGATTGAAAAAAAGCTAGAAAAAGCCAGAAAAGATATTTACAAAAACTTAACACCTTGGCAAAGAGTTCAATTGTCTAGACATCCTAACAGGCCTTATACTTTAGATTACATTAAAGCTATTTGTGGAGATACCTTTATGGAACTTCACGGAGATAGAAATGTAAAAGATGATAAAGCTATGATTGGTGGCCTTGGTAAAATTGGCAATCAATCTTTTATGTTTATTGGTCAACAAAAAGGATACAATACAAAAACACGTCAGTATAGAAACTTCGGAATGGCAAATCCTGAAGGATATAGAAAAGCTTTGCGTTTAATGAAAATGGCAGAGAAATTTAGAATTCCTGTTGTAACTTTATTAGATACTCCAGGAGCATATCCTGGTTTAGAAGCTGAAGAACGTGGACAAGGTGAAGCTATTGCTAGAAATATTTTAGAAATGACTCGTTTAAAAACACCTATTATTACCATAGTTATTGGTGAAGGAGCTTCTGGAGGAGCTATAGGTATTGGAGTAGGTGATAAGGTTTATATGATGGAAAATACTTGGTATACCGTTATTTCTCCAGAATCTTGTTCTTCTATTTTATGGAGAAGTTGGGAGTTTAAAGAACAAGCTGCAGCTGCTTTAAAATTAACTGGTACTGATATGAAAAAGTTAAAGTTAATAGATGGAATTATTCAAGAACCAGTTGGTGGAGCTCATGCAAATAGAGAAGGCGCTTTTAAAGCTGTACAAGAACAGATTATTGCTGCTTTCGATGAGTTAAAAGGCTTAAACGATAAAGATTTGGTGATTAAAAGAATGGATAAATATGCAGAAATGGGTGTCTATAAAGAGTAACCATTTTATTATAAGTATAAAAAAAAGCAAAATTCTGAATAAGAATTTCGCTTTTTTATTTTCAAGTAAATTGAAATTTTTTACATTCCTAAAGAAGTAAATAATTCTTTTAATCTAGGGTCAGAAGGTCTTGGCGCATTTGCATCTACGATATTTCCTTTTGGGTCTATTAAAATAAATCTTGGTATTCCGTTAATTTGATACGCTCTTTGAAAAGAATTATCTTGGCCAGCCCATAATTGAACGCCAGACATTTGTTTTGCTTTTACAAAGTCTCTCCATTTTTTTTCTGCTGCTTCCCAAGACCCACCATTTCTTCTGCTTTCATCTGTAGAGATACTAACAAACTCAATGTTTTTTTTGTGATATTTTTTTTCAAGATTCTGTAAAGAAGGAATTTCTCTAATACAAGGTCCGCACCAAGTAGCCCAAACATCAATATAAACGTATTTTCCTTTAAATGAATCTAAAGATTTTTTACCACCTTTAATATCAATATATTCTTCAAAATTTGGGGAAGTATTTCCTTTACCCATGGTTAGATTATTATTGTAATTACTTTCAAAATAAGTAACTAACTGTTTAGATTGTTGATTTGCCATTACAATTAAAGAACTGTCTATATTTTTGTATGAGTTTAAAATACTATCGTATTCACCTACAATATTTGCTAATTTTTTATCAAAAGCTTCTTTTTCTAAATTTAAAATTATTTGAGGGTTTCCTAAACTTCTACTTTTATCTATTTGCGCAATAATAAAGTTGGTATTAGAAGCACCTTCGCCAGAAACTTTAAGACTATTCATTATGTCATTTTCAAAACCATCTGCATTTATGGTTATATCAAAACCGTTTTTTAAAAAGATAGGCGCTCTTTTTGTTTGAGTTGTTTGCATTGTGTAAATTTCTCCTTTAGCTACTTTTAAAGTATCTTTAAAACTACCGTCATTATTTATTTTTATTGTTTTTATAATGCCCGTTCTTGTAGAAATAGATAAAATAGAGTCTTTATTGTTTTCAAATTTTCCAGAAAGTGTTAAGTATTCTTTTGAATGCTCTTTGGTACAAGAAAATGCAACCAAAAGGGTTAATAATAGAAGGCTTAATTTTTTCATTTTTTATTTTAGTTTTAATGTATCAAATAGTTTTGTTAATTTAGGTGTCAAAGGAGATGGTGCTTGTGCATCAATAATTTTTCCTTTAGGGTCAATTAAAATATATCTTGGTAAATTTATAACTAGATATTCTTTTAAAAACACTCTATCATTTCCAATAAAAAGATGATTTCCTAAAAGATTATTTTTACCAATTGCTGCTTTCCATTTTTGTTTTGCAAATCTAATTGTACCAGAACTAGCTTTATTATCAGCACAAAGAGTTATAAATTTTAGATTTTTATAAGCATGTTTTTTCTTGAATTTATTAAGAAGTTTTGCGTTTTCTGTATAATCTTTTATCCAGGTACCCCAAACTTCTATAAAAACATAATTTCCTTTAAAATCATCTAAACTTATAAGTTTACCTTCTGTATTTTCATAATTAGAGAATTTAGGAGAAGGAATGCCTTTTACTAATTTTTTTAAAGCTTCTTTTTGTAGTTTAATTTTGTCTTTTGTGGTATTATATAAATTCTGAATGAAACCAATTGACTTTGTGTTTTGTCTTTTTGTGAAATCTAATAAATCACTATCTATGTTTTGGTATAAGTTATTAACACTATCTAGGCCAGTTTTATAGGTCTCTAAAGTTTTCTTTAATTCTTCTTCGGATAATGAATAAATACCTTTTCCAGATGCTTTTCCCTGCATTAATCCATATTTATATTGCGCCAACAAATAATTGTTTTCTTTTGCACCAATACCATCATAAGTTATCGATTTTGCAAAGTTATTTGCATCTGCATTTATGTTTACATGATATCCTTTTTTTAGATAAATAGGAATTTGTGTTTTATTAACTCTAATGCCGTTAGTAGTAATTACCTTAATTTCTAGACTGTCTAAAAAAGAACCATCTTCTTGTAAAGTAATTCTTTGGTTTATCTGCTTACCAAAAAGAACAAAATAATTTTCGGTACTGTTTTTAATAACTCCAGAAAGAATAGCATAATCTTTAGAAACCGTTTTTTTTGGGCTTACTTTTTCTTTTTCAATTTCTTTTTTCACACAAGAAGAGAGAAAAATTAAAAAAGAAAGTACATACCAACTATTCTTCATTTTTATAGGTTTAAATTTAAGCATACAAATATAGAACATTAAATTGCAAAAAATAGTTAAAATCATTTGCATATACAGATGCGAATTTGCACTTTTGAAAACCAATAAACAAACAAATGAATACACTCCATTACATAGATTTAGCACCTTTAGATTTATCTAAAATTCATGAAATTATCTCTTTAGATAAAAAATTGACATTATCATCAAATGCAATTCAGAAAATTGAAAAATGTAGAGCTTTTTTAGATGAAAAAACGAAATCGATTTCGAAGCCTATTTATGGTATAAATACTGGTTTTGGTGCGCTCTATAATGTGAAAATTAATGATGAAAATCTGCAGAAACTACAAGAGAATTTAGTAATGAGTCATGCTTGTGGAACAGGAGATGAAGTTCCAAAAGAGATTGTAAAATTGATGATTCTTTTTAAAATTCAAGCATTAAGTTACGGGCATTCTGGTGTACAATTGGCTACAGTAAATCGTTTGATCGATTTTTATAATAATGATATTATTCCTGTTATTTTTACTCAAGGTTCTTTAGGTGCTTCAGGAGATTTATCACCATTAGCACATTTATCTTTACCGTTAATTGGTTTAGGGGAAGTGTATTATAAAAGAAAAAAAATTGCATCAGAAAAATTATTAAGTATTTTCTCTTGGGATAAAATAAATCTGCAGTCTAAAGAAGGTTTAGCGTTGTTAAACGGAACACAATTTATGTCTGCTTACGGAATTTTTAATTTGCTAAAAGCACATAAATTATCATATTTATCAGATTTAATAGGTACTATTTCTTTGGAAGGTTTCGATGGTAGAGTTGAACCTTTTAATGAATTAATTCATTTTGCAAGACCACACAACGGACAAATAAAAACAGCACAAAGAATTAAAAGTTTCTTAGAAGAGAGTGAATTAATTTCTCAAGAAAAGCAACACGTACAAGATCCGTATTCTTTTAGATGTATGCCGCAAGTTCATGGGGCAACAAAAGACACAATTAAGTTTGTAACAAAGACTTTTTTAACAGAAATAAATTCAGTCACAGACAACCCTAATATTTTTGTAGAAGAAGATGAAATTATTTCTGGCGGAAATTTTCACGGTCAACCTTTAGCATTAGGTTTAGATTTTTTAGCAATTGCTTTATCAGAATTAGGGAATATATCAGAAAGAAGAACCTATCAATTAGTTTCTGGACACAGACATTTACCTCCATTTTTAGTTTCTAACCCAGGCTTAAATTCAGGTTTTATGATTCCACAATATACTGCAGCAAGTATTGTGAGCCAGAATAAACAATATGCAACTCCTGCAAGTGTAGACTCAATTGAGTCTAGTAACGGACAAGAAGATCATGTTTCTATGGGCGCAAATGCAGCCACAAAATGTAAAAAAATAGTAGATAATATACAAACCATTTTAGCGATTGAATTATTTACAGCATCACAAGCGTTAAGTTTTGGAAACGGAAAAAGCTCTCCATTTATAGAGTCTATAATTAATTTTTTTAGAAAAGAAGTTACAATAGTAGAGGAAGACAGAGTAATGCATGTTGATATTGTAAATGCTTCTAAATTTATCAATAGTTTAGAAATTGATAGTATAGAATTGTTTGGGTAGTATCTTGCCGTGCTACCTACGAGGTGTTTATACAAAAAGCTATCCCTTATAAGGGAATTGGTTAAAAATGAATACGTTACCAGTAGTAGAAAAAGAGTATTATATATTATAGGTTATAAAAAGTAGAAGGAAAATTAATTCCTTCTACTTTTAGTTCCTGAACTAAATTCAGGATACGATCTTTGACATTAATGGCATTTTATACATTTGGATTTAGTGTTTTGTTGGATTCTAATAGTTTTTTGAATATGAAAGCTATTGGAGTAAGCAGAAAAGTCCATAGATTTTCCTTGAAAAGATTGAATAGGTGTATTTCCATGTAAACTCATTTGAGGTCTTATCCTATTGTAAGCTGTGATGGTTTCTTTAAGAATGTTACTAAGTTGTTTCTCGTCTTCTATTTCTTTATGATGTAAAAATTGATGTTTAATAATTTTGTTAATGGCTTCAATCATAGAATTGGAAAACACAACATCTTTTTGAGCAATTAGATGTTTGATATGATTTGAACTGGTAAAATGAGAAACAGTGTTATTTACATTTTCACTTCCACCATCAGAAAGTAATTGAATTTGATTCGGTTTGTATTTTTGACAGGCAGTTTGTAATAATTCTTTAATGGCAATTCCAGAGGAACTAGACTTAATTTTATAACCAAGAATCATTTTTGAGTAATGATCAATGAGTAGATGAATATAATGTTTGACATGATCTTTGGTTTTAAAAATTGTGACATCCACACACCAAAGTTCATTTGGTTTAGAAGTTACCACTGGATCATAATCATCAGATTTTTTACGCCTAGGTTTATTTTGAAAACCAAGTAAAGAGCAGTATTTGTAAAATGTAGAGATTCCACAGAGCAGATTTCCATCAATGACAGCTTTGAGATAAATAGAAGATTTCGACCAATGTTTATAAATCTTATGAGTCATGTATTTTTTAATAGTGACGACTTCATTTGATAAAAGTTGATTGGGGTGCTTTTTCACACACCAATTGAAATAAGAATCATCACATGTGTAGAGAAGACGATTTTTGTAATGCTCAAATGAGCTTCTGGAAAGATTAAAAACTTTTAAGGCGGAATCAACAGAAATAAACTCCTTTACATTTTCAATGGTATTTACAATTACATCACGATGTTTACGAATAACAGATTTTACTCCCTTTACAGAAGAAAGAGCCTCATGAAAAGTATCACAAAGTTTAAAATAGCTTTGATTAAGTTTTTTAATTTTAGAAGATTGATTGATACGTTTTATAAGTTCAACTTCTTTTTTTATCACGTTATTTATTTCACAATGAAGATATTTGTCATTAGATTCATATTTCCACCGAGAAATATTAGAAGAAGGAATTAAACGAAGTTGTGAATGAGAAAGGACATCATCTAAAACACCATGACGAGTTAGATGTTTTACTGAAGTATCCCAACTCTTGCGAGTAGCAATATGATTCATAGTTTTTTTTTGAAAGCTAAAATAGTCAAAATATTTAATACAAGTTAAATACGTTTTAAATACAGTTTATTTGTATTTTATATACATATATGTTATATTAGTTGTATGAAATTTAATCCGAAATATACTTTATCTCCAAGTCTTACCAAAGAGTTATTGGAGGTAGAACGTCACAGAGAAGCAATTAATATATTGCCAGTTACAGCTACACTTATAGCTTCATTAAGAGAAACTGCACGTTTAATGTCTACACACTATTCTACTCAAATAGAAGGAAACGCATTAACTCAAAAAGAAGTTCAAGAAATAGCAGCAGGCAAAAAAGGAGGTTTCCCTGGACGAGAACGAGATGAGCGTGAAGTAAGAAATTATTTTAAAGCATTAGAATATGTAGAGCAAGAGTTAAAAGCTAGTTCAAAGATCACAGAGAAACTAGTAAAAACGGTTCATAGTTTAGTGCTTATAGGATCAAAAAAATCAACACCTTATCGAGAAGGGCAAAATGTAATTAGAGATGGAGCAACTGGAGGGATTGTATATATGCCACCTGAGGCACATGATGTTTCTCCATTAATGAAAGGTTTAATTGATTGGATTAATAATTCCATAAAAGAACAAGAATTACCTGCTCCTATTATTGCTGGATTAGCTCATTATCAATTTGCAACTATTCATCCATATTATGACGGTAATGGAAGGACAGCACGTTTATTAACGACATTCATTTTACATAGAACAGGATATGATATGAAAGGTATTTATTCTTTAGAAGAATATTATGCTAAGAATTTACAAGGCTATTACAAAGCACTTACCATTGGTAAAAGCCATAACTATTATGGAGGACGAGCTGAAGCAGATGTAACTCCTTTTTTAGATTACTTTTTAAATGGAATGGCAATTTCATTTCGAAGCGTTAGAGAAAAAGCACAGAAATTAAAAGAATTAAATAAAGAACAGGCAATTCCATATCAAACAGAGAGATTAAGAGAATTGAGACCACAGCAACGTCAAACATTTTCTTTATTTATAAAAAGTAAAGAAGTTACTGCAAATGAAATAGCGAATCATTTGGGAATAAAATTAAGAAGTTCACAAGATTTAGTAAAAAAATGGGTAGAAAGCCAGTTTATAGAAATAGTTGACCAATCAAAAAGATCTAGGACATATTCATTAACAACAGAATGGGAACAACTAATCTCTGGAAAACAAAAAACACGAATGGAATCTTTAGAGAGACTAAAAAGTAAGGAAATAAATAGAGATTTAGATTTGGAATTATAACTAAAACGAAGGGATAGTAATAGTGAATTGAAAATTATTATAAAAAGCAAACGTTCTTTGAAAATACCATATTAAAACCAAGAAAAAGGTTGTAAAAATTGTTAAAAGCTCAAAAAAATGACCTTAGATGATTATCCATTTGGCTTGAAACATAAAGGGTATAATAACGTAGTTTCATCAAACGGAAATTCTACTGCACAGAAATTTGGTTACAATGGTGTTGAATTAGAGGAATCTTTAGAATTGAATTTGATGGAAATGGACTTGCGCCAATATGACCCTGCAATTGGAAGGTGGACTGGAATTGACCCAATAACACATCATTCTATGAGTACTTATACTGCTTTTGATAATAATCCTGTCTTTTGGGCAGACCCTTCTGGAGCAGATGCTGAAAATGAAGACCCATTTGGGCGTTCTACACAAGATAAATACGGAAATTATCTTCGTCCTAGTCAAAGAGATAAGTCAAGTGATAATAATGAGGGTGACAAATCTGTATCTGAAATTGCTGATGGACTACTTTCTGCAACGGAAGATGGAGGGCGTTCAGGTTTAGATTTTAATACAGGAGAGACGTCAATTATATCGGCAAAAGATGTAACTAAAATTTTTGAAGGAATTGTTCAAGCAATGAATGAATTACTTCAAAATGAAATGTGGAATGCTGCTCTTGTTGAAGTTTATCCTTTGACTAATGATGAAAATCGTGCTATATACTCTAAACTATCTGCTAAAACAATTGTTGATTTAAAACACATAGATAAGATGATTGGGAGAAAGCCCATTTCTTCTTTTTGGGGAGCAGTTACACTTGATGGATATAATAATGTTATTAAAGGAGATTTTGGACATAGAGGGTCAATATTAGTAAATTATATGTTCGGAACAGGAAGCATAACGGGTTTTAAGTCTACTTTTGATAAAAATGGTGACCCAACTGGTATTGATATTGTAGGTATGGGGCAATCTACGGTGAATTCCAATAATCCATATGGCATAATATTTACTAAAGGAAATAGATCTACAAATAATTGGATTGGCTGGAGAAATAATAAAGGAAAAATTAAGTTTTGGAACTTTTATAAAAATTTAAAAGCTGCATTTATAAAGCAATTTAAAGATAACAAATAATGAGAAAAATTATTTTTTTTTTGATTTTATTTACATGTATTAACTGTAATAAACATAAAAAAATTACAGGATATTATATAAATTTAAAAACATCTGATATTTATGAAATTAACGATGAAAAATTAATTATTTATAATTTAGAGGATTCAATATCTTATGTTAAAGACTATAAATACAAAAATGGTATACTTAAGAACAAGTATGAAAAATATACTTATTCAAAAATAAGCAAGGATTCTTTAACTATATTCAATTTTTCTGAAAATAATGAAGATGTTCATTTATTAAAATTTAAATATGGAGAGTTATCTAAACTTTACTCAAAAAACTTAACTTGGTTTTCCAAGAATTTAGAAGAATCAACACAATATTTAAGTTTTAAAAAAGGAAAGATTTCTAATTTATTGATTGACTCTAATGATGATAAAATAAACAATCATTTTTCCGAAATAGAGTATAGGGGAAAATATTTCAATAAATTTTATGTTTATGTTTATAATTCAATAATTATTCCCACAAATATCGAAGATGAAAAAGTTTCCTTTTTAATTATTGATTATATGAATAGTAATAAAGTAAGAAAGGATGTTTTTCAGAAAACAATTCCAAAATTAATAAATAAAAGTTTGATTGGGAAATGGGAAGCAACTGAAAATTACACATCAAATAATTATAGTGTTTATCAAAGGCAGATGAATACTTTACAAAGTAAAAGTATTAATTTTTCTAAAGAAGATTCAATTATTAATTCTTTAGACTATAGGAATATTGAGTTTACTGTCAACAATAAATTTAAAAAGTTTGTAGGTGGTATATTAAAGGAAGAATATGAACTTGAAAATAGCCCTTTATTAAATTATTATTTTTTTAAAGATAAAGAAATGAAATTAAACTATTTTAAGACTTTAACGTTAACAGAGAATAAGTTGAAAATCAAAATATATAACAGAAATTTAATAGTTTCATATAAGAGAAAGGGTAATGGTACAGATTAGGGGTAATGGTATAGATTAGTTGATAACAAATTTTTAAAGCATAAAATATTGTAGAGCAATATCTATTTGAATCTGCAACAAAAGGGCGCAAATGTTTGCGTTTTCATTATATGATAAATTAGGGCTTCTATTATTAAAAAATAGAAGTCTTTTTTATTTAAAATCGAATTGTATTTAAAAAAGAAAGTGGATTTTCAATTTGTTTTTAATAAACGATGATGAAAAATACCGTTTTTATTATTTTCAAAACATACTTATCCTAAAAAAGCACATTCGTTAAAAGATTGGTTTTTAATAACTCTATCTAATTTTGCTTCTGCAATTTGCGGTTTAAAGAAATTTTTATCGGGTATTTTTCCGTTAATTACTTCAATGGGAGTCAATCCAAATAGATCATTAGGAAATCTATGATGGTTATAATAATCAACAAAAGCATCTAAATTTCCTAGATGTTCTTTTTTGGTTCTAGAGAGTTGTCCTTTTAGAAATTCAGTTTTATAAATACTATGAGTACTTTCCGCCATAGAATTAGATAATGGAAAATCATTAGTTCTTGCAGTAATTTTAGAAACAACAGGAGGTGCATTAAAATGATTTACCCATGTAGAAAATGCTCCTTTGTTTTCAGAAGCACCATCTGTAAGAATATTAATTGGTTCTTTTACTTCATTCAAGTTGAATTTTAAAAAAGCTTCTTCAAATAGTTTTGTGATAAATTTACTATCTGCTTTTTCAGAAACTGAAGCATAATGTAAAATGGCTTTGGAAAAATTATCTTTTACAAAAGCTACTTTTTGCATTCCATCCTCTAATGTTGGTACTAAAGTAATATCAACATGCAACCACTCAAAAATGCGATGAGCTCGGACTCCTTTTCTAGGTGGTATTTTAGGCTTCTTTGGTTTTTGGTATCCCAATTCTTTTGCATACTTACAAAAAGTAGATTTTGCACAAGACACTAAATTATTTCTTAAAGCAAAATAATACAGCGTAGTTTTTGTTTTTCCGAAATGTTCTGGGTTCGTAACCAATTTCTCAATAGCAATCGTTTCTTTAAATGTTAATTGGTTTGGGTGCAGTTTAAAACAAGTTTTAAAAATATTTAAAGAACAGTTTACCTTTCTTTTTTCTCGATAATACCAATCAGAAGAAACACCATAAAATTTGCAAGCACGTTTTATAGTTATACCAGAAGTGGTAATAATCTGATTGATAGAACCAATAATAAAACTAGTGTTTTGTTTCACAATTTTTTTAGAATTATGAATCTCACTTAACACTTTCTGATATCCATCGCTTAAATGAAGTATAAACTTCATTGTTTTTTTAAGTTGTTTTCGCTCGTATATTTTTTGAATATCTCCTAACTCATTTACAAAAGGAAAAACTAAACTCTCAAAATCATACTGTTTGTCTTTGTTTTTATTCCAATGTTGTAGTGTTCTTTTTGGTATTTTATCCAATTGATTTTCATTCAATATTCCTTTGATATAAAACAAAGGAATTAATGGATGGTAATTTCTTTTGTACATTTTCTCATAGCTTTTTCGAAAGCTAAAATAGAAAATAATTGATTATATACTTCAGACTAGAAAAAATAAAACTATTGAAAAGTAGGTAATTATTATCATATATTTTAAGTTTTATGATTGAAGTTGCTACTTTTTAATTCTAATTTAATATAAATTGTTGATTATTATTAAAAATTAGAAAATCAAAGTTTAGGGTTGTGTTAATAAACTATTTATTAAAATAAAAAATCAAACAAATCACAACCATCTTCAAGATTTAAATTTTCCAACAAAGAACTACATTGAATGGTAAAACCTTCTTTATTTAAAAGGATAACTTTTTCATACCATAATTTGTATTCAGTTTTATCTGGATAAGCAATAATTCTATAATCTTTAATTGAGTGTAACATTTCTCTTTTAAAACCTGACTTACTTCCTGTTGCTAACCATAGAAATTTTGGACAAACAATACTCATAATTATTGCTGTTTTTTCAGATTCCACAATGCAAATTATATCATCTTTAGTAATATTGTTTACATTTTGTAACCCAAATAAGCATTGTTTTAATACAAAGTTGTTTAACTTTAAATGTTTATGCATCCAACTAATATGATTAAAAGGTTGTTTTACTCTTTTACCTGTATTACAATTGTATTGCATTATTTTTCCACCTCTTATTTTATTGTTTGTGTCAATTTGCCAAAATACAGTTGCTCCATTCCAATAGTTTGTGATACCAATTTGATACGTTTTTATTGCTTGTATTACACTTTTTGTACTAAAAATACTTAATAAATAGGTGATAAAGTTACTTTGTTGCAACGTATCACAGTATTGTATCACAATATTACTTTTGTGATACGTTGGTTGTATTATATCTGTGATACAAAGATTACTCTTTGTAATACTAAAGTTTTTTGAAGGTTTTTTAAAATAACCGCACTTACTTTCTCTATCACATCTACCATTAATTTCGTCCAAATAATGTTTTGTTTCATTGTCAATAAATTTCACAAATGATTTTTTATTGCAGTTCGGGCAAGTAAATTTTCTACTTGTTTTATCTAAACTAAATTTATAAGTAATATTCATAATGTAAATTTAAAACTCGTACTATTCGTACCTCTTTTTTAGTACGAATGGTACGATTATGTTTTATTTTTTTTTGTAATGTGATTCTTTAATAAAAAACGCAAACCATCTACCATTGTAAAATCTGGTAACTTATTTTTCTTTTTTAGCTTTAATGGAGGTTGATTTAAATCACTTCTAATTATTTCATACAGCTTTAGATACTCTTCTTTTGAAAGAGCTTTTGCAATAGTATGTATATCAGAAGCAAACATTTTATAGACCTAGTTTATTTCTTCTTTTTCTAATAGCTCCTTCAGTTAAACTTAACATTTCTGCAATATGAACGTTCGATTTTCCTTCAGAAACTAAAAACTTCATCTGTTCATCTCTTACTTCTAAATCTGAAGCTCCATAGCTTTTAAGATGTTTTTTTTCTGAACCATACTCTACAAACTGAAATTCTAAAAAATTCTTTTCCTTTTCAATACTGCATACAATCACATTTTCAGAATGATATAAGTGTTCTGTGTTACGTTGCTTAATTTGTTTGATATATCGAAGTGAGGATTCTTCAGAACTAATACCAATTGCAAATGAACTATCGCAAAAATTCATTAGCATTTTACTTCCTGCTACATCGTTTTTATTGATAGGTTTAGATTCATCTCTTTTTGGAGTATGTGCCAATACAAGTATGGATAAATTTTCTTTTCTTGATAACTTTTTTAGCGTTTTCATTAAAACTAAAGCGTCTTTTGCTTTCTCGTTTTCACTACTTAAAAAAGTAAGGTTATCAACGATTAAAATCGAGGTTTTAGTGTTTTTAATTGTTGCATCCAGCGTATTACATAGGTAATCTTCAATGCCTTTATATTCTTTTGGAATATTGAGTTCTGTATTAATTTCTGCTCTTAAAAAGTTAGAACTAAATTGATAATGATTTTGATAATTTTCTGAATACCTATTTTCGAATTGCTTATCTGATAACTCGAAATCTAGATACAAAACTTTTTTTGGTTTACTCTCTAATTTAAAGCCAGGAATAGGAGCTCCTCTGCTTATACTGTCGCCAATTTGAACAGCTAATATAGATTTACCAAGATTTGTATCTGCAAAAAGTATACAAACCTCTTTTTCATACCACAATTCACTAAACAGCATATTTGGTATTGGTCTTTTTTTAGCATCTTCAACCCAAGTATTAGCTTTTTTAACAATCAAACAACCATACTCTGTATTTTTATCTTCAAGTAGTTTTTTATTGTTTGCCAAATCTTTCGATATAATATCTATTTTATCTTGTAGCATATAAAATAGATTTATTGAAATTGGTTATAATTGTGAGGGATTTCTAAAACAATCTTATGGACTTCATTATCCTCTTGTCCATGAGGATTATAATTTTCTAAAAAGGCGGTAATTATTTCTCTTACTAAATTTGAAACTTTAATACCTCTTTCTTCTGCAATTTCTTGCAATTCATCTTTTGACAGTTCGTCAATCCTAAAATTAATTGTTGTTGTATTCATTCTACTTTTGTTTAAATTAATTATTAAATAAATAATCATTAAAAAAGTAGATTGATTTTAAGCCAAAGGGTAACTACCTGATTAAGAGTATTTAACTAGGTGCAATTACGTGATACAATTAAGTTTTGAAAAGGGGAATTAAAAGGGAAAGAAAGGGGAATTAAGGGGGAGAATGATAATATTAAGGGAAATGATATTAATTGGTCTCTATTGAAGGAAATTATTCCAATCTTTTTTTAATTTTTCTATTCTTTTATCGTGTTCTAAATTCGTAGAACTATTATCTTTTAGTTCTCCAAAATCAAAATTGAAATACGAATTAATAACTTCTCCAAATAATTTTGCAGTAGGAGCATTGATGCTTAATTCTTTTTTGAATAAATAGAAAATACTAAAGATATAAGCTCTATTTACTTTTTTGTTATTCAATATTTGATGCTCTATAAATTGAAGTTGTAATAAGGAATCAAAATCTTTAGGGTAGTCTTCATGAATTTTTTGAGCTATGGATTTTGGGGTAAAAAAATCATCTTTTTCAAACTGAAATTTTTTATTAAGTTCAATTATAATGTTTAGCTTATTTTCAAACTCATAAATTTCCAATAAAAGAGGATGAGTGTCTAATAACTCTCTGTTAAAATAATCAGTATGTCCATACAAATAACAATGAAGAATTGTTTCTTCTTGTTTTATTTTTTCAATCAAACCAAATTGAATTTTCTTTAAGGCTTTAAACATTTTTTCTGCTCCAATATCTTCGTTCCCATTCCTGTCTAACCCAATTTGTTCTTTTTTAACTAAGGAAAAAAAATTCTTTAAAAATTTTTAAAGCAGATTTTTTCTGTTTTTTTTCTGAAATACCAAAATTATTAATTTCAAAATTTTTCTTAAACATTAATAAATTTATTTCAATAGAACTGCTCATAAATAATTTCAGAAATGAATAAACTTCCTTAATTAGATGACTTGAGAATCTATTTGTTTTATCTTTTTGGTAAAACCTTATAACCCTCTCGAAACCATTTTTTTCATCTGTTTTTCTTTCTTCTATGAATGTTGGCGGTATATATGATTCAATTAAGTGATTTTTATTCAAGAAATTCAACATTTCTTCATCACTCAATGTATTATGCATTTCCTCTGTTAATATTCCAAAATATTTATGCTTCATTATTTTAATAGTTTTGAATAATCTTCGGGTAAAACAGCATCAATATCTCTTAAATATAATTCTAATGCTTCTATTGTTGCATGCCCTGTAATTAATTGTAATTTACTTTTTACTTCTAAAGGATTTGCAGTCTTTGCCATTTCTTTATACAATTTTGTTATAAAAGTATGTCTAAAACTGTACAAGCCATAATTTTTATCTAAACCAAAATGATCTTTTACTTTTTTGAATTGCTTTGTAAAAAACTCTCTTTTATTATTTTCTTTCGTTTTCCATTCACCTCCAATTTTATTTGGAGTAAAAAGAAAATCTTCTTTATTTAAGCTGGAAATATCTGGTAATTGGTCGATTAAAATATCTGGGACTATTTTAATTTTCACTGCCTTATTTTTAGCTCTAACATATATTTTTTTATCCTTTAGGTCAATATCCTTTATTCTTAATCTACAAACTTCAACAGGTCTCAAAAAATTGTATGAAAAAAACTGTACAAAGAGATACAAAATTGCATGATGCTCTTTTAGGTATTTGAAAATTTCTTTTTCTTGAGTTGGTGTATATGTTTTGTTTCTTTCGGGTCTTGCTTTCAAGACATTTATCTTTTTAATAAAGTTATCTTGTATTACTTCATTATCCTCCAAAGTTTGAAATAAGGAACTTAAATCTGTTCGTGTGTTATTTCTATTTCGAGAACTAGAAGTTTGTAATACACTATTTAAATATTGTATTACAAGTTTTTTAGTAATGATTGAAATATCATTTTCTAATTTAATATTTTCTTCTTTTAACCATTTAAGAAATCTCTTAATTCTACTTTTAAAATTAGCGTGAGAGTTTTCAGCTTGTAATTTAGATTTTATTTGAATCGCTAAATGAAATGCTTTTTCTATTGGGTAAATGGTAACGTTAGTTTCAATTTTTTCAATAAGAAAAGGCTTGTCAATAATAGTTTTTGTTTTTTTAATTTCTTTTTCATCACTTGAAAGAAGTTGTTCAATAAAATCTGCTAATGAACTATTATCTTCATAAGGATTGAAACCTTTCGATAAAACATATTCTAAACTCTCCCTTAATTTTGATAATATATGATAGCGACTTTTTTTATCCTTATAAAAGTTAGCACCCGCTTTAATATTTACCTGTCTTTTTAATTTACCAGTTTTTGGATTTCTATATGAATAATATACATACCATTTTTTTGAAAGCGCCTCTTTTTTATCTCTTACAGAGAGCTTTGACCAAGCATTAATATCTACTCCACCAGTGAAGATTTTGGGTTCAGAATAATTCAATTCCATAGCTGAATCGTGTACCTTTTCGTGTACTCGTTGTAAAAGTAAGAAAATAGAAGACATAAAAAAACGAATTGTGAGACACAATTCGTTGATTTAATTACTTTTAAGCTTGTAGCGAGAACGGGATTTGAACCCGTGACCTCAGGGTTATGAATCCTGCGCTCTAACCAACTGAGCTACCTCGCCATTGGTTTGCGGGTGCAAATATAATTACTTTTTATAGATTAGCAACAAGGGTTTTTAATTTTTTTTAAATAGAATTAATACCTATATTGCTACCTTAAGAAAACAACAATGGATAAAGTTAAATACGAATTAGAAATACCTGTACATGCATCACCAAATATGTTGTATCAGTACATTTCTTCTCCCTCAAATTTACAAGAATGGTTTGCTGATAAAGTGAATTCTAGAGGTAAAATATTTAGTTTTGTGTGGGAAGGAGTTGAAGAAAAAGCAGAGTTAATCACTAAAAAAAATGGAGAAAGAATTCGTTTTAAGTGGTTAGAAAGCGAAGATGACGACAGTTATTTTGAAATTCTTATTCAAGTAGATGCGCTTACTAAAGATGTTTCTTTAATAATTACAGATTTTGCTGAAGATGAAGATGAGGTTGAAGAGTCTAAACAATTATGGGAAAACCAAATTGAAGAATTAAAGCATACTATTGGAGCTTAGTAAAAACTTCATTAAACTATATAAAACTCAACAATAATTGTTGAGTTTTTTTATGCTTAAAATCTATCAAATTATAGTAGTTTTGTTTTTCTAAATTATAGATATGATTAATTTTAATGGCGAATTGTTATTTTTAGAAAATGTAAAATTATCTTCAGAAAATAGAGGTTTTAAATATGGAGACTCAATTTTTGAAACTGTAAAAGTTGTCAATAAAAAAGTCATCTTTTGGGAAGATCATTACTTTAGGTTAATGGCTTCTATGAGAATGTTACGTATGAAAATTCCGATGGAATTTACATTAGAATTTTTGGAAAAAGAGATTTTAAAAACGGTAGCTGTTCAAGATGAAGGTAATTCTTTTAGAGTAAGGTTAAATATCTACAGAAAAGATGGAGGTTTGTATACACCTAAAACAAATAAGATAGATTATCTAATTGATGTAAAAGAAAGTTCTTATCAAATTAAAACTACGTATAATATAGACTTGTATAAAGATTTTTATAATTTCTCTGGCCTTTTATCAACTATAAAAACCAACAACAGAATGGTAAATACATTGGCAAGTATTTTTGCTGATGAAAATGATTTAGACAATTGTATTCTTTTAAATGAAAGAAAAGGTGTTGTAGAGGTTACTAATGGAAATATCTTTATCATAAAAGACAATGTAATTAAAACACCTGCTTTAACCGAAGGTTGTATTAAAGGAATTGTTAGAATGAAGGTGTTGGAAATTATTTCTAAAAATAAAGATTTTACTTTAGAAGAAACTATAATTTCTCCTTTTGAAATTCAGAAAGCAGACGAAGTTTTTATGACCAATGCTATTATTGGTATTCAGCCAATTACAAATTATAAAAAGAAATCTTTTAAAACAGAAATAGGAGAGAAGCTTGCAAACAATTTAAGAGTTTTGCAAATTGCAGGAATCTAATTTAGGTTGAAATCACTTGGTGCATTTGCCCAAAGTTTGTAGTTACCACCTTTTTGAAGTAATTTGTTTTTCCAAAGATCTTCTTCTTCTATAGAAAAAATATTTTCAAAATCGTTTTCTGCAATAAACCAAGAATTCTGGTTCATTTCATCTTTTAACTGATTTTTACTCCAACCAGAATAGCCCAAGAAAAAACGAATGTCTGATGTTTCTATAAGTTTATTGTTTAATAAGTCTTTAAGAGAACTAAAATTACCGCCCCAAAAAATACCATTAGAAACTTCTATACTTTCAGGGATTAATTCGGGTATTTTATGAACAAAATATAAATTATCTTGTTCTACTGGACCACCTTGGTATATTGGAAATGAACAATCGATATCTGGTATTAAGTCCTTCAGAGAATAATTTAGAGGTCTATTAAGTATAAACCCAACAGAACTATTTTCTGTATGTTCTGTTAATAAAACAATAGCTCTATTAAAAGAACTATCACTTAAGATAGAAGGTTCTGCTATTAATAATTTTCCTTTGTTTATGTTCAAATGAATATATAGTTATAGGTTCTTTAAATATAAGAAAAATATTGATAAAAAAAAACTCTCTTTAAAAAAGAGAGTTTTAATATAAAAACGTGAAGTTTTTAGTTTACAGCATCGCTTAAACCAGCTCCCGCTTTAAATTTTGCTACGTTTTTAGCAGCAATTTGGATAGTTTTACCAGTTTGTGGGTTTCTTCCTGTTCTTGCAGCTCTGTTAGAAACTGAAAAAGTTCCAAAACCAACTAATGCAACTTTATCTCCACCTTTTAATGCAGAAGTTACATTTCCTGTAAAAGATTCTAATGCTGCTTTCGCTGCTACTTTAGAAATTCCTGCATCAGCAGCTATTGCATCGATTAAATCTGACTTGTTCATAATAAATAGATTTTAAATTAATTGAATATTATATTATTTGCTTTTAAGCTTAACAAATATAGACGGATTAAGGGCTCACGCAAATAAGTAGGGTAAAAAAGTGCCTTTTTGTTAATAAAAGTATACAAATTGTTAATAAAGGAATGTTAAAATGTCTAGAAACAGTAAAAACCTTACCAATAAAGGGGTTACAACATTTTTGCTTCCGAAGAAAAAGCAAAGCCATTTAACAAGCTTTTCGCGTCCATTTTTTTCTTTCCAGAAAGTTTAATTTCGTGAATAATTATAAATCCTTTTGCTACGGCAACTTTTAACTCTTTTTTGGTTGCAACAATTTTTCCAGCTTTATATGAATGTTCTTCTAATTGTTTTTCTACAGCATAAATTTTAGTAGAAATTTCATCATCATCATTTTTAATAATAGTCCAAGCGGTTGGAAAAGGGTTTAAACCACGAATTTTATTATATATATTGTCTAAAGAATCTAACCAGTCAATTTTACAATTATCTGGATTTAATTTTGGGGCAGACTTTTCTTCTAATTCAGGTTGTTTTGTAGTAATTACATTTCCTTCTTTAATTAAGTCTACCGTTTTAGCTACTAATTTGGCTCCAGAATACATTAACTTATCGTGTAAACTACCAACGGTTTCAGTATCTAAAATTTCAGTCTCTTCCTGTAAAATAATTTCTCCAGTATCAATTTTATCATCAATAAAAAAAGTTGTTGTGCCTGTTTTTGTTTCTCCGTTAATAATAGACCAATGTATAGGTGCTGCTCCTCTATATTCTGGTAATAAGGACGCGTGTAAGTTAAAGGTGCCATATTTGGGCATTTGCCAAACAACTTTTGGTAACATTCTAAAAGCAACTACAATTTGTAAATTGGCTTTTAAAACTTCTAATTCTTTTACAAAATCTGGGTTTTTTAAATTTTTTGGTTGCAATATTTTTAAGTCTTGCGATAAAGCATATTTCTTAACAGCAGATTTATTCAGTTTCCTTCCTCTTCCTGCAGGTTTATCTGTTGCAGTAATTACACCAACTACTTTGTAATTGTTTTCTACTAAATGTTTTAAAATGGTTACAGCAAAATCTGGAGTTCCCATAAAAACGATACGTAAATCTCTCATAATTATTTTTTTAGTTGGAATTTATTTTGATGGTTAATCAATAACTTGTTTTCTGATAATAAATGTCGCAAATGTATTAAAATGTCTTGTTCATTAGTTTCTAAATTAGCACTAATTTCTTGTGAAGTTAATTTTTTGTCATTCATTAAAAGTGATAATATCTCTGAAGAAATATCTTTTTTAGTAACTATTTTTTCCGAAAGGCACACATCGCAAATACCACATTTAGAAGTCGTTTTTTCATCAAAATATTCTAAAACCTGTATACTTCTACAAAGTTCATTGTTCTTTACAAAATTAATAAAATCTGCTGCCTTTTTCTTTTTTTGATTTACAAACTGAACAATTTCTTTAGAAAACCGATTGATTGTTTTATCATCTTCTCTTGGTACTAAAAAAGTAATTTCAGCATCGGTTTTTACAGGATTGTAAAGAATTAACTCATCTTTATGGAGTTTTTCTAAATTAGTAATTACCTGATTAGATGTTATTCCCGCTTTTTTTGCGATTAAAAACTCATTTATTTTTATTTCTTGCTCAAAAAGCCCGCCATAAGTTCTTAAAAGTGCATTTGTAAAGTTTTTAAAAAGTCTATTTTTATGAAGGTAATTAAGCACGTTTTGGTGCGCCGTTATAAATTGTAGTGTTGATTTTTGATTGTAATTATTACTAATTTCTAGTACGCCGTTATTCGATAATATTTTAAGAGTTGCATCAACTTTAAAAGTAGAAAAATTATACTTTTTACTGAACTCTAATAAGTTGAAGTTAAAAGATTCTTCAAGAATTTCTCCGTTTGAAATTCTAAAAAATTGATATAACTTTCTATGTATCTCTTTAATATCTGCAAGTGTTGGCAACGATTTTTCTGTACGTTCTTTAAATAATAAAATATCGTTTTCATTTTGCAATAAAGCAGCAAAAGATTTTTTACCATTTCTACCTGCTCTTCCTGTTTCTTGCACATAATTTTCTATGCTAGAAGGCAAGTTGTAATGAACTACAATACCAACGTTTGGTTTGTCAATTCCCATTCCAAAAGCATTTGTAGCAACAATTATTGGAGTTTTTTCAGACACCCAATTATCAAAAGAAGTTTGCTTTTCTAGAACTGTTAAACCAGCATGATAATAACTGCTTTTAAAATTATTTGCATTTAAGTAATTGGCAATTTCAACAGTGTTTTTTCTTGAGTTTACATAAACAATTGCAGATGTTTTTGTCTTTGTAAAGATTTGTAATAATCGCTGTAACTTGTCTTCAATAGTAAATATTTGATACGCTAAATTTTCTCTTGAAAAAGATTTTTTAAAAATTATAGGGTTCTTTAGTTCTAGATTTTCTTCAATATCATTTAATACTTTTTTATTTGCAGTTGCTGTAAGTGCAATAAAATTTGCATTTGGTATTAGTTCTCTTAAAATTTTTATGTTTCTGTAAGAAGGTCTAAAGTCGTGTCCCCATTCAGAAATACAATGCGCTTCATCTATAGCAATTAAATTAATGTTTAATTCTTTTAGTTTTTGTTGAATTAAAATAGATTGCAATCTTTCTGGAGAAATGTATAAGAATTTAGTTTTTCCGAATTTAATATTATCAAAAAGGGTAATAATTTCATCTTGTTTTATCCCAGAAGGAATTGTTGTTGCTTTTATACCCAAGTTTTTTAAGTTTTCTACTTGGTCTTGCATTAATGCAATTAGTGGAGAAATCACCAAACAAGTACCTTCTTTTGCCAATGAAGGAATTTGAAAGCAAATAGATTTACCACCACCAGTAGGTAACAAGGCAATTACATCTTTTTGTGCTAAAACAGTTGTAATTATTTCTTGTTGCGGATTTCTAAAAGTAGAAAATCCCCAATATTTTTTTAATATTTCTTCTGGTAAAATCATAAATCGCAAGAAAGCGAATGAATTACAAAATTAGTACGTTCTTCAACAGAACCAAAAGGGACATTAATAATTTTGTATCCTACTTCTGTATAGGCTTCTAATAAATAATTATCTATAGTTTGAGATTGTTCAAAAGTTTCATACCGTTCGTTATCTGTTGTATGGATGTCTCTCCAAGGTGCAAAATGAAAAATTACGTCATACTTATAGAATTTACTTTTCTCTATAAATGTTGATGGATAATCTGTGTTAAAATAATTCATGTACGCGTGAACATCTGGAATTCCTCTATCAAAAAAAACAAGTTCTTCAAGACTTTGGTCAGCTGAAGTAAATTGTTCTTCTCGGCCTTCTATAAGCATTTCACTAAACAATAAAGGTTCAGTTAAAAAAAGTTGGTCAATCCCTTTTTCTTTCGCTTTTAAAATTACTTCTCTAGAAACTTCTGGTTTACAGAAATAATTTCTTTTTATAAGTTCATTTAAAACGGAAGTCTTACCAGTTCCTGGACCTCCAATTAAAACAATTTTTTGTTGCATTTCACAAAAATAAATGATTCCCTTTATAAAACTAATTTTTAATGTAATTTTGTGTTCGATTATTTTTGATTCCTTTCTAAACAGGAATCACTATTTAATAATGAAACCTTAAAGGAGCGCCTAATGGAACACTTTTTGATTAAATGACAAAAAGGAATACAATATTATGAGTGATAAAAATGAATTTTATACAAAACTAAAAGTACAATTAGATGATACAACTGCGTTTCCGGCAGATTATATGTATAAATTTATTGTGCCAACAGATGCAAATCAAGTTACTGAAGTAGAAGACTTATTTAATAATAGTGGAGCTGTTATTCAAACAAAAAAATCGAAAGCAGGAAAATATATTAGCGTTTCTATAGTTTTAAAAGTAGAAAACTCTCAAGAAGTAATATCATATTATAAAAAAGCAGCAGGAATTAAAGGAATCATATCATTATAATTAATCATTTTATGAAAAAATCAATTTTACTTATTATTGTTTTATGTTTATCTGTAACTGTTTTTTCTCAAAAGAAAGAAAAAACGATAGTTACAATTAATGGAAAAACAACAACTGTTTCAGAATTTAAAAGAGTCTATGAAAAGAATTTAGACGCAATAGATGATGTTGAAGCAAAAGATGTTACTAAAAATTTAGAACTTTTTATTAACTACAAATTAAAAGTAAAACAAGCGTACGACATTAAGTTAGATACAATGGTTTCTTATAAAAGAGAAATGGCAACGTATAGAAATCAATTGTCTGCTCCTTATTTAAAAGACACTACTTTTTTAGATCAGTTAGTAAAAGACGCATACTTTAGAACCATTAACGAAGTAAAAGCGAAGCATATTTTAATAAGAATGCCAAGAGGTGCTGTACCTAAAGATACATTGTTAGCTTATAATAAAATTTTAGAAATTAGAAATAGAATTTTAAAAGAAGGAGATTTTGAAGCAGTTGCAGTAGAAGTTTCTGAAGATAAATCGGCAAAAGGAGATCTAAAGTCTGGTAGAAAAGGAAATAAAGGGAATTTAGGTTATTTTAATGCTTTTAGAATGGTGTACCCTTTTGAAACAGCAGCTTACAATACTAAAGTTGGTGAAATTTCTATGCCGTTTAAAAGCCAATTTGGTTACCATATTTTAAAAGTTGATGATATTAGAGCCTCTAAAGGAGAAATTGAAGCAGCACATATTTTAATTTTAGATACAACTTCTGTTGGAAAAACTAAAATTGATGAAGTTTATAGTAAACTAGAAAAAAAAGAATCTTTTAAAACGTTAGCAAAAGAGTATTCTGGAGATCCTGGTTCTAAAAATAAAGGAGGTAATCTAGGTGTTTTTGGAAGTGGAAGAATGGTGAAGTCTTTTGATGACGTTGTTTTTGGGTTAACAGAAGAGAATACTTATTCTAAACCTTTTAAAACTCGTTTTGGTTGGCATATTGTAAAGTTGTTAAAAAAACATTCTGTAAAATCATTTGAAGAAATGAAGAGTAAACTTACTCAAAAAGTAAAGAAAAGCTCTAGAATGCAGTTGTCTGAAAAAGCGGTTATAAAAAAATTAACAGCCGATTATACTATTACAGAGCATGAAGAAGCTAAAAAAATATTGAATATTAAAAACTTAAGAGCCATTCCTAAAGATTCTTTACAGAACACAATTTTAAGTATTAATAACAAAAATATTACACAAGAAGTTTTTATTAAATTTATAAGAAATAGAAGACACTTGCCTGTTTTTGTTTTGTTTGAGACTTTTAAAGAAAATGAAATCTTAAGCTATTATAAAGAAAACTTAATTTATACAGAACCAGAATATGCACACACTTTAAAAGAGTATGAAGATGGTTTATTATTGTTTGAGTTAATGCAGCAAAAAATATGGAATAAATCTTCTAATGACTCTATAGGATTAAGAGAATACTTTACTAAGAATAGTAAAAAATACACTTCTAAAAAATTAAATACTATAAAAGGCGAGGTAATGAATGATTATCAGAACTTTTTAGAAAAAGAATGGATTGCAGACTTAAGAAGAAAAAGTAAAATTAAAATTGAAAAAAGACAGTTAAAAAAACTAATTAAGCATTACCAAACTAAATAATGAGAATTTTAAAAGTTTTACTTTTTACCATTCTTTTTACATCCTGTAATTTTTTTAATCTTCAAGAAAAAGAAGTTAATACATCAGAAATTATAGCGATTGTAAATACAGAAAAACTGTTTAAAAAAGATTTAGAAGGTGTTTTTCCAGGCAACTTAAGTGCACAAGACAGTCTTGTTTTAGTAAACAGTTATATTAAAGATTGGGCTGTAAAGCAATTATTACTTAATAAAGCTCAAAAAAACGGCTCTATTGAAGCTATAAACCAAATTAACAGTTTAGTAAAAGACTATAAAGAAAGTCTATTAATTAATAATTATAAAGAACAATTAATAAAACAACAGTTAGATACTATAATTTCTGAAGAAGAAATAGAAGCCTATTACACAATCAATAAAGAAAATTTTAAGTTGAATGAGGAATTGGTGAAAGTAAAATATCTTCACTTTAATAATAATGTAAATAATCAAAAGGAACTTGCAGAACTTTTTAAATCTAATAATATTGAAGATTTAGAAGAACTAGAAAAACAAGAATTAAGTTTTAAGTTCCATCAATTTAACGACTCAATTTGGACGCAATTAGATAACGTTTTGTTAAAACTGCCTTTTTCGAAGGAAAAATTGTTAAAAAAATCAAAATTCATTCAAAAACAAGATTCATTAGGTTTATATTTGGTGGCTGTAAATGATGTTTTACAAAGAAATTCTATAGCACCTTTAAGCTATATTAAATCAACTATAAAACAAATGATTTTACACAAGCGTAAAATAGAATTAATAAGAGAAATAGAAAAAATAATAGTAAAAGATGCCACACAAAACAATAATTTTAAAACATACTAAATTTTCTTTAATTGCTGCATTTTTTGGGTTGATGAGTTTACAGACCATCGCACAGAAAGTAAAAATAGATGGAGTAGCCGTAGTTGTAGGAAAAAACATTGTTTTAGATTCTGATATAGCCAAATTTAAGCAAGAAATTGAGTTAAGAAGTGAAGGGAAAGTAACTATTACAGACTGTGAAATGTTAGAAGAACTTATGCAGCAAAAATTGTTAGCACATCATGCAATTATTGATAGTGTAACAATTACTGATTCTGAAATTTCAAATAGAGTAGATAAAAGTATCCAATTCTTTACACAACAATATGGTTCTGTAGATAAAGTAATTAAAGCATATGGTTTTAATGACTTAGATGATTTAAAGAAAGAGCTTTCTTCAGTTCAAAAAGAAAATATTTTAATAGAAAAAGAGCAGCAAAAAATTACAGAAAAAGTTGATGTTACTCCAGAAGAAGTTCGTTTGTATTACAACGGATTAAAAGAAAATGGAGAATTACCAGATTTTCCTGCAGAAATTGAATTAGCGCAAATTGTCATAAATGCTGAACCTTCTAAAGAAGAAAATGATAGAATATTAGCTAAATTAAACGAAATAAAGAAAGAATTAGAAGCTGGCGCAAATTTTAAAATGAAAGCTATTATAAATTCTGCAGATCCTGGTGTAACTCAAAATGGAGGAAGATATACAGTAACAAAAGAATCTAACTTTATAAAGGAATTTAAAGAGATGGCATTTACATTAGATGTTGGGCAGGTTTCTAAACCTTTTAAATCTACTTTTGGTTACCATTTAATGCAATTGCATGAAGTGAAAGGAAATACTAGAATTGCTTCTCATATTTTAATGCAGCCAGAAATTCCAGATAGTAAACTGAAAGTAATTAAAGAAAAAGCAGAAAAGCTGATTCAAGATATTAAAGACGGTAAAATAACTTTTGAAGAAGCAGTAAAAAAACATTCTCAAGATGATGATACAAAAAACAATGGAGGTTTAATTATAAACCCATCAACAGGTGAATCTAAATTTGATTTAACAAGGATGGATCCTGCATTTTATGCGAGAGTAAGTGATCTTAAAAAAGGTGAGTATACTGATGTTTTTTATGATGAAAATAGAGGTGGAGATAAAATGTTTAAGTTTATCTTAATGAGAGATAGAACTGATACTCATACTGCAGATTTAGTTGAAGATTATGTAAAAATTCAACAATTAGCACTTCAGAAAAAAAAGGAAGAAACTGTTGAGAAATGGGCAAAAGAAAAAATAGTTGATACTTATATAAAATTAGGTGCAGATCGTAGTAAGTGTACTTTTAAAAGAAACTGGAAAAAGAAAGCGAACAAATAATGTCTGACGTTAAAGCTGTTGAAGAATTAGTAAATAAATATAATTTACTAAAAACTGAAATTGGTAAAATAATTATTGGCCAACAAGAAGCTGTTAACTTTACGTTGTTATCTGTTTTTTGTGGAGGACATTCACTTTTAATTGGTGTTCCTGGTTTGGCAAAAACATTATTAGTAAATACAGTTTCTGATGCTTTAGGACTTGATTTTAAGAGAATTCAATTTACGCCAGATTTAATGCCTTCAGATATTTTAGGAAGTGAAATTTTAGATGAAAACAGACAATTTAAATTCATAAAAGGACCTATTTTCTCTAATATTATTTTAGCAGATGAAATAAATAGAACTCCACCAAAAACACAAGCAGCTTTATTAGAAGCTATGCAAGAACGTTCGGTTACCGTTTCTGGAAATCATTATAAATTAGACTTGCCGTTTTTTGTATTAGCTACACAAAACCCTATAGAACAAGAAGGAACATATCCTTTGCCTGAAGCGCAGTTAGATAGATTTATGTTTTCTATTAATTTAGAATATCCTTCTTTTGAAGAGGAAGTAGCAGTTGTAAAAAATACTACAGGAAATATTAATAATACTATTAATTCTTTATTTTCTGCTGAAGAAATTGTTGAAGTTCAAAAACTAATACGTAAAATTCCTGTAGCAGATAATGTTATAGAATATGCCGTTAGATTAGTCGGTAAAACAAGACCAAAATCTCCAGAAGCTACAGAGTTAGTAAAAAGTTATTTAGATTGGGGAGCAGGACCAAGAGCTTCACAAAATTTAATTTTAGCGGCAAAAGCACATGCTGCTGTTCATGGAAAATTCTCACCAGATATTGAGGATGTAAAAGCGGTTGCAATTCCTATTTTATCTCATAGGATTGTAAAGAACTATAAAGCAGAAGCAGAAGGAGTTTCTATTTCTAATATTATTACTTCTTTGTTATAATATTCGTTTATTTTTTCTGTAGAAATACTAATTTTTATTCTTCTATTGGTTCTTCAAAAAAACTAAATACATTTCCTCCATAACGTTTGTCGTAAGAATGTTTTGCATGACCAGTTAAATCTGTATGTTTAGAATGTTCTATAATTAAAGTGCCTTCTTCTAAAAGAATTTCTTTTTCGAAAACTAAATCTACAATTTTTAAAAATTGTTCAACATCAAAATCATAAGGTGGATCTGCAAAAATAACATCTGCTTTTAGATGTGTTTTTTCTAAAAACTTATAGACATCACTTTTATAAGTATCTATAGGTAGATCTAATTCTTTAGCAGTATTACTAATGTATTTTATACAATTATAATGAGCATCTATTGCATATATCTTTTTTGTACCTCTTGAAGCAAACTCATAACTAATGTTTCCTGTTCCAGAAAATAAATCAATTACGGCAATACTATCAAAATAATATGTATTGTTTAAAATGTTAAACAAACTTTCTTTTGCCATATCTGTTGTAGGTCGAACAGGTAGGTTTTTAGGCGCATTTAAACGTCTTCCTTTGTGTTTTCCGGAGATTATTCTCATGAGCCAAGTAAAATGTAGTTAGAATGTTTAGAGTTTTCTAAATGATTAAAAATTAAGTTTTTGCTTTCTAAAAAATAAATATTTCGTACATATTCAAAAGTTATTTTATAAGTTTCTGAAGTAACCTCTATATTACCAGTAAAGTATAGTGGAAATTCTTCAGTATTTAACTCTAGTTGTTCCGCAACAAATAAAATATAATAAATAAAGTCTTCTTTGGTTTCAAATGAAAAAGAGTTTGAGAACAACAACTTTTTATTTTTGATGACAATTACATCAAAAGTTGATTTAGAAACATTTACAAACATTGTTTTTGTTGTTGTATTTGTTGTTTCTATTATTTTTTTAATAAGAGCAGTAGTGTGATGCTTGTACTCGAATTCTCCAAAATTTTGAAATAAATAGTTGTTTATATTCACGTAAGGAACATAGACGCTTTTTGCTTTAATATTTTCAATTTCATCAAAAGCAATAAAATCTGTAGCTAATGTTTTTATATTAAAATTAAGATATTCTGCTAATTTATCTTCATTAAAATATTTATTAGGTACAAGTGTTGCTAAATTATTTTGATGAATAACAGTTACGTTAGAAAAGTCGTGTTGTAAATGCGTATCATTTTTAAAAACTTCTTTAATCTTTAATAATAAACTTTCTGGTGTTAATTTCGTTTCAGAAAAAGTATATTCAGAAAAGTAAATTGTTTCTTTAGATACGTTGTTAGAGATGCAAAAAGAAAATCCATCCAAATTAAATTGGATGGATAACTTTGTATCTTTTATATTTTTTAAAGAAGTGTTGCTATTCTTTTTTAGCATCTTTTTTATCATAAGAAGGCGGCCAGTTACCACTAGTTGAAACTTCGTCTAAAGAACCAACAGAAACATATTCTCCTTTAATTTGATCGGTTGCAATAGCTTCTAATTCTTGTTTTACAAGAGATTCATTTAACCCTTTTAAAATATCTTTTTTAGAAGTTTTAACTAAAAAAGTAGGTACAATTAAACCTTGTACTTTTTCTACAGTTCCTGTTTCTATTTCAAATTCTTTGTCAGTTCCAGGAACTTTAAACATGTCGTTATAGTTTCTGTTTTTAAAATATTTAGAAACTGATTCATAACCAATAGTATCGGTTTTTCTTTTTTCTACATCAACAATAATTCCACCACCTCTGTTTTCTTTTACTACAACAGTTCTAGTTTCTGTTAATGCTAATTTAGCAGTATCAATAAATTTTATTAAACCAGCTTTATCTTTCGTATATTTTCCGGTAACTTCTAAATGTTTTACTTGTGCATCTCTAATGATTTTCAAGTTTTCGACCACTTTAGAATATTTAGAAACCTTTTGTTTATTAAAATGAATAGGTTCCATTATACCGTAGTAAATTTTAGAAACTAAAAATATTGTTAAAGCCAATAATAATAAAGAGGCAATCCATCTTAATTTTAAAGGTAAATATTTAACTATTACTATAGCTAAAAGCACTGCAACTAAAACAGCTGCTAAAATCATTCCAATTAATCCCATTTGATATATATTTTTTAATAGTCTACTCGCAAATCTACAATTTTTTTTTTATGATAAAAATTTTTATTCATAAATCAGCGTATCTTTGTTGTATTAATTTTTTTATGATAAAAAAAGCTACTGATTTTTATAAAGAACTTCTTAAAAAGTTCCCTCATTCTCCAACAATTAAACAAAGTAAATTATTACAGCTTTTAAGCGATTTTATTTTTGAAGAGAATAAAGATGCATTGTTCTTATTAAAAGGATATGCAGGAACAGGAAAAACGACAACAATAAGTACTTTTGTAAATAGTTTAAGGACTGCTAATAAAAAAGCTGTTTTATTAGCTCCAACAGGAAGAGCTGCAAAAGTAATTGCCATTTATTCGAAAAAACCAGCATTTACAATTCATAAAAAAATATATTTCCCTAAAAAACAAAGCAATGGCTCTGTAGATTTTGTTTTACAGCCAAATAAACATAGAAATACTATTTTTATTGTAGACGAAGCTTCTATGATTCCGGATAGTAAACAAAATCAAAAGTTCTTTGAAACAGGTTCTTTGTTAGATGATTTAATATCTTATGTGTATGCGGGAGATAATTGTAAATTAATATTTATTGGAGATACTGCGCAGCTTCCTCCAGTAAAATTATCTGTAAGTCCGGCTTTAGTAGCAGATACCTTACAATATGATTATCTTAAAAATGTAACAGAAATTGAATTAGATGAAGTTATGCGACAGCATGAAAACTCTGGGATTCTTGCAAATGCTACTTTATTGCGTTTTTTAATTGAGAATGATTCTAAAAATTTTAAGTTCGATGTAGGTTTTCTTGATATTAAAAGGTTGGAAGATGGTTATGATATTGAAGATGCAATTGTTACTGCTTACGATAATAATGGTGTGGAAGATACTGCATTTATTGTGCGTTCTAACAAACGCGCAAATCAATACAACCAACAAATAAGATATAACATAAGAGGACAAGAAAATGAAATTTCTGCTGGAGATTATATAATGATTGTTAAAAATAATTATTTTTGGTTAGAAGAATCTTCGGCAGCTGGTTTTATTGCTAATGGAGATATTTGCGAAGTATTAAAATTGTTCTCGATTAAAGAATTATATGGCTTTAAGTTTGCAGAAGTAGAAATGAGAATGATTGATTATCCAGAAATGCAACCTTTTGAAACGGTTTTGTTATTAGATACATTATCAAGTGAAAGTCCATCTTTAACTTATGAAGAATCTAATAAATTGTATCAAGCTGTAAAAGAAGATTATGCGCATGAAACAAAATACAAACAGTTTATGGCAATTAAAAAGAATAAGTATTTTAATGCCTTGCAGGTTAAGTTTTCTTACGCAATGACGTGTCATAAATCTCAAGGTGGGCAATGGAAAACTGTATTTGTGGAACAACCTTATTTACCAGACGGTGTTTCTAAAGAATATTTTAGATGGTTGTACACTGCTATTACTAGAGCACAAGAAAAACTCTATTTAATTGGTTTTAAAGATAATTTTTTTGAAGAGTAGGTTTTTTTAAGTCGCAAAGTCGCAAAGTCGCAAAGTCGCAAAGTTACAGAGTTTTCGCAAAAGTCAACTTGTTTAACAGATACTTCGATTTCTATTTAAAACTAACGCAGCAAATAATTAACAACAATACTACCATATTTTTGACCATTGGTATACCTTAAATTTTTAGATTTATTGGTGTTGTAATTAAAGACATACCCTAAATTAAAACGATTGACTGTAAATTTTAAGCCAACCTCTAAATCAAAAACAAGCGGAACTAATTCGTTAGTAACTTCACTATTTTTGTTTTGAAAACTACCTTGTAAAGTGGCATCATAAAATGCATAGCGTAACATTGGTTTTATATAAATAAAAGATTCAACTTCTCTTACATAATTTGTCTTTTCATTATTAATATTAGTATTGAATGCAATTGAATTCGCAATTTTCTGAAGCGATTTAAAACCAATTCTTCCATAAAAACCTGTAGAAACATTTGTGTAAATAGTTCCTAGTTTTCCTTCGCTTATCCAAGAAAGGTCAAAGTGATCGGTGTTATCTTTTGTAAGCTGTTTTAAATATTCAGTATTAAAATTTATACCAATTGCATTCTTAACTTGATATTTCCAACCTATTGCTTTATTAAAACCATAAATGTCATGAATAAAATCTTGTAATTCTTTTCCGAAGGCATTAGAACCAATGACACCAACTTGTAAAGTGGTTTTAAAACTACTATTGTTTTTATAGATTCTATTAATACCAAAACTTCCATATAAATAAGACGCAAAAGGCCTATCGTGCTCATGAATTGTTTTTACAATTGCTTTGTAGGGCGTATACATCTCATGACCAATTTGCCAGTTTAAAATCTTTTTCTCAAGATTTCCGTTTTTCTTTTTAGATAAGTATCTGTAAGAAAAAAACATTCCGTTTGTATAATATCTATCAAATTTAGTAGAAGTGTATAAATCGTTGTCTGTAATAAAACTAATTTCTTTAGAAAATTTTTTTTGAGAAAAAATAGAAATAGAAATAAATAGAAGTAAAATGGTAGATTTTTTTTTCATAATTAACAAATATAAAAGAAGTTCTTTAAAATGATGTTTTTTAATGAATAAATGAAAAAAAGTAATTATTTTAGGCCAAGAAATAGAATGTATGAATAAAAGCAAAGGATTAACGGAAGAAGATTTTAAAAGTGTAACCAATAACAAAGAATTATTTGCACTTATAGAACAAAAGAATGGCGCTTTTAAAAAAGTACATAAAACAGTTTTATATAATGAAGAGTTACGCCTTTTACAAATAGAACTTGTGAAATTACAAAATTGGATTTCTAAAGAAAATAAGCGAGTTGCTATAGTTTTTGAAGGAAGAGATGCTGCTGGTAAAGGCGGTAATATTCGTAGATTTATGGAACATTTAAATCCGCGTTCTAGTAAGCTTGTAGCTTTAAATAAACCTACAAAAGTAGAAAAAGGACAATGGTATTTTCAACGTTATATTAAAGAATTACCAAACCCAGGAGAAATAGCTTTTTTTGATAGAAGCTGGTATAATAGAGCTGTGGTGGAGCCTGTTATGGGCTTTTGTACAGATCAACAATACAAACAATTTTTAGTGCAAGTGCCCGAGTTTGAACACATGATGTATGAAGATGGTTTAATTATTATAAAATTTTGGTTATCCATATCAAAAGAAGAACAATTGAAGCGTTTTGAAGGACGTAAAGAAAACCCTTTAAAACGATGGAAGTTTAGTCCTGTTGATCAAAAAGGACAATCACTTTGGGATAAATACACACGTTTTAAAGGAGAAATGTTTTCTAAAACACACACTTCATATAGTCCTTGGGTAATTATTAAAACCAATGATAAAAAAACAGCAAGATTAGAAGCAATGAGGCATGTTTTATCTCAATTCGATTACGAAGGAAAGGAAGATGCCAAAACAATTTTAAATCCAGATCCTAATGTAGTAATGCGTTATTATCGTTCTAACATACAGATAGATTAATTATGGAAAATAAACTTACAGAAAAGGAATTAAAAAAGTTAAACTCTAAAGAAGGTTTGTTGGCATTACTATCTAAACCATTAAGCCTAGATAGAGCTGTTAGATATGTAGATTATCAAAGAAAATTAGAAAAATTACAAGTAGAATTAATAAGACTTCAAACTTGGGCTATAAATAATAATGAACGAATTGTAATTATTTTTGAAGGTAGAGATGCTGCCGGTAAAGGTGGCGCTATAAGAAGACTTGCAGAGAGAATAAATCCACGTCATATGAGAATTGTGGCATTAACAAAACCAACTGAAGACGAACAATCTCAATGGTATTTTCAAAGATATGTAGAGCAATTTCCTAAAGCTGGAGAAATTGTGTTTTATGATAGAAGTTGGTATAATAGAGCAGTAGTAGAACCTGTAAATGGGTTTTGTTCACAAGAAGAATACAATATATTTATGAACCAAGTGAACGATTTTGAACGTATGATTTTGGAATCTGGTATTCATTTAGTGAAAATTTATATGTCTATTTCAAAAAAAGAACAAGCAAAACGTTTTGCGGATATTAAAAGTGATCCATTAAAACAGTGGAAAATGACTAAATTAGATGAAAAGGCACAAATTCTTTGGGATGAGTATACAGAATATAAAAATGCCATGTTTAAAAATACCAATACAGAAACTTCTCCATGGAAAGTAATACGTGCAAACAGAAAAACAGAAGCTCGTATTAATGTAATAAATCATATTTTAGATAAAATACCTTATGATACTTCTCTAGAAGTTTAGGAAACTAAATTTTTAATTTCTGAAAAAATATAAAAAACTTCTGCAGCAATTTGTCTATTGGTTGCTAAATACGTTTTGTCTTTGTGGTCTGTGTTGTCAGAAGCTTTTGGGTCTACAAAAGGTAGGTGAAAGCGGTAACTAGCAGTTGGTATAAATGGGCAATTTACATCTGCATTATTACAAGTGGTAATTGCTATAAAAGGTTCTGCATTGACAGGATTGTCAAACTTTTTAGAGAACCCTGAAAGTTTTTTACTGTTACTTTCAAAAGAAACTGAATATTTAGGGTTTTGATGAGAAAAATCTTCTAACTCGAAGGTGAAACCAGCTTTTTGTAACGTTTTAACTGTATTGCCATGAAAAGCAGTTACTTCTGTTCCTCCAGAAAAAGCATTAATATTTAAATTGAAATAATTAGCAGCAAAAAAACTCCAAACTTGCCCTAATTGACTTCTTCTAGAATTGTGTGTGCAAATAAAATTTAGGTTTACTAAGCTGTTTTTAGAATACTCAATTGCAATTTGGTTTGCAATTTTATTTAATAGATTCTTTCTTTCATTCTCTATTTTAATTTCATTTATTGAATCTTTAAAGAAGTTTTTAGTAGAAGTCTTAATCATCTTGTTATTTTTGCATCAAAGATATGGATTTACAATTCCATATTAAATTAAGATAAAGTAAGTAATGCGTTTAGAAATTGGTAATAAAGTTGCGGTTTTAGATGATGTTTTAAAAGGAAAAGTTGTCTCTATGAATGGAAATGACATTACTGTTGAAACTGAAGATAGTATGATTTTTATTTTTTCTGCTTCAGAATTAGTGAAAATTGATATTGAGCAGCATGAGCTATCTAAATATTCTGATATAAATAATCCTTTTTTAAAGGAAAAAGTAGTTCAGAATACATCTAAAAAAAGTTTTTTCAAGAAAGAAAAACATGAAGTTATTTTAGAGGTTGATTTACATATTAGTAAACTAATTAGATCTACCAAAGGAATGGACAATTATGATATGTTGAATTTGCAACTTGATACTGCAAAAAGAAAAGTAGCATTCGCTATTCAGAAAAAAATTCCTAAAATTGTTTTTATTCACGGGGTAGGAGAAGGTGTTTTAAAATCTGAATTACATTATTTATTGAATAATTATCCTGTAAAATATTATGATGCATCTTATAAAAAATATGGTTTGGGAGCAACTGAAGTTTATTTTTATCAGAATATAGTAGAATAAATTAAACGTATTTTTGCCTTATGAAATCTATCTATTTAGACAACGCAGCAACTACAAAAATTGACGAGCAAGTAATAGAAGTAGTATATACTTCTATGAAAGATAACTTCGGCAACCCATCATCTACACATCAATTTGGTAGAAAAGCAAAAACTGCTGTAGAAACTGCTAGAAAAAATATTGCGAAACAATTTAATGTAACTGCGAGCGAAATTATTTTTACTGCTGGAGGTACAGAAGCAGATAATTTAATTTTACAAAATGCAGTTTTAAATTTAGGTGTTAAAACAATTATTACTTCTAAATTAGAGCATCATGCAGTTTTACATACTTGTAATTATTTAGCTAAAACCTACAATATTAATTTGAATTATGTTAAAGTTGATGAATTTGGGTCTATAGATTTAATTCATTTAGAAGAATTATTGTCTAATTCAGATGATAAAATTTTAGTAAGTTTAATGTATATCAATAATGAAATTGGAAACATTTTGCCTGCGGAAGAAATCTCTATAATATGTAAAAAACACAATGCTTTATTTCATTCAGATACTGTACAAGCAATTGGTCATTACAATTTAGATTTACAAAAAACACCTATTGATTTTATAGTAGCAAGTGCGCATAAATTTCATGGGCCAAAAGGAGTTGGTTTCGCTTACTTTAAAAAAGGTTTTGGTATTTTACCAATGTTACATGGTGGCGATCAAGAAAGAGGAGCAAGGTCTAGTACAGAAAATGTACATGCAATTTTAGGAATGGAAAAAGCATTAGAAATTGCTGTTTTAAATTTACAGAAAGATAAAAATTATATAGAAAATTTAAAAATTTATTTTATTTCTGAATTAAAGAAAATATCAAAAAACATTCAATTTAATGGGTTATCTGCAGATTTAGAAAAAAGTAGCTACACGATTTTAAATACACGGTTTCCTTTAAAGAATGACATGTTATTATTCAGTTTAGATATGGCCGGTATTGCTGTTTCTGGCGGAAGCGCATGCCAAAGTGGAAGCAATATAGGCTCTCATGTATTGTCTGAAATTTTGATAGGCACAGAAGCAGATAAAACATCTATACGTTTTTCTTTTTCTAAATACACTACAAAAGATGCCCTTGATATTACAGTAAAGGAATTACAAAAAATGGTTTTATAACTAGGAGCTCATTTTTACTTGCTTTTGGTTTTTTAAAATATAATAGCAGCCATAAAATACTGCACAAAATATTAAAATAAATACTCCTGAATCTATTGGTAAACCTACAGGATCTGGTGGAGGTGTTGGTGGGGGTACATTTTGAAAAAGAATCATTTAAAATTTAATTTTAGGGGTAATTAAAGTTTATTAATAAGATTTATTAGTTGAGAATCATAATTAATTTATTACTATTTTTTTGGATATTTTACCTTTGTCTGTAAATAGTTTTAATATATATACAGTTTTTGAAAGCGTGTTTATCTTTAGTTTTTTATTCTGGTTTTGGTTTTTATGAAATTTCCAAGAATAGATTTTTTTACCCAAAATAGAGTACAGTTCTGCCTTTTCTAATTGAATGTTGTTTGTAGGGTTTACATTTATTTCTTTATCTCTTGTATGATAAAAAATAGAAATATTATTATTATTTAAAAAATTATCTTCATTAGATAAAATTTCTTGTTTTTCAGAAAATGTAATAAAAAATCTGTTTTCATAAATTCCTTGATCTAATGACAATGTTACTTTTTCATTTTTTAAAGGGTAAGAAGTTTCTGTTACATTGTCATATAAGAAGATTCTCTGATCTCTTAAATTCCATTCGTCTATTTGTATAGTAATTTCATCATCTATTGCTAGAACAAGTTCTAATGGAACTTTAAGTTGAGGTGTTATTTCCGAAACTCCTGTAATTATGTATTTAGCATCATCATTATCTACAAACCTCCAATAGATATCTGAATCTGACAAATCATGTATCTTACTATCATAACCTACATCATACGCAAAAGAATTGTTTGGATTGAATGAAATACCTATTTGTCTATGCATTTTTCTGTTTTCTACTGTAGTATAGTCCATACCTAACTTAATAACTGGTAGTTTTGGTATGCTATATTCATCATCATCTTCTGAATTTGATTTAAAAAAGACAGATTCAGGACCTTCTATTTTATATTCTCTTTGACTATTGTTAAAAACTACTTGTCCACCATCTGCATCACCACTAATAAAAAACCCTTGTGCTATTGCAATATATTCTTCTGGTGTTGTATAACTTCCAGAACCTAAAGAAGGAGTGCTATCATCACTATTATCATTAGAACTTACTTGGTTTGCAGCTAGACCCATAGCAATATTTCTTGTAGAATAACCTCCAACGTAACCATTGTAATAATGCCCAGAAATATCTGAACTAATTAGATCTTCTTCTCCTGCATGTTGCCAGAAATACAATGTACCATCAATTGAATTGCTATTATCTTCAATAAATTTCTTTGTGTTTAATGCAGATGGATAAGGATTGCCAATTAAATAAGATTCATCTGCACCAATAGCTGTTGTTAGGTTTCCGTCATTTGGCGTACCAACAAAAGTATAGTTTTGTGCTTGTCCAGGTCCTTTTATAGTAAAACCGTCTGTTACTGGTATAGTACCAGTGCTTCTTTTATGATCCCAATTTGAGTAACTTCCGTCTGAACTTGCATATGTGTATATCCAATGTTCAGCTATTTTTATAGGTGAAGTTGGTTCTCCATTGTACCCTCCAATAAATTCAATGTCTAATGGAGTAGAATTAGCAGAAGTTGCATCTGAACCATCTTTTAAAACAGTAGCTACTGTATAGTTTGTTCCGCCAACAGGAGAGCTCATATAGTTATATCTGTATGTGCTAGGTACTGTTGAATTTTGGTCTATGTATAATTTTCCACTACCATTAGTTTTACTTGTAGAAGTATGATTTTGAATTAGTTGAGCTGTTCCAGATAAACGTATTTCACTAGTTACATCTGTTAAAGTAATGTCTTCTGAAACAACTAAAACGTTATCTGTTATAGTTAATTTATTACCAGAGTTAATAGTTAGTGTTCTTGCATTTAGTGAAGTAGAAAGGGAATAGTTTTCTGCAATAATAACACGTCTACTTCTATCTGGGTAACCGTTAGTCCAAGTACTACCTGTTCTGTTTGTTGGGTTAATGTTGTGCACACCTAATTTAATATTTGATGTTGCATTTGCGCTTGTAATTTCAGATAATAATGGATCATGTGGGTGTCTTTCTGGTCCGCCATTAGCAGCGTCTTTATAAGGATCTAAATTATCATCCACAAAGGCAATCCATTCTGTATTGGTGTAATCTTTGTTAAAAGTTGTAATTTCATCGCTTCTTATATAAGAAGTGTTATTAGCAATACTACTTGTAGTATCATATCTGTTTTTCCAAGCGGTAGTTCCACTTGCTAAACCATTTGGATGTGTAAGTAACAATATATCATTACCATCAGCTATATTAATAATATTTGTATTAGAAATTAAAATTGATTCTCCTGGCAGGATCTCTGAAGGGATTGTATATATTTCATTAGGAGGAACATCAGTTTGACTTCCGCTTTTATCAGAAAATAATGAAAATTTTACAGTATTCGCTAAAATTGTATTTGTTGCATGTGTATTTGTTATTTCAATTACTTTATTAGCATCTGTTTGATGAATTTGAGTAATCATTGGTGTTCCAGAAACGTGATTATCTCTGTAATCTACATCACCAATAGTTAGTACATCATTATCTGTATCTGTTAATAAAGTAGGGTCGTCTATGGTTGCGTTAACATCTGTAAAGTCATCAGCAGGAAATAATGTATTGTCTAAGCCATTATCTCCAAAATCTCCGTTAGATTTTCCATTACTATCAGAATCTATTGTATAACCAACTTCGGCAGTGTCGAATAAACCATCATTATCAGAATCTAAATCCGTGAAGTCAGAATTATCTGGACTTCCATCTGTATTTACTGGAGTTAATCCTGTTGCTGAAGATGTGTCATTATTATTCTCATAAGCACTATCTAAACCATTTGCACCAAACACATAATTTGGTGCTATGTAGTCTATTGTTGTTTGTGCTTCTATGTTATCTGGTATTCCATCATTATCAGAATCAATATCTTTATCATTAGTAATTCCATCACCATCAAAATCAATATCACCAGCAGTACAATTAGGAGCAGTTGTACCATAAGCAAAACTATCTACTCCATGAGCATCTCTTGCACAAACATCTATTTCACCAGAAACAATTGTGGTTTTAATTTCTACGTTTGTAACTCCACTAGTGTTAATAAAACCAATTGTAGCTTCTGTATCATCACCAACATTAATTGCGCCATTTACAAGAGTAGTTTTATCTCCTCTATATAATTCCATTGTTCCGGTACCATCATTCTCAAAACTATCTGCTTTTAAGAAAGCTAAAAGTTTGCCATCTGCATAAATTTCAATTTCATAAGTAGGAGTTGTAGGCCCATCACTAGTATCGAAGACATCATTAATATCAAAACTAAATGCATAAACAGTAGTAGTAAAGGAAATATTTACTGAAAATGAATCTCCTGTAATAGCACCTCTTTCTGGTATTATATAAATGGCGCTTGAAGAATTACCAGAAGTAAATTCGGTACTTGTTGTTGTTCTTATTTCTGAATTTTTTCCTGTTGGATAAGTGGAGCACCCTATTCCTGCACCTGCATCATAATTAGGAGCATAATAATTAGATGTAAGTGTTACTTCACCATCATTAATTGCGCTTGTTGGGTTAATCCCGAAATAAACTTTGTCATCTAAAGATAGAGGAGATGAGCTAGAAGCTGGACTTTCTCTAATAAAATTTGTTGAAGTATCGTCTAAAACTGTTAAAGGAATACCTCTATTATATGAGGCTTGTTGAAAACCAGATTCTTGATAGCCTAATCCATTTGTGTTTTCACCAATACCAAACACTGCATATTCTTCATCAATCCAGTTTTCGGCATCTCCAGCAGGTGATGTTCCACCAGGAATAACACAGTTTTCTTCTGTATCTAATATACCATCATTATCATCATCTATATCAATAACATCTGAAATTGAATCGCCATCTGTATCTTTATCTGTAATTGTAAATTGAGCAGAAACATAGGTAATAGTATATTTTGAATTGTTTATTGTGCCTTGGTTTATAGTATACGTACCAATTGTTTCGCCAGAATTTCTTGATAAACTACCAGATAAAGTGTCTCCACTATCTAAACTACCTGATGTAATTGTGTATGTTAATGCTGGATCTGACTCACCAACTCCTTTAGATTTTGCATCTGCAGTTACTGTAATTGGTATTTTAGGTGTTCCTGATTCGCTTATAATAACATTATCAATAGAGATATCTGAACTCCAAATAGTGCCTCCACCTACAATTCCTTCGAATCTAATAATAATATTTAGACCATCGTAAGCAGATAGGTCTAGGGTTTCAGTTATCCAATCTATTCCTTGATTTCCGGTTCTTGTAAATATATCTGTATAATTAGAGCCTCCATCTGTACTTATTTGTACGTTTAAAGTTCCCATAGAATTAGCTTTATCTGTATACATATTGTAATCAAAAGCTAAAGATGAACTTGTAAAACTTGTAAAATCGAAACTTTTTTCTAAAAAGGCATTATGACCTGTAGTTCTTGGGCTAGAAGCTTCTATATGCATAAACCAGGTCCCTTCAGATGCGCCAGATTGCGGACCAGTTCCTCCTGAAGGAGTAATGTTTTCTGCGTTTGTCCAATCAAAAACATCACCAGAAGCGCCTGTCCAACCTTCAGTAGAGTTTTCAAAACTATAACTTAAAGTACTAGAAGGGTTAGAAATTTCAGCTTGCCAACCAGATTCATTAACTGAGCCATCAGAAGAAAAAACAAAATGTAAAGCGTTAGAAGCATTTGTTGAAGTAACTGTAAAATCTGCAGTACCACAAAAAGATCCTAAACTTGCTGCACTTGCGTTGGTTCCATCATATACTGTAATAGAGTCATAACAACCACCGCCATTAGGTTCTATAGATACATTTGTGAAATCTAGTTGAATAGGTTCACCAATTGCAGATTGAAAAGTTGTAGATGTATTTTCACTGTCACCATAATTTCCAGAAGATCCTCCAGAATCATAAAAAGTACCAGCATCTGTTGTAACAGTATTACCGTTTACAGCAGCATCACTAATAATATAAGTTTGAGCGAAGCTATTCAAATTAATAAATAGCACCATAAATGGTAACAATAACCATTTACTTTTAGATTTAGGGGTCATAAAGTAATTATTTAGGGGTTATTAAAAAACAATTAAGCTTAATAATAGAACAGCTAATGTATGAAAATATTTTTAATTATTAGATATAAAATGAGTTAGAACTTTTTTAAATGAAAAAAGAGCAGGGTTAATTCGTGTTTTATTATTGATTAAATAATTTGTTTTTTAGATGATTATAAGTGAATAAACTTAATTAAATATTTTTTGGACAAAAAAACAGTCTGATGTTTTTATACATCAGACTGAATTATTTATTAAAAAAAATTATAAAATTAAAAACCAGTTCCAGGATCTTCTGGGCTTTGAGCTTGTGCTTTTTGTGGGTTTAAAATCATATATGTACCAAGAGCTGTTAAAGCTGCATACTTACCGTAATTACCAATTTTTTTAATGGCATCTTTACGAGAAATTTCTTGTGAATTATTATCTATATTTTTTATTTGTTTTTTCATGATGTTACTTTTTTTGAAATTCTCGTTTTTATTCTAAAATAATTTTCTTACTTATTTTACCTGTTTCAGTTTGCATTTTTGCAAAATAAATACCTGTAGCTAATTTGGGTAAAGAAATATCTTTAACACCTTTAGCTTCAAAAGAAGTTGTCATTACTTTTTTTCCAAGAAGATTAAATAAAGAAACCGTTGTTTTTCCTTGTGGTAAACCTGCTATTCTAATAGTAGAAGCATCTGATTTAAAAATACTAACTCCGTTTAAAGCTACATCTTTAATACTTAAAGAACTTTGAGTAGTATATAAATAGAATCTCCCAACTCCATTTACAGCATCAGTTAAAGTGATTTTATATTTACTATTCGTTTCATCTAAACGTGTAAATGTATTTGTTACTTTATCTTCTAAAAACACTTTAATACCAGCTGGTACATTTAAAGCTTCTGCAGAAATTGTAATTTCTGTATTTGCAGCAGCTTTTACACCAACAGGAACTACCAAAGATTCTAAATCTGAATTAGGTAAAGCTTGTCTTGCGAAAGCAATTCCTTCATTATTCTCTATTAAATGCGTATAAATTCTAATACCTGAAGCTACACCATCAAACATACCAATATCAAAACCTGGGTCTAAACTTGCGGTTTTACCATCTAAATAGTTAATTTTTGTTTTTTTAGTACTTGTTCCGTTAGAAAGATTTAAACTGATTGAAGGATTAGAGCTTTTATAAAAAGTACCTGTTACAGTAGTTTGCATAGCTTCTGTAATATTAGCAGTACCATCAACTTTAGATTTAATAAAAAAAGCTTGTCCTGGTTGAATAGAACCACTTGTTAATTCTGTGTAAGCAGTACCATTCCAAACATAGATAGCATCAAAACCATCTGCGATAAAATCATTAGTAGTTGTATTTTCAGTAATAAAAGTTGCAATATCTATATTAGAAGGATAAGGATTTCCTATTAAATTCCAGTCACTTACATTTGTTGATATAGCAGGTGTTTTTGTTCCATCAGGGTAAGTTCCTGTAAAAGCATAATTTGTGCCTGAAGTCCTTTTTATAGAATAACCAACACCAGGCCCAAAAGTGACATTAGTACCACCTTCAAAATATCTCCAATGTCCAGTAGCAGAATCTGAAGTTCCTGCGCCATCAGAATCTGTATCAACTGACGTATTATCATAAGTAGCAATAGCTTTGTTACCTGTATCTAGCGTGCTTGTTGGAATTGAATTTGTTGTAACCCAAGCATCATTATACTGCTCACCAACAACTGGAGCCGAAATTAAATGCCAATTTGTATCAGAAACAGCTACATTGTAGGTAATGTTTCCTGTTGCAGTACCAGTAACTATTAATGAAGCTCCAGCTTCAACTAAAATAGCATTACTAGAGTTATTTGTTAAATTTCCAGAAATGGTAATTGATTTACCTGCTTTAATGGTAACTGTTGCTGTATTATTTAAAGTTAAATATGGAATCGTTAAATCTGCATCTACCAGAAGATTACCATCATTATTTACTTCTATACCACCTGCCATATCTGCATTAACTTCTAAATCTCCTCTATTAACAGTAACTTGACCTGTAAAAGTGCTAGCTGTATTTAGTACAACTTTACTATTTTGTTGAATAGAAATTCCACCTGTACCAGAAAGAGTACCATTAAAAGTTAATATTTTTGTATTATCTCCATAGATATCAAGAAAGTTTCCTTGAAAATCAAGATTACCACCTAATGTTAAATCTCCATTTACTGGGTTTATTTCCATTGGATTATATCCAATTTTCATAGGAAAATTTAGTGTATGTAATGCAGTAGAAGAGTTTTCTATTTTTGGATTATTACCACCAAAATCAAAGAAAGTATTTTCTGTTACTCCTCCAATAGTTCTTGAAGTTGTTGCAGTAGCATCAAAAAATATTCGATGACGATTTGTTGCAGCTAAATCGTTAGTCATTGTGGTTTCATGATTGTTGTCCATTCTTAAGATTTCCCCTCCTGCAGGAATTTGAGCTAGTCCATCAGTAGAGTTCCACCAATTTACCGTTACTTCCCAATTTCCGTTAATTGCATCTGGATTTCTCCAATAATAAGTTTTTGCTTGTGAAAAGCTAATTGCGGTAAAACATAATACAAAAATTGTTAAAAGATAATTTTTTTTCATTTTTTTCATTTTTAGATTAGTTAATAATTAATTTTTTGGTAATTACTTTATTGTTATTTTCTTTAATTCTAACAAAGTAAATTCCTTTGTTTAAATCTGTTACTAAATATATATTGTTTTTTAGAACGTTTTTAGTAAACTGTTTAACTTGTTTTCCTGTAATGTCAAAAACACTAACTTCTTGCACTTCTTTTGATAAAATAAAAGAACTTGAAGTAGGATTTGGGTACAGATATAATTTTTTTTTGTCTAAAGCAATACCTTTATTAGAAAGTGTTGTAGGTTTATTACCATAGACTTTAAATTCTCCTGGAGCCAAACTAATTAATGAGTTTGTATTAGTAACTGTAATAGTTTGGTTGTCATTTAAAACATCATACCAAGTTCCGGTTTGCTGAAATGTAGGGTTAATATTTTGCGTGGTAACACCAAAGTTTCCAATAATAACCATGCTTTGTAAATCCGTTGCATTAGGATTTGTTAAGTGAATTTTTTTTAACCCATTAGCATTGCCAACATCTAAAGAAAAATCTGATGTTTCAAAAAGATCATATTTAAGTTTTAATTGAATTAATTTAGACCAAGTTTCTTTTACTGCTCTTCTATTTTCGTCTGCTAAATAATTCCATAAAATAGGTTTATTACCAGTTCTTCCATTTTGATTAATTGAGATATCGTAACCTAGTTCTCCAAATTGCCAAATCATTTTTGGTCCTGGTACAGTAAAATAAAAAGCACCTGCTAATTCTACTCTATCTAAAGCTGTATTTAAATTTCTAATATTATAACTTCCGTTTGAATTACCAAATTCTATGTTTTTATACATTAATCTTTCTTCATCATGGCTTTCCATATAACTCACATTTGCTGGTACAGACCAACCTCTGTTTTTATAAGATATCCATGAAAAATCTGAATCATTACCAAAGCCCATTGTTGCTTGATTGTAATTGTTATTATGATTTCCCCAAACCATAATTCCTTTACCTTCACTTAATCTGTAATTTACCCATTGTGTTTCTTCATTATTGGTTCCTAAATGTTCAAAAATAATGTAAAAATTTGGGTCAATTTCCCATTGATAGTCTGCATATTCTTTTAAAACATCAATTCTGTCTTGTTGGTAAGCATTTGTACAAGAATCATCACCAGAAGAACAATTTTGAGTAAACCCTTTTGTTAAATCCCATCTAAAACCATCAATTTTATATTCATCAATCCAATATTGAGAAACTCTTTTCACATAGTCTTTAACAGCTTGTTTACTGTGATTAAAATCATTAAAAACACTGTAAGAATGTGTTGCAGTTTGATTAAAAAAAGGACTGTCTGTACTTGCTTGGCCGCCGTAACCACCATTGTCTGTGTTCCACATTCTGTAATAAGGATTTTGCCCAGAAGCATGATTAAAAGCAACATCAATAATAACAGCAATTCCTCTTCTATGACATTCATCAATAAGTTGTTTAAAAGAAGTTGTATTACCATAATATTTATCTAAAGCCATGTGAAAAGAAGGATTGTACCCCCAAGATTCGTTGCCATCAAATTCCATAACAGGCATAAACTCTATGGCGTTTATACCTAATTCTTGTAAATAATCTAATCTAGCATTTACAGCGTCATAACTATGTAATTCATCAAAATCTCTAATTAAAAGTTCATAAATTACTAAATCTGTTTTTGCAGGTTTTTGAAAATTAGTTGTTTGCCAATTATAAGCGGCATCACCCGTTCTTAATAAAGTTACTGCATGATTTGTTTTTCCTACAGGATAACTTGGTAGATTTGGATATGTTGTTGCATTTATATATTGATCATTATGCTCTGTTAAAACTACCGTAGAATAAGGATCTGCAACTTTTATATCTGCATCAATTATATATTGATAAGAATAATTTGTTTGTGGAGTTAAATCGGTAAGTTCTATCCAAAAACGATTTTTTGCACTGTCTTTTTTTAGTAAATAAGTGTCATTTATTTGCCAATTATTAAAACTACCAATTACATGTATAAATTCTTTGCCAGGTGCATAAAAGACCAAGGTTGCTTTTGTGTTATCTGAAGTGTTTAAATTAATTCCATCTTTCATTCCAGAAGGAACAGCAGCTTCTGGAACTGTAGGTTTTACGATTGCTTGAAAAGTAACGGTTTTAGTTTCTCCATTATTTGTAGCTTCTAAAATGTAATTTGTAGTTTCTGTAACAGTAGGAGAGAAGCTATATGTTGTAATATTTGTTTTTTGGTCTATAGAAGTACCGTTTGCTTTTAAATTGAAATCAGCAGGCAAGGATACAGTTGCGTTAATTGGCAATGTTTCGCCTGAATTTAGAATTGTAATTGCAGATGAAGGAGAATTTAAAGTTAATTGATAAGCCCCAACTTCAAAATATTGATCTTGTGATTTTTTATCTCCAGAACCATCTTTTGCTTTTATTAACATCCCAATACGGCCAAGATCTGTCCTATTATAAAATGTTGTGGGTGTAAAAGTTATTGAATAAGTACCGTTATTATTGTTTGTTAGTTTTTGTGCTTCATTAGAATTTGTCCAACTTCCGTTTGTTGGAGAATCCATAGAATTAGTATCATCAATATCATATGACCAAGCCCATAAATAAATATCTGAAACTCCCCAAGTAGCAGGTGTTACATTAGAAACTGTTATGGTAATAGCATCTGTTTCTTCAAATGTTGAAGGAGAAACACTAAAAGTTACATTTTGTACTTGTCCAAAACCTAAAAATGAAATAAAGATTAAAAGTAAAGTGATTTTTTTCATAGGAAAGATGTAAAAAAAACAAAGGCTATCTTTTATAGACAGCCTTTGTAAAATTAATAAAATTTAATTTATTGTATACGTTGGATTCGCTGGGTCAGAGAAATCTAATACAAAAGAATAGGTTCCTGCAATAGCAACAATATTTGCTCCTCCATTATCTAAAGTTCCGTCGTTTCCATCATCGCCATAATTAGTTCCCCAATCATTATTGGCTCTAAACTTATATTCTCCATCAATTAATGTTACATCATTTAATATCCAAATGTCATTAAAAGGTTTAGACCAATCTCTTGTAAATTGTGCATCTGGAGTTGCTCCCCAGTTATTATAAGCTTCACCAACTATTCCCCAAACGTGATCTATTTTTTCTAATGTATATTCCTGATTATTTAAATTTACAGTTACAATGTAAATTCCTGCGGTTACATTTATATTAGATCCATTTAATTCAATTGTTCCATCTGCGCCATCATCTCCATAATTAGTTCCCCAATCATTGTTCATTCTAAATTTCATTCCACCATCAATAAGTGTAACAATTCCTCTAAACACATCAGAATATTGATCATATTCTAGCATGAAATCTGGTGTTGCTCCCCAATTATTATAGGCTCCACCTACTATACCTAAAGAAAAACTTTCTTTTGTGTATTTATTAGTGTTTAAATCTAGAGTGATTTTAAAAGAACCAGCGGTTGTTGTATAATTACCACCGTTAGAAACAGCATCATCTGCTGCGCCTCCAGATCCTAAATTATTAGCCCAATCATTATTTTCTCTAAATTTCCAGTCTCCTGCTGTTAAATTAACATAAGCTACTAAAACTCCTGCAACATCAGTTTTAAACATTGGTAAATCTGGAGTTGCGCCCCAGTTATTTGCAGCAGAACCAACAATACCCCAAGTAGTAGATAAATCTAAAACTGTTAAGTATGTAGTAACATTAATGGTTAATGTGTCACTTATTCTTTCTAAATTAGTATTAGAAGCTGCATCAGTAATTGTTGCTACAATTCTTAATTCTAAATCTCCAGCTGTATCAACAGGTATTCCAGATTGAATTGCAATGTTGTTTAATTGAGCATTGGTTAAAGAAATTGTACTCATGTTTTTAACCTTACCAACTTCTATTGGAGTTGCAAAACTTGTGTTAGGTGCGGCTGCTTGAATAACATATTCAACATCAACTGCTAAAGAAGAATCTAAAATTGGGTCTTCCCAGTTAATGTTTACAGCAACATCATCATTTTTATCTAAAGTTAAAACAAATGAATCACCATTAGAAATATCTTTAAATGTTGGTGCGTTTACAGGATATGTAGTTACTAATAATAAAATTGTATTAGTAATATTATCTCCAGATTTTACTCTCATGTAAATTGCAATGTCTCTAAAATCTGTATTACCAGTGCTAATAATAGCGTTGTTAAATTCATTAACAGTCATAGAGAAGTTATTCTTATCTGTAGAACCTAAATTAACCGGAGTTGTAAAAGTATCATCTGTAGCCATTTCTACAGTATAATCTATGCCAGCATTAATTTGATCTTTCCAAGAAATTGTAAATGCTGGGTTGTTTGGCAAAGCAAAATTTAAAAATATACTGCTTATGCCTGGTGTGTTTAATTCAAACACAGGATCTGGACTTGTTATTGTTAAGCTTTCTTCTGTTTCACAAGCTCCTAATAAAAGAGTTAGTGATAAAAATAAATAGCTTAATTTTTTTAAATAAGTTTTCATCTTTTATCTATTATAAGTTAAATTGATATTATAAATTCAAAGGAATTAAGATAAAACGACCTGTTAAATCATTAAACCATACATCATAATCATCTTCTACAATTACTGGTATTGCACCACCACCATCTGTTGCTACACCAGAAAAAGAAGTTGTACTTCCCCATCTATTTCCAGCGCCAGTTACAAATTCTAAATCTCCAGGTTTTAATCTTACACTAGTTGCAAACCATATATGACCATCAAAAGTCAAAGCAGACATTGCAACATTTGTGTTATTTGTTCCTTCTATAGATAAACTTGCAGGACTCATAATACCACTAGCATTAAATGTTTCAAATGTAAAAGTATTACTTGCAAAATTTATTTTAAACGTATAAAACCCTGCAGTAATTCCATTTCCACCTCCATAAGGCATTCTTTCTGGTTCTGGGTTTGTAACAGTTGCAGTTGTAGCCCAAGTTGAAGTTCCATCATCAGTACCATATTGTGGATGCCATAACCCTTTATTAGGTAATACTTTAAAATGACCATTATCTGCCCAGAAACCAGTGTAATAAAATGTATTACTGTCTGTAGCATCTCTAAATAAAGCTGGATTATTGTTATTATTATTCCAACCTGGAGCAGTAGCATCACCAACTAAGTAGTAATCATTAAAAACGTAATTAAAGTAAGGGTATACTTTAAAGTTTACTACATTAGAGTTAGTCGTTTCATTGTTTTGTGTACCTAAAGAGGAAACTATTCTCACATAAATATCAGACCATGTAAAAGGGTTTAATCCAGCATTTCCTGCAGCAGCATTAATTTCATTTACTGATAAAGTAATTGAACTTTGCCCAGTAATTGTAGAAGCAGTTATAGGCTCTGTAAATACATCATCTTTAGAAAACTGAATTGCATAGTTAATTGCAGCTTGCTGTCCATAAGTAGCTTCATTCCAATTTAAAGTAACAGCAGGGTTGTTTGTATTAACAGCATCTAATTCTAATTCAGTGAAATTTAATTCAGCCAAAATAGGTGCCGTTGGTGTTGATATCATGAATGTTTCAGTTGTATCATCACAAGAATTGAACATTACTAAAAATAGTCCAATAAGTGTAATTGCTGAAAATCTTTTTATATTTTTCATCATTTGTAACTTGTTTTAAAATTAGTACCCAGTATTTTGAGTTAAGTTAGGATTAGAAGCTAAACTTGCAGCTGGAATTGGGTATAACTTCATGTGAGCAGGTAAAGAAATACCATTACTACCATTTCCTTTCCAAGCCCAGTTGTAATTACCTCCTGTAAATTTTCCATAGCGAATTAAATCTTGTCTTCTATGTGCTTCCCAATGTAATTCTCTTGCTCTTTCATCTAAAATAAAGTCTAAAGTAATATCTGTAGCCGTTAAATTATTTTGAGGATTGTTAGCTCTAGACCTTAAAGAATTAACATAAGCTTCCATATCTGCATTTGTTCCTCCAGAACCACCTCTTAAATGAGCTTCCGCATACATTAAATATACATCTGCTAATCTAAATAATGGAAAATCTGTGTCTACAAAAGTTTGGTCTGAACCAAAAGTTCCTGTAGAGGTTGCATTAGAATATTTTTCGATAACATAACCTTGGTCTTTATCAGATATATCTGAAATTTCTATACTTCTTGTTCCAGAAATGATTGTATTTCTTTCGTCTCCAGAAAAGGTTCCACCATCAAATAATTGAGCAAATTGTTTTCTAACTCTTAAAGCACCACCCCAACCAGATGCGCCAACTCCTAAAGCAGTACCATTAGCTTCTAAACTTCCAATTTGACCGTTAATAATTACAGTTGTTGGTCCGTAGTTTTGTGTAATTAAACCATCAGAAATTAAAGGGAAAATAATTTCATTATTTGCAGAATTAGTATTGTTATCTGCCATAAATAAATGTGCATAGTTAGTTGCTAATGCAAAACCAGCTCCTATTATTTTTTTACTAGCTTCTAAACTTTCAGTATATTTATCTTGTCCGATATAAACTTCTGCATTTAAATACATTTTAGCTAAAATCATCCAAGCTACAGCTTTATCTGCTCTACCATGTTGATTGGTTTTTGGAGCCATTAAGTCTGTATCAATTGCTAATAATTCACTTTCAATAAAAGTAAATAATTCTGCTCGATTTACTTGTGTAGGATTAAAACCTGCCGTTGGATCTGTTTCTAAAACCATTGGAGCTTTACCATATAAATCCATTATGTGATAATAGGCAAGTGCTCTTAATAATCTTGCTTCTGCTCTAAATGTTACTATTTCTGCTCTAGTTGCTGTAGTTACATTTCTTGCATCTAATTTTTCTGTAGTTGTTTCACGAAGAAAGTTGTTGGAAAAAGCAACAGAAACCATAGCTCTACTGAACATACCTAAAATTAAAGGATTTTGAGCTGTCCAAACATTACGTTGAATTTCTCTTGTTCCTGGATCATTTTCATAAGACCAAATCATTTGATCTGCAGAAAGTGTTTGCAGGTATAATAGTGTTCTACCATATTGGCTTGTTCCTGCATCTAATCCTTGAATGTTAGAACTTCCTGGCCCATCAACACCTGTTAAAGATAAATTGGCATAAGCTCCTGCTAAAACTTCTAAATAAGCACTTTCATTTTCGAAAAGCGCATCACTTAAAACAGTTTGATCATCTTCTGGTACAATGTTTAAATCTTTTGTACAAGAAGCAACTACTGATGTTAACAAAATAACAACGAATAGATTTTTTATTGTTTTTATATATTTTTTCATCTTGTTTTTATTAAAATTTAATATTTGCTCCAACTAAGAAGTTTCTAGATCTTGGGTAAATTAAATTATCAATTCCATTAAATACTTCAGGATCTAAACCGCTATAGTTTGTTAAAGTAAATACGTTTTGAACACCAGCCCATAATCTTATACTACTATAAGAATATGCTTTAATTGGGTTGTTAAATGTATATCCTAAAGTAACGTTGTCCATTCTTAAGTAAGAAGCATCTTCTATATAAATATCAGAATTAATTACATCTGAAGTTCTTAAGAAGTTGGTATTCAATACTGAAGTTGGTAAGTTTCCTAATACTGCATTGTCTTTTAATAATTCGAATTGAGATCTAGAAGAGTTTACGTTGTTATATACATAATTTCCTAAACTTGCTCTTAAGTTAAAAGCTAAATCAAAATTTTTGTAATTAAAATTAGATTGAAAACCTAAAGTAACATCTGCATTAGGGTTTTCTTTTAAGTATCTATCATCATCATTAATAATACCATCTCCATTTAAATCTGCATAAGCTCCTTCAATTGGTTTACCTGCAGTAGTATATAATTGCTTATACACATGGAAAGAATTAGGTGCAAAACCTTCTCTTAATAATTGAATAGTATTACCTGTTCCACCAGCAGTTCCACCAGTTCTAACATCTTGGTCGTTTGCTAATTCAGTAATTTCTCTATCTAAATAAGTTGCATTAAAGGTGAAATTCCAATTGTAATCCTCGCTTTTAATTATATCTCCGTTTAAAGTGAATTCTAAACCTTTAATTTGTAATTGACCTATATTTTGAATGGCACTGTTACCAAAATTGGTTCCATCAGGCAAAGCTGCGTTAAATAATAAATCATCAGATGTTTTTTGAAAAACACTTACAGATCCATTAAATCTATTATCAAACAAACCATAATCTACACCAAACTCAACAGTTGTTGTTTCTTCCCATTTTAAATCTGGGTTTACAACTGAAGGAATTGTAGATTGTACAGCAGCATTGCCAAATAAATATCTTGAGTTTTCATTACCAAAACGATATCTGTCTAAATATAAATCATTAACTCCTGGTAAATTTTGTTGACCAGTTAAACCATAACTAGCTCTTAATTTTAAGTTAGAAACTACATTAGAATCTTTTAAGAAATCTTCATCACTTAAATTCCAAGCAATTGCTGCTCCACCAAAATTACCCCATCTATTATCTTCACTAAAACGAGAAGTACCATCTCTTCTAAAGTTAAGCGTTAATAAATATTTTTTAAGGTAAGAGAATTTTGCTCTACCAAAGAAACCAATATTTACAACATCAGGATCTGCAAACGTAGTTCCAAATGAATTAGGATCTCTTAAGTTACCTGTATTTGCACCAAAATTTTCGAAACGTTGGTAAGAATATCCGGCTGTTAAATCTAATTTTAAGTCTTTAAATTCTTTAAGATAATTTAAATAACTGTCAAACAATTCATTAGATCTTTCTTGAGTTCCGCTAGATTCTGAACCTGCAAATTGCTGAACAATATCTGCATTACCAATTTGGTAATCGCTTAAAAAACTTGAAGAACCTTTTGTTTTATCAAAACCTGCGTTTATTACAGCTCTTAATTCTGGTAAAAAGTGAAACTTATAATCGAAATTTAAGTTTCCATATTGTCTAAAGTTAAAACCATTACTGTTAGCTAATAATAAAGCAGCAACAGGGTTTTGTGTTCCGTTTGCAACTACATCTCCATTTCTATGTTGGTAATATCCACCAAAAGGAGAACTAGCATCATATACAGGTTGCGTAGGATCATAACGCAAAGCAGCTCCTATTTGACCAGAGTCACCAAAACGACTGTCTTCAAAAGCTCTATTATAGTTTAAGTTAATTTTTAAATGATCCTTAAATAAAGAAGGGTTCATAGAAAGAGAAACTGTTTTTCTATCAAATTGAGATGTTAATACAGCTCCTTCTTGATTCGCAAACCCTATAGATAATCTTGTTGGTATTGCACCAAAAATTTGACCTTTTGCAGTTACGTTGTACAGAGAAGATACTGTAGAACGTAAAATTTCATCTTGCCAATTTGTATTTGCTGCACCTAATAAACCAACATCACCTGGTCTTCTTTGTGTTGCTAGGTTTCTAAATTCATCTGCAGAGAAAACATTTATTCTATCTAATACTTCACCAAAAGTATATTGCATGTCTAAATCTAAAGTATATTCTTTTCTACCTTTTTTAGTAGTAATGATAATTACACCATTAGAGGCTCTAGAACCATAAATTGCAGTAGCAGAAGCATCTTTTAAAACAGAAAATGATTCAATATCATTTGGGTTAATACTTGCTAATACACCTCTAGATCCAGCAACTCCGCTTTCTTCAATAGGTAAGCCGTCAATAATAATTAATGGGTTGTTAGAAGCTCCAATAGAAGAACCACCACGAATTGTAATTTGAGATCCAGAACCAGGAGCGCCACTTGTAGTAACACTAACTCCAGAAACTCTACCACTTAATAAATTTTCTGGTGTAACAATATTCCCTTTTGTAAAATCTTTTGCGGTTATTGATTCTACAGAACCTGTAGCGTCTTTTACTGTGGTAGTACCATAACCTACTACAATTATTTCATCTAATTGTTCTGAAGATTCATCTAACTCAACAGTTATGTTAAAGTTAGTTCCAATAGTAATTTCTTTGCTAGCATATCCTAAATATCTAAAAACTAGAACATCGCCAGTTTTAATTTTATCTAATATAAAGTTTCCATCAAAGTCGGTTTCTGCACCTTTTATTGTGCCTTTAACCACTACACTAACACCAGGTAAAGGTTCGCCAGTTGTTTTTTCTTTTACAATACCTTTTACTGTTTGCTGAGCAAACATCGTAAAAGATGTACTTAAAAGAATACCAATTAAAAATAATTTAAATTTTTTCATGTATAATTTGTTAAATAATAACTGTAAATTTGACTTGTGTGTTAACAATAAACTTACATTCCACTCTGTAAATATAGATATAAGACTAATGTTTTCAATATTATAAAATTCACGAAATCGGTTTCGTGTTGACAACTTTTTTACTAAATTATCATTAGATTAACAAAAAATAACTTTAACAACTATCTTTTAAAAAATAATGAAACAAAAAATTACCATAAAAACAATAGCGAAAGAATTAGGTGTTTCTACTTCAACAGTTTCAAAGGCTTTAAAGGATAGTCATGAAATTAGTAAAGACACTAAAGATAAAATTCAAGCTTATGCTAATCTTTATAACTACAAACCTAATAGTTTAGCGCTTCAATTACGTACCCAAAAAACAAAAGTAATTGGTGTTATTTTACCAAAAATAGTGCATCACTTTTTCTCTACAGTCATTATGGGTATTGAGGAAGTAGCTAATAAAAAAGGTTATAATATAATGGTTTGTTTCTCTAATGAATCTTATAAAAAAGAAGTAGAAACACTAAAGGTTTTGTCTAATGGAAGTGTAGATGGTTTAATTGTTTCTATAGCAAATGAAACCCTTAAAAATAAAGACTTTAAGCACTTTTTAGATTTAGTTTCAGAAGAAATTCCTTTAGTTTTATTTGATAGAGTTGTAGATGAGATTTTATGCGATAAAGTGGTAGTAGATGACGTGGGTGCGGGTTATAAAGCGAGTAAACATTTGTTAGATAATGGAAGAAAAAAAATTGCTTTAATAACAACACCTAAACATGTAAATGTAGGTACTTTAAGAAGGCAGGGGTATGAAAAAGCTTTGATAGAAAGCTACATTAAAACAGATACTAATTTAATTATTGAAATTGAAGAAGATCTAGATATTAAAAAACAAATAGAAAAAGTTTTTGAACAAGATATTGATGGCGTTTTTGCAGTAAATGAAATTTACGCGGCCAACGCAATGAGAATTGCAAAAGAAAAAGGACTAAAAGTACCTGATGATATTTCTATCATTGGTTTTACAGATGGTTTGATTTCTGAATATTCATCACCTTCAATTACAACAATAGCACAACATGGTTTTACAATGGGGCAGCAAGCAGTTGAACTATTAATAGAAAGAATAGAAAATGAAACGGATACTTTTAAACCAAAAAAGATTGTGATTTCTAGTGACTTAAAACTACGAGAATCTACGAAATCGTCGTCGTAGATTTTTTATATTCTTTTTATAGATTCCGTAAAAAAATCTATATTTGAAACATTAAAAAGATTTATCAATAAATTACATTCCACAAAATTTATTAATTGATAAGTCAAAAAACTTATCGTAATATTCGATAATGGAAAAGCGTAAATTAAGCTTCTGGCAAATTTGGAACATGAGTTTCGGGTTTCTAGGAATACAATTTGGATTCGCCCTACAAGGTGGATTTATGTCAAGAATTTTTCAAACTTTAGGAGCAGGAAAGGAAGATATTCCTTTGCTATGGATTGCAGCACCCTTAACAGGTTTACTTGTACAACCAATTATTGGTTATATGAGTGATAGAACATGGAGTGTAAAATGGGGTAGAAGAAGACCTTACTTTTTAGTAGGTGCTGTTTTAAGCTCACTAGCCTTGTTTTTTGTTCCTCATTCTCCTGCATTATGGGTTGCAGCTGGTTTTCTATGGATTTTAGATGCTTCTATAAATATTTCTATGGAGCCATTTAGAGCTTTAGTTGCTGATAAATTACCACAATCTCAAAGATCTTATGGTTTTGTTGTACAAACATTAATTATAGGTATTGGAACTTGGATTGCAAGTAATTTACCTTGGATGGTATCACAATTTGGAGTAAGTAATGAAGCAGCATCTGGCGTTGTACCTATGTCTGTAAAAGTTGCTTTCGCAATTGGAGCTTTTGTGTTTTTAGTAAGTATTCTTTATACCGTTTTTACAACGGATGAATATCCGCCAGAAGACATGGAAGAATTCAAACTTGAAAAAGCAAAAAAGAACAATTTTATTCCAGATATTTTAGAAAATATTGGAAGCATGCCAACTACAATGAAAAAATTGGGAGTCATTCAGTTTTTCTCTTGGTTTGCATTTTTTACGATGTGGTCTATGGCAAATCCAGCCTTAACAGAGCATATTTATAATACTCCTGCTCCGGTAGAAGCTACTTTTAATATGGCAGATTCAGTACAAGCAGAAGCGTTTAAAATTGCAAATACAAAATTTCAAGAATCTTCTAATTCAGTAGGTTCTGCAATGGGTATTTATGGTTTATCTTCTATGGTATTCGCGCTATTATTAACTTTTTATACTTCGAAAAGAAACATTAACAGAAAATATGTACACATGTTTTCATTGATTCTTGGAGGTATAGGTTTTTTATTGATGAGTTATGCTTTACCAGAAAATTTAAAATACTGTTTTGTATTAATAGGTTTTGCTTGGGGTAGTATTTTATCAATGCCATATGCAATGCTATCTAGTTCTGTAGATCCAAAGAAAATGGGAGTAATTATGGGAATTTTTAACATGTTTATTGTAATTCCACAAATTATCGCTGCGCTAGGAGGAATCAATTATGTATCAAGTTTATTCGGTGAAGAAGCTATTCATGCAATGACAGTTGCAGGAATTAGTTTGATAATTGCAGGCTTCTGTAATTTATTAATTACCAATAAAAATGCAATTAGTTATCAAGAAGAGATTTAAAAATTAAAATGAAAAAAGGATTTATTTTTGATTTGGATGGTGTTATAGTTGACACTGCCAAATACCATTATTTAGCGTGGAGAAAATTAGCGAATCAATTAGGTTTCGAATTTACCAAAGAACAAAACGAATTATTTAAAGGCGTTAGTAGAAAACGTTGTTTAGAAATTTTGTTAGAAATTGGTAATAAAGAAGCAACACAAGAACAATTTGATATTTGGATGGTCGAGAAAAATGTTGACTATTTAGCGTATATAGAAAATATGGATGAATCTGAAATTCTTCCTGATGTTCCTAGAGTTTTAGAGTTTTTAAAGAAAAGAAATATTCCAATTGCCTTAGGGTCAGCAAGTAAAAATGCACAACCAATTTTAGAAAAAGTGAACTTATTACATTATTTTGATGCAATTGTAGATGGAAATAATGTAACAAAAGCAAAACCAGACCCAGAAGTTTTTCTGCTTGCAGCAAAACAATTGGGTGTAGATGCTAATGATTGTGTGGTTTTTGAAGATGCAGTTGCTGGTGTAGAGGCCGCAAATGCAGCAAAAATGATGAGTATTGGTATTGGAGATGATAAAGTGCTTTCTGAAGCGCAATTTAACTTCACAGATTTCACAGAAATTAGTACCGATTTTATTAAAGATTTAATAGAGAATTAATAAGAAATGAGAAAGTAGAAGCAAGACAATAAAAAGTTTTAAGTTGCCTATATTCTTTTCTCTTTATTCTTTTTCTCTCAAAAAAGGAAAAAAATGAATCAAGATTATATAAAACCAAATGAATGGTCAATCCTTGAAGAAGGATTTGATGCTCAAATGGTGAAATCTTCGGAAAGTTTATTCAGTATTGGTAATGGTGTCATGGGACAACGTGCTAATTTTGAAGAACAATATACTGGAAATACGTTTCAGGGAAGTTATATTGGGGGAGTTTATTACCCTGATAAAACACGTGTTGGATGGTGGAAAAATGGATATCCAGAGTATTTTGCAAAAGTTTTAAATGCACCAAACTGGATCGGAATTAACGTTTTAATCAACGATGAAAAACTAGATTTACATACGTGTAAAGAAATTTCAAAGTTCAGAAGAGAACTTAATATGAAAGAAGGTTGGTTGTCTAGAAGTTTTGAAGCGGTTTTACAAAATGGTATCAAAATTAAAGTTGATACAAAACGTTTTTTAAGTTTAGAATTTGATGAGGTTGGTGCCATTAATTATAATGTTACTCCTTTAAATTCTGAAGCAAATATCACGTATACTCCATACATAGATGCAGGAATTACAAATGAAGATACCAATTGGGATGATCAATTCTGGGATGTTTTAGAGGTTTCTCAAAAGAATCAACAATCTTACATTCAAGCAAGAACTATGAAGACACATTTTTATACGTGTACTTTTATGGAATCTAGATTATTTGTAGATAATAGCGAAATTATTACAGGTTGTAATAATGAGCAAACTTCAAATTTTACATCTTGCAATTATCAACAAGAAATTAAACAAAATCAAACATTTACCATTCACAAATTTGGTGGTTATGTGGTTGATAGAAATCATAAAAAAGACGAATTAGTTACTGCTGCAAAAGAAGTTTTAGACAAAGCTGTAAGTTTTGGTTTTGATGCATTATTAGAAATGCAAAAACAATCTTGGGCACAAATATGGAACATGTCAGACATTACTATAGAAGGTGATGTAAAAGCACAACAAGGAATTCGTTTTAATATTTTTCAACTAAATCAAACATATTTAGGAACTGATGCAACTTTAAACATTGGTCCAAAGGGTTTTACAGGAGAAAAATACGGAGGAAGTACATATTGGGATACAGAAGCATATTGTATTCCTTTTTACATGGCTACAAAAGATCAGTCTGTTGCAAGAAAATTATTAGAATACAGATATAATCATTTAGATAAGGCGATTGAGAATGCTGAAAAACTAGGTTTTACCAACGGAGCAGCATTGTATCCAATGGTTACTATGAATGGTGAAGAATGTCATAATGAGTGGGAAATCACGTTTGAAGAAATTCATAGAAATGGAGCTATCGCTTTTGCAATTTTCAACTATTACCGTTTTACAAATGATTATTCTTACATTCCAGAAAAAGGATTGGAAGTGTTAATGGGAATTGCACGTTTTTGGCAACAAAGAGCAACTTTTTCTTCGGATAAAAACAAGTTCATGATTTTGGGCGTAACAGGTCCAAATGAATATGAAAACAATATTAATAACAATTGGTACACAAACTACATTGCAAAATGGTGTATAAACTATGCGTTAGAAAATATTGATGTTGTAAAAATAGATCATGTTTCAGATTATATCAGAATTAAAGAGAAAGTTGGTTTTTCTGATGAAGAATTAAAGGCTATGAAAAATGTTGCTGACAATATGTATTTTCCATATTCAGAAAAGAAAGATGTTTTCTTACAACAAGATGGTTTTTTAGATAAAGAATTAATCACTGTTGAAAATTTAGATAAAAGTCAAAGACCTATCAATCAGAAATGGAGTTGGGACAGAATTTTACGTTCACCTTATATTAAACAAGCAGATGTTTTACAAGGTTTCTACATGTTTGAAGATGATTTTTCTACGGAAGAATTAGAAAAACATTTCGATTTTTACGAACCTTTTACCGTTCATGAAAGTTCACTTTCTCCTTGTGTACATAGTATTCAAGCTGCAAAGTTAGACAGAATGGATCAAGCGTATACGTTCTATTTAAGAACTTCACGTTTAGATTTAGATGACTATAATCATGAAGTAGAAGAAGGTTTACATATTACTTCTATGGCAGGAACTTGGATGAGTATTGTTGAAGGTTTTGGAGGAATGAGAGTATTGAATAATACACTTTCTTTTTTACCGAAAATTCCTAAAGAATGGAAGACATATTCATTTAAAGTAAACTTTAGAAATCAAGTAATTACTGTAAATGTTTCTCAAAATGGAAATCATTTTGAGCTAGAAGGAAGTCAAAAAATTAGCATTTTAGTTAACGGAGAAAAGGTAACAGTCTCTCCAAGTAATTTATTAGCTGTTTAAAAATAATGATATGAAACTCTTTAATGCTCTTTTATTTATTTCATTATTTGGATTAATAATTTCTTGTGATAAAAAAGATAAAAAAGTTTCAGATTCTTTAAAACCACTATCCAATAACTCTTTAGAAAGAGTTGAGCCCCCTAATTGGTTTGTTGGTTTTAAAGATGTATCGTTACAATTATTAGTAAAAGAAGACAAAATTGGTAACTCAAAACCATCAATTTCTTATGATGGTGTTTCTATTGAAAAAGTAAATAAAGCAAGAAGTGAAAACTACTTATTTATTGATTTAAACATTGGTAAATCAACAAAAGCAGGAAAGTTCGATATCATTTTTACATTTGATGATGGAACAAAAAAAACACATACGTACGAGTTAAAATCAAGAGAAAAACCTGCTGAAGATTATATTGGTTTTAATAGTTCTGATGCTATATATTTAATTACTCCAGACCGTTTTGCAAATGCAGATATTTCAAATGATATTGGCTCTAGGGTTTCAAAAGCAAATAAAATTGGAGAATCTATTCAATTTCTAAAAGAAAACTCAATTAATAGAGCAGATGATTATGCAAGACATGGTGGCGATATTAAAGGAATTACAAATCATTTAGAGTATATAAATGAGATGGGGTTTACTGCAATTTGGCCTTGTCCGTTATTAACAAATGATATGCTAAAATCTTCATATCATGGATATGCAATTACAGATTTGTATGAAATAGACCCTCGTTTTGGAACTTTAGCAGATTATAGAGAATTGGCTGATGAATCTAGAAAAAAAGGAATCAAATTAATTATGGACCAAGTTGCAAATCATTGTGGTAGCGAACATTGGTGGATGAAAGATTTGCCTTTTAAAGATTGGGTTAATCATCAAGAAAATTTCGAAAATAAAGGAGCTTTAATTACTTCAAATCACAGAAGAACTTCAAATCAAGATATGTATGCTTCTAAAGCTGATAAAAAAGGAATGGCAGATGGTTGGTTTGTGCCTACAATGCCAGATTTGAATCAGAAAAACCCTTTTATGGCGAAGTATATTATTCAAAATAGTATCTGGTGGATTGAGACGATTGGTTTAGGAGGAATTAGACAGGATACGTATCCTTATCCTGAAAAGCAATTTATGAGCGATTGGGCTGGTGCAATTATGAAAGAATATCCTAATTTTTCTATTGTTGGTGAAGAATGGAGTTACAATCCGTTATTAATTGGTTACTGGCAAACAGGGGCAAATAATAAAGATGGTTACGAATCTAATTTAAAATCTACCATGGATTTTGCGATGCAAAGAAATGTAGTAGAAGGAATAAATGAGAAAGAATCTTGGGATAAAGGTTTAGTGAAAATTTATGAAGGTTTAGCAAATGATTTTCATTATACAACACCAAAGGATATTATGGTTTTTCCAGATAATCATGATATGAGTAGAATTTACACACAGTTAAAAGGAGATATTGCAAATACAAAAATGGCTTTATCAACGTATTTAATGTTGCCAAGAATTTTGCAAATTTATTACGGAACAGAAATTTTAATGGAAGATTTTAAAAAACCAGGAGATCATGGTTTAATTCGTACAGATTTTCCTGGTGGATGGAAAGATGATACTGTAAACGCTTTTACGGGAAAAGGCTTAAAAGCAGATCAAAAAGACATGCAAAGTTTCTTAAAGAAGTTTTTAAATTATCGTAAAAACTCTAAAGCTATTCACGATGGTAAAACGGTTCATTTTGCACCGTTTAACGGAACTTATTTCCTATTCAGAATTTTAGAAGATGAAGTTGTTGTAAACATTATTAATAAAAACGATGCTCCAATTACTATAGATTTAAAGAGGTATTCAGAAATAGGTTTAGAAGGAAAGAAATTAAAGAATATTATTACTGGAGAAGATTTTGTTTGGGAAGATAAAGTTGTTTTATCAGAAAAAGGAAGTATTATTTTAACTACAAAAAAATAGTTTCAAAATGAAAAAAATAATTTTCATATTAGGGGTTCTAACCTCATTTAGTTTTTCTGCACAAGTAACTATTATTGTGAATGAATTGCCAGAAAATACAGAAGAGAATAGCTCAATTTTTATTTCTGGAGATTTCGAAGGTTGGTCTGGTGGAAAAAAGGAATACAAATTAGAAAGCAAAAATGGTTTTCATGTAATTACACTTCCTAAAATTGAAGGACAACTTAACTTTAAGTTTACCCAAGGTTCTTGGGAGTCTGCAGAGTGTACTAAAAAAGGATTAAGTACTGAAAATCGAAGCTATACATTTAAAAAACATAAAGATACCTTAAAAGTTAAAATTGCAGGTTGGAGTAATTTATTTAAGATAGAAAAAGTATCAACAGCCTCAAGAAATGTTACTATTTTATCAGAAGAATTTACAATTCCGCAGTTAAATAGGAAACGAAGAGTTTGGTTGTATTTACCTTCAGATTACAAAACATCTAATGAATCTTATCCAGTAGTTTATATGCATGATGGTCAGAATGTTTTTGATAGCGCAACTTCTAATTACGGAGAATGGAATGTAGATGAAACAATTGATAAATTATATAACGAAAAGAATTTAAAATTAATTGTAGTTGCCATTGATAATGGAGAATCTAAACGATTAGATGAGTATTCGCCTTGGAAAAATAAAAAATATGGAGGAGGAGAAGGTGAAGCATATACAACGTTTATTGTTGAAACTTTAAAACCTTATATAGACAAAAATTATAAAACTTTAAAAGATAAATGTAATACAGGAATTATAGGAAGTTCAATGGGAGGTTTAATTTCTCATTATGCAGGATTAAAATATCCAGCTGTTTTTGGAAAAATAGGTATCTTTTCACCAGCATTTTGGTTTTCGCCAAAAGTTAATGAATTTACCAAAACACATGGAAATATTAAAGATACAAAGATGTATTTTTTAGCTGGAGGAAAAGAAGGACAAAACACAGCTTACAGTGAAATTAATGAGACAGTAAAAGGAATGAACAATATAGTAACTGTTCTAAAAAAGAATGGTTTTCCTGCAGAAAATATCAAATCTAAAGTTGTACCAGAAGGCAAACATAATGAAAAACTTTGGAGAACAAGTTTTGAAGAGACTATACTTTGGTTATTTCCAGAAGCTTTAAAAGAGCGCAAGTTTATTAGTGCAAAAATGAATTCTGACGCAATTGTAGAAGTCAAAGTAAGTGATGGGAAATATAGAATAGTTGGGTATTCACCTGAAATAATTGAAACTACATTTATTCCAAATGGAGAAATATTTAAAGCTGAATCTAATGCAGTAGTTTTAGAACCGACTTTTGTATCGCCTGAATTTATTGATGAAACGAATAAAGCAATATTTAAAACTTCAGGAATTACTGTTAACATAGAAAAATCACCTTTTAAAATTTCTTATTTTTATAAAGGAAAAGAAATAACATCAGAAAAAGCAGGATATTATAAGGATTCTATTCATGAGAAAATAGAATTCAATTTAACTTCTGATGAGGTTTTGTACGGTGGAGGAGCAAGAGTTTTGGGAATGAATAGAAGAGGTAATCGTTTGAAATTGTATAACAGAGCTCATTATGGTTATGAAACGCATTCAGAATTGATGAATTTCACATTACCAATTGTAATTTCTTCTAAAAAATACATGATTCATTTTGATAATGCGCCAATTGGTTATCTAGATTTAGATAGCAGAAAAGACAATTCGTTAACTTATGAAACTATTTCTGGACGAAAGACATATCAAGTTATTGTTGGTGATTCTTGGATGGATTTGGTAAGTAATTATACCGATTTAACAGGAAAACAACCTTTGCCACCAAGATGGGCTTTAGGTAATTTTTCAAGTAGATTTGGCTATCATTCTCAAAAAGAAACAGAAGCAACTATAGATAAATTTAAAGAAGAAAAAATTCCTGTAGATGCTATAATTTTAGATTTGTATTGGTTTGGAAAAGAGTTGAAAGGAACAATGGGAAATTTAGAGGTTTATAAAGATTCTTTTCCAGATATGAAAGGAATGATTTCTCGTTTAAAAGATAAAGGTGTTAAAACAGTTTTAATCACAGAACCATTTATATTGTCTAATTCTAAAAAATGGAAAGAAGCTGTAGAAAAAGATGTTTTAGCCAAAGATTCTGTTGGAAATCCTGCTAAATATGATTTTTACTTTGGAAATACTGGAATTGTAGATATTTACAAAAAAGAAGGGAAAGAATGGTTTTGGAACATTTATAAAGATATTTTAGATTTAGGCGCAAAAGGACTTTGGGGAGATTTAGGTGAGCCAGAAGTACACCCAGCTTGGGTGCAACATGCAACTGGTTCTGCAGATGAAGTTCATAATATTTATGGACAGGATTGGGCACGTTTAATTTTTGAAGGATATCAAAAAGAATTCTCGAATGAAAGACCTTTTATTTTAATGCGTGCAGGAGCTGCAGGTTCTCAGCGTTTTGGAATGATTCCTTGGTCTGGAGATGTAAATAGAACTTGGGGGGGATTGCAATCTCAACCAGAAATTGCTTTACAGATGGGAATGCAAGGTTTGGGGTATATGCATTCTGATTTAGGTGGTTTTGCAGGTGCAAATTTAGATGATAATTTATACACACGTTGGTTACAATATGGCGTTTTTCAGCCAATTTATAGACCTCACGCACAAGAAGATGTACCAAGTGAACCTGTTTTTAGAAGTGAGAAAGCAAAGAAATTAGCCAAAAAATCTATTGAATTACGTTATAAATTATTGCCATATAATTACAATTTAGCGTTTGAGAATAATCAAAAGGGAACACCTTTAATGCGCCCTATTTTCTTTGAAGAAGATGATGAAGAGTTAATGACAAACTCAACTACGTATTTATGGGGGAAAGATTTTTTAATCACTCCAATTTTAAAAGATTCAGTAAAAACTAAAGAAATTTATTTTCCTAAAACTGCAAATTGGTATAATTTTTATTCTGATGAAAAAGTTGCAGGCGGAATAACTAAAACAGTTGATGTTAAAGAAAACTCAATTCCTACTTATGTTCGTGGAGGCGCATTTGTTTTAATGTCAGAATTGATACAGACAACTGATGATTATAACGGAGATAAATTAGTGCTTCATTATTACTATGACGCTTCAAAAAAAGAAAGTAAACGAGAGTTTTATAATGATGATGGATTGACAGCAAATGCTTTTGAAAAAGGAGATTTTGAAGTTTTAACGTTTGAAGCTGAAATAACAAAACGATGTTTAGAAATTGATTTTGAAGCAGAATTTGGTGAGAATTGGAATACTTCAGAAAAAGAAATAAAATTGGTTATTCATAATATCAATTGGAATCCGAAAAAAATAAAAGTTGATGGAAGTACAAACCAAATTTCATCAGAAAATAATAAAATAACGATTCCTTTAAAATGGAATCCAAAAAAAGAATTAAAAGTAAAAATAACATTAAAATAGAAATCAATTATGAAAAAAATAAATAACGTTTTATCCGTATTCATTTTAGTAATCTTAATTGGTTGTTCAACAGAAAAAGTATCAAAAAAGAAGATAGAGATTACAAACGTCAAGAAAAAAACAGTTGTTTATCAGGTTTTTACAAGATTATTTGGTAATACAAATACCACGAATAAACCTTGGGGAACTATTGAAGAGAATGGTGTCGGAAAATTCAACGATTTTACTGATAAAGCATTAACTGAAATTAAAGATTTAGGAGTTACACATATTTGGTACACAGGTGTTCCACATCATGATGTAATTCGTGATTATACAAAATATGGGATTTCAAATGACGATCCTGATGTTGTAAAAGGTAGAGCAGGTTCTCCTTACGCTGTGAAAGATTATTACAATGTGAATCCTGATTTGGCAGTAAATGTTGAAAACAGATTGCAAGAATTTGAAGCATTAATAGAACGTTCTCATAAAAACGGATTGAAAGTTATTATTGATATTGTGCCTAATCATGTGGCAAGAAATTATCAAAGTTTATCAAACCCAGAAGGAACAACAGATTTTGGCGCAGAAGATAATAAAACTGTAGTTTATGATGTCAATAATAATTTTTACTATTCGCCAAATGAAGCTTTTCAAGTGCCAGATTTTTTAAATGGATATTTACCTTTAAGTGGAGAAAATAATGTTTTATCTGATAAGAAATTCAAGGAAAACCCTGCAAAATGGACAGGAAATGGATCTCGTTCGCCAAAACCGAGTTTTTATGACTGGTATGAAACTGTAAAAGTAAATTATGGTATTTCGCCTGAAGGGAAAAAAGATTTTGATGAATTACCTCAAGGTTTTGAAAACGAAGATTACAAAAAACATTACGAATTTTGGCAAGATAAAACAGTGCCAAATTCTTGGATAAAGTTTAGAGATATTGCTTTGTATTGGGCAGAGAAAGACGTTGATGGTTTTAGATACGATATGGCAGAAATGGTGCCTGTTGAGTTTTGGAGTTTTATGAATTCATCTATAAAAATGAAGAATTCAGATGCATTTTTGTTAGCAGAAGTGTATAATCCTAAAATGTATAGAGATTACATTAGAAAAGGAAAAATGGATTATTTGTATGATAAAGTTGCTTTGTATGATACCATAAAACATGTAATGCAAGGTCATGGATTAACAGATAATATTCCTCCAATTCAAGAAGATTTAAAAGATATTGAGCACAATATGTTGCACTTTTTAGAGAATCATGATGAGCAAAGAATTGCGAGTCCAGAATTCGCAGGAAATGCTTTAAAAGGAAAGCCTGCAATGGTAGTATCTACAACAATTTCTACGTCGCCAATAATGATTTATTTCGGACAAGAATTTGGTGAAGATGGTTCTGAAAACGCAGGTTTTGGAACACCAAGTAGAACTTCTATTTTTGATTATGTAGGTGTTCCTTCGCTTCAAAGATGGGTTAATAATAAGCAATTTGATGGAGAGAAATCTACAAAAGAAGAAACAGATTTAAGAGATTTTTATAAACGTTTATTAAATTTTACGATTAACTCTGATGCTCTAATGGGAGAATATGCAGATATTCATCAATTTAATCGTGAGAATACAGAATGGTATAATGACAAAGTTTTGTCTTTTGTTCGTTGGAGTAATACTGAAAAATTAATTATCGTTTCTAACTTTAATTCAAAAAACATGTATGGTTTCGATTTAAGTTTACCACAAGATATTATTGAAAAATGGAACTTAAAATTAGGTGAATATAAAATTGAAGATCAATTATATAAAACCTATTCAACAACTTTGGTTGTTAAAGATGATCAAGCAAAATTAAGAATTGATTTAAAGCCATTAGAATCATTTATTCTTCAACTTCAATAAAATTAATTATGAAAAAAATACTTTTCTTATTCGTAATAGTAATAACCTTTAGTTGTCAAGAAAAATTATCAGAAGAAAAAACTGAAACAAAACTTGCTAAAAAAGAATTTGTTTGGGAAGGAGCAAACATTTATTTTTTATTGACAGACCGTTTTAATAATGGAGATACAACCAATGATATTAATTTTGATAGAACTAAAGAAACTGGAAAATTAAGAGGCTTTGAAGGTGGAGACATTAAAGGAATTACTCAAAAAATAAAAGAAGGATATTTTACCAAATTAGGAATCAATGCTATTTGGATGACACCTATTGTGGAGCAAATTCATGGAGGAACAGATGAAGGGACTGGTTTATCTTATGGTTTTCATGGTTATTGGGCAAAAGATTGGACAAAAATTGATCCAAATTACGGCACAAAAGAAGATTTGAAAGAATTAGTTGCATTGGCTCATAAAAATGGAATTAGAGTTCTTCTAGATGCAGTTATTAATCATACAGGTCCTGTAACAGAAATGGATCCTGTTTGGCCTAGTGATTGGGTAAGAACTGGTCCACAATGTTCTTATGATAATTATGAGCATACGATTTCTTGTACGTTGGTTAAAAACTTACCAGATATTAAAACTGAAAGTAATGAAGCTGTACAATTGCCTCCACAATTGGTTGCAAAATGGAAGGCTGAAGGTCGTTATGAGCAAGAAATAAAAGAATTAGATGCATTCTTTACAAAGACTGGGCATCCAAGAGCACCACGTTTTTACATCATAAAATGGTTAACAGATTATATTACTGAATTCGGAATTGATGGTTACAGAGTAGATACTGTAAAACATACAGAAGAATTTGTATGGCAAGAATTTAAAACGGAATGTGACATTGCTTTTGCTGAATATAAAAAGAACAATTCAGAGAAAATATTAGATAATAATGATTTTTATTTAGTTGGTGAAGTTTATAATTACTCCATTTCTCACGGTAAAGCATTTGATTTTGGAGATAAAAAAGTTAACTATTTTGATAAAGCATTTAATAGTTTAATTAATTTTGAGTTAAAATGGAATGTAAAGCAAATGGTAGAAAAGGATGTTTTTCATAAATACGATTCTCTTTTAAATACCAATTTAAAAGGTTATGGAGTATTAAACTACATGACATCTCATGATGATGGAAATCCTTTTGATAAAGAAAGAGAAATGCCAATTAAAACTGCAACAATGTTGTTGTTAACTTCAGGAACTTCACAAATTTATTATGGAGATGAATCTGCAAGAAATTTAACAGTTGAAGGAACTGTAGGTGATGCAACTTTACGTTCTTTTATGAATTGGAATGATATTGAATCGAAAGAAAAAACGAAACAAATTTTAAATCATTGGCAAAAACTAGGTCAGTTTAGAGCAAATCATATGGCTGTTGGAGCTGGAAAGCATACATTAATTTCAGAAGAAAATGGCTTGGTTTTTTCAAGAGTTAGAAATAAAGATAAAGTAGTAGTAGGAATTAATTTACCAAAAGGAAAAAAAGTGATCGATGTTTCATCAGTCTTTAAAAACGGAATGCAATTAAATGATTTTTATTCCAGTAAATCTATAGTGGTCATAAATGGTAAAGCAACAATAGATTCAGTTTTTGATATTGTTTTAATTGAAAAGTAGAATTTTTCTTTGTATTTACTACCTATACAAAAACCATACAAAATATTTTTCCCTTCCAGTTTTATAATATTTAAAATAATTTAGAAACCAAACATTACTAAACCAGATATTTATAGAATCGTATTTTTATTATTTCTTCTTCTCTTTATTTCTGTTATAAATTCTGCTCAAGAACTACCTCTAATAAAAAACTATACTACAGAAGATTATAAAACTCAAAATCAGAATTCGGGAGGTTTTAATGGAGTAATTGTAACAACAGAAGAGCCCACAGAATAATGCAGACAATACATCTGCAAATGTTGGTAAAAAGGTAAAAAAAAATGCTAGAGAAGTTTGGGGAGAAAGCTCATTCGTTTTAAGTGCAGTTATGGATTTCACCACTAATGATACTTTTAGAATGAAAGTATATTCACCTAGAGTAGGAATTAAAGTATTATTAAAAGTAGAAAACTCTGGAAAGGCAGCAATTAGCTTTCAAAAAGAGGTTTTAACAACTGTAGCAAATGCTTGGAAAACTTTAACATTCGATTATTCAACGATTAGTAAAATTGATTCTTTTGGTAAATTAGTAGCGAATTTTACTTTCTATACGGATGATATTGTATTGTTAAGTTCAGCAACTGCAAGTATTAAAGGCAATACTTTTGCAAACGTAAATTTTTACCCAAACCCAACAACTTATTTCTTAAAGATTTCTTCGGATAAAACAATTCAAAAAGCAAGTATTTATAATATTTTAGGGAAAATTGTAAAAACGATTTATGTTAATGAAAAATCTAAAAGTATAGGTTTTCTGAATTAAGTTTAGGAGTTTATTTAATTAAATATGTTATAGATAATGCTGTTGGTACAACAAAGTTTATTAAGCAATAATTAAGTGTAAAAATTTTATAATTAAAACGGTCAAATTTTATTTTGAGTGTTTTTTTTATGCCTTAAATTTATATCTTTATCTTTTAAATAATTTTACTTTTGAAAACACTTATCAAAAACGCATTTTTTATCTTATTCTTATTGATTATCACCAGTTGTACTACAAAAGAAAAACCTTCAGATAAAAAAAGTAACGACCTAATTCACGAAACAAGCCCGTATTTATTACAACACGCTTATAATCCTGTAAATTGGAAACCTTGGAATAATGAAACTTTAGAACTTGCAAAAAAAGAAAATAAATTAATTGTTATTTCTGTAGGGTATTCTGCATGTCATTGGTGTCATGTAATGGAAGAAGAAAGCTTTGAGAACGATTCTATTGCTAAAATTATGAATGATAACTTTATCAGTATAAAAGTTGATAGAGAAGAAAGACCAGATGTTGATAAAGTATATATGAATGCTGTTCAATTAATGACAGGTAGTGGTGGCTGGCCACTAAACTGTATTGCACTTCCAGATGGAAGACCCATTTTTGGAGGAACTTATTTTACAAAAGAACAATGGTCTAAAGTTTTAATCAATATTTCTAAACTTTATAAAGAAGAACCAGAGAAAGCGGTTGAATTTGCAGAAAACCTTACAAAAGGTATTCAAGAATCACAATTGATTACTTTGAATAAAGAAGTTCCAAAATTTAGTAATAAAGATATAAGTGCATCAATAGATGTATGGAAAACTCAAATTGATACTATTTATGGCGGATTTAAAAATGCGCCAAAATTTCCAATGCCAAATTCTTTAGATTTTTTATTGAGATATAATCATCAATTTAAGGACACGTCCATAGAAAAACATTTAAAAACTACCCTTACTAAAATTGCCTATGGAGGAATTTATGATCAAATCGGTGGCGGTTTCTCTAGGTATTCTGTAGATGAAAAGTGGCATATTCCTCATTTTGAGAAAATGTTATATGACAACGCGCAATTGGTAAGTCTATATTCTAAAGCATATTTGAATACTAAAAATAATTTGTATAAAAGCACAGTAATAGAAACGCTAAACTTCATTAAAGAAGAGTTAACAGCAAAAAATGGCGCATTTTATTCCTCTTTAGATGCAGACAGTAAAAATAAACAAGGAGAAAAAGAAGAAGGCGTTTTTTATGAATGGAAGATTGAAGAATTAAAAAAACTATTAGGAAGTGATTTTAATCTTTTTAAAGACTTTTATAATATTAATGATTTCGGATTATGGGAGAATGAGAAATATGTATTGATTAGAAACAAATCAAAAGAAGTATTTGTAAAAGAACATAAAATATCTTTAAAAGATTTAAACAGTAAAATTTCTAAATGGAAAAAAGTATTAAAAGAAGTTAGAGATAAAAGGAGTAAACCTAATTTAGATGATAAAGTACTTACTTCTTGGAACGCTTTAATGTTACAAGGTTATGTTGATGCATATAGAGCTTTTGAAGATGAAGAGTTTTTAAAAACTGCTTTAGTAAATGCAAAATTTTTAATAGAAAATCAATTAAGAAAAGATGGAGGATTAAATAGAAACTTTAAAAACGATAAAAGTACTATTAATGCATATTCAGAAGATTATGCTACTTTAATACAGGCTTTTATTTCTTTATATGAAGTAACTTTAGAAGAAAAATGGTTAACCACATCAAAAAAGTTAGTTGATCATTTATTTGTTAACTTCTTTGATGAGAATAACAAAATGTTTCATTTTACATCTAAAAAAGATGAAAACTTAATTGCAAGAAAATATGAAGTTATTGATGGTGTAATTCCTTCATCAAACTCAATTATAGCAAATAGTTTATTTAAATTAGGGCATTATTATTCTGATAAAAAGTACTCAAATACTTCAGAACAAATGCTTAATAATTTAAAGGAAGATGTAAAAAGGAGTCCTGTAAATTATAGCAATTGGTTAAATTTAATGACCAATTTTACAAAACCTTTTTATGAAGTTGTTGTTGCAGGTAATAATACCACAGAAATAAATAAAAGCCTAATTAATAATTATTTTCCAAATATTTTAATTGCTGGGACTAACAAAGAAAATATTACAGTGCCACTGTTAACTTATAAATATAATGAAGAGAATACGTTAATTTATGTCTGTGTAAATGGTACTTGTAAAAAGCCAGAAACCAGTATAAAAAAAGCGTTAGAAAATATTAAGAAATAATTTTAACACTTTTAGTTTATAATTTTTTCGCATATTTGCAATTCAAAACAAGATAATAAACTAAAGGATTAACCTATGAATATATATAAACAACATAAATACGGACGCGATTTGCGACTATTTAAATGCATATTCTAGAGAATAACTTTAATTAAAAATAGTAAAAGCGTCCAAAATTCAATTTTTGGACGCTTTTTTTATTGAAAAAAACCTCTCAATTTACAATTGAGAAACAAATAAAACTGTCATTCTTGTGAAAACAGGAATCTAGTGAAAATTTATTTTCACATTTTTTCAAAATTAATTAATGACAAAGAAACGTGTAATTATTAAGTACATATCACAACTTCAAAGAGTTATCTAAACTCCTAATATCTGAATCAATTCGGACAGGAAATCAATTGCCTAAAAATAAATTAAGCAACTAACTGTCAGTGAAATAGACTTAAGTTTTATTTGTAAAATTCAAAAATACGTTATAGGTTTGCATCGCAGTAAAGCAACAATAATAATCGTTGAATAACATCAGCATAAAAACGAAGTACAATGATCATATCATCATTCAACAAAAACACACAAAGAGAACGAGGTTCTTTTTATTGTTTACTTCGCGACTTTCAGAATTATAAATAGCAAACACTATCATATATGAAAAGTCCGAAGTTTTAAACTCTCGGACTTTTTTTATGGCTATTTTTTCCTAAAGACTTTCCGAAACTATTCAAAAAGAACACTTTTTGGGTTTGCCAAAAAGTTTCCAATTAATCTGTCATTCCCGTGAAAACGGGAATCCAAATAAAGGTTTTTAATCTTTATTAAAGAGAAGGAATCGACCAAAAGTTGATTTCCTTAAAACAAAACATCTCAAAATTAAAATCGTGGGAAATAAATTAAAAGGAAAAGATCTAATAAAATTAGGGTTTCCAAAGAACAATAGTATCAATATCGCTTTAGGTCAAATAAGTAGATACAGAAAAAGAGAAAAGAAAGAGCGCATTTTAGAGGAAGCAAAAGAAGTGCTTTTATCACCAGAAAAATTTCAAGGAAATGCAATTTGGGGTAAAGTAGCAGAAGGTTTGGTAAAACCCGTTGAAGTTAAAATGCATCAATTAAGAAACACAAGAGTTCCGTTTTCCATTTATGGAGAAAACGAAATTGATGAACAAGCAAAGTTTCAATTGTATGACGCTTTAAAACTACCAATTGCTGTGCAAGGCGCATTAATGCCAGACGCACATTATGGTTATGGTTTGCCAATTGGTGGCGTTTTAGCCACAGATAATGCAGTAATTCCTTATGGAGTTGGTGTAGATATTGGTTGCAGAATGTGTTTAACCGTATATCCAATTCCGCTTTCATTTTTGAAAGGAAAAGTACATCAATATGAAAATATTTTAAAGAATCACACAAAATTCGGAATGCGAGAAACGCACGATAAAAAACAAGATCATGAAATATTTTATAGAGATGAATTTAATGAGATTCCATTAATAAAACGCTTAAAAGACAAAGCATTTAAACAATTAGGAACTTCTGGAGGAGGAAATCATTTTGTAGAATTTGGTACTGTTTCAATTACAGAAGAAAATAACGAATTCGACTTAAAAATCGGCGAATATATTGGCGTGTTATCACACAGTGGCTCCAGAGGTTTAGGTGCAAATATTGCGAAACATTATACGTATTTGGCAACAAAACAATGTCCGTTACCAAAAAACGTACAGCATTTAGCATGGTTAGATTTAGATACACACGATGGACAAGAATATTGGTTGGCAATGAACTTAGCTGGCGATTATGCCAAGGCTTGTCATGATAATATTCACGATAGAATTGCCAAAGAATTAGGCGCAAAACCAATTGTAAAAATTGAGAATCATCACAATTTTGCATGGAAAGAAACTATAAAAGGTAAGGAATGTATTGTACATAGAAAAGGAGCAACTCCTGCTCAAAAAGGAGCTTTGGGAATTATTCCAGGTTCTATGACAGCACCAGGTTTTATAGTTCGTGGTTTAGGAAATACAGAAAGTTTACAGTCGGCTTCACATGGCGCTGGTAGAAAACATTCTCGTAAAAAGTGTAAAGAAAAGTTCACAAAAAGCGATGTAACGCATCAATTGAATATGAACAATGTAACGCTAATCGGTGGCGGAATTGATGAAGCACCAATGGCTTATAAAGACATTAAAAAAGTGATGGCAAATCAGCAAGAATTGGTAGAAGTGTTAGGCACTTTTAGACCTAAAATTGTAAGAATGAATTCATAGTTTTTGGGCGTTACCTGTTGGTCGGGCTTTACACTATATCTTTTTGTGAAAAACAAAAAGGATGCCGTTTCAATCCCTAACGCAAGCATTTTTGCTAGCTAAATGTCAAAAACTAAAAGCGAATAGAATATTAAAAAGAGAACAAAGAAAAGAGATAATAGAAAAAAGAGAAAAGAGAAAAGAGAAAGATTGGAAGTCTATTTTCTAATCTCTTTTTTCTCTCTTCTTAAAATAAAAGTTATGAAAACAAAAACAATTCAAATATCAGCAGGAAAAGGACCTTTAGAATGTGCTTTTGTGGTTGCCAAAGTGTTAAAAATATTTCTAAAAGAATTGATATCCAATAAGATTGAGTATACAATTTTACACAAAGAAAACGGAATAGAAAATGGCACAGTACAATCTGTAAGTATTCAGTTAAAAGGAAATCAACTTGCTGGTTTTTTAACAAATTGGTTGGGTACAATTCAATGGATTGGGAACTCAACATTTAGAAAACTGAACAAACGTAAAAACTGGTTTATTGGTTGTTTTGAAGTGGAAAATTCAGAATCATTAGAAATTAATGAAAACGAAATAAAATTTCAAGCAATTAGAAGTTCTGGAGCTGGAGGACAGCATGTGAATAAAGTTAGTTCTGCAATAAGAGCAAAACATATAAAAACAGGTTTACAAGTCTTGGTTATGGACAGCAGATCTCAACATCAAAATAAAAAAATTGCGATAAAAAGATTACAAGAAAAAGTTGCGGTTTTTAATATTGATCAAGTAAAAGAACAAATAAAAAATCAATGGAAAAATCATCAAACAGTAGAAAGAGGAAATCCTGTTAGAGTTTTTACAGGTTCAGATTTTAAACAAATTAATAATGAGAAATCATTTAAGAATAAGAGAAATTATCTTAAAAAAGATTTAAGAAAACAATTAGAATAGAATATCAAATGTCATCTTGAGCACAGTCGAAAGATCTTTTGAGATTTCTCTACAAGGTCGAAATGACAAACGTATAAAAAACAACAAAATGGGAACATTAACAAACAACTATGTTTTTAAAGCATTAGAAAATTACCCTTACGATTTGGAAGAAGTGATGGAAGCTTTAAATTATGCATTGTCTTACGACGATAAAAATACGATGGCTTTAACTTTAATTGGGAAAGTACATTCAGAAAAATTATTTAAATATGAAGAAGCAATTGTTTATTTCAAACAAGTTTTAGCAGAAAATATCTATGCTTTTGAAGTTTATACACCATACATAAACACACTTTTATGGAATGAAGATTACAAAGAAGTAGATGAGTTTATAGATTTTGCTTTAACAGTAAAAGGATCTGACAAAGCGTTTTTATATTTAAAGAAAGCCATTTTATATGAACAATTAAAAGAGTATAAAAAAGCATTGACTTTTATAAAATTGGCAAAAGAGAACACTTATAATTCAGAATTTATGGAAAGCGTAAATGAAGAGAAAAGTAGAATTAAAGGTAAGGTTCCAAAGAAAAATAAGGTGAAATTATCAAAAAAGGATAAAAAACGAAAGAAAAAGAGAAATTAATTTAACTACGCAAAAAAATTGCGTAATAGTGTAAGATGTTTGTATCGAAATCAAGAAAGAGTAATTCTTTCAAGAGTAATCGCTCTGTGAAACGAGGAGTTCACAGAGCATAATCAATAGAGAAAATGGAAAGTAAAATAAAAATATCAGGAAAAGAAATTATTGCATTGGATTTTAAACCAGGAAAATGGTTTCCAAAAGCAATTGAATATATTAATAAGAATCAATTAATAGAAGTTGAAATTTCAACTTATTTAGAACAGTTTAAACTAGGGTCAGAAATAGATTTGTTAGAGAAAACTGCCGATTTAATCATCAATATAAAAGTGGAAAATGAACTAGAAGCAATTAATGTAAATTCTGTAACAAAATCGATGGAAACATTAATGAAAACGCCTACAATTGTTGGTGGTGCAATTATGCCAGACGCTTGCCCTACAGGTCCAGAAGGAACCATTCCTGTTGGTGGAATTGTAATTGCAAAAAATGCGATTCATCCAGGAATGCACTCTGCAGATATTTGTTGTTCTGTAATGTTAACCGATTTTGGAAAGGCAGATCCTAAAGAGGTTTTAGATGCAGCGCATTCAATTACGCATTTTGGTCCTGGAGGAAGAGATAGAGATGTACAATTTCGTTTTCCTGCTGATTTATTATTAGAAATTGAAGGAAATCCGTTTTTGAATAATCAAAAATGTATTTCTGCAGCAAGAACTCAATTAGGAACTCAAGGAGATGGAAATCATTTTTTGTTTGTCGGTAAATCTAAAAATACAGGAAATACGATGTTAATTACACATCATGGAAGTAGAGGTTTTGGAGCGAATTTATATGGAAGAGGAATGAAAATTGCTGAACAATTTAGACAAAAATTATCTCCACAAACTTTAAAGCAAAATGCGTGGATTCCGTATGAAACAGAAGAAGGAAAAGCGTATTGGGAAGCATTGCAAATTATTAGAAAATGGACAAAATTAAATCACGAAGTTTTACATAATGCAACTTTAGAAAAATTACAAATTGAAAAAGAAAATAGATTTTGGAACGAACATAATTTTGTTTTTAAAGATGGAGATTTATTTTACCATGCAAAAGGAGCAACGCCTTTAGACGAAAAATTTATGCCAGATATTACTGGGCCAAGATTAATTCCTTTAAATATGAGCGAACCAGTTTTAATTGTGGAAGGAAAAACGACTGAAAATAATTTAGGTTTTGCACCTCATGGAGCAGGAAGAAATGTAAGTAGAACACAGCATAGAAAAAGTAAAACAGGTACAAATGAAGAAATTTTTGAAGAAGAAACAAAAGGATTAGATATCCGTTTTTTCTCTAACGAAATTGATATTACAGAATTACCTTCTGCGTATAAAAATGCGGAAACTGTAAGAAATCAAATGGTTGAATTTGGTTTAGGAGAAGTTATTGATGAAGTGTTACCTTACGGTTGTATTATGGCAGGTAATTGGCAAATGAATGCACCTTGGAAAAATAGGAGAAGACAAGATAAAAAGAAGTAGTCTTTCTTGTTCATTTTAAGATGTTAGTGAAAACTAGCATCTTTTTTTATTAAAACAACGCATCTAAAGTTAAAATGTCTAAAAACCCATCCGCAAATAATTTATTTTTTTCTTCAAAACTTTTTATTGCATTTAAAGTTTCTACTTTATAAATACCATCTAATATGATTTCGTAACCATTTGCAATTAATTTTTTTTGAACTTCAAAAATCAACGCACTTCTGTGTCCGTAAATCATTCTTTCATTAGCATTAAACATACTTTTAATCTTACTAATTTCTTGAGAACGTTTATATGATTTTAGGTCAGTACCAGTTTTTTCTAAAAATTGAATCTCTTTGTTAGATAAACCTTTAGATTTTAAAGATGCCGATTTCTCTAGTTTATTTTCAAAATATTTTATCCTTGCCAGTTTTTTAGAATATTTTTTAATGACAACTTTTGTTTCATTATCATCATCTTCTGGGGTTCTAACATCAATATCATTAGAAGTCCATTGCATCATAACAAAACTATTCAAATCTTCTACTTTTGTATGATAATCCATCACTAATTCTTGATTATGATACTCAAAATCTAATTTTTTATCCGTTTTATAATCTACTTCTGGAGAGTTGTATCTTTTGTATTGTTTGTATTTACCAAATCCGATAAAAAAAGCAATAATGAGTAGCAGTAAAATGATGAGTTGTTTCATGGTACTAAATTTTTAGAGAACGGTTAGTTTGTGTAACAAAAATAGGCAAAAGTTTCTAAAAAAAGTTATAAAGGAAATTAGCTTTTAAGTTTATTAATTTAATAGTTCTTTTTCTTTCACGCGAAAACAACGTTCTTCTCCAAGAAAAAGTGGATTACCAAATTCTTCAGACCAAAAACCATCTAAAATATCTTTAGAAATACACCTATAAACTACAATACCCTTGTAAATAGTATTTTCATCTCCTTGGTAATTAAAGTTGATCACCAAAATATTGTCTTTAAAAAATCCTGTTCCGAATTGTTGTTGACTTTTATTGATTAACCAAGTTGCTACAATTCTGTTATCTGCATCTAAAGTCAAAGAAAGTGTTCCTTTGTATGTGTCTTCTTCTTTATCTTGATTACTTCCTATAATTTGAAATTCACCAATTAAATCTTCAATATTCATTTTTTATAACGCATTTTTATATACCCAATGATTATTTTCTTTTACAAAAAAAGAGTTTTCATGTATAACATTTAAAGATCCGTTTTCTTTAAAATAAGCTTTAAATTCTATCGTGTTTTTTGTTGAGTTTAAAACATTTAGTTTTACCCATTCAACAGACTTTGTCCAGCTTAAAATTTCTTTTTTTTCGTATTTAGACGGCCTTGTAGCTGAATGATGGCTTTTTTGTAAATAATCTATATTAGCTAATACAAAAGCACTGTATCTAGAACGCATTAAAATTTCTGCTGTAGTTACAGAATGTATATTTTGATGTGCTTTTTTGCAACAATCATCATATAGATTAGAAGGATTACAAGGACAATTCATGTTTCTATTTTTTACTTCCCAATACAGAAATTCCCAAAAATATGACCCAAAATATCTTTATCAATATCATATTCTCCAGTGATGTTACCAAGATGGCGTAAACATTCTCTAATATCAATAGAAAATAAATCTGTTCCAATTTCTAGATCAATTCCTTCTTGTACAGAAGTTATGGCTATTAAAGCATTATTTAAAGCTTCAAAATGACGAGAATTTGTAACAATTGTTTCATTATTACTTAAGGCACCAATATTTACAAGAGAAGTTAATTCGTTCTTTAATTCTTCTAAACCAGTCTTTTGTTTAGCCGAAAGTAAAATTAGATTTTCAATTTCAGATTGTAAAATAGAGCTATCATGACATGATAAAGTGTCTATTTTATTAGCAATTACTAATAAACGTTTATTAGGAAAACGTTCTTTAATAATTTCTATTTCCTTTAAAAAGTCCTCACTAGAATGAGCGAATTTATTAGAGTCAATTAAAAAGATTATTAGCTGTGCATTATCTGCTTTTTCATACGTTTTTTTAATTCCTATAGTTTCAATAACATCTTCTGTTTCTCTAATACCAGCAGTATCAATGAACCTAAAAGCAACACCATCTATAATAACTTCATCTTCAATAGCATCTCTTGTAGTTCCTGCAATATCAGAAACAATGGCTTTTTCTTCGTTTAAAAGCGCATTTAAAAGTGTAGACTTTCCAACATTAGGTTCGCCAATAATTGCAACCGGAATTCCGTTTTTCATAGCATTTCCAAAAGAAAAAGAATCTATCAAACGTTTTAAAACAAAGGTGATTTTAGTAACCAATTCTTTAAATTTTGTTCTGTCTGCAAATTCTACATCTTCACCAGAAAAATCTAATTCCAATTCAATTAATGCTGCAAAATCTAATAATTGAACACGTAATTCTTTCAATTCATTAGTAATTCCGCCACGCATTTGTTGAATCGCCATTTGATGACTTGCAGCAGAATTAGAAGCAATTACATCTGCAACAGCTTCAGCCTGACTTAAATCCATCTTTCCGTTTAGAAAAGCACGCATTGTAAACTCACCATTATCTGCCATCCTACAACCTTTTTGTAAGAATAACTGTATAATTTCTTGCTGAATAAAACTAGAACCATGACAAGAGATTTCAATAACATTTTCGCCTGTATAAGAATTTGGATTCTTAAAAACCGATACCAGAACTTCATCAAAAATAACATTTTTTTCAATAATATGGCCTAAATGAATCGTATGTGTTTTCTGTGTTTTTAAAGATTTGTTTTTTTTAATCGATTTAAAATTATCGTTTACAATTTCAATGGCTTTTTCTCCAGAAAGTCTAATTACAGAAATTGCGCCAACACCAGAAGGAGTCGCTAATGCGATAATAGTATCTTGTTCGATCATATTGCAAAGATACGCAGGTATTTTTTGTTTTTAAAACTTAAAAATGTAACAAAACAAATAAAGTTGCGTCTAATAAGTACACAACTAAAATTTTATACATAAAAATGAAAGAAGACAAACAGTTATTAGTAATTACACATTTGAGTCAGTTATTAGATTTCGTAACAGGAATTGGTGGTTTTATAGTACCATTAGTTTTATGGTTAACGAAAAAGGATGAAGTTTTCGGAATGGATTCTCACGGAAAAGCCATTCTTAACTTTAGAATCTCAATGTTTATTTACCTTTTAATTTGTATTCCTTTAATTTTATTATTCGGTTTAGGAATTCTAGGTTTTATAACAATCGGAATTTTCTATTTAATTTTTCCGATTATAAATGCCATAAAAGTGAGTAATAACGAACCCCCAAGTTATCCTTTTAGCATACAGTTCATTAAGTAAAAGAAGAAGAAAGTTAAATTGAAAATCGCTCTTTATGGGCGATTTTTTTTATGAACTAAATTTGGGCGTTACCTTTCAGGTCAGGCTTTTCGCACTCGCTTTTTTTGTGAAAAACAAAAAAGAGCTCAAACAAATGCTACAATCCTTAACGCGGGCTTCTTAAATAGAGTTTGTCATTCTTACGAAGGCAGGAATCCATATTTATGCAAGTTTAGATTCCTGCCTTCGCAGGAATGACTTAAATATTTTTTATAACATCTTCATATTCATAATAAAACGCTTCAAATTTTGGCATTATTTCCATATAGAATTCAAAACAATCTCGCCAAGTATTTTTATTATGTACACTAAACTTTCCTTCAAACGGAACATAAATTCTATGAATTTTTTTTCCGCTTTCTAGTTCATATTCATCATTAAAAATAACTTCAGGAATCTCTGTTTCTAACAAAGTTTTTAAAGAAACCATTTGATCGAAGTAGAGTAGGTTTACCAATTCATCCGGATTTTCGATATCTAAACAGACCATCGCTTTTTTTCTGTCGCCAACAAACTTAAAAGAAAAACCTTTTATTTCAGTATTGTACAATAACCATTTTCTTGGAAAAGATTTTCCAAAACTTGTCCAAAATTCTTTACGTATTTGTGTTGCTTCAGCTTTGCTAAACATTTATTCAGTTATCAGTTATCAGTTATCAGTTATCAGTTATCAGTTATCAAGTTCAATGATAATTGTTCATTGATTTTATCCATGAATTTTTGCAACATTACCTCTTTTACGCATTAATTCAGCTTCAAAAGTTAACAATGCATTCCATTTTTTATCTACAATTGCTCTGTCTTGGTATTGTCTTGCAAATGCTAAAAAGGTTGTGTAATGTTGTGCTTCAGAAACCATTAAGTTTTTATAGAATGTAGACAATTCTTCATCTTCCATATTTTCAGAAAATACTTTAAAACGTTCGCAACTTCTTGCTTCAATTAATGCAGCAATTAATAAACGTTGCACCAATGCATCAGTTCTATCGCCTGTTTTCTTGAAAAATTTTTGCAAACGGATTGCATAATCGTTTTTTTGCTCTCTTCCTAAAACCATTCCACGTTTTACCATTAATAAATGCACCATTTTAAAGTGTTGCATTTCTTCAATGGCAATATTGCTCATTTCTTTAACAAGTTCTGTTTCTTCAGAATAATTTATAATAATAGAAACTGCATTAGAAGCTGCTTTTTGTTCTAAAAACGCATGATCTGTTAATATTTGCTCTAAATTTACTTTGGCAATATCTGCCCAAGAAGTTTCTGTTTCAAATTGTAATCCGAGCATATTCTATAGTCTATAAATTAGGTTTATAATGGAATACAAATCTATCATTTTATTTTTAGATATGGTTTTATCACAAATTTAATTGAAAATAATTCTTCTTAAAAAAAACAAAAACAATTAGTTTATTAATTATTTGACGACTCAAACTAAAAATGTAAAAAATCATATATTATTGCAATATTTTTTTTCTAAAAAACGTATATTAACAGCTTTAAAATTACATTTTATATCAACTATGAAAACTCTCAACTCCATTCCTGCTACAGGGATTAAAGGTTTAAAAGAAAACTGGCGTAATGACCTTTCGGCAGCAATAAGTGTATCATTAGTAGCTTTACCACTTGCATTAGGAATCGCAGTAGCTTCTGAAGTCTCACCGATGGCAGGTGTACTTTCTGCAATTATTGGTGGAGTTGTTACCACTTTTTTTCGAGGTGGACATTTAGCAATTAATGGTCCTGCTGCAGGCTTAATTGCTGTAATTCTTGGTGGGCTTGTAGCTCTTGACGGAAATATTAATTATGTTTTAGCTGCAATTGTAGTATCTGGAGGTATTCAAACGATACTAGGTTTTTTAAAAATGGGCCGCTTTGCCAAATTATTACCTTCATCAGTATTACACGGAATTTTAGCTGCAATTGGTGTAATTATTTTCACAAAACAAATACATTATGCATTAGGAACTACTTCAGATTCAAAATCTATAATAGGAACATTGATAGATGCTTTTTATAAAATACCTGAAATTAATCCTTTTGTTTTTGTAATTGCTTTAGTAGGAATTTTAACCCTTGTTTTTTACAAAAAAATCAACACTAAATTCATTCGAGCAATTCCTGCACCAATGTGGGTTTTGATATTATCGATACCATTTGTATTCATTTTTGACTTTTTTAATGGACATAGTATTTCTTTTCTTGGAAAAAGTTACGGTGTAGGACCAGAATTATTAATTGACATCCCAGAAAATCCATTAGATAGTATTATGCATCCAGATTTTGGAATGATAGGAACAACTGCTTTTTGGCTTACAGTACTATCCATTACTATGATTGCTTCTGTGGAAACGCTGGCAAGTGCTCGTGCTGTTGATAAATTAGATCCTTATAAACGAACTACTAATTTAAATAAAGATTTAATTGGTGTTGGATTAAGCACAATGGTTTCTGGTGCTTTAGGTGGACTTCCAATTATTACAGTAATTGTACGTAGTACAGTAAACGTAAATAGTAATGCAAAAACCAAATGGTCTAATTTCTATCATGGAATCTTTTTAATTCTCTTTGTACTTATTTTAGCACCTATTTTAAGAAGCGTTCCTTTGGCTGCTTTAGCAGCAATCTTGGTACATACTGGCTTTAAACTAGCATCTCCAAAAGTATTTAAACATGCATATGATCAAGGTGTAGAGCAATTATTATTTCTTACAGCAACACTTATTATAACATTATTTACAGATTTACTCTACGGAATTGTAGGTGGAATTTTAGTCACCTTGTTTTTACATATGTTATTAGCAAAAGTGGGTTTTTTACGTTTCTTCAAAATGATTTACAGATCGGGTTCAAAAGTATACCGTTTAGAGAATGGCACTTATGATGTTAAACTTAAGGGAATTAGTAACTTCTTATATGCTTTACAATTAGACACTTTATTAGAAGAAATCCCTGCAGGTTCTACAGTACGTATAGATATGTCAAAAACACGTTTAGTAGATTTATCAATCATGGAAAATTTAATTGATTTTAAACGAATACAAGACGATCAAGGTGGCGATGTGAAATTGATTGGACTAGAGAATCACGTTTCTTCTACAAGCCATAATAGAGCCTTAAAGATTGTAACCGGTCGTATAAAAAAACGAATTACAAAACGTCAAATTCGTTTACAAAAAATGGCGATTGCAAATAGTTGGTCTTTTGAGCGTGAAGTAGATTGGAATACTTCTTATTTAAGAAATTTTCACTTTTTTGATTCACGTCCTATTGAAATGAAAAAGAACTCGTTACAAGGATTAGATGTGAAAAATGATGCACATTGGGAAATTGCTGATATTATATTTGATGAAGGGGCTTTACTCGCTTTAGAAGTGTATCAAACCACAGTACAAGTTATTAAATTACCGACTGCAATACCGCCATTTATAATTGATAAAGAAGGGCTTTTTGATAAAGTTTTTGATCGTGTAAAGGTTTTTTCTGGAGCAAAAGGAGATATCAATTTTAAAAAATATACAGATTTTTCAAATAAATTTCAATTAAGTGGAGAAAATGAAGCTGAAATTCGAACTTTTTTTACGAATGATTTATTACGTTTTCTTGAAGAAAATGAAATACATCATATAGAAAGTAATGGAGAAGCACTGATGATTTTTAAATATATTCATGTTGCACGCACAGATGAAGTAAAAAATATGTTAGTTTTTGCAACCAATTTATTGAGTCATATGAATTTGAAATAATTTTAGAAAAAAAGTAAACGAAAATTTTGCATATAACTAAGTATGCTTTGTACTCAGACCAACGAGGAAAGATTAAATAATTTGATTGTAAAACGATGTTAGAATTAGCAGGAATTATCATTTTAGGAATATTAGCACAATGGTTTGCTTGGAAATTTAAAATTCCTGCAATTTTGCCATTAATTTTGATTGGTTTATTAGTTGGACCAATAGCTGCCGAGTATTTAAGTGAAGATGGTGCAAAGTGGATAGAGCCAATTTGGAATGGAACAAAAGGTTTATTTCCTGGAGATGGTTTGTATTATTTTGTGTCTTTGGCTATTAGTATTATTCTTTTTGAAGGTGGTTTAACGCTTAAAAGAAGTGAAATTAAAAATGTAGGTCCAGTTATAACGAAGTTAATAACATTAGGTTCTGCAATTACTTTTTTTGGAGCAGGTATTATTGCACATTTTATTTTTAATTTAAGTTGGGAAATTTCTTTCCTTTTTTCTGGATTAATCATCGTTACAGGACCCACAGTAATCACGCCAATTTTAAGAAATATTCCATTAAAAAAAGATATTTCTACCGTTTTAAAATGGGAAGGAATTCTAATTGATCCAATAGGAGCATTGGTTGCCGTTTTAGTTTTTGAATTTATTAGTGTTGGTGGTGGTGGTGGTTTTACAAAAATTGCTTTAATGGAATTTGGTAAAATTGTATTGTTTGGCACCAGCTTTGGTTTCACTTTTGCTCATGCATTGGCTTTTGCAATCAATAAAAAATTTATTCCTCATTATTTATTGAATGTAGCTTCATTATCAGTAGTATTATTAGTTTTTATACTGTCAGAAAATTTTGCTCACGAATCTGGTTTACTAGCTGTTGTAGTTATGGGGATGGTTCTTGGAAACGGAAAGTTAAAGAACATAAAAGAACTTTTGTATTTTAAAGAATCATTAAGTATTTTATTAATTTCTATGCTTTTTATATTGTTATCTGCAAATATTAATATTGATGATTTAATGTTGTTGTATACATGGAAAACAGCTGCTTTATTCGCAATTGTTGTTTTTGTAATTAGACCTTTAGCTGTTTTTGTAAGTACTAGAAAATCTAAATTAAAATTGAATGAAAAACTATTTATAAGCTGGGTTGGTCCTAGAGGAATTGTAGCTGCAGGTATTGCTTCTTTATTTGGAAGTAAATTATTAAAACAAGGAGTAGAAGGTGCAGAATATATTACACCTTTGGTTTTTATGATTGTTTTAGGAACCGTTTTGTTAAATGCTACTACAGCAAGATTTTTTGCTAAAATGGTGGGCGTTTTCTTAAAAAGTTCTAACGCTATTTTATTTGTAGGTGCTTCAAATCCTGCAAGATTAATTGCTAATTATTTAAAGAAAAAAGGAAAGAGAGTTATTCTTATCGATTCTAATAAAGACTTTATAGAACAAGCTATAAGTGATGGTTTAGAAGCTTTTAAAGTTGATATTTATGATGATGATTTAACAGATAATATAGAATTAAATGATGTTGGTTATTTAATTGCTTTAACAGGAAGTGATACCGTAAATAACTTTGCTTTAAATAATTTTTCTAAATCTTTTGGAGAACATGGTGCTTATAAAATTGCTTCCTCTGTAGAAAATTTAGAAGCTACAGAATTAGAAAGGAAAAGTTTTTTGTCACCAAATGACGATTATATTAACGTAAGTGAAGCGTATCGTGAAAATCCAATGATTATTGAGGTTAAAGTTGAAAATGAAATTGAATATAATAACGTTTTAGATGTTCTATCTAAAGTAGAAAAATCGATTCCTTTATTTGTCGAGAAAGGAGAAAAAATTTATCTAATTCCAGAATTTGAAAAGACAAATGAAACTAAAGAAGGTTTAACTTTGCCTTATTTAGGAATGAAGTTAAAAGGGTAATAAAATTAGATTTCTTTACATATCTAACTCAAAAGCCTGACGTAATTTGTCTAAAAGTGGGTTTTTCTCTTTTAACTTATTATACTTTTCTTGTGGTGTGTATGCAAACTTTTTCTCAATAGTTTCATTAAGAACTACAAGAATATCAATTCCGTAATTGTTTAACTTTTCTCTTAAGAAATTTAATAAATTAGGTCTTCCTTTTCTAAACTGTTCTTCCATAGATCTATTAGGAACCGTAAAGGTAATTTTAAATTTTTCACCTAAAAGAGGTATATCAGTTCCAACAATAGAAGCCATACTTCTTTCTCCTTTTTCAATCAGTAAAGTAACATAGTCTTTCCATAATTTTTGAAGTATTTCTTCGGTAAAAACATCTTTTGGATGGTAGTCAAAATTTTCTTCAACCGAAGCTTTTTTAACTTCCTTTTTTTCGTGAATACTTTTTAAGGAAAGAGAAGAAGAGCGTTTTTTAAGATTATGTAAAACAGGTTTTTTAAGAACAGTTTTTGACTCTTCAACTGTTTGAGAAACTTTTATGTTTTCAACTTTCTTTTGAATTGGTTTTACAACCTGTTTTGCTGAAGGTGAAAGTGCTTGAAAAAAGGTAGCAGGAATTATGTAGTTAGCTGACTTTTTTTTTTCTCCATCGAAAGTGATAGAGGCAATTTGCATTAAGGTTAATTCTACCAGCAATCGCTGATTTTTACTAGCTCTATAATTTAAATCGCATTGATTTGCTTTTTCTATAGATTGCATTAAAAATGGAATACTTGCTTTGGTAGCTTGTTCTAAATATTTCTTTTTAGTATTATCACCAACTTCTAACAAAGCTAAAGTGGCTTTGTCTTTTGCTACTAATAAATCTCTAAAATGACTAGCCAATCCATTTATAAAATGATGTCCTTCAAAGCCTTTTCCTAAAACAGTGTTAAACGCATTTAAAACACCAGGTATTTTATTTTCCAAAAACAAATCTGTCATTGTAAAATAGGTTTCGTAATCTAAAACATTTAGATTTTCTGTAACTGCTTCACGTGTTAAGTTCTTTCCAGAAAAACTTACAACTCTATCAAAAATTGATAAAGCATCTCGCATTGCACCATCTGCTTTTTGAGCAATAATGTGTAAAGCATCATCATCCGCAGTAATGTTTTCTTTTTCGCAAATGGTTTTTAGATAATTTTTAGCATCTAAAACGCCAATTCTTTTAAAATCGAAAATCTGACAACGAGATAAAATAGTAGGAATTATTTTATGTTTTTCTGTCGTTGCTAAAATAAAAATAGCATGTGCAGGCGGTTCTTCTAATGTTTTTAAAAACGCATTGAATGCATTTGTAGATAACATGTGAACCTCATCAATAATGTAAACTTTGTATTTACCTGTTTGTGGAGGAATTCTAACTTGGTCTGTTAAACTTCTAATATCGTCAACAGAATTGTTAGAAGCAGCATCTAGTTCAAAAATATTAAAAGCAAAATCTTTATCATCTGATAAGGTTTCATCTTGCTGATTAATTTTCTTTGCCAATATTCTTGCGCAAGAAGTTTTACCAACACCACGCGGACCAGTAAATAAAAGCGCTTGTGCTAAATGGTTGTTTTTTATGGCGTTCTCTAACGTATTTGTAATGGCTTGTTGTCCAATAACATCCACAAAATTTTGAGGACGATATTTACGCGCAGAAACTATAAAATGCTCCATTTAATTGATTAAATTTGAGTAACAAAAGTAAGTATCTATTGTATTTGTTACAAGTGGCTTTCTTAACAAAATGCTAAAGTTGTAAACAAATTGTAAATTCACTTTAATTTATGCGACTTAAATAATGAGTTCGAAGATTATCTTTTTTCGAATTAAAAGTTCATAATGAATTGTGCCAAGAGCTAATTAATGATTCTTGGCACATTTTTATACAAATTATATATATGAAAGTAATAAAGTCTTTATTAATTGTAAGTAGTGCTATTTTGTTAATTTCTTGTTTTGGTTTTACTGATAATAAAATAAATAAAAAAAAACAGAATACAAAAGCAAATTTCAAACCGAATAAAAATACCAAAGTTGCTTATTTTGCAAGTGGTTGTTTTTGGTGTGTAGAAACAATTTTCGAAAGTGTAAGTGGAGTAGAAGAGGCAGTTTCTGGTTATGCTGGCGGACATACAAAAAAACCTACTTACCAAACAATTGGTACCGGGAAAACAGGTCATTCAGAAACAGTAGCTGTATATTACAATCCTAAAAAAGTGAGTTTTGAAACTTTAGTAACCGTTTTTTTTGGTTCTCACAACCCAACTACCATAAACGGACAGCACCCAGATTACGGAACGCAATACAGATCTATTGCTTTTTATGAAATAGCTTCTGAAAAGAAAATTATTGAAAGCGCAATTGCTAAATTAAACAAAGAAGTTTACAGTGGTAAAATTGCAACTGAAGTTACAAAGCTTATAAAGTTTTATAAAGCGGAAGCATATCATCAAAATTTTGAGCGTAGAAACCCAAGTCAAGGCTATGTGAAAGCGGTTTCTGTACCTCGATTAAATCGTTTTAAAAAGAGGTTTCCAGAGCTATTAAAAACAGATGAACATTAATGTTTATGATTTTTAACTTTTCTGATATTAAGTTTAGTAATATAAAACAGTTGACTTGAATCTTGTAATGATGAGAGTTAACTTTATTCAAAACAAAAAACCAAAACAAATAAATGTTCTGGTTTAATTTTGCGTTAATTGTCAAGATAAATTATGACAACTTAAATTGACTAAAATTATTTTCCAAAAAGTCCACCAAGTAAACTACCAAGTCCACCACCAGATTTTTTTTCATTTCCACCTAATACCATTCCAGCAACATCATCAATGATGCTTCCATCACCATCTGCATCTAATATTTTTTCTAAAAAATTTTGTTCATTTGCTGTTTCATTACCACCTAACAATCCTCCTAAAAGGCTTGTTAAATCTCCTGAATTACTAATATTTTGTTCTTTTTTTTGTTTTCCTAAAACCCCCATTAATAATGGAGCAGCTATTTTTAAGATATTAGCTACAGCACCAGCATCTAAACCAGATTTCTGACCAATAACTTTCTCAACACCTTGTTGTTTGTTTCCTAAAATATGACCTAAAATTCCAGCTCCATCTTGTTTTACAGATTCTTCAACTCCACCACCAAATAAACCACCAAGGTTATCTAAAATACTACCATCATGCTTACCAGATAATGCTCCCATTAACCCATCTGCTCCTTCTTGTGTGTTTGCGTTTCTTTGCATTGCTTTCATTAAAACTGGCAAAGCCATAGTTAAAACACTGCTTGTTTTGTTTGAATCATTTCCTGTAGAACCAGAAACTCCTGCAATAATTTGTTTTCCTAAATCACTACCTAATAAGTCTAAAATACCTGCCATTTTTATGTTTTAATAATTAATATGAATGTTTTCTATAAAATATGACACAATATACAAATAAAGTCACATCAATTTTGAAATACTCTAATTTTATGGTTTTAAGTTGAAAACAAATTGTTTATTAAGTCTGTTTTTTCCTTCATCACTTTATTATTTACAGAAGAATATCCCATAACTAAACCATATTCTTTTTCTTTATTGATATAGTAATTACTTAATGGGTAGGCAATAACATTGTTTTTTTGAAGCATTTTGCAGGAAGAGACATCATCAATATTATTTTTAAACTTTCCAATTATATGAAGTCCGCTATTTATTTTTGAATAATTAAACACATCTTTAGTTTGATTTTTAAAAAGCTTTTTGCGCTCTTTAGAAATTTCTATTACATTTCTAATGTGCTTATTTAAGTGCCCATTTGTAATAAAATTATTGAGAATAGATTGCGAAGAAACGGGCACAAACCTACTAGATTGTTCATAAATTGATTTTATTGGGTCAATTAAGTATTTTGGAACAATCATATAACCTATTCTTAAAGATGGGTGTAGTAATTTATTAAATGTTCCTTGATAAATTACTCTTTCTTCTTTATCTAAACTATAAATTGAGGGAATTGGGTTTTCCCAATTACTAAATTCATGATCGTAATCGTCCTCAATAATTAAAGAATTATTTTTTGATGCCCACTCTAATACTTCTAACCTTCTACTTTTGCTCATTTTTATTCCTAAAGGATATTGATTAGAAGGTGTTGTGTAGATTAGTTTTGTTTTAGAATCATTACTTATTGTATCAATTCTAATACCATCTTTATCTACTTCACAAGGAATTACATCTGCTTTTAAACTTTTAAAAAGATTGTAAGCTCTAGGAAACGTAGGGTTTTCCATTATAACTTTATCGTTTTTATCTATTAAAGAATTTCCTATTAAATATAGGGAATGTAAAGATCCTGAAACAATAATTATTTGTGAATACTCACAATCTATATTTCTATAAATTTTTAAATAATTGGCAATATTAATTCTTAAAGTATCTAAACCTTCAGAAGGAGCATAAGATAAGTTTGTTGGTGTAGCTTCTCTCCAATATGCATTCGATAAATTTTTCCAAGTTTTTATAGGAAACATATCTAATGGAGGCAAGCCAGGTCTAAACGCTACATTCTTTTTTGTAAAATTGTCTGTAGATAAATAACTATATTTTTGAAATAATTTTGCTTTTTTTGATACTTTTGGATACTTTTTTTTAATACTTACAATTTTTTCCTTGACACTTTTGTTTTTTTGTTTAAAACAAACGATATAGCCAGATCCTTTTTTTGCAATTATAAACCTTTCAAAACTCAATAAATCATAAGCCTTTATTACTGTACTTCTAGAAATATTTAAATCTTTTGCTAACTCTCTAGAAGAAGGTAATTTTGTTTTATAAGGGATAGATTCATTAATTATAGCGTTCTTAATATTTTCAAAAACTTTTTTATAAATAGATTTTCTTGCGATATTCTCCTTTTTATCTATTGATATTAAACGAGATATAATGTTATAAGTCAAAATTGGTATGCTTTAATTTATTAAATTGGTATGTGCAATATACAGGTTTCTTTTTGTAATTTTATAGTAGTATTAACAAATTCAATTTTATTTTTAATGAAAAGACTTGCATTAATCTGTTTACTATTTATAGGCTTTGGATGCTCAACATTAAAAGAAGTCCAATTTAAAACTCCTGTCGATACAACAACAAAGAAGATAGATAATCAAAAGAAAACTATTTTTTCTATTGATGATATTGGAGTTTATGCATCTAATGAATTTGATGGAGCTCGTTTAAATGGTTTTGAAAAAGTAAATGATAGTACAGTAAAAGCAATTATTAAACCAGAGAATACTCCAATAAACAATAGTGCTTACTATTCTTTTAAAATTTGGTCTAAAAAAGAAAAAACGATTTACATTCAATTTGATTATCCAGAAGGTTTTAAACATAGATATATACCTAAAATTAAAACAGTTTCTACTCCTTGGAAACAAATGAATGATAAAAATATAATTAGAGAGAATAACTTTGTCACAGTTAAATTAGATGTTGTAAGAGATACAACATGGGTTTCTGCTCAAGAATTAATGACTTCTAAAGACACAAGAAAATGGTATAATAACTTAATTGTTGATAAAACAAATTATGTTCATTTAAAAAGTGTTGGAAAATCTAGATTAGGTAAAGATTTACCTGTTTTAGATATTTATAAAGGGAAGAAAGAGCAGAAACCTATTGTTGTATTATTAACGAGGCAACATCCACCAGAAGTAACAGGTTTCTTTGCTTTTCAAGAGTTTTTAACAACAATTTTAAAAGAGAATAATTTAACAACTGCATTTTTAAATAAATATAGAGTTTTAGCTTTTCCGATAGTTAATCCAGATGGAGTAGATTTAGGACATTGGAGGCATAATGCTGGAGGTGTAGATACTAATAGAGATTGGTCTAAATATAATCAACCAGAGATTAAGCAAATAATAAAGTTTATCACAAAAGCAAGTAAAAAAGATAAAGCAAAAATAATTTTAGGGTTAGATTTTCATTCCACTTATGAAGATGTGTTTTATACAAATAAGATTAGAGAGAAAACAACATTACCTAATTTTATTGAAGAATGGTTTACTGCTTTAGAAGAAAATATTCCAAATTACAAAGTAAATGAGAAAGCTGGAAATAGTACAAAACCAGTTTCAAAAGGTTGGTTCTTATATGGACAAAATGCATTAGGAATTACCTATGAAATTGGAGATGCAACTCCAAGAAATAAAATAAAATTAGTTGGTAAAGTTACCGCAGAAGAAATGATGAAAATATTAATAAAAACAAATTCAAATTAAATATTAACTAAAAACAAATGAATATGATTAAAAAACTATTTTTATGTGTTTGCGCATTATTACTATCTAGTAGTATGCTAATGGCACAAAAAACAGTAACAGGTACCATAAGCGATGCTTCTGGACCTTTACCTGGTGTTTCAATTCTCGAAAAAGGAACTGCTAATGGTACAGAAACAGATTTTGAAGGTAATTTTAGTATTAAGGTTTCTAAACAAGATGCTATTTTAAGTATTGCTTATTTAGGGTATAAAACCAAAGAAGTTTCTGTAGCTGGAAAAACGAAAATAACTATAACTTTAGAGGAAGATGCAGAAAGTCTTGATGAAATAGTTATTAATGCTTTAGGTTTTGCAGTAAATAAAAAAACCTTGGGTTCTACTTATTCTAAAGTAGATGCAGCTCAAGCAAAAAGATCAGGAGAAACAGGTGTTATTAATTCTTTATCTGGTAAAGCATCTGGTGTAAAAATTGCTCGTGCAAATGGAGATCCAGGCGCTGGTTCTTCAATTCAAATTCGTGGAGCTAATACTATTGGAGGTAATACTCAACCTTTAATTGTAATTGATGGTATTGCATTTAGTAATGAAAATTCAGGTGGAATAGGTAATGCTGCTACAGGTGGGGTTTCTCAACAATCTCGTTTAAATGATTTAAACCAAGATGATGTAGAATCAATGACTATTCTTAAAGGAGCTTCTGCTGCTGCAGTTTGGGGGTCTCAAGCAGCAAACGGAGTAATTGTAATTACAACAAAAAGAGGACGTAATAAAGATAAGATAGATGTATCATATTCTGGAGTTGTTTCATTTGATGAAATTACAGATAAACACCCATTACAATCTAATTACGGACAGGGTTCTGGAGGTACTTGGAAGCAAAATAATTCTAGGTCCTGGGGAGATAAAATAGCCGATAGGACAGGTGGAACTGATGATTTTAAGACATCAGGCCAATACTTTGAAGCTCAAGATGGCTCTATTTATTATCCAATAAATTCTGGTGGTAAAAACTCAAAAGAAACGTTTTTAGATGAGAACTTTAATCAAGTTTTTGGAACTGGTCACTCAATAAATAACAATATAAGTGTTAGTGGAGCTGGAGATAAAGGCGATATTTATTTAAGTTTTGGTAAATTAAATAGTGAAGGGATTATTAAAAATAGTACTTATAATAAAATAAACGCTACTTTAAGGGCAGGTTATAAATTTAATGATAAATTTTCTGTAAGAGGGAAAGCTAATTATATAACAACTAAATCTAATAGAATTCAACAAAGTTCTAATGTAAATGGTTTGTATTTAGGTTTATTAAGAAATGCACCAGATGTTAGTATTCAAGATTATATTGGAACACCCGTTGTGCATTTAAATAATACTAATTTTTAAGTTGTTAATATTTCTATCAAAAGTAAACTTATTAATGAATTGAATAATTGTTAATGAGGTTAATTTTGAGAGTATTCTAGTCTTAAAACCT
>NZ_JAZGGG010000034.1:0-2242 GCF_036480315.1 Polaribacter sp.
AGAAACGGCAATTATTAAGCTTGAGAACTATTTTTATTATTTCTGTAGGCCTGTTTATTCTAATTTTGTTAAGGCAATTTATTGTAGAAAAAAAATTAAATACAAAATTTGAAGCTTTAATTATAGAATTAAATAAAAAAGAAAAACAATCTCATAAAAAAAGAAGTGATTTAATTCTTAAAGATGCTATTACTGAGGGTATCCTTTTAGGATTAGAAAGAATAGAAGAAAATAAAACTTTTTTACAATCAAATTTTGATTTAAAATATGTTGCAAATAAATTAAATAGTAATACTTCTTATGTGTCTAAGACAATAAATAAAAATAAACATCAATCATTTAAAGACTATCTCAACAAATTAAGAATTGATTTTATAGTCGTGGAGCTAAGGAATAATTCAAAACTAAGAAGGCATTCATTAGATGCTATAGCAAAAGACATAGGCTATTCTAATGGCTCTTCATTCTCTAAAATTTTTAAAAAAATCACAGGAATCAATCCCTCTTATTTTATTGATAAGTTGAATGATGGAAATTAAACATTCTGTCTCACAATATCAAAATAAATGGATCCCGTCCAAAAAATGTATCTTAGAACTAAAAAATTTTCCAAAAAAGACAGAGTAGTTGCTACCGAAAATGAGGAAGGGATAGCAGGAAAATTTAATATAAAAAAACGCATCCGATAAAATCGTCATGCGTTTATATATTTTTTTATTTTAAATTTTTACTTAGTGAGCTAATTTGAGGACCTTATACCAATTTAATTTTTTAATGTCGCATTAAAGGCATTTGTATAATGATAATTTCCAGTGATAGATTTAATAGTTTCTGGACTCATTTTATTTACCATATTATGCAGCCATTCTGTTAATTTTTTCATGGTTTTAAATCGTTTATTTTTATAACGATTCTTAATATATTGCCAAATTTGTTCACAAGGATTCAGTTCAGGTGCATATGGAGGTATTCTTAAAAGAAAAATATTTTCAGGGATCTCTATATTTTTTGTTGAATGAAAACCAGCGTTATCAATGACAACAATTTTATATTCATTTGGTTTATATTGTGAAAATTCTTTGAGGTAAGATTCAAATATAGTAGTATTTACACCGTTAATTTCCCAGACAAAACTATCGCCATTGATTGGCGAATAGCTTCCATATAGGTAGGTGGTTTTAAATACATGTTGATACGACACAATCGGTTTTATTCCCGAAGCTGTTAAATACCTTCCAAGATGTGTCATCATTCCAAATCTAGCTTCATCTTGAAAATATAAATTGACACTAGAATACTTATCTTTATTTAGACTAATTCTAATGTCATCTAGCGTATTAGGAAGTTTTTAAAAAAGCATCTACCGCTTGATCATCTTTCTTATAATGAGATTTTCTTGGCGTTTTTAACTTAGTCTTAAAATGCTGAATTAAATATTTTCTTAAATTATGGTACTGTATGTTAACATTGTACTCACTTTGAACCCATTGAACAGCATCCCAGTAACCTAAAAAAGGTTGTTCGCTTGAGTTTACTCGTTTTGATAATCCTTGATGAATTTCTGATGTGATGATTCTTGAGCAAATATTTTTAGGCTTGTCTGTCAATAATTCATCTATCCCACCAGATATATATCGTAGAATCCAACGCTCTTGCGTGCGTAAATTTATATTCAAATAAGTTGCTAATGCTTCCCGGGTTTTAAATTTATCTTTTTGTAATTCTAAAAGCCAAATTATTCTTTTTTCAATACGGTATACAGTTTGTTTTTTTCGAAGTGAAATCAGTTCGGAAGGACTCTCTTTTATTGGGAATATTCTTGCTGTGGACATCTATAAATATACAAAATAATTACGGCTTTAACAAGTTAAATTGGTATTATTCGTTTTTTTTTGAATTGTTTTTGGCCGGTTGTCTTGAATGAAGGAACCATTACGTATAAACTTCCTGCTGGATTCCTCAAAATTATTTGTTCTCTTCTCATCACTAAAGCCCATAATTAAACGTATTAAAATTTCCGAAATAGAATTTTCAATCTTCTTTTGCCACTATTACTCGTCTATGAGCATTACGATCAGTACCGGTTGGTGCATTCATACTCATTCTTGCCTTTCCAATTCTATCAAAGTAAATAAATAATATTGCCAGATAGCCTAAAAGCATTACATAGGGATGATCTTCATTTTTACTTCCGCCTTCAGCGCCATAGCCTGCAACTTTTATTTCTCCTGCTATGCATGGC
>NZ_JAZGGG010000035.1:0-6535 GCF_036480315.1 Polaribacter sp.
TTGTATACATATTTCAGGACGGGTCATAATGACACCTAACGGTTGGTATATGGTTTGTTGCGTGGTTAAGCACCTAATTTAGCAAATAAAAACCGAGTAGAAAATCCGCGAGGATTTTCGTAAGTAGGCCAGAATTAACAATAAATTATATACATCTTAAGTTTGTCTTTTAATAAATTTGCTATCTAATCAGAAAGAATAAAAGAGAGAATTAAGGTTAATTTATACGGTGAAGCTTAGACTTTAACATACTGCCAAGTATCTTTCCAAGAAAACCAAATTTCATAGTATAATCCATTTCTTGGATAACTTTTATCTGATTTCCTATTGTTTTAAATGAATAACTATGTTTAAATTTTGTTACAGGAAAGGAGCAAGCTGTTAATTCATAAGTTAGTGCTTCATTTGTTCTTGAAACTGTACAGGTTTCTTCAAACCAGTTTTTTCCATCAAGCATATCTACTCTTCTTTTGGATCCCTTTCCAGCCTCAGGACCACCAATTGCCGAAGATTTTTTAGTTTCAGGATCAAATTTATCTAACTCTTCAAGCGTTGATAGGGCTTTCCAAATCTTTTCTATAGGGGCATTAATAGTTATTTTGTTATGTAATTTTGCCATATTTTTTATTTTTTAAAATTACGGAGAGAAACAACACTGTTCTCTCCGCACTATTTATTGCTTATTTGAGTTCCTTTCTAAATTCTTCAGCATCATAATAAACCTTGAGGCTTTGAATTTTACCATCTTTAATTTCATACCATTCTGTCATATCTAATTTTATACTTTTCCCAGAAGGCATAGCTATATCCATTTCCATCTGAGTAATTACAAAATTTCCAGCTTCCACAGCTTGTTTCATTTCATTCCCTCTTATCATTGGCATAAAGCCTTTATTTAGTTTAGCAAATGCTTCTAATCCTTTTACTTGGTCTACTGGTCCAGTAAATACGATATCTTTAGCTATTACTTCTTTCCAAGAATCTGTTCCAGACATCATTCCTTCTCCGAAGGCTTGAAATACTTCCATTGGTGATTTTTCCATTTTAATTTAATTTTTGTGATTATTAATTTAACTTGTAATTACGAAGCAAAAATAAATATTAACTTTGGAAAAGCAAGTTAAATTACAATTAACTTTTAATTTCGAAGTTAAAAAAGAAACTATTTGCTACCTTTGAAAAATGAAAATGCGCTCACATTGCCCTATTAATTTTGCCTTAGAACACTTTGGAGATAAGTGGTCATTATTGATTATTAGGGACTTAATGTTTAAAGGTAAACGACACTATAATGAGTTTTTTGAATCTGGAGAAAAAGTTTCCACAAGTGTATTAGGAGACCGATTAAAACAATTGGAGGCATCAGGAATAATCAGTAAAGGACAGGATGCAGTTAAAAAATCTCGAATTAAATATAGCCTTACCAAAAAGGGAATCGATATGCTTCCTTTTATGGTAGATATGATTTCTTGGAGTGGGGAGCACGATAATAAAACTGAAGCAGGTGATGTTTTTTTAGCTCAAGCGAGAGATGGTAGAGATTTTTTATTGAAATCAATCAGAGAAAAATTAAAAAAAGAGCATTTGGTGGATTTCTAACCGAATTGTTGCTAACGTGTTTGTATAAGATTTTTTGCGTTGATTAAACGACTAATTTAGAAAATCCGCGAGGATTTTCGTAAGTAAGCAAGAACTAGCAATTAATTTTATACGGTGTTGGTAGTAGTTTTTATTTTCATTTTTCTTCCAAATAGTTTAAAATCTAAAGAAAAGTAACCTCCTCCACTTATTAGCAAGCTGATATAACAAATTAAATAAACAAAGCTTTTTTCTTGAAAAATAAATACTTTTCCTCCGTTAATTATCCAAGTAGCCACTATCATTGTTATAATTAATGGGATACAACTCCACCTTGTAAACAGTCCAATAATTAAAAATAATGAACAAAAGAATTCCGCAAATATAACCAAACCTAAACTTGTAGCGGTTCCCAGATTCAATGGGTCAGCAAATTCAGAACTAATTTCACTAAAATTGATAAGTCTTGGATATCCGTGTAGATAAATCATAGAAAATGATACGCCAATTCTTAATATGAATAAACCAAAACTGACACTTTTATCTGAGGTAGTAAGGGCTATTTTTTTTATAAATAATAATGGGTTCATATCTTTTAGTCTTTAAATTTTTGGAGTATAATATTTCTTGTGCCTCTTAAAATATTCTTTTTGTCTTTTGTGAGTGTCATAATATTAGAAAATCCACCATCTCTTTCTATTTTATCTTTATACGAATTTACTCTTGGGTCGTCAGAAAACCACAATCCAGTTAGCCAATATTCAGGAAAGTTTGGAGCCTCAATATTATAGTGAATATGTGCTGGTTCTCCTTCGTGACTATGATATGGAGCAGGACGAATGGTTTCAAATTCATACCTACCATTGGCATCTGTTTTCATCCAACCTCTCAAATATCCGTGGTATTTACCATTTCCTTTTTCGTTACCTTTTTTAGGATATATTCCCTTGTTATTTGTATGATGTACGTAAACAATAACATCTTTTGCAGGAGTTTTTCCATCAGGTAAATAAATCGTTCCAGAAACAATAAGTTTTTCTCCTGATTCTTCTTTAGTAGGAATAATGGTTCTCCAAGAAACATTCTTTGGAGCTTCGGAAGTTCCGCTCCAACTTGGTTTTTTAATTGATTGTGAATAAGCACTAAAAGAAAGCAATAAAGCTACAATACCTAAGGTTGTCGAATTTTTTATACGAATCATTATAATAAATTTTTAATTACCTCAAAAGTCGAAAAAATAGAATACTCTGAAAGTACAACTTGCTGTAAATAGGCTAAAAGGAGTTGTTTTAATGCTTAGTGGTTGAGAAGTGTATTCCAATTTTGACGATAATGTCTACTAAATCGAATAGTTTGCCCACTAGTAAGAATACCATCGTAATCACCGTTTTTTCTAGATTTTATTTCAGTAATATGGTTTTTATTAATAATTGCTGAACGATGAACTCTAATAAAAACTTGAGGGTCTAATAATTTTTCAAGTTTTTTCAAGCTTTCGTCGTGTAGTAATTTTTGATTATTAGAAAATACTGTTGTGTATGGTCTGTCGGTTTGAATAAATAAAATCGCAGAAGTATCTACTTTTATTCTTCGAGTTCCGTTTTTTACAGTTATAAATTTATGAATTGAAACGTTTTTTTTCTGTTGCTTTTTTCTGTTTAGGTATTCAATGACAAAAGGAAGAAACAAATATGTAATAATTGTGATTTGTGATTGATTAGAAATGGCATTTTTGAGTATTGTAGAAAATCTATGAGGTATAGGATAGATTAAATTGCTTAATAAGATGAAAATTGAAGTGAAAATAAATATATGTAATGCGCTAAAGACAAGACCAGAACCCAAAGCATAAAGAATTTTTTTTATTTGAGTTTTTGGTTGTAATTTATAGTAAACATAATTGGTAAATTGTATAAACGGAATGAATAAAAGCCAATAAATATTATATAGCATTGTATCCGACCAATAAAAACCAATTGATTTAAATATAGAAAAAAGATAATCCTGCAAGATTGCTAATCCATATATAAAGATGCAAAACAAAATTATTACTCTAAAATTCATATTTAAGAATTTGTTATTTGCTTTACTAAGTTTATCAGTTGTCATTTCTTAAATTACTACCAACGTTTTGTATAAAAATAGTAAGGGATTAAAGCTTACTTGCTTTTCGATTTAGCACTTAGCCAAATTTACAATTTTACCGTTATTTTTTATTCTAACCGTCAAATTTTAAATTTGGCGGACTTTCTTAATATGCACCAACTTTAGGTTTGGCACTTAACCCTTATTATTTTTACACTTTGTTATGTGTAGCTTATTTTCCTAGTAGTTTTTTTAAATTGCTTAAATAAATGTTTTTAATATTTGAATTCACATTTTTTTTAGCAATTTCAATTTTTTCTTTTGAGGGTTCATAAAAGACATTTGAACTATTTCTCTCTAGATTCAATAAGTATGTCACATAGTGCTCGTTGAACTTATAGTATTCTAAGCTGTTAGGGTGCCATTTTTCTTCAGTGTAAACAGACATTAGATTTTTAAAGAATTCGTCATCAAACGATTTCTTTTTTTCTTGACTGTACCATTGAAGGAATTCATTAATTGCCCCTAAATAAACCTCCGTTCTAAAGTATTGTTGAAATGAATTTTCATTAAAACTGCTATTTAAAGAGTATTTACTCAAATAGGTTTCTCGGTATTTGAATATTGATTCCAAAGCATATTCTTTTGTAGTATCTATTCTTATTCTGTTTTCATCTCTAATATCTTTTCTATAATTCACAGATTTGTAATACTTCCTAAGCCGATTTAAATAATCATCAGCGTATTTTACAGAGTTTAAATTATTCTTGCTATCCCAATTATCTATTCTAATACTTTTAGGATTATCCATGTAAATTGTTGGGGAAGAAGCTAAAAATTGAGAACACATTGAGTAATAATAATCTTGTGGTGTATTTTTGAAAACTTGATAAGTAAGAGGCATTAAATTATACTTTGATATTGTGATGAGATTTGGGAAGTTATTTTTAATATCAAAGGAAAAGCTTCCGTCAGAATTAATAATAGTGCTATCTAGGATATATTCTTGGTCTAGATAATCGAAATGATTGTATTTTTTGAGGTAAATAGTTTTTCCTGCCAATTCGGTATTATGTCCAGTTATAACAAACGATTCCTTTCTTTTTTCATTACAACCTAAAAACAATATTAGGATTGTAAGAATGGTTATTTTGATTTTCATAAGTTTTTTTAGTTACACATAACGGTTTGTGTAAGAATAGTAAGGGATTTTGAAACACTTACTTTTCAATTTAGTACTGAGCGAAATTTGCAATTTTTCTTTTAAAAAGTAATTCGAAAAATTGTAAATTTTGCGGACTTTATAAAGTGTACTAAACTTTGAATTAAGCACTAAACCCCTTATTATTTTAACACGTTGTTAGCATTTGTTGTTTTAACTCCAGCTACCCCATCTTGATGTCGAATAAATATTTACACTCAATAATGAAGAGGCAATTTTAGATTTCAAACAAGCATAAATTGCTCCTTCCGCTGCGGGAATTGCACTAGCTCCTCCTGTTGCAAAAGCAGATAGGGCAGCAACAACAGCACCTGTCAATAAACATTCTTCAACACTTTTTTTAATATCCATTGGTTTTGTAACTGAAACACGTAAAGTGTAACGTACATACATATGTTTAAATTCAGTTTTCCAACCGCAACAAAAACTCACTGGAGGAAATTTAGAAGAACAAGTTTTCGCACAAGAAGTTCTTGTTTTTGGTGGAGTTAATGGATCTAACATATCAACTAATACTCTGTCAAAAAGCACGGATTTTGTCCCGTCAGAATTATTTGTAGAGTTATCATTAATTATAGTATACGTTGATATTAAGTTATTTTCAGTATCGTGAGTAGTGTTATTTTCAGAAGATGGTGGTAAGGGTGGTTTCTGAGATACATAAATTGTTCCTTCTTGAATTGGGAATTTTTTAAAATAATTTTCCATAATAATTAAAGTTTATAGTTAATAATAAAGTTATTTTTTAATAAATGCTAACGGTTGAGCTATGAACAGTACGGGAGCAAACTTGCGTTTGCTTTCCACCACGCACATAGCAGAATCTTTTTGTTTTGTTTTTTCTTTTCCTTGTTAAAGCAAAATCTCAAAGGTTTTGCGGACATCATAAAAATACACAAACCCTGCGATTAAGCCCGAAGCCCGTATTGTTTATAGGTTTTGTTGTACGCTGGCATTTTCGTTAGTGTGTTTTGATAAATAAACAGTGGTTATTATCAATTACTTTTTAGCTTTTCGGCTACTTCATCATAATACTCTTGTGTAACTACTTCAGTCCAAGTAGTTGGTTGTCCACCACCGTATAAAGCCAAATACGTTACGTCATTAAGCTTGGTTGAGGAATGCCAATGTTCGATGTCTTTCTCACATTTAATCACATCGCCTTTTTTCAAAATTACAGGCTTATTTCCTCTCTCCTGATAATAGGCTTCTCCATCTACAATTATTAAGACTTGCACAGAACCATGTTTATGCCAGTCCAAGGTTGAGTTGGCTTTAAAAGTTGCTTTTGTAATATTATAACCCAATTCCTCGTCATCGTGTATAATGGCATTCAACCAAGCTTGTCCTATATAGTGGGTATTTGGTGCTTTTGTTCCTTCGGTAAGATAAGAGGATACACCGTAATCAGAGTCTTGGGAAAATACAGATATAGAGGCTAAAATGAACAGGAGTAAAATTGATTTTTTCATTTTCTTAAAGTTTATAAATTTCTTGTTAGTTCAGAGTTTTATGCTTGCGTACAACGACAGGGCTATGATTAGTGTCCTTTTTCAGGCTAATAGGTTTTTAGGACATTAATTATAGGACCTGTTGTAAGTTGTTTTTTTTTAATTTTTACTTTCCTATAAAATTAAGAAAAAAACCATT
>NZ_JAZGGG010000036.1:0-113198 GCF_036480315.1 Polaribacter sp.
TTTCAAAGTTTCAAAGTTTCAAAGTTTCAAAGTTTCAAAGTTTCAAAGTTTCAAAGTTTCAAAGTTTCAAAGTTTCAAAGTTTCAAAGTTTCAAAGTTTTCATTTTTGCTAACTGCTTATTTCATTCCTTTCATCATTTGCATCATCTTCTTTCCGCCTCCGCCTTGCATCATCTTCATCATTTTGCTCATCTGGTTAAATTGCTTCATTAGCTGATTTACTTCATTAACAGAAGTTCCGGAACCTTTTGCAATTCTCTTTTTTCTACTTGCATTTATAGAATTAGGTGTGCTTCTTTCTGTTGGTGTCATAGAATGTATAATTGCTTCTATTCCTTTAAAAGCATCATCATCTATATCTACATCTTTCATTGCTTTACCTGCACCAGGAATCATTCCCATTAAATCCTTCATGCTTCCCATCTTTTTAATTTGCTGAATCTGACTTAAAAAGTCATCGAAACCAAACTGATTTTTAGCAATTTTTTTCTGAAGTTTTCTAGCTTCTTCTTCGTCATATTGATCTTGAGCTCTTTCTACAAGTGAAATAACATCACCCATACCCAAAATTCTGTCTGCCATTCTATCTGGATGAAAGATATCTATAGCATCCATTTTTTCTCCTGTACCAATAAACTTAATTGGTTTATCTACAACAGATTTAATAGTTAAAGCAGCTCCACCACGTGTATCTCCATCTAATTTGGTAAGAACAACACCGTCAAAATTTAGAATATCGTTAAAAGCTTTTGCTGTATTTACTGCATCTTGCCCAGTCATAGAATCTACAACAAATAATGTTTCTTGTGGATTTACAGCTTTATGAATGTTAGAAATTTCTGTCATTAAAGCTTCGTCAATTGCTAAACGACCTGCTGTATCTATAATAACAACATTTTTACCATTTGCTTTGGCGTGTTTTATTGCATTTTGAGAAATTTCTACAGGATTGTTGTTACCAACTTCTGCATAAACTTCAACACCAATTTGTTCTCCAACAACTTGTAATTGATTAATTGCTGCAGGTCTATAAACATCACAACCAACTAAAAGAACTTCTTTAGATTTTTTGGTTTTTAAATAGTTTGCTAATTTTCCAGAAAAAGTAGTTTTACCAGAACCTTGTAAACCAGACATTAAAATTACAGTTGGCGAACCACCAAGATTTACACCTACAGTTTCGCCACCCATTAATTCTGTTAATTGGTCTTTTACCAATTTAACCATTAATTGCCCTGGGTTTAAAGTTGTTAAAACATCTTGACCTAAAGCTTGAGTTTGAACTTTTTTAGTAAACTCTTTTGCAATTTTAAAGTTAACATCGGCATCTAATAATGCTCTTCTAACTTCTTTTAAAGTTTCTGCAACGTTTACTTCTGTAATTTTACCGTGACCTTTTAAGGTGTGTAAGGCTTTATCTAGCTTATCGCTTAAATTATTAAACATAATTTGTGTTCTTTTTTTTGGAAACACAAATATAATTATTACTACTCTCTTATAAAAGATTTATATTGTTATTCTGACTTTAAAAAAAGACTTGTAAAAAAGTTAATTATATGAAAGAATATAAAAAGGATAAAAAATAAAAACGCTACAAAAATTATAGTTGTAGAATTATCATTTAAATTTTGAAGCTCTTGTGGAGATTGCTTTCCTATCCAGTTCCAATTATTTCTAGTTAGTAATAACAAAAAAACTATAATTTGCAAAGAAATATGCGATATTGTTAGTCATTTTTTTTGTGGTTTTTGTGCCCAATGAAGAGAAAAATAATTTAAACCAATTAAAGCAAAAAAGACTGTAGAAAGATAAGACTAAAATTTAATGTCAGACACAAAATAAGTATCATGAATATTTATATCAATTGATTTCTCTCCATAAAAAAGAGCAATGAAAATTAAAACAGGAATTAATCCAAAGAAAAAAAGATGTGGTTTAGCTATTATTCTTCTCATAATTAATTAAAAATTAAACGAATACAGAAATTTCTTAAAGGTCTTCACCATAAGTCATTGTTAGAGTTTCTGTGTGATGTTCTGTATGATGCCCAGTCCACATAATAATTTCTCTGATTGTCATTTTACCCATTAAAGGATGTGGAATTACTAAAGAATCTAAATTTTTATCACTAATTTTTTTAGTTTTATATTGTAGTTTTTTACTTTGTATTTGTAGTTTAGTTAATAATGATTCTCTTTCTTTTAATGTAGGTTTCTTTAATTTTTGATTAAAAACCCTAGCTCTATCTTGGTTTTCTATTAGTTTTTTTTGGTAATTTTCTGCAACAGATTTGTAGTTTCTAGTTTCTCTATTACATGTTCCAAATTTATATTTTAATAAGAATTTTGGGTAACTCAAAGCATTGTTTAATAACTGTATGCTGTTTACTAAATGTTGAATTTGCTGACCTGTAGTCCATTTACCTTCAGGGCCTTTCTCCCAAATTTCTTTAGGTTGTTTTTCTATCCACTTAAATAAAACATTATGTTTTTCTTCTAATAAATCAGTGATATCATCCTTTGTCATTATTTGGTTTGTTTAAGAATTTTAAATGTAAGAAATAAAAAGGCAAATCATTACTTCTTTATTAGAATTCATCAAATTTATAATGTTTACTTTTTTAGATATAGACAGATATAGTTAAGAAGATCATAGAAACCACAGCTAAAATAATTACCAAAGGAATTACAAATTTCAACCATTTATCATAACCAACTTTTATCATTGCTAGTGATGCTAGAACTAATCCTGTTGGGTTTATAAAATTGAATAATCCTATACCTAAAAGATAGGCATTTACAACATGTTCTCTACCTAAAGAAACCGTGTCTGCTAAAGGAGACATTATTGGCATTGTTAAAACTGCCATACCGGACGAAGAAGGAATAAAAAATGCTAATCCACTATAAACAAACATAATTGAGTTTATAAAAAAACCTTTGTTCATTCCGTCTGTAAATGAGCTTGCATAAAATAATAAAGTATCACTAATTAATCCATCTTCCATTAAAATAGTTACGCCTCTTGCTAAACCAATTATAAAAGCTACACTTAATAATTCACTTGCACCTTTTATAAAAGTATCTACAAAAACAGTTTCATTTATTCTGCATAGAAAACCTATTAGAAGTGCACCTACAAAGAAAACTCCTGTCATTTCTAAAAACCACCAATCTAAACTGATAACACCATAAACCATCACAATAAAACACGTAATAAAAATAATTAACACTAATTTTAAACGAGTAGTAAAGTTGATAGTTTCTAATGATTTATGAAAAGAAAATATTTTTTCAATCTTCTCTTTTTGATCAAAAATGATAGATTTTGTTGGGTCTTTTTTTATTCTTTGAGCATATCTAATAATGTATATAATACAAATTGTTAAACCTATTACAAGCATTGTTACTCTTCCATAGATTCCAGTTGTCCAATTTATACCAGCAGAATTAGAAGCTATTATTGTACTAAAAGGATTTGTAGTAGAAATCATTGTTCCTATAGAACTACCAACATAAATACATGCTAAAGCAACAATAGCATCGTATTTTGCGGCAATAAAAATAGGTACCAAAATAGGGTAAAAGGCAATAGTTTCTTCAGCTAAACCAAAGGTAGTTCCTCCTAAAGCAATTAAAGAAGTTACAGCAATTATTAAGATATATTCTTTGCCTTCTAAAAGTTTGGAGAGCCGAGTAATTCCTGCTTCAAAAGCACCTGTATAATTTACAATAGCCACTAAACCACCAATAAAAAGGACTAAAATTATAATATCTGCAACGGCAATAATTCCTTTTAGAGGAGCTAAAATAAATTCTTTAAAACCTTGTGGTTTCGATGCTAGTTTTTGATATGTTTTAGGAATACTAATTGGTTTATAAATTGCACCAGAAGTAAATTTTTCTAGAGGGATTTTTATTTGTAAACCATCTAAAGTTTTTTGAGTTGCTTCGAGAGTAATCGTTTTCTCTTTGCTTGTTTTTATAAAAGTATTGTCTTCTTTGTTGTAAGCTAATCTATCAAACTGTCCAGATGGAATACACCAAGTTAAAAGTGCAACAAAAGCAGCAATTAGAAGTAAAACTGTTTGTGCGCTAGGAAATTTTATTTTTTTCATCTTTAGATTTAAAAGCATAAATTTAAAGATAATCTTTTAAAAAAGCATTTTTTAATTTCTATTTCTTAAAATTAACAATACTATGAAATAAGGTTCCTGCTAACGCAAAATAAATTCCGAATCTACTAATTGTTCTTTCTATTTGACTTGTTGGTAACTCTTTAAAGAAACTGTAAATAATTAATAATGTAGCTATTACGATAAAAAAAGAACCAATAAATTGACAGGTTTTCGTGAATTTTGATTTCCCTATTCGAAAGTAACTCCCTAAAGAAATATTAATGAAAGAAAGGAATAATATATAAATATGTCCTGTTCTAAATAATGCTCTTTCAACATCTTTCATATCAATTAAATGATTGTATTTACGATGCATGTATTGACCTGTTAGCACAAAAAGAATCAATACTAAAAAACCAAAAAATAAATGAAATTTCTTTAAAAAACGCATAAAAAAAGAGTTGAATTAAGCAGCTCTAATATAAATAATATTTTTGTTTTTTTATTCTTTAGAAATAAACTCTAAAGCTGCGCCATTTATACAATGACGTTTTCCTGTAGGTTTTGGTCCATCATCAAAAGAATGCCCTAAATGACCGCCACAAGTATTGCATTTTAATTCGGTTCTTGCATACCCCATTTTATAATCTACATCTAATTCTACATTTTCTTTTACTGCGCTGTAAAAAGAAGGCCAACCTGTACCAGAATCAAATTTATGTTCAGATTTATACAAGGCTGTTTTACATGCAGCACACACATAAGTACCTTTTTTATCATTTTTATTTAATGAACTTGTAAATGGTCTTTCTGTACCTGCTTCTCTTAAAACATTAAACTGTAACGGAGAAAGTAACGCTTTCCATTCGCTTTCAGTTTTTACAATTTTATATTTTTTATTTTCTTTGGATGTATTTTGTGCTTTACTATTGCAACTAATAAATATTATTAAAACAATTAAGCTTGCTATTTTTTGCATGTATTTTGTATTATAAATTGAACAATTTTATTCGTAACTTTTTTATCACGAAGAATTTTGGTGTGTCCAAGTCCGCTTGTAATATAAAGTGAACCTTTCTCTAAATTCTGACGAATATTTATAGCACAACTTACAAGTACATCTCCATCATTTACATCATGTATAACTAGAGTAGGAGTTTTTACTTTTAAAGCAACTTTGTTTGCATCAAATTCATTTAAATTTATGTTCCATTTTTTTTCAAAATGAGTTATTAATTTTTTACCAAACCTGTTATTCAATCCCAAGTTATTAGCAAAGTTAATTAAGATGTCTGATATTTTATCACCAGAACCAACAGTAACCAAACACTTAAAAATTTCTTTTAGAGATTGTGAATTCAAAATAGCCATAGCACCAAAAGAATGACCAACGGCGGCTTCAAACGGCCCAAATTCTTGATGAATGGTTTTAATAGTCTCCATATATTCTATTAAATTAGTTGTTTTTCCTGTAGACTTTCCATGTGCGGGTCCATCAAAAGAAATAATCATAAAACCTTTTTCTAAAAGTTTGTTGGCAATCATAAATAGCTGAGTACTTCTACCAGCCCAACCATGAGAAAGTAATATTTTTTTATCAGAATAACCATATGATAAAACATGAATTTCTTTTTTTATGGATGAGACATATAGTTTTTTAATTTGGGAACTATTTTCCATTCCCTTTTCTCTTTCAGGTGTTGAAAAACGAATAGGAGTTGTAAATAATTTTGCAGCAAATAAAATTGCCAATTTATTAGAAACTAATTGTAGTAGTTTTACAAAATAAGTTATAGGTTTTGGGATAGATAAACTAGTTGGAAATAAATTATTGCTTTTAAATAGTAACATTAATAATAAAATATTTTTTTGATACGGTTAGATTATGTAGTTTTATAAATCATAAAAATAATAAATAAGTGACTAAATTATGGATTTAGTGTCTTAATAAATAGAATTTAATAACTATATAATGAAAAAAACAATAATCTTAATTTTAACAGTTTTCCTTTTTGTAGAATGTAGTACTGTACCAATAACAGGAAGAAAAAGAGTAAATTTTGTAAGTGATGCACAAGTTTTACCAGCAGCTTTTGCTCAATATAAAGGTTTTTTGGCCGAAAATAAAGTATCAACTAACAGAGAAATGACCAATCAAATTAAAAGTGTTGGTAAGAATATTTCTGCTGCAGTTGATCGTTTTATGCGTGCTAATAATATGACTTCAGAAGCAAATTCTTATAAATGGGAATTTAATTTAATTGAAGATAAAACGGTTAATGCTTGGTGTATGCCAGGTGGAAAAGTAGTTTTTTATACAGGAATAATGCCAATATGCGATAATGTAAATGGTGTTGCAGCAGTTATGGGGCATGAAGTTGCACATGCTTTTGCAAAACATGGACAAGAAAGAATGTCTCAAGGTCAACTACAACAAATTGGAGGATTAGCAGTTGCTTTAGGAACATCTGGTAAAAGTGCACAAACTCAACAAATTTGGAATACCGCTTTTGGTATTGGTTCTGGTTTAGGGATGTTAAAATTTAGTAGAACACATGAACAAGAAGCAGATAGATTAGGCTTGGTTTTTATGTTAATGGCTGGTTATGAAGGTACAGAAGCTGCTGAAGTTTGGGTAAGAATGAGTAAAAAATCTAGTGGTAAATCGCAACCAGAAATTTTAAGTACGCACCCTTCTAATGCATCAAGAATTCAAGATTTAAGAAGTTACTTGCCAACAGCAAAAAAGTATGCAGTAAAGTTTAATACACAAGGAAATTCTCAAACAAAAAAATAAACAAATAGTTTTACTATATTGTGAGCCGTTCAATTATTATTGAACGGCTTTTTTATTAAATAGAAACTATGTTAAAAATTGGCGATAAAAAATTAATAAATGGTTGGGCTTTTTATGATTGGGCAAACTCTGTCTATTCTTTAGTAATTAGTACCGCTGTTTTTCCATTATATTATAGTGCAGTAACAAAAGGAAAAGTGGTTTCTTTTCTTGGTATGGAATGGGATCATCCAGATAGTCTATACAGTTATGCTTTATCATTTTCATTTTTAGTAGTCGCTTTTATTTCTCCGATTTTATCAGGAATAGCAGATTATACAGGAAGTAAGAAAAAATTTATGAAGTTCTTCTGTTGGTTAGGAGGATTGTCTGTAATGAGTTTATACTTTTTTGAAGGAATAGATACAGTTTGGATTGGTATTGTTTTTACCGTTTTGGCAAGTATCGGTTTTTGGGCAAGTTTGGTCTTTTACAATGCATATTTGCCAGAAGTAGCACATCCAGAACAACAAGATAGGGCAAGTGCAAAAGGTTTTATTCATGGTTATGTAGGTTCTATTATTTTATTAATAGCCAATCTTGCAATGATTATGTATCCAGGAGTATTTGGTTTTGATGTTAGTATAGATGAAGCTATAAGAACAAACGGTACAGAATTAGAAATTGCAGAAGCAATAGCAGCAGCAGAAAGTACAGCTTCTTCAATGGCATCAAGAATTTCTTTTGTTTTAGTAGGTCTTTGGTGGATTGGTTTTGCGCAAATTACTTTTAAGCGTTTACCAAATGATATTTATAACAAACAACCAGATAACGATTATATCTGGAAAGGTTTTAGAGAACTTAAAATAGTCTCTAAAGAAATAATGAATTATCCTACTTTAAAGAAATTTTTAATATCGTTTTTCTTGTTAAGTATTGGTGTACAAACCATTATTTTAATGGCAGCAATTTTTGGTTCTAGTGAACTAGGTTTGCCAGCAATGAATTTAATTGTTACCATATTGTTAGTACAAATTGTAGCTATAGTTGGTGCTTTTGTTTTTTCTAGACTGTCTGAAAAGTGGGGAAATATAAAAGCCTTAAAAGTGACAATTGTAACATGGATGGTAGTTTGTTTTGCTGCTTTTATGCTAGATAAAAATCAAGAAAATGTCGAATACTATTTCTACGGATTAGGTGTTTTATTAGGTTTTGTACAAGGCGCAATTCAATCTTTAACAAGATCTACTTATTCTAAATTATTACCAGAAACTGAAGATCATGCAACGTATTTTAGTTTTTATGATGTTACAGAAAAAATAGCTATTGTATTAGGAACAGCAGTATATGGTTTATTATATGCAATTACTGATTCTATGCAATGGAGTGTATTGTGTTTAGCTATTTTCTTTTTAGCTTCTTTTATTGTTTTAAGTACATTAAAGAAAACAAAATATGTGCAATAAAAAAAAGTGCTGTTAAACAGCACTTTTCTATTCTCTTTACTTCTTTATATTTTAAAATTTACACCCAAAACTATATTTCTACCTTGATTTAGAATTCCATCTGGTTTTAAACGAGATAAATGGTTAATGTATTTTTTATTCAATAAATTATTGATAGAAACGGAGGTAGAAAATTTCATTTTTTTAAATAAAATATCTCCGCCAAAACCTAAATTAATTAGATTGTAACCATTGGTTTCTGTTTCAAAAGAGCTTATATTATTTTGAGAAAAAGTACTTTGTAATGACAAAGAGGAATATCCTTGTTGTAGCCAATCTGCAATATTAAATTCTGTTCTAAATGTGTTTTTCCAAGTATTAGATGGTATTAAAGGTAAGTAATTTCCGTTTTGTTGTTTTCCAATTACGGTTTCAAAAGTACTTTCTAAATGCAACCAATCTAACGGATGTGGATGTAAATGAAAACCAAATTCACCACCATGTAAATTTGCATTTTCTTGAATATATGTAAAAACAGGTGCTCCGTCTTCTACTTTTCCTGTTGGTGATAAGAAAATATAATCATTTAAATGATTGTAAAATCCGTTAGCAAAAAATTCTAAATGCTCGGTTTTATATTCCAAAGAAAGATCTACTTGGGTGTTTTTTTCATTTTGTAAATCATTGTTTCCTTTTTCGAATCTGTTGGTTCCATGATGCACTCCGTTAGAAGTTAATTCTGCTAAATTTGGTGCTCTAAAGCCAGAAGCAAGATTAATTCTTGTGGTAAAATTATCTGAAATAGCAGTTTTAAAACCTAATGAAGTTGTAAAACTGTTATAAAATTTATCAATAGCATTAAAAACATGAATTTCTCCATCATGAGAAATTTCATGCCTTTCAGTTTTGATATTTCTATTGTCAAAACGAATTCCTGCTTGTAAAGTATTTCTTTTCCAGGTAAAATTTGAAGTTGTAAAAAACCCGAAGTCATTTACTTTTGCATTCGGAATTAATAACTCTTCACCAAAGTTTGTATTTGTTTGATGTAAGCCTTGCACACCAGAAAGAATTTCAACATTTCCTAGTTTTGGAAAGTGATACTTTACATTGTAACTAGCTGTTTTAAGTTTCATCCTTAATGCAACTTCTTCATTTTTAGAATGTTCTGCTTCATCTTCATGTTCTTCAAATTCTTGTCTGTCATTAAATGTATATCCTAAATCGATGTCTAATTTAGAGTTGCCAAAAAAGAAATGGTTATGAGAACTTAAAATATGATTATCAATTAATTGATAAGGTTCTATAAGAGTAGTACTTGTTGACTGTGCTGCAATCCCTTCGGTTAAACCTAATTGAGAATTGTTGTAATTATAACGTAATTCTGATGTAAAGTTGTTTTTAGAATACGCAATTCCTGTTTTAAAATCCTTTTCATTAAAACGAGTATTTGTAACTCTTTCTTTAGTAGGGGTTTTATAATCTGAATGTTTTGCATACGTTCCTCTTACTAAAAACTTCCAGTTTTCTTTTGATATTTTACCTCCAATAGAAGTATTTGTTCCTAATGTGTTGCCAAAAAAACGTTGATTCAAATTAAATTCATTACTATTTTCTGATGCAAATTTTTCAGGATTCAAATACAAAACTCCACCCAAAGCATCAGAACCATAGAGTAGAGAAGCGGGACCTTTTATAACTTCTATACTGCTAATTCCGGCATCATTTATCCCCAAACCATGTTCGCCTCCAAACTGCTGGTTTTCTAAACGAATACCTTGCGTATACACCAAAACTCTATTGCCACTTAAACCTCTAATTACAGGTTTACCAATAGAACTTCCTGTAGATATTTGAGAAACACCTGCAATATTTGTAATTCCTTCAGATAGAGTGGTTGCACCAGTCTTTTGAATGGATTTTGCAGATAACCTTTCAACTTTCATTACGTTTTCTGATTGTAATTTATTGAATTGTGTAGATATAATAATTTCATCCATTTCAAATGGAGATTCTCTTAATTGAATATTGAAAGTGGTATTAGATTCTATTTCAATAATTTTTGAAAATGTTTTAAATCCTAGATAGGAGAAAGTTAATTTTATTTTACTGCTTGGTATATTTTTTAATTCATATGCTCCGTTTTCTTTAGAAGTAGTTCCTTTATGAATTTCCGTAGCGTGGATTTCTACACCAACTAAAGGAGTATTTTTTGTGTCTGTAATTTTACCTGAAATGCTATTTTGTGCATTCACAGAAAAGCTAGCTATTATTAATAGCAGTTTTATAAATGATTTCATTAATTGTATTTTATTGATTATTTTTAAAAGTCATCATTGCGAATAATAATGAAGCAATCTTCTTTTTAGTTTAGCCAGACTGCTTCGTCATAACTCTTTATAATGATATAGGTTCTAAACAATAAAATAAGGTGGTCCTCTAGAAAGTTTTTTGGTTTGATAAACCTCTATAACAACTTGAGGTCTATCAATAAAAATAGTAGAATAATAATATTTTGGAATTACATCATAATTAGATGTAAAATCCATAGTAAAAGTAGTTAATTGTTTGTGAAACTCATCACAATCTAACTCCTGTTTATGAGTATGCTGCTCCCCGATAGATGTACAAACAGTATGTTCGTGATTTTCAAATTCGTGCAGAACCTTTATTGATGTTGGTATTAGCAACAAAAAAAGAAGAAATAAGCTTATATGTTTTTTTAAAGAATTAATAATTATTTTGTTTTATAGATAGTACCATCTGTAGCAAATTTACTAAAACCAATTTTAGCTTTAAAACTATAAGAACTGTCCGTAACTTTTACAATTTGAACGTAAATAGGGTCTTTATCTAATTCTTTTTTTGGTGATTTCATTTTAAGTGAGTAAAAGAAATTATTTTTCCATTTGATATATAATGTATCAATATGTTTAACTTTCTTTACACCAGAAGAACTATCAGTAGAAATACTTATAATTTTTTCATACTCTTCAATTTGAATACTGTCTTTTCTGGTAATTATAGTTTTGCTATAACCATCACCAGCAGGAATTTCAAAAACCCCTTTTTTAAAACGATCTGAATTGTCTATAATTTCTGATTTACAGGAAAAAAGAAAAAACAGTAACGTTAAAAGAGTAAAGAATACAAATCTTCCTTTATTTAAACTTAAAATAGAAACTTCTATATTCTTTACGCTCATAATTTATTTTCTTAAAAATTTATATTCCTGTATAATTAGCAGGTGTAATTGCTTTTAATTCTTCTTTAATTTCTGAAGAAACTTCTAAAGTATCAATAAAATCTGCAATTGATTTTTGATTGATTTTGGCATTCGTTCTTGTTAATCCTTTTAAGGCTTCATAAGGATTTGGATACGCTTCACGTCTTAAAATTGTCTGAATTGCTTCTGCAACTACAGCCCAATTATTTTCTAAATCGTCTTCAAATTTTTGTTTGTTCAACAATAATTTATTTAATCCTTTTAAAGTAGATGTAAAAGCAATAATTGTATGCCCGAAAGGAACGCCAACGTTACGTAAAACAGTACTATCTGTTAAATCTCTTTGTAAACGAGAAACAGGTAATTTAGCCGAGAGATGTTCGAAAATTGCATTTGCCAATCCTAAATTTCCTTCAGAATTTTCAAAATCAATAGGATTTACTTTGTGTGGCATTGCAGATGAGCCAACCTCACCAGCTTTAATTTTTTGTTTAAAATAATCCATAGAAACATACGTCCAGAAATCTCTGTCTAAATCTAAAACGATTGTATTAATACGTTTTAGCGTATCAAACAAAGCGGCCATATGATCGTAGTGTTCTATTTGTGTTGTTGGAAAAGAATGTTGTAAACCTAGCTTTTCTTGTACAAATGTACTTCCAAATTCTTTCCAATCTATTGTTGGGTATGCAACTTTATGAGCATTAAAGTTACCAGTTGCTCCACCAAATTTTGCAGCACTTGGTATGTCATTTAATAAATTGAATTGTTCTTTTAAACGAACCACAAAAACTTCAATTTCTTTTCCTAAACGAGTAGGAGATGCAGGCTGACCATGTGTTCTTGCCAACATAGAAATATCTTTCCATTCAATAACTAATTCTTGTAGTCTTTCTAAAAGCTCAAAATATTGTGGTACATAAACTTCATTCATTGCTTCTTTAATAGATAAGGGAACAGCAGTGTTATTTATGTCTTGTGAAGTCAATCCGAAATGAATAAACTCTTTGTGTGCTTGTAAACCTAAAGCGTCAAACTTTTCTTTAATAAAATATTCAACTGCTTTTACATCATGATTCGTAACTTTCTCAATATCTTTTATTTTCTGTGCATCTTCAGTCGTAAAATCTATATAAATTTTTCGTAATTCATCAAACAAATCAGTATCAAAACCTACCAATTGTGGTAAAGGAATTTCACACAAAGCAATAAAATATTCGATTTCTACTCGAACTCTGTATTTTATTAAAGCTTCTTCAGAAAAATAATCTGCTAATTTTGATATTTTACTTCTATAACGTCCATCTATTGGTGAGATAGCATTCAATTGAGATAAGTTCATTTTTTAGTTCTGTTGTTAATTACAAAAATAAGCAATTCAACAGATTTATAAAGCGGATTTTTGATGTTTTTCGATCAATTCTAAAATGAATCTCCCACGTGCTTTACAGCCTTTACTTTCATGAATAATTTTAGAACTTATCAAGTGTTTTAATTCTGGATGAATCCAATCTCGTTCTAATCCAAAGAAATACAAAGTATTCATAGTATACGCTCTTACTGCAATTTTTTGCGGTGTAATTAGCCAATCGAAACCTGTTTCTATTATAGTGTCTATTTGTTTTATAGTAAGATTTTTTTTGATGTTATTCTCACTTTTAGAATAATATGCATTTGCTAAATGTTCGCAAATTTTAGCACAAGGTCTAATGGAGCTATCAAATTTTAATGTAGATATTTTTTCAGAAAACTCGTCTAAATGTGGAATAATCCAATTTAAGTGATGATGCGTGCAGATCCATTCTAAAATCCAAGCAGCTTTAATAGATACCTTATTGTTAATATCGAAAGTGATAGAAATCAATTCTTTAAATAAGTTTTGATTTTCTAACACAATATTTGCAACTCTTTGTCGGTTTTCCCTTTTAGGATTCTCCATGTTGTTGAGTTGTTCTGTTATGAAGAGAAGATTTGTTTTTGGCACTATTAATGTATCTTTGTTTTAAAATTCTATTTAAATGATAAATATAAAAAGACTGGTTTTTATTTTGGCATTTTTCGCTTGTTTTTTTACAAGTGAAACTTCAAATGCACAAAAACTAAATCAATTTGATAAAAATAAAAAAAGAACTGGTGTTTGGAAAAAGTATTATCCGAATAAAAGAATTAAATATATTGGAAAATTTAAAAACGGTAAAGAAGTTGGTGTCTTTAAGTTTTATGACATTACTGAATCTAAATTTCCAATAGCAATTAGAACTTTTTTTGAAGATTCAGATTCTTTGTTTGTACAGTTTTTTACTTTAAAAGGTAAAATTCAAACAGAGGGGGTTTTAAATGGAAGAAAAAGAACTGGGAATTGGAAGTATTTTTACCCAGATGGAACTTTAATGTCTGAAGAAAATTATAAAGAAGGTTTATTACACGAAGAACAGTTAATTTATTATCCAGATGGACAAGTAACAGAATTTTCGATTTATAAAAACGGGTTGTTAGATGGAGTTTGTAGTAAATATGCTAGTAATGGAACGTTAATTGAAGAGGTTACATATGCTAATGGAATCCAAAATGGATTGGCAAAATATTTTGAATTGAATGGGAATTTAAAAGAAACAGGTAATTATAAAAACGGTAAAAGAATAGGTAAATGGGAGTTTTATATGGATGGAGAAATTGCTTCTAACATCGATAAAAAGAAGAAAAAATCTACTTACACTCGTAAGAAAGGTAATTAGCCTCAAAGCCTCAAAGCCTTAAAGTAGCAAAGCTTATAAGTTACAGAGTATCAAAGCCTAAAAGCCTAAAAGCCTCAAAGTAGCAAAGTCTCAAAGTCTCAAAGTCTCAAAGTCTCAAAGTTTCTAAGTCTCTAAGTTACAGAGTATCAAAGTTTGATTAAAAAAGTCTGTCAGTTCGATTAATTTTAGAATTTATGAGAAAATTGTATCGAGAATTTTTAAAGGTTATATTTCCACTAACCACTAACCACTAACCACTAACCACTAACCACTAACCACTAACCACTAACCACTAACCACTAACCACTAACCACTAACTACTAACATCCAATAAATCTAAACAATCATTACATCAATTCTTTCAATTAGTATAACCATTTCTAATTAGTATCTTTGCATCCTCAAAAATAGAATATGAAACGAGTAGTTGTTGGTCTTTCTGGTGGTGTAGATTCTAGTGTTACTGCACATTTATTAAAAGAACAAGGTTACGAAGTTATTGGGCTTTTTATGAAAAATTGGCACGATGATTCTGTAACTATTTCTAATGAATGCCCGTGGTTAGAAGATTCTAATGACGCAATGATTGTTGCAGAAAAATTAGGGATTCCTTTTCAAGTTGTAGATTTAAGTGAACAATACAAAGAACGTATTGTAGACTATATGTTCGATGAGTATTCTAAAGGAAGAACGCCAAACCCAGATGTACTTTGTAACCGGGAAATAAAGTTTGATGTTTTTATGAACATTGCTTTAAAGTTAGGTGCAGATTATGTAGCAACTGGTCATTATTGTAGAAAAGGAGAAGAAATTATTGATGGAAAACCGGTTTATAAATTATTAGCAGGTAAAGATGGTAATAAAGATCAATCTTATTTTTTATGTCAATTATCTCAAGAACAATTAGTAAAAGCATTATTTCCTATTGGCGAATTAACAAAACCAGAAGTTAGAAAAATAGCAAAAGAAGCCGATTTAATAACTGCTGAAAAGAAAGACTCTCAAGGTTTATGTTTTATTGGTAAAGTGAGATTACCAGAATTTTTACAACAAAAATTACAACCTAAAGCTGGAAATATAGTAACAATTCCTACTGATTTTAATCAGTATATAGAACCAGCTCCAAAATTTGAAAATAAAGAAGATGAACTAAAATATTTTGCAACAAAATTCTCATATAATCAAGAAGATGGAAAGATTGTAGGTAAACATCAAGGTGCACATTATTTTACAAAAGGACAGCGAAAAGGTTTAAATGTTGGTGGAACAAAGGAAGCTTTATATGTCATTGAAACTGATGTTGTAGAAAACGTAATTTATACTGGTGAAGGAAAAAATCATACCGGATTATATAGAAATGTATTGTTTGTTTCTAATGAAGAAATTCATTGGATTCGGGAAGATTTAACTTTAAAAGTTGGAGAAACAATGCAAGTTGAGTCTAGAATTAGATACAGACAAACATTAGAAAAAGCGACTTTACATAAAGTTGAAAATGGTTTATTTGTTGAGTTTGATAATAAACAATCTGCTATACAAGAAGGTCAGTTCGTGGCATGGTATCTAAATGAAGAACTATTAGGTTCTGGTGTAATTTCTTAAAAAACTTTTTTTAGGTATTTTAAATTCATATTTTTATACTTTAAAAGTATATCTATGAAAAAAATACTATTCCTTTTTTCGTTTCTTATTTGCACATCACTTTTTTCTCAACAAGAAGATGCGTGGTTGTTTCTTATAGATAAGCCAAATAGAACTACTTTTTTAGAAAACCCTCTAACAATGCTTTCTCAAAGAGCATTAGATAGAAGAAACGCTCAAAATATTGCTTTAGATGTTTTAGACGTTCCTGTAGATGAGAGTTACTTTAATCAATTAAAAGGAGAAGGGAATATAATTGTTTTTGCAAAATCTAAATGGTTAAACGCAGTTCATGTTCAAGGAACAGAAAGTCAAATTAATAATTTACTAACTAGTTTTACCTTTATAGACCATATTGAGTTTGCAAATAAATCTTTGAGTAAAAGTGGCAAAAAAAAGTTAAACAGTATGGTTTCAAATCATCATCAAAAGCTTAACGAAACAGAAACAACCTTTACATACGGAGACGCAGAAAATCAAATTAAAATGTTAAAAGGTGACTTTTTACATGAACAAAATTTAACAGGAACAGGACAGCAAATTGCAGTGATAGACGCAGGTTTTCCAAATGTAAATACTTTAGAAGCATTTAAAAGATTAAGAGATAATAATCAAATTTTAGGAGGTTATGATTTTGTAAATAGAAATGATAATTTCTATACAGGCAATAATCATGGTACTAATGTTTTATCTACAATTGGTGGTTATTTAGAAAATGAATTTGTGGGTTCAGCTCCAGATGCTTCTTTTTACCTTTTTATTTCTGAAGATAGCTCTAGAGAAGTTCCATTAGAAGAAAGTTTATGGGTAGAGGCTGCAGAAAGAGCAGATAGTTTAGGTGTAGACGTTATAAATACATCTTTAGGATATACTACTTTTGATGAAGATAAATACAATTATTCATATGCAGATATGAATGGAAAAACAACCTTTATTTCTAGAGGAGCAGAAATTGGTACTACAAGAGGAATGTTATTAGTTGTTTCTGCAGGGAATGATGGAAATAAATCTTGGAAATATATTTCTGCACCAGGAGATGCTTCATCTGTAATTACAGTTGGTGCAGTAGATGCTGCTGGTGCTATTGCAGATTTTAGTTCTTTTGGACCAAGTTCAGACGGAAGAATAAAACCAGAAGTTTTGGCACAAGGTAAAAATCCAGCTATTATTCAGCATGCTACAGGCGAAGTAATTACAACTTCAAGCGGAACATCATTTTCTGGACCAATTATGGCAGGTTTAATTGCTTGTTTAAATGAAAATAAAACATCAGAAATCATACAAAACCGTAATTTACTTTTAAAGAACTCTGTATATGAATCTGCGGATAAATTCAGTAATCCTTTAGATCAACATGGTTATGGAATTCCAAATTTTGAAGTTGCATTAAATAGTTATATTGAAAGCACAGCTTCTGTTCAAAAAGCTTTTCTTTCAAATTTGTTAATTCACCCTAATCCAGTCAATGATTCATTTACTTTGGATTTAAACAATAATAACCTTGAGAATTATAGTATTCAAATATTTAATATTCTAGGGAAGAAAGTTTTTGAAGAATCAAAAATGAAATCAAAAAATATTAATATTTCTATTTTAGAAAGTGGAATTTACCTTTTAAAAATCCATAATGGAAATCAAAATAAAACTTTAAAGTTGATTAAAAATTAATGAAAAATAAAATAACGTCTCTTTTCAAAATACAATACCCAATAATTCAAGGAGGAATGATTTGGGTTTCGGGTTATAAATTGGCATCCGCAGTTTCTAATGCTGGTGGTTTAGGCTTAATAGGTGCAGGTTCTATGTATCCAAATGTTTTAAGAGAACATATTCAGAAATGTAAAAAAGCAACAGATAAACCGTTTGGCGTAAACGTGCCAATGCTATATCCAGATATTCAAAAAATAATGGATATTATTATAGAAGAAGAAGTAAAGATTGTTTTTACTTCCGCTGGAAACCCTAAAACTTGGACTTCCTTTTTAAAAGAAAAAGGAATAACAGTTGTTCATGTAGTTAGTTCTGTAAAGTTTGCTTTAAAAGCGGAAGCTGCAGGAGTAGACGCAGTTGTTTGTGAGGGTTTTGAGGCTGGCGGACATAATGGAAGAGAGGAAACCACAACTTTTACTCTAATACCAATGGTAAAAGAACAAGTTAAAATACCTGTAATTGCAGCTGGAGGTATTGGTTCTGGTAGAGGAATGTTAGCGGCTATGGTTTTGGGAGCAAATGGTGTACAAATTGGAAGTAGATTTGCAGCTACAGAAGAATCTTCTGCTCATAAAAATTTTAAAAAGACAATTATTGATGTAAAAGATGGTGATACTCAATTAACTTTAAAAGAATTAGCACCTGTAAGATTGGTGAAAAATAAATTCTTTAATGAAGTACAAGAGTTGTATTTAAAAAATCCTTCAATAGAAGATATTAAAGAATTATTAGGAAGAGCGAGAGCAAAAAAAGGAATGTTTGAAGGAGATTTAGACAATGGTGAGTTGGAAATTGGTCAAATTGCAGGGTTAATTCATGAAATAAAACCTGCAAAAGAGATTTTAAATGAAATAATTGAAGAGTTTTATGAAGTTAAAGCATTGGTAAACAGTTTTTAAGTGTTTTTTTTTGAATAAAAACAATGTTTTTTTAGATATTTAAAAAAATGGCACTATATTTGCAATTCAATAGAATGTTATCAGGCAATTAAGTAGATAACGCATTAATTATTATATTATGAATAAAGGTACCGTAAAATTTTTCAACGAATCTAAAGGATTTGGATTTATTACTGAAGAAGGAAACAACAAAGAACATTTTGTACATGTGTCAGGATTAGTTGACGAAATTCGTGAAAACGATGAAGTTGAATTTGACTTACAAGATGGAAGAAAAGGATTAAACGCAGTAAACGTAAGAGTTATATAATTATATATATATTACTAGTTAATTTTTTATCAAAAAGCCTATCATTAATGATAGGCTTTTTTTATGTTTGTTATTTAGATTTTTAATTATGATTGACGGAAGACAACAGAAGAATGTTCAAATTGGTTTGTTTGTAGAAATTATACAAAAACCACATCAAAGAACAGGAGAATTAACAGAAGGAATTGTTGCAAAAATACTTACAAAATCAACAAATCATCCTTATGGAATAAAGGTTCAATTAGAATCTGGACTAGTAGGGCGAATAAAAAATATAATTACTGAACAGGAATTTTAATTTCGTATACTTTTCTGCTTTTGTTATTTAATTTATTTTCTCTTAGCCAAGCATTGTGTATTTTAAGTTCTTTGTAGGTAATACCATACTTTTTAGCAAATACCGCAATATTAGTAATAGCCGTGTCTACTTTAATAGTCTTTGTTTTTGGCAAAGTATATAAATCCGTTTCATCAAAAACAAAACCGTACTTTTTGGGATTTGATATTACTTCTTTTAAAGCAATAATTCTAAATACATATCTTTCTGTTTCGTTTGGTAATATAGCATCATAATAACTATCGACTTGTTGTGTTTTTAGGCGTTTAGATACACCGTAATTACCTGCGTTATATGCAGCAGCAGCCAAAGTCCAAGAACCTAAACGTTCTCTAGATTTCTTTAAATATTCCGCAGCAACCATTGTAGATTTTTCAATATTATAACGCTCGTCAACATTTTTATTAATTTCTAAACCATATTCTTTACCTGTAGAAGTCATAAAATGCCACATTCCTGCAGCTCCAGCAGAAGAAGTTTCATCTATAAAAGCACTTTCGGCTAGCGCTAAAAATTTAAAATCATCTGGTAATCCATATTTTTTTAATAAAGGCTCTAGAATAGGAAAGTATTTGTTTGCTCTTTTAATAAGCAGTAAACCATTTGATTGCCAATAAGTATTAACTAGCAATTCTCTATCCATTCTTTCTCTAATATCAGGCATCTCAATAGGTACTCGTTCTCCTGCTAAATTTAAGTTTGCAGGTAATTTTACTGCTTTTATTTTATAGGTTTTGTGCGTACTCGGTTTAGGATCCGATTCAGATTTATCAATTGCGTTAATAAACGTTACAGTAATTACTGTAATACTTAAAAGTGATAAAATACGTAATGAGTTTTTCATAGAATTTCAATTTTATTCTTTAAAAATAAGAAATTGATTAGTTTTTAACAAGTTAAACTTTCATCAATAATTTGAGATATTTTTTTAGCCTTGGTAAGAATCATTACATGAGTTCCTCCTTTAATTTCTATAGCATCTTTAATATGTTTTATTGGAAAAACATGATCTTTAGTACCATGAATATGTACTAAGTTATCTTGAGGTTTATCTTGTACCCAGTTCAATACGCTACTAATAGACCAATTTAAGTATGTTTTACCCCTTACAGATAAATACTTATTGTAAATTTTTGCTCTTTTTTTTAATGACTTACCTAAAAAATATTTTGCATAGTCTTCAAAATTAGAAACGACAGTAGTAGGAAATAATTTGTAAGCTTTGGTAAATTTTGCCATTTTATACCTTTTTGGCAATTCATTACTTGTTTTAACACTAGAAATAATAATAACTTTTCTAGTTTTAATAAATTTACTTATTTCTTGTGCCATAATTCCACCAAAAGAAACACCAACAATTACAGGGTTTACTTCTTTAATTTCATCACACATTCTCATGGCATAATTAGAAATAGATTCTTCTAAAGCTAATGGTTTTATCCATTTTAAATAATGGAATTCATATTTATCTGGTGATAGTTCTAGGTGTTCAAAAATTTCTGGCCCGGCAGCTAAACCCGGCACAAAATATATAGGGATCTTTGTCATTATTCAATTAATTTTTTTTCTAATAAAATTTCATCTAAACATTCATAAGCCATTACTAATTCATTAGGTACATTTTTCCAAAGTTTTATTTCTATCTCCTTGTTTTTATGTGTAATAAATGTACTTGGAAAATCTGCAATAGACTTGTCAGTTCTAGTATCAAAATAAGTGCCAAAAGAAGTTTTAGAGAAAATATTTTTAACTTTTTTAAGTTGTTTTTCTGTTAATGTAAATTCATTAATTCCTTTTAAAGGCACGTTTTCAATTCCGTTGAAAATAACTTTTCCATCATTAAAGAAAATAACATCAAAAACAGGGCAATCACCAGAACAATGTGTTTTTCTAATTTTTACAAAAGTGTTTTCTGCAATGTATTTTATGTTCTCAAGAACAGTTTCTGTATTTATTTCTACGGTAGAAAATACATTTGCCGTTTTTAATCTCTCAATCCAAAAGTCTTTTTTTTCTATTGGTACTTTTATAGATGCAACTTTTAAGTTTTTTTCATCAATAATTAAATTCTCCCAAACCAAGCTACTGTTTTCTATTAACGCTTTTGCATTTAGAACTTCTTTTGGGTCTTTTAAAACTATTAAAAGATTTTCTTGAGTTTTAATAATTTCAACTTCTTTTACTTTTTCAATAACTTCTTTCTCTTTTTTTATTTCTGATTTTTCTTCCACTTTTATTTCTTTTTTTTTGTTAGTTGTGTTACAACCAAAAGCAAAAACGAATATTAATATTATAGAATATTTCATAGTTTTTATTTATTTAAAGTGGCAAAATTCTTCTCAAAATTAAAACGGACTAAACCATCTTCATCAATTTCTGTTAAAGTTATTGTGTGAAAAGTGTTTACCAATTCAGGATTCCAAGGGGATTTAACTTTTACATAATTTTCTGTAAAACCGTTAATATAACCTCCTTTGTTTTCGTTTTCAAATAATACAGTTAAGGTATTTCCTAATTGACTTTCATAAAAAGAACGTCTTTTTTTTGCTGACAAACCGCGTAACATTTTACTGCGTTTTGCTCTTACTTTTTTAGGAATAACACCGTCCATATTTACAGCTTCTGTATTTGGTCTTTCAGAATACGTAAACACATGTAAATACGAAATATCCATTTCGTTTAAGTAATTGTAAGTTTCTAGAAATAATTCATCAGTTTCTCCTGGGAAACCAACAATTACATCTACGCCAATACAAGCATTAGGCATTACTTTTTTTATTCTAGTAACCCTATTTGTATAGATACTTGTTAAATATCTACGTTTCATTTTTTTTAATAATTCATCGCTACCAGATTGCAACGGTATATGAAAATGAGGTACAAAAGAACCAGATTTTGAGACAAAGTCTATAGTTTCATCTTTTAACAAGTTAGGTTCAATAGATGAAATTCGTAAACGATGAATTCCATCAACTTTATCTAATCCTTTTACCAATTCTAAAAAAGTATGTTCGTGTTTTTTATTTCCAAACTCACCTTTTCCATAATCACCAATATTAACGCCGGTTAAAACAATTTCTTTAATTCCTTTTGATGATATTTCTTTGGCATTTTGAAGTACATTTTCTAAAGTATCAGACCTAGAAATCCCTCTCGCAAGCGGAATTGTACAATATGTACATTTATAATCGCAACCATCTTGTACTTTTAAGAAAGCACGAGTTCTGTCTCCAATAGAGTAGGAACCTACATAAAAATCGGCTTCAGAAATTTCACAAGAATGAACTTCACCAACATTATTTTTGGCTAAATCGTTAATATAAGAGGTTACATTAAATTTTTCTGTAGCTCCTAAAACCAAATCTACGCCGTCTATTGCAGCTAATTCTTCTGGTTTTAACTGTGCATAACAACCAATTGCAATTAAAAAAGCTTCATCATTTTTCTTTAACGCATTTTTTACAATCGATTTAAAACGTTTATCTGCATTGTCTGTAACTGAACATGTATTAATTACATATACATCTGCTTCTTGTTCAAAATCTACACGTTCAAAACCCTCATTCACAAAATTTCTAGCAATTGTAGATGTTTCAGAGAAGTTTAATTTACATCCTAAAGTATAAAAAGCAACTTTTTTTTCTGCGTTCATTTAATTACGTTTGTACAGCTAAAAGAACAAACTTTAAATTAGTTGTTCCATTTTTGAAGTTCATATAGTATATTTACAAAAGCTGTTTATAACAGTTTAGCATTTGCAAAAGTACGACATTAATCATGATTTTTGAAACCGAAAGATTACTTATTAGAAAACTAATTTTAGAAGATTTAGATGCATTTCATGCATTAGAAAGTAATCCAAAGGTTTTAAAATATGCAACAGGCAATGTTAAGAGTTTAAAAGAAAATCAAATAGAATTAATAGCTTTAATTGTAAAATATTCAAAATCAAAAAATGATTTTTGGATTTACGCAATTGAAAGAAAATCTGACCATAAATTTGTTGGAACTTTAGCTTTAGTTAAAGATGGATTTGATGATGAAATTGGGTATCGTTTTCTAGAAGAATTCTGGGGAAAAGGTTATGCTACTGAATTATGTAAAGAATTACTAAAGTATTGCAAACAAATAGGAATACAAAAATTAGTAGGTTATGTTGTTGATGAAAATATTGCTTCATCAAAAATTTTAGAACGTTTTAATTTTAAGAAAATAAAACATTTTATTAGTGATGATATAAAACTGCCAGAAACCAAATACGAATTATTTTTATGATAGTAGAAACTTTAAAAACACCTTATTATGCTGTAATTTTTTCAACCATTTTAACCGATGACATTACTGGTTATTTAGAAACAGCTGAACGTATGGAGGAATTAGCAAAAGAGCAAAAAGGTTATTTAGGAATAGAATCTGCAAGAGGAAAAATAGGTATAACGGTTTCTTATTGGCAAACATTAGAGGATATTCTTCTTTGGAAAAATAATATTGAACACACAGAAGTTAGAAACTTAGGAAGAGAAAAGTGGTATAAAAAATATCAATTGAGAATTTCTAAAGTTGAAAGAGAATATGGATTTAAAAAATAAAAAACCTACCAATTTACTTTAGACATCACAGGATAGTGATCTGAATAACCAACTGAAAAGGAATTGAATTGATTAATTATTGCTTCATCATCTGTTAGTATAAAATCAATCCTCATTGGAAACCAATAGTTATACGTTTTACCAAAACCTTTACCTGCTTCTAAAAATGTATCTTTTTTATTTTTAGAAACCTGATTATATATCCAAGAATATGCAGTGTTATTAAAATCTCCACAAACTATTTTTTTGCCTTTCCATTGTTTTTCGTGCGCTAAAAATAATTCTAATTGTGCTGCTTGTTTTTTAAAAGTACCAGACATTCTTTTAATTAATTTTTCAGAATTTTTTTGACCAAAATTTTCTTCATTTGGTTTTATTCGTAAAGATTCTAAATGTATGTTATAAATTCTAATGGTATCTTTTTCCTTAATAATGTCAGTAAAAATAATATTGTTAGCAGTGTTTTTAAAATCTAATGAACCCGAATTTATAATCTTAAATTTAGAATAAATAGCCATTCCAAATTTATTGTTTCGGGACTTTAATTTTACATATTTGTAAGGGAAATTTAAATTTATTTTTGAAGATTTATAATATTCTTGTACAGCAAGTATATCAGGGTTTTTATCAGAAATAAACTCGAAACCATTTTCAAAACTGGCATTTTCTTGTTTTTTTGTAAATAAATCAAACGTTTTTACGTTATAACTCATTATTTTTAAATCGTTATTTAAAGAAGAACTATTGCTAGATATTTTATAAAAAGGAGTGATTATAAACCAGCCAATGATTAATACAGTTAAAGATAAAGTAAGTCGTCTTTTTAGTTTAATAAGCCAATAAATAACAAAACCAAGGTTTATAAATAAAAGCACAGGTACAAAAAGACTTAAAACTGCAAGAACGGGAATGGTGTTTGGAGAAACATAAGGAAGTAAATAAGAAAATAACAATAAAGTTGCTAAAAGTGAATTTACCAAATAGAGAATTTTGTCAACAAAAGATAAATTTTTCATATTATCTTTTTCCTTGTTTAAATAAAAATTCTTTTTCTTCTTTAGTTAAAGTATCATAACCAGACTTACCAATTTTGTCTAAAATAGAGTCTATTTGTTTTTGATTTAAAGAAGTATTTGTTTCTTTTTTAACTGTTTTTTTAGGTGATTTGTAAACCGTTTTTAAAGGTTTCTTTTTCACTTTAAATAAAGAGGTAATTTTATCAAAAAGACTAATTTCTTTATTACTTGCTTGGTTTACATATAAGAAGCCAAAAAGAGCACCACCTAAATGTGCAAAATGCCCACCAGCATTTCCCCCAGATAAACCTAAAATATCTAAACCTACCCAAATTGCTGCCAAATGCCATAATTTCACATAGCCAATTAGTTTTATTTGTAATTGATAATTTGGTATATAGGTTGTAATACCTATAAATATTGCAGATATTCCTGCAGAAGCACCAACTAATAAAGTTGAGCTTTCTTCAAATAAAGGAAAATAATTATGACTTATTAAATACAGTAACCCGCCAAAAACTGTTCCTAAAATGTAGAAAGTAAGTAACTGTTTTTGTGTAAAATATTCAATAAATAAATTACCAATAAAGTAAAGTGTAATAAGGTTTAAAAGCATGTGGACAAATCCATCATGTAAAAAACCGTAGGTTATAATTGTCCAAGGTTTGGTTAAAAGCGAATTAAAATTATCATCTAAAGAAAACCATTCTACAAGCCAATTAATTTCTATTGAACTTTTAAAGAGACTAGCTACTATTGTTAAAATAAAAACAGCAATATTTATATAGATTAATTTTTCTACAATATTACCGCCTTTGTAACGTGATTTTATTTCGTTTATAAAACTCATTAATTCGTTTTAAACTGATTTTTTTTCCAATACCAGGCAATAATAAAACCGATTAGAGCGCCACCAATATGTGCAAAATGTGCAACATTACCGATAGAATATTTAGTCATTCCGAAGAATAAATCACCTAAAATCATAATAGGAATAAAGTATTTTGCTGCAATTGGAATTGGTAAAAATATCAATGCCATTTTTGCATCTTTAAAGAAAATTCCAAAAGCGACTAGAACTCCATAAATTGCTCCTGAAGCACCAACCGCTGGTGTTGAGTATAATGAATTAACAGTTTGTAAATATTCATTCTTATAAACTAAACCAGGATTCATTAATTCTATAATTTCAGCTTTTGTTGAGCCTAATTCAATTAATTTTTCAAAAGCAATATTAAACTGATAATAATTTACCAAAGTATAAATTAGACCTGCTCCAAATCCGGCAGAAAAATAGAAAAACAAAAACTTATTTCTACCCCACATTTTTTCTAAAGGGGTGCCAAAAGCCCATAAACCATACATGTTAAATAAAATATGTGGGACACTACCATGCATAAACATGTGGGTAACATATTGCCAAATTCCGAAGTTTTCATTTTCGGGAAAGTGCAACGCTAATATGTTTGTAAAGTCTAACTTTAATAATTGCGGAGCAATAAAAACAATTACATTAATAATTATTAAATGCTTTATAGCGTCTGTTAGTTTATTCATTTTTTAACTATTAAATAAATGATCTATTTCGTTTAATGTTAGTGTTTTAAAAGTTGATTTTCCAAACGGAGAAACCGTTGGTTCTTTGCAAGAAAACAAATCGTTTACTAAAGCTTCTTGTTCTCTTTCAGATAATAAAGTACCTGTTTTTATTGATAATGTTTTTGCAAATGATTTTGCCATTACATCAAAATGACTAAAACTAGCATCTGGTACTTCTAAATTAATATCATTTAATAATTCTTCTAAAATAATAGTTATTTTACTTTCTGTAACAGAAACCGGAATTCCTTTTATAGTAACACTGTCTTTTGTAAAATCTTCAAAAGAAAAACCAGCATTTTCTAATTCAGTTTTTATGGTGTAAATCATTTCTATTTCTGCGGAAGAAAATGAAATTTTTACAGGAAATAATAATTGCTGACTATTGGCTTCTTTAACGGTAATGCTTTCTAAAAATTGTTCGTATAAAATTCTTTGATGTGCTAAAGATTGACTGATTAAAACCACGCCAGATTTTATTAAACTCATTACATATTTACGCTGAATTTGAAATGTCTTCTGGGCTTTTTCTTCTTGTTGATGTTCAAATAAACTTTCTTGATTTTGTCCATCAGAAACTGCAACTTCTGTATATAAAGACTCCCAACTTTCAGTTTGTTTTTCTCTTCTTGAAGAAAAATTATTTTCTTTATGATGTTCCTCTTTAAAAGGGTTAAAGTCTGGATCTACAGAAATTTTAGGGACTGATGCTGTTTTTGTATTCGATTTAAAATGATAAGGAGTATCTAGGTTAGAATCTCTGTTAAAATCTAAAACGGGTGCAACATTATATTGCCCTAAACTATGTTTTACAGTTGCTCGTAACATGGCATACAAAGCCTTTTCATTATCGAACTTTATTTCTGTTTTTGTTGGATGAATATTAATGTCAATAGAATTTGCCGGAACCGTTAAATATAAAAAATAGGAAGGATGTGCACCGTGTTCTAACAAACCATCAAAAGCATTTACAACTGCGTGATTTAAATAAGAACTTTTTATAAAACGGTCATTTACAAAAAAGAACTGTTCGCCTCTTTTTCTTTTAGAAAATTGAGGCTTCGCAACAAAACCTTCAATAGCAACAATGTCAGTTTTTTCATCAATTGGTACTAATTTTTCATTCATTTTAGAACCAAAAACAGCAACTATTCTCTGGCGGAGATTACCATTTTTAAGATGATAAACTTCATTGTTATTATGATGCAATAAAAAAGCAATATTTGGGTGCGCTAATGCAACGCGTTGAAATTCATCAATAATATGACGCGTTTCTACAGTATCTGACTTTAAGAAATTTCTTCTTGCTGGAATGTTATAAAACAAATTTTTAACCGCCAAACTGGTTCCTTTTCCGGTTGAAATAAAATCTTGAGAAACTATTTTGCTTCCTTCAATTTTTATACAAGTACCTAATTCTTCGTTTTCTTGTTTTGTTTTTAGTTCTACATGTGCAATTGCTGCAATAGAAGCCAAAGCTTCTCCACGAAAACCTTTGGTGTTTAAATTAAATAAATCTTCAGCTTTTTGAATTTTAGAAGTAGCATGACGTTCAAAAGACATTCTAGCGTCTGTTGTGCTCATTCCTTTGCCATCATCAATTACTTGAATAAGCGTTTTACCGGCATCTTTTAGTAATAATTTTATATTGGTAGCACCAGCATCAATTGCATTCTCTAATAGTTCCTTTACTACGGAAGCAGGACGTTGCACAACTTCTCCTGCAGCAATTTGGTTTGCTACATGATCTGGTAATAGCTGAATAATATCTGACATTAATTTCTTTTGAAGATAGATAAATCGAAATCTATGATGTACAAAAAGATAAACACTAAAATGGCAATGATTATTAAAAGTGTTTTGTTTACGCTTTTATCGGAATTTTTTAAATCGTTAATTGCGTCACCAAATCTCCCTTTAATACCTTTGTTTTTACCTGCAGTAGTTCTATATTGATCTAGCTTATGCTCAATTTTATAAGGATTTCCTTCTCCTTTGTAATAACGAGGTTGGTAATCGAATTTATTATGTGTACGTTTTAAAAAACCCATAGTTTTAGAAATAATTGGTGAATAGATTTAGAACTTAAATCAATTTCCGTACCAATTGTAAAGCATTTCAAATTTACAGAATTTAAAGCAATTCTTCAAAGATTGATGTTAAAAGTATTCTTAAAATTCAAAAGAATTTAAAAGCCAATATGCTCTGTAGTTCTGCCTAAATTTTTAAGATCTGCCATTTTTACTGCAGCAATAGCACATTCAATTCCTTTGTTACCATGTTTACCACCAGATCTGTCTAAAGATTGTTGTTTGTTATTATCTGTTAAAACACAGAAAATAACAGGTACATCGTATTTAATGTTTAAATCTACAATACCTTGGGTAACACCTTCACAAACAAAATCGAAATGTTTTGTTTCTCCTTGAATTACATTTCCAATGGCAATAATTGCATCTACTTTTTGAGATTCAATCATTTTTTTACAACCGTAAACAAGTTCAAAACTTCCAGGAACATCCCAAGAAATTATATTTTCTTTTGTTGCACCACAATCAATTAAGGTTTCAATTGCTCCTTTTTGTAAGTTTTTTGTAATTTCTGAATTCCATTCAGAAACAACAATCCCAAATCGAAAAGATTTCGCATTTGGGATTGTTGCTTTATCGTAATAAGATAAATCGGTTGTAGCCATGAACTAGTTTTTAGTTTTTAGTCTTTAGTTGTCAGTTATACAGTTTAACTAAACATTAATAACTTAAAATTAAAAACTAATTATTTTGCATATTTAGCTGCGCCAATAAATTTCTCTATATCTCTACCTTGATCAGATGTTGGATATTTGCTTTTAATTTTTGAGAAAAAAGTTTCAGCTTTATCGTATTTTTTTAACTCCATTGCTGTTTGACCAGCTTTGTATAAAAATAAAGGAGTTGTAAATTCATTGTCTTTTTTGTTTGCTGCTTTTGTATAATAATCTAAAGCATCTTCTGCTTGGTTAATATCTGCAAAAGCATCACCAATTGCTCCTAATGAAACAGGCCCTAACATTTCGTCATCAGAATTAAACTTTTCTAAATATTCGATTGCTTTTTTGTAATCCTTCATTTGTAAGTAAGAAATACCTGCATAATAGTTTGCTAAATTTCCAGCATCAGTTCCACTATAAGATTTTGCGATGTCTAAAAAACCATAATTTCCGTCTGCACCTTCTAAACCTAAAGTAAGTAAAGAATCAATTCCTGAACCTGCAGTTGCAGCTTCATCAAAATATTTTCTTGGAAAAGCTAACTCGTTAGAAGCATTTGTTTCTTTTGGTTCTACGATATACTTTGTGTAAGCCATGTATGCTAAAAAGATAACAACAATACCTACTAAAGAGTAGAATAATGGTTTGCTATTTTTCTCAATCCATTGTTCAGATCTAGAAACCGTTTCGTCTAAAGTATTTAATACTCCAGCCGTTTCGAATTCAGATTCATCTAATTGAGTTTCTGCTTTTTTACCTTCTGCTTTATATTTTTTCTTGTATGTTGCCATTATTTCCTTAAAAATTAGTGGCGACAAAAATAGTTTTTTTAATTGGATTTTAAAAGCGGATAATTCGCTAAATTTTCAATAATTTGCAATTCCTTTTTAAGAATATTTATAATTCATGTATTTACAGAAACTTTCTTTAGTCAATTTTAAGAATATAGAATCTCAATCTTTTGATTTTCAGCAGAAAATAAATTGCTTTGTTGGTAATAATGGCGTGGGTAAAACCAATGTTTTAGACGCTATTTATTATTTGTCTTTTGCAAAAAGTTACTTTAACTCTGTCGCGGTTCAGAATATTAGACATGGAGAAGGCTTTTTTATGGTGGAAGGAGATTATCTTTTAAATGATAGAAGTGAAAAAATTGTTTGTAGTTTAAAAAAAGGACAAAAGAAAGTTTTAAAACGAAATGGAAAAAGTTACGACAAGTTTTCTGAACATATTGGACAACTTCCATTGGTTATTATTTCTCCGGCAGATAGAGATTTAGTTACCGAAGGAAGTGATACTAGAAGAAAGTTTATAGATGGTGTTATCTCTCAACAAAACAAAAAATACTTATTAGATTTAATTGCGTATAATAAGGTGTTGAGTCAAAGAAATGCATTATTAAAATATTTTGCAGCCAATAGAACTTTTGATGCTTTAAACTTAAGTGTTTATGATGAACAACTTTCTGATTATGGTAGTAGAATTTATGAGGTTAGAAAAGCTTTTTTAGAGGATTTTATTCCCATCTTTAATGAGAAATATCAAATAATTTCTAATGACAAGGAAAGTGTTAATTTACTGTATAAAAGTCAGTTGCATGATTTTAATATGAAAGATGCTTTGCAAAATTCGTTAGAAAAAGATAAAATTTTACAATACACAACATCCGGAATTCATAAAGATGATTTAAGTTTTGAAATAGGAGAATATCCAATTAAAAAATTTGGTTCTCAAGGACAACAAAAATCATATTTAATAGCTTTAAAATTCGCACAATTCGAGTTTATAAAACAACAATCTAGTGTGGTGCCTATTTTATTATTGGATGATATTTTTGATAAATTGGATGAAAGCAGAGTTTTACAAATTATTAATTTAGTTGATAATGATGAATTCGGGCAAATTTTTATCACAGACACACATTCAGAAAGAACAGAAAACATCGTAAAACAGAGTAATAAACCGTATCAAATTTTTAAATTGTAATATTATTTCAAATTTTTAAAAAGCCTAAAAAAGCTAACAACCTAAATATCCAATAATCTAAAAAAATGTCCAAAAGAGAAAACGATTCTTTTTCAATAGAAGATATCATGAAAAACTTTATCAAGGAAAACAACTTAAGCAAAGGAATGCAGAAAATTAAGGTTGAAGAAACTTGGACTGAAATGATGGGGCCAGGAGTTGCAACGCATACAACTTCTGTAAAATTGCAAAACAAAACTTTAATTATACACTTAAATTCTTCTGTTTTACGTGAAGAATTAAGCTACGGAAAAGACAAGATTATTAAAATGATTAATGAAGAATTAGGTGACGATGTAATTACTAAATTGATGTTGGTATAATACTTTCTAAATATATCATTCAATTCTGTTTCGCTAAATTCTCTTCATCTTCATCTCGTTTTTATGTGCCCTAACTCGTTATATAGTTACTTTTATTGTTGATATCCCGTAAAGATAATTTTTTTCTGAAGTAAGTAAATCACAAAAAAAAACTCATAACAATTAAGTTACGAGTTTTCAATAAATATTCTTGAGAATAAAAATCCTTAAAATTGCTCTCTTCCAGAAAAGTGAAAGTTAGCTTCAATTTGTGCATTTTCATCAGAATCAGAACCATGTACAGCGTTTTCTCCCATAGAAGTTGCGTATAGTTTTCTAATAGTTCCTTCAGCAGCATCAGCAGGATTTGTAGCACCAATTAAAGTTCTAAAATCATCTACTGCGTTGTCTTTTTCTAAAACTGCAGCAACTATTGGTCCACGTGTCATGAACTCAACTAACTCTCCAAAAAACGGACGCTCATTATGCACAGCATAAAAAGTTTCAGCATCTGCTTTTGTCATTTGTGTTTTCTTTAATGCTACAATTCTAAATCCTGCAGCATTCATTTTTTCTAAAATTGCGCCAGTATGTCCGTTTTCTACAGCATCTGGTTTAAGCATTGTAAATGTTCTATTTGTTGCCATTATATTGACTTTTAAATTTTATTATTAATATTGATTTTTAGAAGTTATATCTTTCTTAAAATCGGCGCAAAATTACACATTTTTTTTAATAAAATTGTATATTCGCCACTTATGATTTTAAAAGGATTTGAAGATTTAAAAACGTTTCTTGATAAACCTAGAAATATAGTCATTATTGGGCATAGAAATCCTGATGGAGATGCTGTGGGTTCTTCACTTGCTTTATATCATTATTTAAATAAAAAAGGGCATAATCCTACGGTTGTTGTACCAAATGAATATCCAGAATTTTTACATTGGTTGCCAGGTTCAGAAACCACATATCGTTTCGATTGGCAAAATTCTCAATCTCAAAGAGCCATTAATAATTCTGATATTATTTTTCTATTAGATTTTAATGCATTGCACAGAGTTGGGCACGATATGCAAAAAACATTAGAGAAATACCCAAATGATTTTGCAATGATAGATCATCATCAACAACCAGATGATGTAAAATATATGTATTCTGATGTTGAAATTTGTTCTACTTGCCAAATGGTATATCAATTTATAGATATGTTAGGTGATGTTGACTTAATAGACGCTAATATTGCTACTTGTTTATATACAGGTATTATGACAGATACAGGTTCGTTTAGGTTTCGTTCTACTACAAGTAAAACGCATAGAATTATTGCAGATTTAATTGATAGAGGCGCGGAAAATGATAAAATTCATAACAATGTATATGACGCAAATTCTTATAATAGATTGTTATTATTAGGGAAAGCATTAAGTAATTTACAGATATTACCAACCTATAAAACTGCTTATATTACTTTAACTACGGAAGAGAAAAAGCGTTTCGATTTTCAAAAAGGAGATACAGAAGGCGTTGTAAATTATGCGCTTTCTTTAAAAGGAATTATTTTTGCAGCCATTTTTATTGAAGATGCAGATCAAGGATTAATAAAAATTTCTTTTCGTTCAAAAGGGAAGTTTTCTGTAAATAAGTTTTCTAGAAATCATTTTGAAGGTGGCGGACATGACAATGCTGCTGGTGGAAAATCGAATTTATCAATGGCAAAAGCAGTTACTAGATTCACAAGTTTATTACCAGAATATAAAAAAGAATTAGAAGCATCTTATGAAGTTTAATATTTTACTTTTTTTAATTGTTTTGTGTTTTGGCTGCTCTAAAGTTATACCAAGAAAACCTATAGAACCAAAACCTTCTACTACCTTATTAAAGGAAACAGTTGCTACCTCTAAAATTTTAAACAAAGCAGAAGATAAAAGAATAACTTCTTTAATAGCCAAAGATTCGACAACAACATATATTACTTCAACAAATGGATTTTGGTATACATATATAAATAAAGTTGAAGAAATTTCAGCAACTCCAAAAACCGGACAAGAAGTAACAATTAGTTATAGTATTAAAAATTTAAACGATACTGTAATTTATAGTGAAGAAGAGCTAGGTATCAAAAAGTATAATGTAGATAAAGAGGATTTTATTACTGCAATTCAGCAAGGAATAAAGTTGATGAAAATAGGAGAAACTATTACATTTGTCATTCCGTCTTATAATGCCTTTGGCATTTCTGGCGATGGAAATAAAATTGGAGTTAATCAATCAATAAAAAGTACAGTAACATTAATAAATATTAAATAAATTAAAAATGAGAATTATAAAACAAGCTTTAGCGGTAGCAATTACAGCAACTATGTTTTCATGCGGAAACCAAGTAAAAGAAGTGAAAACTTTAGAAACAGACATAGATTCTGTAAGTTATGCAATTGGTTTAACAATGTCTAACCAATTAAAAACTGGGTTTAAAGATGTAAATCAAGATGTTTTAACGCAAGCAATTAGAAATGGTTTAGATTCTACTAATTTATTAATTGAAACTAAAGACATTCAAAAAGTAATAAGTACTTATTTTAAGAAAGTACAAGAAGAAAAAAAGAAAGAAGAACTAGCAAAATCTGAAGTTTACAAAACAGCAGGAATTACTTTTTTAGAAGCTAATAAAACAAAAGAAGGTGTTAAAACTACAGAGAGTGGTTTACAATATATTGTTTTAAATGAAGGTAAAGGTAGTTTAGTAAAAGCTACTGATAAAATAAAACTTCATTATCATGGAACTACAACTGAGGGGGTTGTTTTTGATAGTACTGTTGATAGAAAAAAACCTTATGATTCTGCTGCAAATGCTTTTATACCAGGTTTTAATGAAGGTTTAGCTTTAATGAAAGTTGGTTCTAAATATAGATTTTTTATTCCTCAAGAATTAGGTTACGGAGCAAACCCTAGACCAGGGATAATTAAACCTTATATGGCTTTAATTTTTGAAGTTGAAATTTTAGAGATTTTAAAATAATTTTTAATGAAAAATATTAAATACATTATTGTTTTCGTTCTTTTAATTACAGCTTGTAAAGCTGCAAAATATAAAGATTTAGAAGATGGGATATACGCAGATATTCAAACAAATAGAGGTGATATTTTATTAGAATTACATGCGGAAAAAGTGCCATTAACTGTTGCTAATTTTGTTTCTTTAGCTGAAGGTAATAATCCTAAAGTAACAGATTCTTTAAGTGATAAGAATTTTTATGATGGAGTTCGTTTTCATAGAGTTTTAACTAATTTTATGATTCAATCTGGCGATCGTACAGCAACTGGTAGAGGAAATATTGGCTATAAGTTTGCAGACGAATTTCCTACTTATTCTTTAGGGAAATTAATTTACAAGCATGATGCTAAAGGTATTTTATCTATGGCAAACCCTGGTCCAAATAGTAATTCTAGTCAATTTTTTATTACGCATAAACCAACACCATGGTTAGATAGAAAACATTCTGTTTTTGGTAAAGTAGCAAAAGGATTGGCAATTGTAGATAGCATTCAACAAAATGATACTATTAATAAAATAAATATTATTAGAGTTGGTAAATTTGCAAAGAATTTTGATGCTCCAAATGTTTTTATTTCTGAAATAGAAGGAGCTTCTGATAAGGAAAAAGAATATGCTAAAAAGTTAGAAAAATTAAAAGAAACCTTTTTAAAACATCAAGGAGTTGACAAAGCAATTAAAACGGATTCTGGTTTAAAAATACTTGTTTTAAAAGAAGGTGAAGGAAAAAAATTCAATAGAGCAATACCAGCTACTATGAATTATACAATTTCTTTGGCTACAGGTAAACAGATACAAACAACCGAAAACTCTGACAAGCCTTTTGTCTTTACATTAGACAAGCAACCAATGATTGCTGGTGTTAATGAAGCACTTTTAGAAATGAGAGTAGGAGACAAGAAAAGACTTTTTATACCTTATTATTTAGGATACGGAAAAGAATTATATGGACCTTTTCCTGCAAAATCTGATATTGTTTTTGATATTGAATTATTAAAAGTAGGAAAATAATTTGTTAGAATCGATTCTAAATAAAGACAAGGAACTTCTAGTTTATTTAAATAATCTAGGAAGTGAGCAATGGGATCCATTATGGTTGGTTATTACAAACCAATTATATTGGGCACCATTGTTTATTTTAGTTTTTTATTTAGTGATTAAATCTTTTGGTTGGAAACAAGGAGGATTAATGATTCTATCTATGATTTTATTAGTTACATTCTCTGATCAATTTACAAATTTCATTAAAGATTCTTTTGAAAGATTAAGACCAAACAATGATCCAGAAATTAAGCATCTTTTAAGAACTCTAATAAATCCACAGAGTTATAGCTTTATGTCTGGTCATGCAACAACATCTACATTTTTTGCAGTTTATACAACACTTTTATTAAAAGAGAAGTATAATAAAATTTATTTAATTTTATTATTCCCTGCAATTTTTGCATATAGTAGATTATATTTAGGAGTCCATTTTCCAATAGATATTTCTGTAGGAATTTTAGTAGGAACTTTATTTGCAAATATCTATTACCAATTATACTTAAAGGTAGATAAAAAGCTATTTGGGTAACTTTTTATTATTAAAATACAAATACTTTGTAGCATGATAAAAAGCTTCTAATAAGCTATCCATTTTTCTTGAAACCAATAGGTTATCACTTTTAATATCATTCATTTCTTTTTTATTCAAATTATACAAACCAGTCGTTTTAGTAACTATAGTTTTAGAATAATACAAACTGTCTTGTAGTAAACCTACAGCAGGTTCTCCATTTATTTTTAAGTACACAAAAGAAGCGTTTTTTGTATTTGTTGAATCTAATAAATTATTACCAAGTGTATAGTTTGTGTGATTTATCTTCGCTAAATTAATAACAGTTGGAAACAAATCTATCAGTTTTCCATTTTTAGATATTGTTTTTGGTTTAACATATTTTGGAGCATGAATAAAAAATGGAACATGCTGTAATTGAATATTCAAATCATATTCTTTGCTATATTTTTCTGTAGGATTCATTGCAGTATTATGATCTCCGAAAAAAGCAAAAATGGTATTCTCATAATAACCAGCTTCCTTTGCTCTTTCTAAAAACCGAGCTACATTAAAATCTAAATAACGTAACGCATTTAACTGTGCAACAGATTTAAAACCAGATTTTTTCAATAAATCAGCAGAAACTTCATTCTCTTTTAAAGGTTTGTAGCTTTCTTTTTCGTCTGGTACAGTAAACGGAATATGGTTAGATGCAGTCTGTATATATGCTACAAAAGGTTTGTTCTTTTCGTGTAACTTTTTCAATTCTTTATCAGATTCTTTAAAAAGTTCATAGTCATCAATTCCCCAAACATCTGCTCGGTTTTCAGTTTTATAACTACCCTCTTCAAAAATCTTTAGCCCATTTATATTGGCTTGAAAAATTCCTCTAATATTTGCCCAATTTGCGCTCCCTCCTAAAAAATATAATTTTTCATAATCTGTAAACTGATCAAATAAAATACGTTGATCTTGTAATAAGGGATTTCTAGAAGCAGTTCTTACATCTTCAATATCTGGTAAACCTGTAACACTTGCAAAAACACTAGCTGCAGTTCCAGATTTATGTACATAAAAATTAGAAAAATTTACACTGCTTTTTAGAAGAACGTCCATTTTTGGAGTACTTTTTATAGCATTTCCATAGTAGCTCATTGGTTTTATGCCAACAGATTCCATCATAACAATTACAATATTTGGTTTTTTTGTAAAAGTTGAATCAAAAACTACTTTTCTTTCAAATGAAATTGTGTCTTTGGGTAAATCTAAATGTGAAGCAATTACAGGATAATATGTATTGAATTCTTCCATATTTACACCTTCACTTCTATAGGCAAAACTATCAAAAAAGTATAAAACCGGATTTAAAGCAAACTGATTTACTGCATTTTTCTTTGAGAAAAAAGCTTCACTCCAACGTAAAGGATAATGAGAAATACTATTGTAAATCCCGAAGGATAATACCAGGAAAGTTCCAGCAAAATAAAGGGTTTTTATTTTTTTTGAAATGTTTTTTTTTTGATTTTCAAATTGAAGAAATAAAAATTTAGAAAATTTGTAAATAATAAAACAAAGTACTAAAAGCCCGAAAACACCTTTGTAAATGGGATAACTTTCAACTAAAACTTGTCCTGAAATCTTTAAATTACTTAAAAAACGAAGTGAAGAAGCATCTAAACGAATGCTTAAGTAATCATAATAACCAAAGTCAAATAAATAGAAAAGTGTTAAAGTTAAATAGGCAAGAACTAAATAAATATTTGCTATTTTTTTATAAACTGTATTTTTAAAAAAAAGATAATTCATTATTAAAACCAATAAAGCAAGTGGAAAAAATGTAATTACCGCTAACTTTATATCAAATCTAAAACCTAGCCAAAATGCTTTTGCAATTTCTGCAGAAGAAACATTTTTTAATTGTGAAAAAAAAGCATAAAATAGAATTCTAAAAAGGGCTATAAAAGCAAATAGGAAAAACACATTTGTAAAAATGTATTTAATATAATTTGGTATTTTTTTAAACATGAATTAGATTTCTAAAGCACAAAGATATTTAATTTATAAGGATATAAAAAAGATAGAAAAATTATTCTTTTTCATTAGACAACATATTTAAAAAACGTTCGAATTCCTGTTTAAATTCAATAAATTTCTTACCTGTTGCTGGTCCATTAAAACCTGTATGAATTTTCCTTACAGTACCTTTTTTATCAATAAAAATGGTTGTTGGGTAAGATAAAATATGGTTTAGCATTGGTAACTTCTTTTGAGCAATTTTTTTATCAGCAATGTTTCCAAAATCTGCTAGTAAAACTGAGTACTTAATTTCTATCCTATCCTTTAAACGTTTTATTCTACTGAAAGCAATTTCTTTAGTTTTTGCAATTTCGAATGCCAATGCAACAATTTCAATGTCTTTATTTGGGTTTTCTTGCAAATAATTCACGTAATATTTACTTTCATCTAAACAGTTTGGGCACCAAGTTCCCATAATTTGTACTAAAACAACTTTATTTTGAAAACGTTTGTCGCTGAAAGAGATAATGTTGCCAGTTTGATCTGGAAAAGAGAAATCAAATTTAGAAAAATCTTCTTTTAAATAAGTTAAATTTTCTTCGTTGGGTAATTCGTACGTATTATTCAATTTTGCAACAAAAGGTTCTTTCCAATGATTACCAGAATAGAAAAACCCGTTTATTATTGAATTAGTTATTTTTGCGGAGAATAAGAAAGCATGTGCTCCATCAAAAGTAGATAGTTTTAAAGAATCTCCATCTACAACACCTTCTAAATACCTGTAATCTCCTGTTGTTGTTCTAAAAGTACCTGTTACTTTATTATTGTTCTGATTAAATATTCCTTTTGCAATGTATCTTTCTTCTTCAGAATTTTGGCTAAAAACAGTTTCCCAATTTCCAGAAACATTTTCTGTTGCATTTTCTTTTACAGAAAAACGATTGTTGCTTTTAGTTGCAGAAAAAGGTACAATTCTATCAACGCTTTCTTTTATAAAAGATCCTTTTAAACCCTCTTTTGTGATTTTTGCGATAATATAACCTTCGTAAACCGGAGTTTTAATTATAATAGAATCATTCTTGTAAGTAATTTCATCAACTTTTATAGTTTCATCAGCATTAAAAATATTAATTTCATTCTCATTAGTTACTTCAAAAATAAAAGGTAATTCTTGGTTGTCTTGTACTTCTAAAACAGCTCTGTAACTTCCTTTTTCTAGTTTTTGATAGCTTTCTTTTTTACAAGAGATTAGTAATATTGTAAAAATTAAAAAGGTAAAAAAAATCTTCATTTAATTTGTTTTCTATTATGTTGGTTCATTGTGAATAAACTTACATTTTTTAAATTAAAAATCAGCTTAAAAAAAGTAGAATTTTAGTAAATTTGCACTCGGAAACCCTCAAAAAGAGAATATGAAAATATCATACAATTGGCTAAAGCAATTTTTACAAACAGATTGGGATGCAACCAAAACTGGAGAATTGTTAACCGATTTAGGATTAGAAGTTGAAGGAATTGAAACTAAAGAATCTATAAAAGGTAGTTTGCAAGGTATTGTTGTTGGTAAAGTTTTAACTTGTATACAACACCCAAACGCAGATAGGTTAAAGATAACTACTGTAGATTTAGGTTATGGAGAACCTGTGCAAATTGTTTGCGGTGCACCAAATGTAGCTGCTGGTCAAAAAGTACCTGTTGCAACTATTGGTACTACTTTATACGATGATAAAGGAGAAGGTTTCAAAATTAAAAAAGGAAAAATTAGAGGAGAAGAAAGCCATGGAATGATTTGTGCAGAAGACGAGTTAGGTCTTGGTAAAGGTCATGATGGAATTTTGGTTCTTGATGAAGCTATAGAAGTTGGTAAGCCGGCTGCAGAAGTTTTTAATATTGAAATAGATCAAGTATTTGAAATTGGTTTAACACCAAACAGATCAGATGCTATGAGCCATTTTGGTGTAGCAAGAGATTTAAAAGCGGGTTTAATTCAAAAGGATTTAAAATTAGAATTAATTTCTCCTTCTGTAAGTGATTTTCATGTAGACGAAAGAGTTTTACGTTTTGATGTAGAAGTAGACGATAAAGAATTATGTCCTCGCTATTGCGGAATTGCCATTACAGATATTGAAGTAAAAGACTCTCCAGAATGGATTCAGAACCGTTTAAAATCAATTGGTTTAACACCAAAAAATAATATTGTAGATATTACAAATTATGTTTTGCATGAACTTGGACAACCTTTACATGCTTTTGATGCTCAAAAGATTAAAGGAAATAAAATTCTTGTAAAAACTTTAGAAGAAGGTACCAAGTTTAAAACGTTGGATGAAGTAGAAAGAATACTTTCTGCTGAAGATATTATGATTTGCGATGCAGATTCTAACCCACTTTGTATTGGTGGCGTTTTTGGTGGATATAAATCTGGTGTAACAGAAAACACAACCTCTATCTTTTTAGAAAGCGCTTATTTTAATCCTGTTTCTGTTAGAAAAACAGCAAAAAGACATGCTTTAAATACGGATGCTTCTTTCCGTTTTGAACGCGGAATAGATATTAACATGACAGAATATGCACTAAAACGTGCTGCTTTGTTAATTGAGGAATATGCTGGTGGAAAGTTATCTTCAGATATTTCTGATTTTTATCCAGAAAAAATTGAAGACTTTCAAGTATTCTTATCCTATGAAAATGCAAACCGTTTAATTGGTCAAGAAATTCCAAGAGAAACGATTAAAAATATTTTAGCTTCTTTAGAAATTAAAATTAATAGTGAAACTGAAGGTGGTTTAGGTTTAACAATTCCATCTTATAGAACAGATGTTCAGCGTGAAGCAGATATTATTGAAGAAATCTTACGTGTATACGGTTATAATAATATTGAATTTTCTCATAAATTAAATACTTCAATTTCTTTTGATTCAAATAAAGAAACAAAAATTGAAAATATTGTAGCCAACCAATTAAGTTCATTAGGTTTTAATGAAACAATGGCAAATTCGTTAACGAAACCTGCGTATACTAATTTATCAGAAAATATAAATGAAGAAGCAAATGTAGAAATATTAAATCCGTTAAGTAACGATTTAAAAGTTTTACGTCAATCTTTATTATTTAGTGGTTTAGAATCTGTTGCTTATAATATAAATAGAAAAAATAGTTCTTTACAGTTTTATGAGTTTGGTAAAACATATCATAAATACAACGAAAAATACCAAGAAGACAAACATTTAACGCTTTTTGTAACAGGAAATAGAAGTAAAGATAGTTGGAAAACAGTATCTAATCCATCAGATTTTTTCTATACAAAAGGAATAATTAATTCTGTTTTAAGTAGGTTAGGAATTGATAAAGTAAAATCATCACCTACAAAACAAGACATTTTTTCAGAAGGAATTAGTTTTGGTTTAGGAAAAATTAAATTGGTTGAATTCGGAGTTGTAAAAACTTCAATTTTAAAAGAATTCGGGGTTAAACAAGAAGTTTTATTTGCTGATTTTAATTGGGATACCATTTTAAAGTTAAGCGGTAATAAGAAAATTAAAGTTACCGAATTACAGAAATTCCCTGCGGTTAAACGTGATTTAGCTTTATTATTAGATACAAAAACAGAATTTAAAGAAGTATACAATTTAGCATTTCAATCTGAAAAGAAAGTTTTAAAAGAAGTAGATTTATTTGATGTATATGAAGGAGATAATTTACCAGAAGGTAAAAAATCTTATGCAGTTAGTTTCTTGTTGCAAGATGAGTCTAAAACATTAGCAGATAAACAAATAGATAAAATAATGCAAAAATTACAGCAAACATTCGAAAAGAATTTAAATGCTGTTTTAAGATAATTTAAAAGCCCTTTTTGGGCTTTTTTTATAGTTTTAAATTAATAGTTGTTTTTTATTACTAACACATAAGTTTATATATGTACAAACAAATAATACGTCCTATTTTATTTTTATTCGATCCAGAAAAGGTTCATTATTTTACATTTTCTTTAATTAGAGTTTTATGTAAAATTCCTTTTATAGCATCTATATTTAGAAGTTTGTATCTAGTAAACGATAAAAAATTAGAACGCAATTTATTTGGCTTAAAGTTTAATAATCCGGTTGGTTTGGCTGCTGGGTTTGATAAAAATGCAGTTTTATATAATGAACTTGCAAATTTCGGATTCGGTTTTATAGAAATAGGAACCGTAACTCCAAAAGGGCAAGTTGGTAATCCTAAAAAAAGATTATTCCGATTAAAAGATGATCAGGGAATTATTAATAGAATGGGTTTTAATAATGAAGGCGTTGAAGAAGCTATAAAAAACTTAAAGAAGAATAAGCATAAAGTTATTATTGGTGGAAATATTGGAAAGAATACCAACACAAAACCAGAAGATTATACAAATGATTATTTAGAGGTTTTTAAAGAATTACATCCTTTTGTAGATTATTTTGTTTTAAATGTAAGTTGCCCAAACGTTGGTAGCCATGCAAAATTAAATGATAAAGAGTATTTAGTGGAGTTAATTACAGCTTGTCAAAATCAGAATAACTTATTCAAAATTAAGAAACCAATTTTACTTAAAATTGCACCAGATTTAAATAATGTTCAGTTAGATGAAATTATAGAATTGGTTGCAGAAACTAAAATAGATGGCGTTATAGCTTCCAATACATCTACAAATAGAGTAAATTTAAAAGCTTCAAAAGAGCGTTTAGAAGAAATTGGAAATGGTGGAGTTAGTGGAAAACCAGTAAAAAACCAGAGTACAAAAGTAATTCAATATTTAGCAGATAACTCTAATAAATCTTTTCCAATTATTGGAGTAGGTGGAATTCATTCTGCTGAAGATGCAATAGAAAAAATAAAAGCGGGTGCAGATTTAGTACAAGTTTATACAGGCTTTATTTATGAAGGACCCTGTTTGATTAAAAAAATTAATAAGGCAATTTTAGCTGACTTATAATTTATACTTCTTAATAGATTTTTAGAAGAAAGAAAAAATAGTATTTTTACAACAATGTTAGAAACACTTATTTCTTTTGTATTAGCAACTTCTGTATTATCAATATCTCCTGGACCAGATAATATTTTTGTATTAACCCAAAGTATTGTAAACGGTAGAAAATTTGGATTAGCAACAGTTTTTGGTTTAATGACGGGTTGTATTATACATACAACTTTGGTTGCATTTGGTGTTTCTACAGTTATAAATGAAAATCCAAATATTTTCTTTATTATTAAATTATTAGGTGCTGGTTATTTACTGTATTTAGCTTACAGTGTTTACAAAAGTGATGCTGAAATTATCTTTTCAACAGAAAATGTAAAAAAGAAAACAACTTTTCAGTTATTTAAAACTGGGTTTTGGATGAATGTTTTAAACCCGAAAGTTACTATTTTCTTTTTGGCATTTTTTCCACAGTTTTTGTTTTCAGAAACCATTTCTACTGTAATTCAGTTTTATGTTTTAGGCGGATTATTTATATTAACTTCTTTCTTAATATTTTCTTCAATTGCTTTATTGGCAGGAAGTATTTCAGTTTATATAAAACAAAATAAAAAAGCAGGTATCATTTTAAAATGGGCACAAATAATTGTGTTTGTTTTAATTGCAGTTTTGATATTGCTTTAATAAGTTTTGTTTTATGTCAAAAAAACATTGAAAATTATCAATAAAATTAACAAAAACGAATTCTCAAAAATTGTATCTTTGGTTTGATGAAAAAAGTCAAAATCATAGAATGCCCACGTGATGCAATGCAAGGAATAAAATCTCATTTTATTTCTACAGAAAAAAAAGCATTGTACATCAACTCTTTATTAAAGGTTGGTTTTGATACCATTGACTTTGGGAGTTTTGTTTCTCCAAAAGCAATTCCACAAATGCGAGATACTGCAGACGTTTTGGCAAAATTAGATTTATCTAAAACAGAAAGTAAATTACTAGCAATTATAGCAAATGTTAGAGGCGCAAATGACGCTGCTCAATTTGAAGAAATAGATTATTTGGGTTATCCTTTTTCTATTTCAGAGAATTTTCAAATGAGAAATACACACAAAACTATTGCAGAGTCTTTAGAAACTTTAGATGCCATTTTAAACATCGCAGATAAATCAAACAAAGAAGTTGTTGCTTATTTATCTATGGGATTTGGAAATCCGTATGGAGATCCTTGGAATGTAGATATTGTTGGAAATTGGACAGAGAAACTCTCTAAAATGGGTGTAAAAATTTTATCGCTTTCCGATACTGTTGGTAGTTCTACACCAGATGTTATTGAATATTTGTTTTCAAATTTAATTACTAAATATCCACAAATAGAATTTGGCGCACATTTACACACAACGCCAGACAAATGGCACGAAAAAGTAAATGCTGCTTTTAAAGCGGGTTGTAATCGTTTTGATGGTGCAATAAAAGGATATGGCGGTTGCCCAATGGCAAAAGATGAGTTGACAGGGAATATGCCAACAGAAAAACTGTTATCTTATTTTACAGAACAAAAAGCATACACAAATATAAAACCAATGAGTTTTGAAAGTGCTTATAATAAGGCATTAGAGGTTTTTATTTAAGTTATAATTTATAAATTACCTTAAGAACATAAGTTCTAGGAAAAACAAATCTTCTTGTTTCTGAAAATAGAATAGAAGATAAACTAGAATTTACTTTAGAACTGTTGTTCCCAATATTTGTTCCAGAAATTTCAAAACCCCAAGGACTATTCTCTTTTTGATAAAATATAGAAGCATTAATTTCATTATAAGAATTACGTGTATTTGAAACATTATTCTTGTAAAAGTTATATAAATATTCGGTTTTAAAAACCCAATCTCCTTTTTCATAATCAATAACAAAATCTAATTTAGAAATATTTGAAAGGCTATTAAAAAATGCATTACTATTATCATTATATGTTTGAATATATGAAAAATCTATATTTGGTTTTTCTTCATACATCGTTCTAAAGGTTAATCTTCCAGTTAAGGAATTATCTTTTGATAAAACCTCATTATTGTTAATTATTCTTGCATAAGAAGAGTTATTATATTCTGTTAACATGGTGGCTTTCCAGTATTTATAATTATAGACAATTCTAAAACTTGAAGAAAATGACTTACTTGGTGTATTTATATTTATTAGATTAATGAAGTTAAAAATATTTGTCGAATTAAAAATATTTTGTACTTGGTTATTTCTTAATCTATAATATAAACTTGGATAAAAGCTCCAGCCGTATGTTCTATATTTACTATATTTTAAACTGAAAAAATGATAAAAAGTTTCTTTTAAATCCGTATTTCCAATAAAAATATTATTATAATTATTAAAAATACTATTTGATATTAATTGTTTTGTATTTGGAAATGAATTTGTGAGATTGTATTTAAAAGTAAGTTTTTTTCTATTAGAAATATCCCAATCTAACTCTATTTTTGGTAATATTTTATTAGACTTATAAGAATTTCCATCACTTAATTGTGAAGTAGTTCTATAGTAATTTTGATATTTTAATTCTGTAGTTAAAATAGCATTTCCAATTAATTTTTTATACATAATACTACTAAAAATTGTAAACTTATTTTGATTTAAATTGTTTTTAAAGCCATTAAAAAAAATATTATTTTGCAGTAAATTGCTTTTAAAATTATTTTGTTCATATACATTACCAATATTAAAATACAAATGATTTACATTATCAATTATCCAAAAATGTTTTAGACCTGCATTGTAACTAAAAGTGTTAAAAGAAGTGTTTTGGAATATATTAATTGGTTTTGTTTCATCTACATTAATACTATTTGGAAATATATTTGTGTTTGCTTCCCAGTTATTATTATCATTTATTTTATTAAAATTAAGATTTACAATTGCTTGAGATGTATGATAACCAGAAAATTTCTTTTCAGCTTTAAAGTAAGAACTTACTTTATTACTTTCTATAGTATTGTTTTCATTAAAGGTAATTAGATTTCCTTCTAAATCCCTATTGTTTTCTATTGATTGATTTACAGAAGTAGATTCAAATTTTGTAAAGTATTTAATTCTAGTATTTTCATTTGGCTTATATAAAAGTTGAATTCTACCTAAAACTAAATCTTGTTTATTCTTTTCATTTTCGTGTAATTTTTCAGTAAGATCATCTACCAAGTAGTTTCTAAATTTTTCTACTTTAGAAACTGTATTATCGGAAAGTGCTATTAAAAAAGAACTCCAATTTGTTTTTTCATTTTTACTCCATTGCAAATTAAAACCACCAAACTTATGATTACTTTTTATAAAATTTTGATTTCTTAAAAGTTTTACTATTGGAGATTGTATAACAGTTTTTAAGTTGTTAAAATCTAAACCTCCTTCAAAGTTTATATAATCTCTTATAGAAAAAGATTTTTTATTGGTGTTATTTAAGTCCCCTATAAAACTATAATTTATTTTTGGACTGTATTTAAAGATTGCAGGATGAAAAAGGTATCTTTCTTTAATCCCTAAACCAGTTTCTATATCACCAAAAACAAACTTTTTTTTATCTTTCTTTAAGTTGATGTTCATTGCAACTTTGTCAGATTTTTCTAAACCTTTCATAAAAGTGTTTTCATGATAATCTTCTATAACATCTATTTTATCTATAACATCTGCAGGAATATTATTTACAGCTAATTTTGTATCTCCGGTAAAAAACACTTTATTATCTACTAAAAGTGTCGTTACTTTTTTACCATTTACAGTAATATTCCCTTTTCTATCTACTTCTACACCTGGTAATTTTTTTAAAATTTGCTTTAATTTACGCTCTTTACCATTTGTAAAAGCATCTACGTTATAAGTTGTTGTATCTTTTTTTATTTTTATTGGCACTTTATATTTTATGACTATTTCCTCTAGTTTATTAGGATCTTCATGTAAGGTGTAATTGATAATAGTATCTTCTTGAGGAGTAATTAAAACTACTTTTCTAGTAATATATCCCATAAAACTTATAGAAATATTATAACTAATATTTTTTAAAAGTTCTATAGAATATTCTCCTTTATTATTACTAACACTAAATACCAATTTACCTTTACCACTTGGAAAAGCAATAACATTTGCACTTCTTAAAGGCGCGTTTTTAGTATCTAATATTTTCCCTTTAACTTTAACTTGTGCAAAGTTGTTTAAGAAAAAACATAATAACGTAACAATAAAAAAATATTTTTTAAGCATTTATGGTTAATCTGGTGTAACTTTTCTAGCATCTCTCATAAGTATTACCATTTCTCTTATGTTTATTTTTTTTCCCTTCTTTATACTAGGTATTTTTTTCATTTTTTTAGGGTTTAAAATTATTTTGTCAACTAAATAAATAAGGCCATTACTAATCTCTAATTTTAAAATTAAACCAGGTAACCCACCATTCCCAACTGGTCCATAGGGTACAGGTATGTCTGGGGTATACCATGCAATGAGAATTCTATCTTTATTAGCTCTTGGTATAAATTGTTTTCTTGTAGCTTTAAAGCAAGTATAACCATCTATTATTTGTACTTCACTATTTAACTCCCATCCTTTCATTTTATAACTCTTGTCTACAATATATTTTTTATTTAAAATTTCTATATTATGTGCAGCTGTTTTATTTGAATTGTTAAATTGATACCATTTTTGGTGAGATTTAGTTAATATATTAGCAGCTTTGGCTTCAAAAGGATAAATAGGTATGTTTTTTTCTTTTTTAAAGAAAGACATTTTATTATTGTAATATAAAACTTGTGAGATTCTATTTATTTCTTCTGTTATTTTCCTTGCCATTTCAGGCCTTGAGGTTTTATTTATTTTAGTTCTTCCAGTTTTATATGTAACTATACCCGTTTGTGAAAAAGATATGTTTAAGTTGATAAAAAAAGTAATAAATAAAAAAAAGGCTTTGATTTTCATAATATATAATTATTTTAAAGATCATAAAGTATTAGTCTGGCGTAACCTTTCTTGCTTCTCTCAAAAGTTTTGCTGATTCTTTATCGCTTATCTTTTCACCTTCTTTTAAGCTAGGTATTTTTTTCATTTTTTTAGGGTTTAAAGTGATTTTATCAACTAAATAATAAAAATTGTTTTTGACTTCTAATTTTAAAATTAAACCAGGTAATCCACCATTTCCAATTGGCCCATAAGGAACAGGAATATCTAGTGTATACCAAGCAATATTATTCATGATTTTACCGCTTCTATCATTTGTCCATGTTCTTATTGCTTTGTAGCAAGTATATCCATCTATAATTTTAATTTCATTTAAAAGTTCCCAATTATTCATCCTATTACTATAATTAACTATATAATTTTTGTTTAAAATTTTAGTATTATAGGAAGCTGTTTTTTTAGGGTTATTAAATTGATGCCATTTTTTACCATAGTTAGTGAAAATTGCGGCAGCTTTGTATTCAAAAGAATGTATTGGTATTTTTTTTTCTTTTTTAAAATAGGATTTCTTACTGTTATAATATAAGCTAAAAGAGGATCTATTTATTTCTTCATATATCTTTCTTGCCATTTCAGGATTAGAAGTTTTATTATTACTAGTTGTTATTGTTTTATATGTAATGATTCCTGTTTGTGAATACAATAATGTACTTGCAGAAAGGATAAAACTTAAAAATAAAATTTTGTTTTTCATAATAGTTATTTTAAAGGGAGGTTTTTAGACCTCCCAAATGATTAAATTTTTATTATTATCCCATACATGAAGCATATCCTACATTGTAATGCATATTTGCTTCACTTTCAGACATCTCTCCCCCAAAAATATCCTCTACAAATGCTAAATATTGACACGCTTCTGCATGACAACTAGCTATAATCACTTCAGAACTATTAATATTCGCATTTAAAGTTGCAATACTTGCAACAAATGCAAGTGTTAAAATTACTTTTTTCATAATATTAAGTTTTAAAATTTTAATTAAATTAATTTTGTACTAAACTATGAGGTGTATTACATTTGCAACACTTTCCTCGGTTTGTCTTTTGTCTTTATTTCATTGGCATTTGTATTTAGTTAAACATTATTGGTATACTGTTTTATTTAAATTTACAAACCGAGTTTTTATTCTTAAATAAATATTTAAAAATTAATAACCAAGTATTAGATTAGACACCAATAAAAATTGGTGCTAAAAAAAATAATCCTAAATTGTAATGAAAAGAAAGCAATTTTTTCTTCTCATCCCCCAAAACAATTTTAGTGGATGATACCCAAATGTAAAAAAAAAAAAATGAGTTACACAAATATTTTTCATAAGTTTTTAAATAACAGGCATTTATACTTGTTTTTTGTTTGCTTATTTTTCTCTTGCCAAAAAGACGATAACAAGATAGACTTTACCTTTTTACAATTAAATGATGTCTATGAAATTGCACCAATACAAGGAGGAGAATTTGGAGGAATGGCAAGAGTAGAAACGGTACACAAAGAATTGTTAGAAGAAAATAAAAATACACTGCTTTTTATGGCGGGTGATTTTTTGAATCCTTCATTACTAGGAACTATAAAAGTTAATGGAGAAAGACTTCGTGGTAAACAGATGGTAGAAGTAATGAATGCTATGAATTTCGATTTAGTAGCATTTGGTAATCATGAGTTTGATGTTTCTCAAAAAGATCTTCAAAAGCGTTTAAATGAAAGTAATTTTCCTTGGATTTCTGCAAATGTAAAACTAAAAACAAAAGAAGCTGCAATTCCTTTTTATAAAGAACGAAATGGACAGAAAGAATCAGTAGGAGAGACTTTTATAAAAGAATTTACTGATGAAGATGGTACTAAAATAAGAGTAGGTTTTATAAGTGTTTGTATTCCTTCTAACCCAAAAGAGTTTGTAGAATACGGTAATATGTTTGTAAAAGCAAGAGCTTCTTATACAGCAATTAAAGATTCTGTTGATGTTGTTTTTGGCTTAACACATGTTAAAATTACTAATGATAAAAGAATTGCAAAATTAATACCAAATCTGCCTTTAATTATGGGTGGTCATGAACATACAAATAGTAATGATTTTGTGGGTAGTGTTCAGATTTCTAAAGCAGATGCAAATGCAAAAACGGTCTATGTTCATCGAATTTCTTATAATAAAAAGACAAAGAAAACTGTTGTAAAATCAGAATTAAAAGAAATTAACTCTACAATTATAGAAGATAAAATAGTTGGAGAAATAGTCAATAAATGGCAAACAGTATTGTCTTCTAAAATTAAAGAAATTATTTCAAAACCAGAAGAAGTCATTTTTAAAGCTAAAGTTCCTTTAGACGGAAGAGATACGCCAATTAGAAGTACACAAACCAATTTAGGACAAATGATTACAAAAGCAATGTCTTTTTCGTATGATGATAAAGTTGATTGTGCCATTGTAAATGGTGGCTCTATAAGAATTGATGATCAATTAAGTGGCAATATTACTGCAGTAGATATTTTTAGAGTTTTGCCTTATGGTGGTGCAGTTGTAAAAGTTGAGATTAAAGGAAGGTTATTAAAGAGAGTTTTAGACTACGGTGTGTTAGCTGCTGGAACTGGAGCATATTTACAACGATTTAATGCTGAAAAAGTAGGAGAGAAGTGGTTGATTAAAAGTAAATCATTAGACATTAATAAAACATATACTGTAGCCTTTTCAGATTATCTTTTAAAAGGATTTGATATTCCTTTTTTATCTCCAAAAAACAAAGAAGTATTATCTGTTTATCAGCCTAAAGAAAATGAATTAGCAGAAGATATCCGTAAAGCAGTTGTTGCTTATCTAAAAAGTTTATAGCCTTATTTTTTTGATTTTCAATGAGTTAATGTAAAGTTCTTATTTTTATTTAAATTAAATCTAAATAATCTTTGTCAATGTAAAAATGAGTATTACATTTGCACGAAAATAAATCAACTATTTATAATTAATCTAAATAAAAAAATGAATAAGTTTTTAACTTTCGCAATTGCTGTAGCTTTAACTATAAGTATTTCAGCACAAAATTCACAAAGAGACTCTATAAACAACCCTAATAACCAAGTAAATACTGCCCAACGTATTTTAAATGGTAATATTAACACTAAAGGTGTTACTGTTGGTGGTTATGGAGAATTAACATACAATAGAAAAGATAATAACAATGCAGAATTAGACGTACAACGTTTGGTTTTATTATTCGGATATAAGTTTGATGATAGAACTCAATTTATTACAGAAGTAGAGTTCGAACATGTAAAAGAAGTATTTGTAGAACAAGCTTTTTTACAATATTCTGTGAGTGATAATGTAAATTTAAGAGCTGGTTTAATGTTAGTTCCTATGGGAATTGTAAACGAATATCATGAGCCAACAACTTTTAACGGTGTAGAAAGACCAAGTATAGATGGATCAATTGTACCAACAACTTGGAGAGAATTAGGGGTTGGAGTTTCTGGTAGATATAATGAAGCTTCTTTACGTTATCAAGCGTATTTATTTAATGGTTTTTTATCGTCAACTTCAGATGGAAACGGAAATATTACTGGTGGAAAAATTGGTGGAAGTAAAGGTTTACGTGGCGGACGTCAAAAAGGTGCAAAATCTACTATGAATAACCTTAATTTCTCTGGGAAATTAGATTATTACGGTTTACCTGGTTTACGTTTAGGCTTGTCTGGTTACTTTGGTAGAACGCAATCTCCTGCAGATATTGAAGATATAGCAGGTGCAGATGTTGGTCTTTCTATGATTGGTTTAGACGCACGTTATGCATACCAACGTTTTACTGCTAGAGGTCAATTTATTCATGGAAGTTTAACAGACACAGAAGACTATAATACTGCAACTGGTGCTGCTTTAGGAAGTGCTTTACAAGGATATTATTTAGAAGCTGCTTATAACCTATTACCTCAAGATAAAAAACAGCAACTAGTAAGTTTTGTAAGATTTGAAAATTTTGATACGCATGCTTCTGTTGAAGGAGCACTAACAAAAAATGCAAGTTATGATAGACAAGAATGGACTCTTGGTTTAAGTTATAAAATTGCTCCTGGTGCAGTTATAAAAGGAGATTATCAAATAAAAAATAACGCAGCTATTGGTAGTTCTTCAGTAAAACAATTAAACTTTGGTTTAGGTGTTTGGTTCTAAAACTATCTTTTAAATGATTAAAAGTTGAGATAAATTTAGTTTTGTCTCAATTTTTTCTTTTTATTTAGATTAAATCTAATTATTTTTGCAATATGATTTTAAAACGATTTATTCCTTTTTTAATTTTTATATTTTATCTTTTATTGGTGTCTTTTAACTTGCCTGATAAACTAAAAAAGAAAGTAAATAAAGAGATAACCAAAACTTTTGAAGTTGAAGATTTTCAATTGAAATTGGTTATCATTAATGATTCCATCAAAAATAAATTAGCTTATAAAATTGAAAAAAATCATCTTTTTAAAATTGAAAAAGAAAGTAAAATAGTGGGCTATGCTTTTGTAGATAAAGCTCCAAGTAAAACCGATGAGTTCGATTATTTAATTTTATTAGATAAAAATTTAATTATTGCAAAAGCTAAAGTTTTAATCTATAGAGAAGATTACGGTGGCGAAATAGGAAGCAGACGCTGGTTAAAGCAATTTATTGGAAAAAAATCTTCGGATGAATTAAAATATGAAAAAGATATTATTGCAATTTCTGGTGCAACAATTTCGGCAAACTCAATGACAGTTGCAATAAATCATTTTTTACAAAATTTAAATATTCTTCACACAAACAATGTTCTGTAATGCAGATTAGTGGAATAATTCAGCAATTTCCAAAAGAAATAAAAGGACTAATACTTGCTTTTATTTGTACATTAAGTATTGGTTTTTATAGCGGAATTTCTTTCGTTAGATCTACTACAGACGCAAACCCTAATGGAATTGAACAACGTTATCTTGGAAATGAAAATGATGAGAATGCCACAAAAATGATGTTCAAAAAGTCTGAAGGTGAAATTATGACTACAGTTCACAGTCATATATTATCACTTTCTGTCATTTTCTTTTTGGTCGCATTAATTTTATCTACAACTAATATCAATCAAAAATTAAAAATGTTTTTGATGATTGAACCTTTTTTCTCTTTGGTTTTTACTTTTGGAGGAATTTATTTTCTTTGGAAAGATATTTTTTGGATGAAATATGTAATTATGTTTTCAGGTTTTTTAATGACTGTAACATACACAGCTTCTATTTTTATTATTTTAAAAGAGGTTATAAGCAGAAAAAAATCTAAAACATATTTAGTGTAAAAAGTTAATAATTAGTTGTAAATTTGCCCGCAATTATACCTTAATTGCAACATGACAGCACACAACAACAAAATTTTAGGCGAAGGATTAACATATGACGATGTTCTTTTAATTCCAGCTTATTCAGAAGTACTTCCAAGAGAAGTAAGCATTCAAACAAAATTTACTAGAAATATTACTATTAACGTACCAATTGCTTCCGCAGCAATGGATACCGTTACAGAATCTGCTTTGGCTATTGCTATTGCTAGAGAAGGTGGTATTGGTGTTTTACATAAAAACATGTCTATAGAACAACAAGCACAAGAAGTAAGAAGAGTAAAACGTGCAGAGTCTGGTATGATTTTAGATCCAGTAACACTTACTTTAGAAGCTACAGTTTTAGATGCAAAAGCAAGCATGAAAGAACATAGCATTGGTGGAATACCAATTGTTGATGAAAACGGAACTTTAAAAGGTATTGTTACTAATAGAGATTTACGTTTTGAGCATAATGGAAAAAGACCAATTGTAGATGTAATGACAAGTGAAAACTTGGTAACTGCTGCAGTAGGAACTTCTTTAAATGATGCTGAAAAAATTCTTCAAAACTATAAAATTGAAAAACTTTTAATTGTTGATGAAAATTACAAATTAAAAGGATTAATTACGTTTAGAGATATTACAAAAGTGACGCAAAAACCAATTGCAAATAAAGATACTTTTGGTAGATTAAGAGTTGCAGCAGCTTTAGGTGTTACAAGTGATGCCGTAGAAAGAGCGCAAGCTTTAGTAAATTCTGGTGTAGATGCTGTAATTATAGATACAGCTCACGGACATACAAAAGGTGTCGTTACTGTTTTAAAACAAGTAAAAGCAAAATTTCCAAATTTGGATGTTGTTGTAGGAAACATTGCAACTGGTGCTGCCGCTAAATATTTAGTTGAAGCAGGTGCTGATGCTGTAAAAGTTGGTATTGGACCAGGTTCTATTTGTACAACAAGAGTAGTTGCCGGAGTTGGTTTTCCTCAATTTTCTGCAGTATTAGAAGTTGCTGCCGCTATTAAAGGTAGTGGAGTTCCTGTAATTGCAGATGGTGGAATTCGTTATACTGGTGATATTCCAAAAGCAATTGCTGCTGGTGCAGATTCTGTAATGTTAGGTTCTCTTTTAGCAGGAACTAAAGAATCTCCTGGAGAAACGATTATTTACGAAGGAAGAAAATTCAAATCTTACAGAGGAATGGGTTCTGTTGAAGCAATGAAACAAGGTTCTAAAGACCGTTATTTTCAAGATGTTGAAGCAGATATAAAAAAATTAGTTCCAGAAGGAATTGTTGGTAGAGTTCCTTATAAAGGAGATTTAGATGAAAGTATTCATCAATTTATAGGTGGTTTACGTGCAGGAATGGGGTATTGTGGAGCAAAAGATATTGAGACGTTAAAAGAAACAGGACAGTTTGTTAGAATTACAGCAAGCGGAATTAACGAAAGTCATCCTCATGATGTAGCAATTACTAAAGAATCACCAAATTATAGTAGGAGATAATCTTTTCTAAAATATTTTATATAAAAAAACTCAAGAAATTTTTCTTGAGTTTTTTTGTTTGGTTATTCCTTTGTCTGTATTATTTATAATAAATAAAGTTTAATCACAAAACTTTAAGGATAATATAAAATTGAAAAAAAATAAGGAAGTATTCAAATTAAAAGAATACAAATAACTAGATTATTGTAGATCTTAATTATAAGCACTTTTGTCACCTTATAAACAAATTCAACATCCTACAAAATTAATAGACATCGTATTTTAAAACGATTTAGAAGTTTGAAAATCAAACCTATAAGACTTTCTTTAACAGTTGAAAATAATACATAAAGCTTCAACTACTTGAGTAAAACTCAATAAAAACCTTATTTTTGGTAATTGATTCTAATTTCAATAATTAAAGAATAGAAAAATGGCAAATACATTATTTGATAAAGTATGGGATTCACACGTTGTTCGTCAAGTTAAAGACGGACCAGATGTGTTTTTTATAGACCGTCATTTTATCCACGAAGTTACAAGCCCTGTAGCTTTTTTAGGATTAGAAAGTAGAGGAAACAGTGTTGTATATCCTGCGCGTACATTCGCAACAGCAGATCACAACACACCAACAATAAACCAACATTTACCTGTAGCAGATCCTTTATCTGCAAATCAGTTAGATGCTTTAGAAAACAATGCAAAAAAGCATGGTATTTCTCACTGGGGTTTAGGGGATGTAAATAACGGAATTGTACACGTTGTTGGCCCAGAAAACGGAATTACGTTACCTGGAGCTACAATTGTTTGTGGAGATTCTCATACATCAACTCATGGTGCCTTTGGTGCTATTGCTTTTGGTATTGGTACTTCTGAAGTAGAAATGGTATTATCTACACAATGTATTATGCAACCAAAACCTAAAACGATGCGTATTAACGTAAACGGTACATTAGGTTTAGGTGTAACACCAAAAGATGTTGCTTTATACATTATTGCAAAACAAACAACTTCTGGTGCAACTGGATATTTTGTTGAATATGCAGGAGATGTTTTTGAAGAAATGACAATGGAAGGTCGTATGACTGTTTGTAACTTATCTATTGAGATGGGAGCACGTGGAGGTATGATTGCACCAGATAATAAAACGTACGAATATTTAAAAGGTCGTGCTCAAACTCCTAAAGGAGCAGATTGGGACACCGCAATGAAATATTGGGAAACTTTGTATACAGAAGAAGGAGCAGCGTTTGATGTAGAATTTAATTATGAAGCATCAGATATTGAACCAATGATTACGTATGGTACAAACCCAGGAATGGGAATGGGCGTAACAAAATCAATTCCTTTAGCAGAAAATGTTGAAGGAGGAGTAGAAACTTACAAAAAATCATTAGGATATATGTCTTTTAACGAAGGCGATTCTATGATTGGTAAGGAAATTGACTTTGTGTTTTTAGGTTCTTGTACAAACGGACGTATAGAAGACTTTAGAGGATTTTGTTCTATTGTAAAAGGAAGACAAAAAGCAGCTAATGTTACTGCTTGGTTGGTTCCAGGATCACATAAAGTGGTAGATCAAATAAAAGCAGAAGGTTTAGATAAAATAATTACAGATGCAGGTTTTGTTTTAAGAGAACCAGGTTGTTCGGCTTGTTTGGCAATGAATGATGATAAAATTCCTTCAGGAAAATTATCAGTTTCAACATCAAACAGAAACTTCGAAGGAAGACAAGGACCAGGATCTAGAACATTATTAGCATCACCTTTAGTTGCTGCAGCATCTGCAGTAGAAGGAGTTGTAACGGATCCTAGAACATTATTAACTTAACTGTCCAAAGTAGGCAGTTTTCAGTCAAGAATTGAATTTTTGCCAACTAAATAATATTATAATATACTAAAATGACTGCCAACTGAATACTGGCAGACTGAATACAAAAAAAACATGGCTTACGATAAATTTGACGTACTAACAAGTACAGCATATCCTTTACCTACAGAGAATATAGATACAGATCAAATAATTCCTGCTCGTTTCTTAAAAGCAACAGAGCGTGTAGATTTTGATGTGAATTTTTTCCGCGATTGGAGATTTGAACAAGATGGAACACCAAAAGCAGATTTTCCTTTAAATAAAGAAATTTATGCAGGTTCTAAAATATTAGTAGGAGGTAGAAACTTTGGTTCTGGTTCTTCTAGAGAACACGCAGCTTGGTCTGTGTACGATTTTGGATTGCGTTGTGTAATTTCATCAGCATTTGCAGATATTTTTAAAAACAACTGTTTAAATGTAGGAGTTTTACCTGTACAAGTTTCAGTTGAATTTGCAGATACTTTATTTGCAGCAATTATAGCAGATCCAAAAACAGAAATCAATGTAGATTTACCAAATCAGAAAGTAACTTTGGTTGCCACTGGTGAGTCTGAATCTTTTGTAATTAATACTTACAAAAAAGACAATATGTTAAACGGTTTCGATGATATTGATTATTTAAAAAACATCGAAAACGAGATTACTGCTTTTGCAAAAACAAGACCATTTTAAAAATTATTTTTTAAGATTGCAATATGGCAAGTAGAAAGATTGAGATAATGGATACGACACTACGTGATGGAGAACAAACATCAGGAGTGTCGTTTTCAGTTTCTGAAAAATTAACAATCGCTAAATTACTTTTAGAAGAATTAAAAGTAGATCGTTTAGAAATTGCTTCTGCAAGAGTTTCTGAAGGTGAGTTACAAGCAGTTAAAAAAATAACTTCTTGGGCTACTGAACATGATTTTTTAGATAAAATAGAAGTGTTAACTTTTGTTGATGGAGGAAAATCTATTGATTGGATGGTTGATGCTGGCGCTAAAGTTCAAAATTTATTAACCAAAGGATCTTTAAACCACTTAACACATCAGCTTAAAAAAACACCAGAACAACATTTTGCAGATATCAAAGCAACTATTGATTTAGCAGCACAACTCGATATTAAAACCAATGTTTATTTAGAAGATTGGTCTAACGGAATGCGAAATTCAAAAGCCTACGTTTTTGAATATTTAGATTTCTTAACAGCTCAAAATGTAGAACGCGTTTTATTACCAGATACTTTAGGAGTTTTAACTCCAGGTGAAACTTCTGATTTTATTACTGAAGTTCGCCTGAAATACCCAACTGCTCATTTCGATTTTCATGGTCATAATGATTATGATTTAGGAGTTGCAAATGTTATGGAAGCTGTAAAAGCTGGTGCAAACGGTTTGCATTTAACCATTAATGGAATGGGTGAGCGTGCAGGAAATGCACCAATGTCAAGTGTAATCGCGGTAATCAACGACTTTTTAAAAGATTTTGAAATTACTGTAAATGAAAAAGCATTAAATAAAGTTAGTAAGTTGGTAGAAACATTTTCAGGATTTAGAATTCCTGTAAACAAGCCAGTTGTTGGCGCAAATGTTTTTACACAAACTGCAGGAATTCATGCAGATGGAGATAATAAAAACAATCTTTATTTTAATGATTTAATGCCAGAGCGTTTTGGTAGAAAACGTAAATATGCATTAGGGAAAACATCAGGAAAAGCAAATATTCAAAAGAACTTACAAGATTTAGGGATTAGCTTAAATGATGATGAATTAAAAAAAGTAACCCAAAGAATTATAGAATTAGGAGATAAAAAGGAAGTTGTTTCCCAAGATGATTTGCCATATATTATTTCTGATGTTTTAGATAGTGATACTATTGAAAAACGTGTAATTGTAGAAAATTATGTATTAGGAAGTGCAAAAGGAATGAAACCGTCTACTACTATAAAACTTAAAGTAGAAGGTGTTATTTATGAAGAACACGCCCAAGGAGATGGACAATTTGATGCATTTATGAATGCTTTAAAAAAATTATATAAAACACATAGTAAAAAAGAATTACCAAAGTTAATTGACTATAATGTTAGAATTCCGCCGGGAAGTAATTCTGATGCATTATGTGAAACAATTATTACTTGGAAAAGTGAAGAAAAAGAATTTTTAACACGTGGTTTAGATTCAGATCAAACAGTATCTGCAATTAAAGCTACAGAAAAGATGTTAAACATCATATAATTAAATAATTACAAAATGAAATTAAATATCGCATTATTAGCAGGAGATGGAATAGGACCTGAAGTTATAGACCAAGCAGTAAAAGTTTCGGACGCAATTGCAAAGAAATTCAATCATGAAATTACCTGGAACCCTGCTTTAACAGGTGCTGCTGCCATTGATGCAGTTGGTGAACCTTATCCAGATGCAACACATGATATTTGTGTAGCTTCTGATGCTGTTTTATTTGGTGCGATTGGGCATCCAAAATATGATAATGATCCTTCTGCGACAGTTCGTCCAGAACAAGGGTTATTAAAAATGCGTAAAAAATTAGGCTTATTTGCAAATGTAAGACCAACATTTACGTTTCCTTCTTTGTTAGATAAATCTCCTTTAAAAAGAGAAAGAATTGAAGGAACTGATTTAGTTTTTTTACGTGAATTAACTGGAGGTATTTACTTTGGTGAAAAAGGTAGAAGAGATGGAGGAGAAACTGCATTTGATAATTGTGTATACACAAGAGCAGAGGTACAACGTTTAGCTGTAAAAGGTTTTGAAATGGCAATGACGCGTTCTAAAAAATTATGTTGTGTTGATAAAGCAAATGTTTTAGAAACTTCAAGATTATGGAGAGAAACGGTACAAGCAATGGAAAAAAATTATCCAGAAGTTGAGGTTTCCTATGAGTTTGTAGATGCAGTTGCTATGCGTTTGGTGCAATGGCCAAATAGTTATGATGTATTAATTACTGAAAACTTATTTGGTGATATCTTAACAGATGAAGCTTCTGTAATTTCTGGTTCTATGGGATTAATGCCTTCAGCTTCTGTAGGAACTGAAAACGCTTTATTTGAGCCAATACACGGTTCTTATCCACAAGCAACAGGTTTAAATATTGCAAACCCAATGGCTACAGTTTTATCTGCAGCAATGATGTTTGAAAACTTTGGTTTACAAGAAGAAGGAAAAGTAATTAGAGCAGCTGTAAACAGTGCTTTAGATGCAGGTTTTGTAACTGAAGATTTAGCAGATGGCGGAAAAGCTTACGGTACAAATGAAGTGGGAGACTGGTTAGCGAAAAGCATTTAGAAAAATTGAGTTTATATATTTAAAAAGCTCTCCATTAGGAGAGCTTTTTTTTGTAATAAATTTATTTTATTCTTAATAATGGCTGATTTGAGCCACCGACGTCTTTTTTAATTACTTCAAACTTATCTATGTTTGCAAAGAGTTTTGTTAAGCTTTTATAACCATAACTTCTTGGGTCAAAACTTGGATCAATTTTTCTAATATTTAATCCTAAAGCAGAAATGTATGCGATATCATCTTCATTTGTAGAAATATCAAATGCTTTGTTAATTGTTTTCCAATCATCTTTAGATAGCTTCAGTTTTTCAACTACTACTTTTATTTTTGGAGCAACATTTGATTCTTTTGATTTTGCCTTTTTGATTTCAGGCTCTTCACTTTTTAGATTTTCAGTATATGTAAATATTTCACAAGATTTTACAAATGCTTCCGGAGTTTTCTTTTCTCCAATTCCCATAACATATAATCCTTCTTCTCTAATTCGTTTTGCTAAACCTGTATAATCACTATCACTTGATACAATACAAAAACCTTCAATTTTATTTCCGTGAAGAATATCCATAGCATCAATAATTAATGAACCATCTGTTGAGTTTTTTCCGGTAGTATAAGAAAACTTCTGAATTGGGCTTATAGAGTGCTGATTTATTATAGCTTTCCAACTATTCATTTGTTGAGAAGTCCAATCTCCATAAATACGTCTAATTGTAGCTTTACCATATTTAGAAACTTCTTCTAGAATTTCTTTTATTAATTTAGGTTGTGCATTATCGCCATCTATAAGTACAGCTATGTTGAATTTACTTTCCATTATTTTAACGAATTAACTATTCTTCTATTTAAGAACAGTGATTTTTTTTAGATTTATAAGAAAAGCCTCTCAAAATTGAAAGGCTTTAATTATTTTATTAATTATTTTTTATAAATTTCATCATATAAATGCTTATAAATTTTCATAATAACAGTTCGTTTCATTTTCATAGTTGGTGTTAAATGACCACCATCTATAGTCCATTCATCTGGCGTTAATTTAAAGGTTTTGATCTGCTCCCAATTACCAAAGTTTTTATTGCAAAACTTTACAGCTTTTGTGATTTCTGCAAGTACTTTTTCATTTGTAATTAATTCTTCATTAGAAGTATAAGAAACATTATTATCTGCTGCCCAATCTTTTAAATACTCAAAATTTGGTTGAATAATTGCAGCTGGCATTTTTTCATTTTCACCAACAACCATTACTTGTTCTATAAATAAAGATTGTTTTAATTCTCCTTCTAATAATGGTGGTACAACATATTTACCACCAGAAGTTTTAAACATTTCTTTTGTTCTACCAGTAATTTTTAAGAAGCCATCTTTATCAAATTCCCCTTTATCACCAGTATGAAAATAACCACCCTTTAGAACTTCTGCTGTTTTTTCTGGGTCTTTATAATACCCTTGCATTACATTAGGGCCTTTAATTAAAATCTCTCCATTTTCTGCAATTTTAACTTCCACATTATTTATAACCTTTCCAACAGTTCCAACTCTAAAGCGTCTTTCTCCATTTTGATTTACACAATTTACAGAAGTTACAGGTGATGTTTCTGTTAAACCATAACCTTCCATAATTGGCATTCCTGCCGCAGCAAAAACTCTTGTTAATCTTTGTTGTAAAGCAGAAGCTCCAGAAACCATTATTTTAAGTTCACCTCCTAAAGCAGCTTGCCATTTAGAGAAAATAAGTTTACGTGCTAAACCCAATTGCTTTTCGTACCACCAACCATTTGCTCCATAAGGCTCATATTTTAAACCTAAATCTACAGCCCAGAAAAATAATTTCTTTTTTATACCTGTTAAATCTTCACCTTTTAAAATGATTTTATCAAAAATCTTTTCATATAAACGCGGAACAGCCGTCATTACATTTGGTTTAATATCTTGCGCATTCTCGGTTAGTTTATCAATTCCTTCTGCAAAATATATTTCCGTACCACAAAATTGATATAAATATAAAATCATTCTTTCGAAAACATGACATACAGGTAAGAAGCTTAATGCTTTATCTTTCCCTTTTTCTAACGGAACACTTTCTTCACTTGTTAATACATTAGAAACTATATTTCCGTGAGATAACATTACACCTTTTGGTCTTCCTGTAGTACCTGAAGTATAAATTAAAGTAGCTAAATCGCTAGGTTTTACAGCGCTTTTTCTAACTTCAACTTCATCTTGGTTACTAGTGTCTTTACCAGCTTCTAAAACTTCGTTCCAACTTTTCTCATCAGTAATTTCATCAAAAGTAAAAACTCCTTTAAGTTTTGTATTACCTTTAATTTGATTTAATTTTTCTATGATTGTTGTGTCCGAAACAAAGCAATAAGTGGCTTCAGAATGGTTTAAAACATATTCATAATCTTCTTTAGAAATAGTTGGGTATATAGGAACACTTTGGGCACCAGTTTGTAAAATTCCGATATCACAAATATTCCATTCTGTTCTGTTTGTGGTAGAGATTATCGCAATTTTATCATTTGGTTGGATCCCTAATTTTAACAACCCTCGACTTATAGCATTCGCTCTATCTATATATTCTTGTGTAGAGGTAGAAACCCATTTACCATCGTATTTTGTAGTAAGTGCTTTTTTAAGATTGTATGTTTCTAACTGATAATAAGGAAAATCAAATATGCGTGTAATTTCTATTGCCATAAATTTCTATTTTGAAGTATTGCAAAGTAGTAAATTTACATTGATTTCGCAAATGATAATAAATACTCATTTTAATTAAGAATTATATATTTTTTGATGTAATTCTTTGTATTTTTCTTTTATAATCTTTCTTCTCATTTTCATTGTAGGAGTTAAATGACCAGCTTCAATAGTCCATTCATCTGGAGTGATTTCGAACTTTTTAATTTGTTCCCACTTTCCAAATTTTTTATTGTAAAAGTCTACTTCTTTTTGAATTCTTTCAATCAGTTTTTTATCAGAAGTTATTTCTTTAATTACATGGTTTTTTCTTTTTGCCCAATCATTAACAAAATCTAAATGAAGTTGAATTAGTGCTGCGGGCATTTTTTCACCTTCACCAATAACCATAATTTGTTCTATAAAACGAGAATTTTTGAACTCACTTTCTAATGCCGATGGTGCTATATACTTTCCTCCTGAAGTCTTAAAAATTTCTTTTTTTCTATCAGTAATAGTTAAGAAACCTTCAGAATCTATTTTTCCAATATCACCAGTATGCAAATAATCATTGATAATTGTTCTGTTAGTTATTTCTTCATTTTTGTAATAACCCATCATTACATTATCACCCTTTATTAAAATTTCTCCATCTTCGGCAATTTTTATAGTTATATCCTTTAAAGGTTTACCAACGGTTCCTATTTTTAATCCATTATTTCGAAGATCATTTATGGTTCCTGCTGGTGAAGATTCTGTCATTCCGTAACCTTCATAAATAGGAATTTGAGCCGCAGTAAAAACTCTAATTAATCTGTCTTGTAAAGGAGCACTTCCAGAAATCATGAATTTTAAATCACCACCTAAAGCTTCCCTCCATTTAGAAAAAATTAGTTTATTAGCAATTTTTAATTTAAAATGATACCAAACTCCATTTTTATTATAGGGTTCATATTTTTCACCTAATTCTAAAGCCCAAAAGAAGAGTTGTTTTTTAAGTCCCGTTAATTGGCTTCCATTATCTACAATTTTATCGAATATCTTTTCTAATAATCTAGGTACAACTGCTAAATAACCTGGTTTTACTTCTCTGATATTGTCGCCAATTTTATCGATACTTTCTGCAAAGTAAATTTCACTTCCATTGTATAAATTTAAATAGGAAGCAGTTCTTTCAAAAATATGACAAACAGGTAAATAGCTTAAAACACGTTTGTTCTCTTTATTAAAGTCTAGAGAGTTCATTGTTGTAATAACAGTAAAGACAATGTTTTTATGACTTAATAGCACACCTTTTGGAGTTCCGGTTGTACCAGAAGTGTAAATAATTGTAGCTAAATCTTCTGGAAGAATATTTTTTTTAAGGGTTTCTATTTTTTGTTGATAGTTTTCTTTATTACCTAATTTTAAAAAGGAACTCCAACTGTATTCTGTTTGTATTTCTTCCAAAGAAAATACTCCTTTTAATTGTGTTTTATCTAGAACAGATTTTACTTTTCCGTATAATTCATTATTAGAAACAAAACAATAAGTAGCGTCTGAATGATTTAAAATATAAGCATAATCTTTTTCTGATAATGTTGCATATAAAGGAACATTTTGTGCACCAATTTGTAGGATTCCGATATCTAAAAAATGCCAATTAGGATTATTGTTTTCTGTAATTACTGCAATTTTATCATTTGGTTTTACACCTAATTTTAATAGGGAACTACTTACTTTATTTGCTGAATGTATGTATTCTTGAGTAGAAATACTTTTCCACGTATCATTCTTTTTATAGTTAAAACATTTTTCTTGAGGAGCGTTTTCTAATTGGTCATAAATGAAATCGAAAATGCGAGAAATATTTACAGACATACATTATTATTTAGAGACAAGATAATAAAATATTTTTTTAAATATTAAAAGGCTAGTATTTAATCTCACCCTATTAGTTGAAATCATTTGATGAAATGACTTAAGGAGAATTACATTTATGAAAGAATATTTATTGAAATTTAAAGCAAAAAAAACTAGCTTACCTTTAAAAAGTAAGCTAGTTAAATATTTTTGGTTAGCCCCTAATCCAACCAATCCTATCGGTCGCAATTTATAAATATTAAATAAACTGTATATGCGTATAAATACCTATTTTTTGTCTACAAGATATTTACTGAAACTTTTTCCGTTTATTTTTGTGTATTTAGAGTCAATATCATAAGCAACATCCATATTAGATATATCAAAATCACCATCAACATTCATATACTTTATATTTAAGTCTTCTTCAAATTTTGAATTTTTAAAAGAAACTCCATCATTAAATTTTGTGTATTTAAAAATTGCAGAATCTTTAAAAACTGAATTAGAAAAACTTACGTTTTTATTAAACTTCGCATATTTAAAAGTTGCAACTTCATCAAATTTTGAGTTTTGAAAACTAATATCTTGATCAAATTTCGCATATTTAAAAGTAGTGTCATCGTCAAAAGTAGTACCAGAAAAATCTGCATCTCTCTCAAAACGAGAGTATTTAAACATAGCTTTTCTTTGAAAGTTACAGTCTTTAAATATTGCAATATCTTCAAAATTTGCTGTAAAAGTGTAACCTGAATCTTCATCTGGGATATAGGCTAAAACATCATCTTGAAAAGTACAGTTTGTAAAAGAAATTTTTACATCAATTAGTTTTTTAATTACATTTGATGAATTACCAGAATTCCAATTAAACCAACCACTTTTCTTTTTCTTTGGTAGTTTTTCTAAAGCTAAATCCATATAAGTAAAGTCTAAAGTACCAACAATTGTTTTGTTACTATAAGATATAGATTTTCCTGCTTTAATATCTTTCATAATATCTTTTGCCTCAATTGTTTTTTGAGCAAAAGAAATAGAACTAACTAAAAATAAGCTAATGGCTAAAAGTGTGAATTTATTTTTCATTTTATTTGAGTTTTAAAGTGTTTTATTAAATGACCACTCAAAAGTTAAAACGTGACAGTTTTTATAAAATAAATGTAATTATAAACGTTGTTTTTTCATTTTTAGAATTAAAATGAATGCTTCCTTTATGTGCTTCAATAATGCTTTTAGTCAATGTTAAACCAATTCCAGAACCATTTTTACGGGTTGTAAAATAAGGGACAAAAATATTTTCTTTAATTTCATTAGAAATACCAATTCCGTTATCAGATATTTCTAAATGTAATCTACTATTATCTTTTGAAAGCTGAATTTCTATTGCTGGATGTTCAGTTCCTGTAAGTGCATACAAACAATTCGAAATTAAATTAATTAAGATTTGTTCAATTTGATTTTTATCAGCATTGATAATAAAATCATCTTTTGCATTAAAAATTAAGTTGATTTTTTTAACTAAAAATTCTTGTTTGTATAATTCTAAAGTATTCTGAATTGTTTCCGTTAAATTAATTTCTTTCTTATTTGGTAAAGGTAATTCCGCCAATTTTCTATACGTATCTACAAAAGAAGTTAAATGTAACGAACGTCTTTTAATAATACTTAAACCTTGTGAAAGTTCATCAATTGTATCTTCGTCTGTGTTTTCTTCTTGTAATAAAGAGTGTAGATTTTCAGCTAAACTACTAATTGGCGTAATGGTATTTATAATTTCATGAGACATTACATTCATTAATTTATACCATGCTTCTTTTTCCTTTTTGTCTATTAATTGCTGAATCGTTTCCAAAGAAACAACCAAATAGCCAAACTTATTGGTTTTAGTTACTGATGTTTTTAAGAAAAATTCTTCTTTTTCTTCATTGATGGTTAATGAAATTGTGAGCCTATTTTCTTTCCATTCATCAATATAATCTGTTAATGTTCCAATTTTTTTATTAAGAAGGTTCCAATTGTAAAATTTAGGAATTTTTAAAAAGGAAGCAAATGCTTTGTTCAGTTGGAAAACAGAAATTATTCCATTTGTGTCTTTTTTCAGGATTAAAATACCGATTCCTAAACTTTCAATAATATTGCTGAATATTAATTGTTCAGAAGATTTTTGAAGACTTTGTAATCGATGTTTTTCTAATAATAATGCAGTTTTATTGTGTAATGGGTTTTTTCTTTTTTCTAAAGAAATTGTATTGGAATAATCATCAAATAATAAACAATCTATTGATTTTTCGATGTCAGTAAATAGCTTTAAAAGATATTCTGTAAATAAGTAAAACTGAAATAATAGCAATAGAGAAAATCCAATAGTGTTTACATAGAACCCTTTTTTAAAACTAAAAAAGATAGCTACACCATTCACTATCAATAATAGTATTCTAATTATAATTTGTATGTATTGTGGTTTTCCCATTTATAATTGATGCTTCTCTAATCTTCTATACAAAGCAGCTCTTGTTAGCCCTAAATCTTTAGCGGCTCTAGAAATATTGCCTTGGTGTTTTTGAATGGCTTGCTGAATTAACACTTTTTCTGTTTCTTCTAAATTTAAATTGCCCTCTAAATTTATGTCTAATTTTTTTGTTGAAAAATGCAAATCAGAAATTTCTATTTCATCATTATCTGTAATAATTACAGCACGTTCTACAATATGTTCTATTTCCCTAATATTTCCTGGCCAATGATAATTTTCCATCGCTTTTAAAGCTTCTGAAGTAAAATTTTCTATCTTTTTTCTGTATTTTTGTGTCAGTTTTCCAAGAAAATGAGTGGCTAATAATTTAATATCATTTGTTCTTTCACGAAGTGGAGGCAAGTTTAGTTCAATCGTATTTATTCTGAATAATAAATCTTGTCTAAACGTTTCTTCATCAACCATTTTATGAATTGGTGCATTTGTAGCACAAATAATTCTCGCATCAATTTCTGTTTCTTTTCCTTCACCTAAACGTGTCACTTTTCGATTCTGAATAACCGTTAATAATTTAGATTGTAAATGGAGTGGGAGGTTGCCAATTTCATCTAAGAAAATAGTTCCACCTTTTGCCAATTCAAATCTTCCTAACGTATCTTTATGCGCATCAGTAAAAGCACCTTTTACATAGCCAAACAATTCACTTTCAAACAAGTTTTCATTTAAAGAACCTAAATCTACGTGTATAAATGGATTATTTTTTCTATTAGATTGCAAATGAATCTCTTTGGCAAATACAAATTTCCCTGTTCCGTTTTCGCCTAAAATTAAAACATTGGCATCTGTTGGTGCCACTTTTTTAACCAAATTCATAGCAGATTGCATTGCAGAAGAAGTACCAATAATATGTTCTGTTTTTTGATGAAAATCTTTGTCTTGTCTTTCTTGAATAGTTTCTAATTGCGTATTTTTTCTTTTAGAACGAGATAATTCTACACCAGCATTTACAGCAGCATATAATTTTTCTGTAGTCCAGGGTTTTAAGATAAAATCAGTTGCGCCTTTTTTAATAGCGTCTACAGCTAAATTTACGCTTCCAAAAGCAGTCATTAATATAATAGTGGTTTCTGGGCTAATTTCTTTGATGTTTTTTAACCAGTACAAACCTTCTTTACCATCTTCAAAACCAATTCTATAATTCATATCTAACAAGACAACATCAATGGTGTTTTTTGTTAAATGTGAATTGATGTTCTTCGGATTATTTTCGGTAACAATTTTAGAAAAGTATTTTTTTAAGCTAATTCTAACCGAAAATAAAATATCATCATCATCATCTACTATTAAAATGTTGGCTTCTTTTTTTCTCATAGTACATAAGTAGTGTTTTGTTTGAATATGAACAAATAAATGTTCGTTTTTGAACACTCTTTAAAATCGTACTTAATCCATTAATCTGATAGTCAGGTATTTGAAATTTATTTTTAGCTGGCATATTTCTGGCATATAGATTATCAAACGAAACAGAAATTATGGACAAGCAGATTATACCTAAAAATAAAAAAATTAAAAAAATGTTGTTATGGGGTCTTCCGATTGCTTTTTTATTGGTGATTATTTTAATCAATGCAACAAGAAAAAAGCAAGTGAATCTAAAAAAAGACAGTATTAGTATTCGTGAAGTTAAAAAAGGAGATTTTGAAGATGTTATTTTATTTAACAGTAGAGTAGAACCAAAAACATCTGTTTTGGTAAATGTAATTCAAGGTGGTTCTGTTTCAGAAATTTTTGTTGAAAGCGGACAAATCATCAAAAAAGGAACATCACTTTTAAAAGTATATAACCCAAATGCAGAGTTAAATTATTTAACCCAAGAAACAGCAATGGTAGAGCAAATTAATAATTTAAGAAACTTACGTGTAAATATTAAAAATCAGCAATTAAGTTTAGACCAACAATTATTAAGCATTGATAATGATTTTAGAAACGCGAATAGACAGTATAAATTAGATTCTACTTTATATAAAAAAGAGGTAATTGCTAGAAATGATTATCAAAAAACGCAACAAGAATATAAGTTTCAAAAAGAAAGAAATGGCGTGATAAAAAAGAGTGTTTTTAACGAAAAAAAAAGTAGAGACAATCAGTTATCTAGAATAAATACTTCTTTAGAAAATATGGAGAAAAGCTTGGAGTTATTGCGTAAAAACAAAGAAAATTTTGTAGTAAAAGCGCCTGTAGATGGTTTGCTGTCTTCTTTCAATCCAATTTTAGGAGAAAGCTACAATCAAGGACAACCCATTGGTAAAATGGACGTTTTAGATGGCTATAAATTAGTTGCGAATGTAGATGAATATTACATTTCTAAATTACAAGAAGGAATTTTAGGTACTGTTACATTAAACGCAAAAAACTACGAAGTAAAATTATCGAAAGTATTTTCAGAAATTGTTGGAGGGCAGTTTAAATTAGAATTAAACTTTAAACAAGATTCACTTTCAAGTGTTGTAAAAAGGGGAATGTCTTTAAAAACGAAAGTGTTTTTATCTGGTAAAACCGAAGCTTTATTATTATCAAAAGGATTGTTTTATCAAAGTACAAATGGTGCTTGGGTTTTTGTTTTAAACTCTGAAAATAAAGCAGTAAAAAGAACGATTAAAATTGGTAGAGAAAACCCTTTTTATTATGAAGTTTTAGAAGGGTTACAAGAAGGAGATAAAGTAATTACCTCTAGTTATGATGATTATGAAAACGTAGAAGAAATTAATATTGAGTAAGTTAAAAAGATTAGAAAGTCGCAAAGCCTCAAAAATGTCAGTTCGAGTGATTTTTCTGACGGAGGAAGAAAAATTGTATCGAGAACTAATAAATTAAAAAGAATGTTTACAAAAAAAGTTCAATTTTACCAAGTAGAAACAGAGTAAACATTGCACTGTGTAGCACTATGTTTCTATGTGGTGTATCAAAAATAAAATAACAATTTAAAAAATATAAGTGATGATAAAAATAACAGATTTAGTAAAGGTTTACAGAACAGAAGAAGTAGAAACAACAGCTTTAAACAAGTTGAGTTTAGAAGTAAAAAAAGGTGAATTTGTTTCCATAATGGGAGCTTCAGGTTGTGGTAAATCTACACTTTTAAACATCATTGGTTTGTTAGATGCTCCAAATGATGGAAGTTACCTTTTTGATGGAACAGAAGTGGCAGCTTTTAGCGAAAAACAAAGAGCGGGTTTACGTAAAGCAAATATCGGGTTTGTGTTTCAAAACTTTAATTTAATTGATGAATTAACGGTTTATGAAAACGTAGAGTTGCCATTAATATATAATAAAGTAAAATCTTTAGAAAGAAAACAACGAGTTACAGAAATATTAGAAAGAATTGGTATTGCACATAGAGCAAAACATTTTCCGTTACAATTGTCTGGTGGTCAGCAACAAAGAGTTGCAGTAGCAAGAGCTTTGGTTACAAACCCGAAGTTGATTTTAGCTGATGAACCTACTGGAAATTTAGATAGTAAAAGCGGTAATGATGTTATGGAATTACTAACAGAATTACATGTAACAGGTGCTACTATTGTTATGGTAACGCATTCTTCTTACGATGCACAATTCTCATCAAGAATTATCACATTGAAAGATGGAGAAATTATTTCAGAAAAAACAAACGAACATAAAGTAGATGTTTTAGTTAAGTAATATTTATCAAAAAAACAGTACCTATGTTACAAATATGGTTTAAAATATTCTTTAGAAACAGTAAGAAAAACTGGTTAAATGCATTGATAAATATCAGTGGATTAACACTTGGTTTGGCTGGTTTATTAATCATTTTATTATATCTAAATGAAGAAAAGAGTTACAATCAGTGGAACCCGAATAAAGAAAGTGTTTACAGAGTAAACATAAAACAACCAAAATCTGGTGAAGTTTGGAACTCTGTAAATCCAGGAATGTATTTAACATATCCTAAAGAAATACCAGAAGTTACAGAAGCTTTAATGGTGGGTTTACACTACAGAAGTAGAGTTTTACAGTATAAAGATGCTTTTGAGTTTACGGATAAAGTAATCTTTACAGAGCCACAGTTTTTTGATTTTTTTCCTTTTGAAATTATTGAAGGTTCTACTGCAAAATTTGCAGAAACAAGAACCAATATTGCGATTTCGAAAGAATATGCAGATCGTCTTTTTAAAGATGAAAAAGCAGTTGGTAATTTTGTTAAAATCAATAATAAAAATTATGCTGTAACCTGTATTTATAAATTGCCAAAAAACACGCATCAAGAGCCAGAGTTATTAATTCAGTTTTCAGAAGCTTTTGAAGTGAATTGGGGAAATCATAATAACGAATTGTTTTGTAGAATTATAGAAGGTACAGATTTGGCTGTTTTAAAGTCAAAAATGAATCAAATTTTTATTAATGCTTATAAGCCTTATGCTAATGAAGCTGGTGTAACCATAGACGAATTTGATAAACGTTATGGAATACCAACTGTACTTTTAGATAAATTAGACACTATTTACTTACATAGTTCTGCAAAAAGAGGGGGACCAAGTGGAACAGGGAATTATCAATTATTAATAGTTTTGTTGGGCTTGTCTATTTTGTTAATTCTTATTTCTTGTGTTAATTTTATTAATTTATCTGTGGCTTCAGCAAGTCAAAGAGCTAAAGAAGTTGGTGTAAAGAAAACATTAGGTTTATCAAAAAAACAATTGCTTTTTCAATATGTATTTGAAATTGTTTTTCAAGGTCTCATTTCTTTTGTAATTGCGCTTGTAATTGTAGAATTGGTATTGCCCTTTTTTAATGAATTTGTAGGTAAAGATATTTCAATTTTACATACCAGTTCATTGTTTACGCTATTTTTAGTTGCTGTAATTATCTCATTTTTTGTTGGAAGTATTCCTGCTTTATATCTATCAAATTTTAAAGCGATAGAAGTTTTAAAAGGAAGTGTCTCTAAAAGTAAAAAAGGGAATTCAGCAAGAAATGTAATGCTTGGACTTCAGTTTTTAATATCAGGATTTTTTATAATAAGTATGCTAATTGTAGGAAATCAGATTAATTATATGCTGCAAAAAGATTTAGGTTTCGATAAAGAACAAGTATTATCTGTCGAGGTTTTTAATATTGAAAATGAGTATAAAAAGTTCTTATTAACACAACAAATTTTATCAAAAAATGAAAACATAACTGCAGTTACCTCAAGTATGTTTGTGCCAGGAGATGGTTTTGTAAACGGTACTTCTTTAAATCATAAAATTAATGACATTGGTTTTAATGCAGCATCTAATTTAGTAGATTATAATTACATAGACTTTGCAAAAATTAAAATTTTAAAAGGAAGAAATTTTTCTAAAGACATTGCATCAGACTCTTTAAATAAATTAATTATAAATGAAACTGCTGCAAAAAAATTGGGTATTGCTAAAAATCCAATTGGCGAAATAGTAGACATTGGTTGGTCTGAAGATGTGAAATTTGAAATTATTGGTGTTATTAAAGATTTTCATTTTGAAGGTTTTGATACTAAAATTGCTCCAATGTTTATGGGGTTATGGAATACTTTTGAATTTGCAAAAACTTGGATGCCTGCAATTCAATTTAAAATAAAAGGAAACAATATTGACCAAACAATTGCAGAAATAGAAACCTTTTGGAAACAAAATGTGGATGCTAAATATCCTTTCTCTTATAAGTTTTTAGATCAAAATTTTGCAAAAACCTATGATAAATATCAAAAGCAACAAACAATGTTTTTAATACTATCAATTCTAGTAATATTAATTTCTCTTTTAGGCTTATTTGCTTTGGCAACCTTAACAATTCAGCAACGTTTAAAAGAAGTTGCTATAAGAAAAACGCTAGGAGCATCCGTAAAAGAAATTATGTTTCAACTATTAAAAAATTTCTTAAAAGTAGTAGTTAGTGCTTCAATAATACTAATTCCGATTGCGTATTATTTTATGGAAAACTGGTTAGAAAACTTTGTGTACAGAGTAGAAATGCCAATATTACCTTATGTATTAACCCCAATTATATTAATAGTTTTAGTTTTTGTAGTTGTTGGTTTAAAAGCTTACAACGCAACAAAAATTGATTTAATTAAATATTTAAAATTCGAATAATTATGTTAAAAACGTGGTTTAAAATATTCTTTAGAAATAGTAAGAAAAACTGGTTAAATCTGGTTATAAATATATTAGGGTTAACCGTAGGTTTTGCTGGTTTATTATTGGTGTTGTTATATTTTAATGATGAGCAAAGCTACAATGCAGAAAACCTTAATGTAGATGAAATTTACAGAGTAATTCATAAAATGTCTGATGGAGATATTTGGGCTAGCAGTACAAATGCAGAAGGTGTTAAGTATAAAGAAGATATACCAGAAATAAATGACTTTTATTTAAGTAATGCTTGGTTAAATAGTTCAGTTGTTAAAATTGATGGAAAACAATTATTTATTGAAGATATATTAAAAGGGACATCTAATTTCTTCTCTTTTTTTCCTTTTGAAATTTTAGAAGGTAGTTCAGAAACCTTTGTTAAAGGTAAAAACCATATAGCAATATCAGAAAAACAAGCAAAAAACTTATTTGGAAAAAAATCTGCTATCGGTAAAACAATTGAATTTAATAATAGAAGTTTTATTATTACTACCGTTTATAAAATAATTGGTAAACATTATTTTATGCCAAATATTGTTATTCAATTTAAAAGAAATCCTGAAGGGCATTGGGGAAATTTTTCTAATAACTTATTTGTAAAATCAAATAAAGGTGCCGTTTTAAATGATATAAATAAAAAAGCAAATGATGTTTGGTTTAAAAATGCAACGGAACCACAAGCTAAAAAAGATGGTCTTTCTACAGAAGAATTCTTTAAAAAACATGGAACAACAGTTATTCTTGAACCTTTAAAAGATATTCGTTTAAAAACAATTGCAGATGAAGCTGGTCCTGAAGGAAAAGGGAATTATCAGTTGATTATAGTTATGTTATCCTTGTCTATTTTATTAATAATAATCTCTTGTGTTAACTTTATAAATCTTTCAATTGCATCAGCAACACAAAGAGCAAAAGAAGTAGGGGTAAAGAAAACTTTAGGGCTTTCTAAATTAATGTTAGTAAAGCAATATGCTTTAGAAATAGTGCTTCAAGGAGTTATTGCTTTCATTTTATCATTATTGGTAGTAGAACTTATTTTGCCTTCTTTTAATGACTTTATGAATAAAGAAATTTCTATTTTAAATTTCTCATTAATTACTAAAGTTGCATTAATCGCATTAATTGTATCTGTCTTTATTGGTTTTATTCCTGCAATTTACCTCTCTAAATTTAAAGCTGTAGAAGTTTTAAAAGGAAATGTTTCTAGAAGTAAACAAGGTGTTTTTGCAAGAAATATTATGTTAGGAATTCAGTTCTTAATTTCTGGGTTTTTTCTTACAGGATCGTTAATAATTTATAACCAAGTAGATTATATGATGAATAAAGATCTGGGTTTTAAAGGAGATCAAGTTATTATGGTATCTATGAATGAATATGAAAATAGATATAAAAAGTATGAATTAGCAAAAAAAGAGTTAATTAAGCACCCAAATATAGATGTTGTAACCAGTAATTCTTTTACAATAGGAGGTGGAAGTTCAATGTCTACAAATGTAAATCATAAAGAACTTTCTATTCAAACATTTGCAAATGCAATAGATTATAATTATTTGAAAACCATGAATGTAACCTTGTTAAAGGGTAGGTTTTTAGATGAAAATAAGGCATCAGATACTATTACAAGTGTTATAATAAATGAAACATTAGCCAAAGCATTTAATATTTACGAAAACCCAATTGGAGAAAAAATTAAACCAGGTTATTACGGAGATAATAAAGTACCAATAACATTAAATGTTATTGGTATGGTTAAAGATTATCATACTCATGGATTAGATCGCAAAATTGTACCAACAATGATGGTTCATTGGAATACCTATAATTGGATTAAAAATAACTTTTGGCAAATTCAATTTAAAATAAAACCAAACAATGTAGCAGAAACCCTAAAATATATAGAAAATTACTGGAAAGAAAATATTGAACAAGGCTACCCTTTTAATGCACAATTTTTAAATATACGATTCGCAAGAACATTTAAGAAATATCAAGACCAAAAAACGTTGTTTTTAATTTTAACAACAGTAGTTATTATAATTTCTCTATTAGGCTTATTTGCGTTGGCTACATTAACTATTCAGCAAAGATTAAAAGAAGTTGCAATCAGAAAAACATTAGGAGCGTCAGTAAAAGAAATAATGTTTCAATTGATAAAAAATTTCTTAAAAATAACTTTAATTGCTTCTGTAATTCTAGTTCCAATAGCGTATTATTTTATGGAAAACTGGCTAGAAGGCTTTGTATATAGAATAGATATGCCAATTTTACCATTTATAATTACACCAATTATACTAACTATTTTAGTTTTTGTGGTCGTTGGTTTAAAAGCGTATAATGCAACCAAAGTAGACTTAATTAAATATTTAAAGTTTGAATAAATTTAAAAAACAGTCACAAACTAAAAATTATGAAGTCTTTTGTATAGTATCTACCTATTCAAAACTAATTTTAAAATAAAAATATGAAATTCAAGTTATTCATTTTATCAATATCATTACTGTTAATCAATACTAATTTGGTTGCACAGAAAACTATAAAATTAAATAAAAGCTTTGATAAAGTCATTGTAAGTCCGCATATAGAAACAATTTTCAAAAAAGGAACTGAATCAAGTATCGAAATTCAAGATATTAATGTTCCAAAAGAAAAATTTAAATACGAATTAGAAAAAGGAACACTTCAAGTGTATTTAGAAGGTGCTAAAACATATACTAAAAATAAAAAGATTGTTATTAAAAATACTGAAAGGAAAGTCCCATTATATAAAGGTAGAGTAGTAAAACTAATTATTACCTATGTAAATGTGGAAACATTTTCTTTAAGAGGAGAAGAAAAAATGACATTTCAAACTCCTTTAATTCAAGAAGAATGCAAATTAAGAATTTACGGAAAATCTGAAGTTACTATTACCAATATTGAAGTAAATAAATTAGATATTTCTATTTATGGAGACAGTTATTTAAATATGGAAAAAGGAACCATTAAGAAGCAAAAAATTACAGCTTATGGAGCAAGTAAAGTAATGGCTTCAGACGTTAAATCAAAAGAAACTAAATTAACAGCTTATGGAAGCGGAACTTTTCAGTTTAATGTTTCTGAAAGAATTAAAGTAAGTGCTTATGGAGAAGCAACTGTACTTTATAAAGGAAATGCTCAACTAAAGAAAGGAATTGTTATTGGAGATTCTACCATAAGAAAAGTGCTCTAGTATTGTCTTTTGAGCGTTCCCAGAGGTCGGGCTTTACGCACTCGCTTTTTTACAAAAAAGTAAAAAGAGCTCAAATAAAGCTTCAATCCCTAACGCAAAAAAAAAATCAGCTTTTAGAATTTTCTAAAAGCTGATTTTTTTTTATATAATAAGGAGTTTATTTTTTTATTTCAATACCATTTTTTCTAGGTCTTCTTTCTCTAAAAGTACCCGCAAAAAGAAGTCCACCAATAATACCCATAAGTATAAAAGCAACTTGTTCAAATAAGTTTGCAGAACCTGTTGTAGTAGCCGGATTAAAAAATGAACTACTTAAACCCATAAAGGACTTACTTCCTGGTACAAGCATTACAACTCCTTGAATTAAATAAACGGTTTTTGGAGTTTTAGAAATTAGACCAAATAAACGACTCATTGCAACCACAACCAAAGTACCTATAAAAGTACTCACTAATACACCGTAACCAGAGAATAATACAGTCATTAAAAAAGCAATAACACCAGTTAGTACTCCAAAAAGCATGTCTTTTTTTCGAACTTGAAATATTGGTAAAAGCGTAATTGATAATATAGGAATGGCAAAAAATATAGTCCATTTTGGCATTTCAGAAACATGATATGTTAAGTCGATATCAACCAAAGATGTCATTAATGCTAAACCAAGCAATACTCCAAAAAACTGTTTAAATAGTAAAAGAATTGCATCAAAAAGTTTTGCGCCTCCAGAAACCAAACTTTTAGAAGTTATTTCTTCTAAAGCAGTTGTAATTGCTAATCCGGGAATAAAAATAATAATAGAGGCTAATATGGTTAAGCCTAAATTAAAGTTTGGAAAAACTAATGTTAATAAACAACAGATAATAGTTACAACTAAAGCACTTAAAGACTCGAAGACGTTTTCTAAATATTTAGATTTACTTGTTAAAAAAACTAAAAGATAAATAAATGCGCCTAACAATAATGAAAAAGCAAAAGACACCAAATTAGTACCAATTAATATACTAAAACAACCTGCAGAAAAAGCATGTGCCAACGTTAATCGAAAGTGATTTATAACCTTGGTTTTGGCATGAATACTATTCAATTCTTCATTTAATTGGGCATTGTCAATTTTAGAATCTATAACCTTATTAGTCAATTCTGCAATTCTAGAATAAGCACCTAAATTTAAAGAACCAGGTAGCACACATTCAACATAATTATACGATTTTTCACCTTCATAGAAAACATAATTTATCCAAGTAGGGGAATCCATAAAGCTACCAGTAATGCCTTGTTTTTTAGCAACTTCTGTTAGGTAAGCTTGAATCTTATATGAAGGAATACCGTATACGTGCAACGCTTTTCCTAGTGCAACTATAAATTGATATTTTTCTGGAATTTTCATTTGTATTTATTAAATAATGTTGTTTTATTAATTATTAGAGCAAAAAAAAAAGGGCTTTTAAAAAAGCCCTTTAGAGATACTTTTTTTTTGAAATTATTTCGTTAACCAGTTTTTAGCATTTACAAAAGCTTCTAACCAAGGAGAAACTTCATCTTTTCTACCTGCTGGGTAATTAGCCCAATTCCATTGAAATGTAGAACGTTCTATATGTGGCATTGTTACTAAATGACGACCAGTTTTATCACACATCATAGCGGTGTTAAAATCTGAACCATTTGGGTTATTTGGATATCCTTCATAACCATATTTTGCAACAATATTATAGTTCTCTTCAGCTTCTGGTAAGTTGAACTTTCCTTCACCATGAGAGATCCAAACACCTAATTCTGTTCCTGCTAAACTAGATAACATTACAGAATCATTTTCTTGAATTATTACAGAAGTAAAAGAACTTTCATGCTTTTTAGAATCGTTGTGTACTAATTTTCCATGTACTTTATGTTCTGGGTTAATTAAGTCTAATTCCATCCATAATTGTGCTCCATTACAAATACCAACTGATAATGTATCTTCTCTTTTAAAGAAGTTTTTTAACGCTTTCTTTGCTTTTGCATTGTATAAAAATGCACCAGCCCAACCTTTAGCAGAACCTAAAACATCAGAATTAGAGAAACCTCCAACAGCACCTATAAACTGAATGTCTTCTAAAGTTTCACGACCAGAAATTAAATCTGTCATGTGAACATCCTTCACATCAAAACCAGCTAAATACATTGCATTAGCCATTTCACGTTCAGAATTTGAACCTTTTTCACGAATTATTGCTGCTTTTGGTTTTGTTCCTTTAGCGTTTATCTTTGGTAATATTCCTTTAAAGTTCTTTGGAAAAGTAAACTGTAAAGGCTGCTTTTTATAATTATCAAAACGATCTTGAGCTAAATTATTAGCAGTTTGTTTTTGATCTAATAAGAAAGAAGTTTTATACCAAATATCTCTCATTTCAGTAACATCAAAAGAGAAATTTTCTTCACTGTTTTGAATATTTACAGTTCCTGAATTAGTTGCCTTTCCAATATTGAAAAATTCAATATTATTTTCTGATAAAATTGTCTCTACAGAAGCGTCTGCTTGAAAAACAATTCCTGAATTTTCAGCAAATAATACTCTTATAGAGTCTTCTTCATTTAAAGAAGAAATATCAAAATCTGCTCCTAAATTAACATCAGCAAAACACATTTCTAATAAAGTTGTAATTAATCCACCAGAAGCCACATCATGTCCTGCAGTAATTTTATCACCTTTAATTAATTCTTGAATTGTATTAAAAGTATTCTTTACAAAAGTAGCATCTTTTACATCAGGAGCTTGATTACCAATCGTATTTAAAACTTGGTAGAAAGAACTTCCACCTAATTTAAATTCATCTTGAGAAATATTAATATAATAAATATTTCCTCCATCAAGTTTTAAAAGAGGTTCAACAACTTTACTTATTTCATTACAGTTTCCTGCAGCAGAAATAATAACGGTTCCTGGAGCAATTACTTCACTATCAGCATATTTTTGCTTCATTGATAAAGAATCTTTTCCTGTTGGTACATTGATTCCTAAATCTATAGAAAATTCTGAAACAGCTTTTACTGCTTTGTATAAACGGGCATCTTCACCCTCATTTTTACAAGGCCACATCCAGTTAGCAGAGAGCGACACGCTCTTTAAGTTTACTTTTAGTGGTGCCCAAATTAAGTTGGTAAGAGATTCTGTAATTGCATTTCTACTTCCTGCAGCAGGATCAATTAACCCAGAAATAGGAGAGTGCCCTATTGAAGTTGCAACTCCTTCTTTTCCTTTATAATCTAACGCCATTACACCAACGTTATTTAACGGGATTTGTAATGGACCAACACATTGTTGTTTGGCAACTTTACCACCAACACATCTATCTACTTTATTTGTTAACCAATCTTTACAAGCAACAGCTTCTAATTGTAAAACTTGAGTTAAATAATTGTTGAAATTCTTAACCTTATATCTTGAATTCTTATAATTTCTTTTTACAGTTTTATCTGTTAATACAGTTTTAGGAGAAGAACCAAACATATCTTCTAAAGCTAAATCCATTGGTTTTTCACCTGTTGATTTAGATTCAAAAGTAAAACGATCATCACCTGTAACTTCACCAACAGTGTACATTGGAGAACGCTCACGTTCTGCAATTTTTTGTAAAGTATCTATATGCTTTTCGGCAATAACTAATCCCATTCTTTCTTGAGATTCGTTACCTATAATTTCTTTAGCAGATAGGGTAGGGTCTCCAACAGGTAATTTATCTAAATCGATTTTTCCACCAGTATCTTCTACTAATTCTGATAAACAATTTAAATGTCCACCAGCACCATGATCGTGAATAGAAACAATAAAATTTTCTTCACTTTCTACCATTCCTCGAACGGCATTTGCTGCACGTTTTTGCATTTCTGGATTAGAACGTTGTACAGCGTTTAATTCAATTCCTGAATCTAATGCACCAGTATCTGCAGATGAAACTGCAGCTCCACCCATTCCAATTCTGTAGTTTTCACCGCCAAGAATTACAATTTTATCACCCTCTTTAGGTGTGTCTTTTAATGCTTGTTCTGCTTTTCCATAACCAATTCCACCAGCTTGCATGATTACTTTATCATATCCAAGTTTTCTAGGTTTAGATTCACTAGATGAAGAATTCTCTTCATGCTCAAAAGTTAATACAGAACCTGTAATTAAAGGTTGCCCAAATTTATTACCAAAATCTGAAGCTCCGTTTGATGCTTTTATTAAAATATCCATTGGCGTTTGGTACAACCAATCTCTTGCTTCAAATTTATTTTCCCAATATCTTGTGTTCTTAACAGCATCGATAGAAGCTTCTAAACGAGAGTAAGAAGTCATATAAACAGCAGTTCCTGCCAAAGGTAAAGAACCTTTTCCTCCAGCTAGTCTATCTCTAATTTCTCCTCCAGAACCAGTTGCGGCACCATTAAAAGGCTCAACAGTTGTTGGGAAATTATGTGTTTCTGCTTTTATAGAAATAACAGAATTAAAATTTTCTGTTTGATAAAAGTCTGGTTTGTCTGCTGTTTTAGGAGCAAATTGTTCCACTTTAGGTCCTTTTACAAAAGCAACATTGTCTTTGTATGCAGAAACAATATCGTTAGGAAATTGCTTAGATGTTTCTTTTATTAACTTGAATAAAGATGCTGGCATTTCTTCGCCATCAATAACAAAAGTTCCATTAAATATTTTATGACGACAGTGTTCTGAGTTTACTTGAGAAAACCCAAATACTTCCGAATCTGTTAATTTTCTTCCAATTTTAGTCGCAACACTTTCTAGGTATTCAACTTCTTCATCACTTAATGATAACCCTTCTTGATTATTATATGCAGCGATGTCTTCAATATCTAAAATTGCTACTGGTTGCACATCAAGATCAAATGACTCTTGATGTAAGCCATTGAATTTTTCAGAAATCATTGGGTCAAAATCAGAAGCGTCTTCAGTAGAAGCAACAAATTCTTCAATTCTAATGATATCTTTGATTCCCATATTTTGGGTGATTTCAACAGCATTTGTACTCCAAGGAGTAATCATTGCTGCTCTTGGGCCAATAAAAAAAGCATCTATGGATGTTTCTTCTATTTTTGGTTGATTTGCAAATAACCAAGTTAATTTAGAAATTGTTTTGGCTGTTAATTCTTTTGTTGTTTGAACAGCGAAAAATTTACTATTTTTGTCTCCAAAGAAATGAATCATTTTAGTGTTGTGTTTGCGTTTTGTTGTAAAATGCAAATTTACCTTTTTTCAACTTAATTACAGTGAATTATTTAAGTGAAATTGGTTCATTGTTTATGTGTTTATAAACCAAAAAAAAAGACAACTTAAAAAGTTGTCTTTTTTTAGTTTTTTTTTGAAAACTTATGACTTTATTAGCTTTTTAGTAGTACTACCATTTCCTGTAATTATTTTTAAAAGATATATTCCTTTTTGTAGTGAAGAAACATCAATTTTACTTTTACTACTATTTATACTATCTGTAAGCATTAATTTACCAAGTACATTGTAAATTTTAATACTTGAATCTTGTGAAGTTTTTATAAATAAATCATTTCCACTTACTGGATTTGGATAGATATTAAAAGATTCAAAAGAGTTTTCTTTTGTGCTTAAAGTACTTGTAAAGCTACCAATACCGTCAAAAGTATTTTCTGGAAAAGAAGTCCATTCACCTTGTTCATTATAAGTAGTATTTGGTCCACTAACATCTCCATTTCTTCTTAATGTAGTGTCTTGATATACAAACCCTTCGCTGCCATTAAATTTACCTACAATATCTATTAAAACTCCATTTTTAAATAAGCCAACAGGATCATCTCCATTAAAACTTAAAGGTGCACCGTTATCTATATTTGCATTTGTTTGCAAATCAGATTCCGCTACTAAAATACTATTATCTGCTCCTGGATTTGTAATTACAAAAACATCATTAGGTAGAATGCTTTTTATAGAACCACTGTCTAGGAAAAAAGCATCTGACCAAGAACCACCACCACTAGGGTTTCTTCTTAAATCATACGCAGCTAAATCAACTGTACTTCCTGTAAGATTTACAATTTCGATTGCTTTATTATTACCTCCGGCAGGTTCTACATATTCTGAAATAAATAATTCTGAAGCAACGCCAGTTCCGCCAGCGGTAGTTGTTGCATTTACCGTTGATGATTGTGTAGAATTATTCCCTGAAGTATCTTTTGCAATAACGTAAGAAGTATAACTTGTAGAAGCCGTTAAACTTGAAATTGTATATGATAATTCTGTCACAGTTGAGTTTAAGTTTCCGTTTAAATAAACTTCATAAGATGCAACTTCATTATTATCTGTTGAAGCTGTCCAAGTTAATTTAAAAGAACTATCAGAAATATTACTAGTAGTTACATTTGTTGGTGTAGAAGGTGCAATACTATCTTGTAATGTTGTTCCGTTTACAGCTGTAGATTGTGCAGATTTATTATTAACTAAATCTTTTGCTAATACAGTTATAGAATAGGTTGTGTTAGGGTTTAAGTTTGAAATTGATACAGTAGTATTTGCTGTTTGTTTTGTTAAAGTACCATTTACAAAAACATCATAACCAGTTACAGCTTCGTTATCTGTAGAAGCAGTCCAAGTAACATCAAAAGAAGTAAAGTTTATATTACTTATTGCTACATCAGTAGGCACAGTTGGTGCTTCTGAATCATTTGTTGTGTAAATTCCCCAAGTATCTTGAGCAGAATCTCCACCCCAAATTCTTGTTGCTAAAAAAGGATTATCTATAAATGGATTTCTGTTTCCTTGTGCAGAAGAGTTAGTAGTGTTTTCATGATATGTATTTCTTCCTCTTTCAAAATCAGAAACAGGGTCTTCTACATTCCAAACTAAAAATAAATCAATCATATCATCTGGAGTATTGGCATTATTACCTACACCAACAGCGGTTGGTAAACAAACGCTACCATATCGCAAATACATGTACATAATCATTCTTGCAACATCACCTTTCCATTCGTCACCAGGATACCAAGCAGCTGTATTTGGTCCATCTAAACCTTGATGAAAATCAATTGTAGAAAAACGAGAATTTCCAGTACCTCTACCAAATTTTCTATTACTTCTAGAAGAGTTTCTACTTGGGTCGGAAGGTCTTAAATGATGAGCGTCTGATCCAGGACCTGTAGTTCCTAAATTAGGATTCCCTAAAGATTTTGGAAAAATATGCTCTCTGTTCCATTGAGAACTACCACCTCCATTATCATTTATGCCTCTTTCTCTATCATTATCTATTGGTTGATCAGTTCCATTTTCATAGCCATATACTAATAAAACTTCTGCTGAATTTGAAGGGTTTACATCTGTTATTTTAGATGCAATCCAAACATCTGGTGTGTAAGTTAAAAAATTAACGTGCGTATTCGTTATTTTTGTGGCCAAAGCATTTTTTAAAGAAATGCCAGTTAATTGTAAATCTACATCGTTATAATAAGCTTCTTGAGAATAAGAATTGAAAGATGTAATTGCTAAAATAAAAAGGAGTAATTTTTTCATCATATTTATATTATTATTTTCGTTCTAATAGCGCCATGTAAAATCCATCGAAACCAGAAGTATGCGCTAATACTTTTTTATCTGACACAAATATAAAATCTTTTCCTGAATCTGATGTTAAGAAAGTCTTAACTTGATTTTGATTTTCTGAAGGTAAAACAGAACAAGTAGCATACACCATTTTTCCTCCTGGTTTTACCATTTTAGAATAACTCTGTAAAATTTCTTGTTGTATCTTTTTAATATTATCAATAAATTCTGGTTGTAATTTCCATTTAGAATCAGGGTTTCTACGAATTACACCTAAACCAGAACAAGGAGCATCAATTAAAACTCTATCTGCTTTTCCATGTAGTTTTTTAATAGGTTTTGTAGAATCAATAACACGCATGTCTATATTGTGTGCTTTATTTCTTTTTGCCCTAACTTTTAATTTACGGAGTTTACTTTCGTAAATATCCATAGCAATAATCTGACCTTTATTTTCCATTAAGGCAGATAAATGCAACGTTTTACCACCAGCACCAGCACATGTATCTACAACTTTCATACCTGGTTTTACATCTAAATATGCAGCAACCAATTGAGAAGAAGCATCTTGAACTTCAAAAAAACCATTATGAAAAGCTTCTGTTCTAAAAACATTTGCTCTTTCTGGTAAAATTAACGCATCTGGGTGATTTGGTACTAACTCTGTAATTACATTTTCTGCATGCAATTTTTTCTGAAGAATTTCTCTTGAAATATTTAAAGTATTGGTTCTTAAAATTACGTTTGCTTGTATATTTAAAGCAGCAATTTCTTTGGTCCACATTTCTTCACCTAATTCAGAAACACATAATTCATCCATCCAATCTGGAATAGATTCTCTAAATTTTCTTGTTTTAGACAATTCATCAAAACGACCTTTAATTTTTCTTTCTGGTACATCACCAATTTGATTCCAATCTGGTAATGCAATTCCTCTTAAAATACACCACACAGAAAATAACCTCCAAATATTGTCTCTATCATAAGGTGCTTTAACTTCAGCAATTTCTGCATATAATCTGTTCCAACGAACAACATCATAAATTGTTTCTGCAACAAATTTACGATCTCTTGCTCCCCAACGTTTGTCTCTTTTTAAAGCTTTTTCTACCGCTTTATCTGCATAAACACCTTCGTTAAATATATCTCTAATGCTATCAATAACAGCAAAAGTTAAGTTTCTGTGTAATCTCATTTTTTTTCTTGATAATGGGCTGCAAAGATACATTAAATAAAAGGTATTTTGTATTTTCGTTATTTATATATCTATAAATTGAATTTAAGTTACCCAATTACATACATAAAAGGAATTAGTGTACAAAGAGCAACCCTTATCTATACAGAATTAGGTATAAAAACATGTAATGATTTATTGAATTTTTTTCCATTTAGATATATTGATAAAACTGCTTTTTACACCATTAAGGAGTTACAACCAAATTCTTCTGAAGTACAGGTTGTAGGTAAGATTACCAGCGTAAAATCTGTAGCACAAAAAAGAGGAAGTAGGTTAGTAGCAACTTTTCAAGATGCTACAGGAACCATGGAACTGGTTTGGTTTAAAGGTCAAAAATGGATTAAAGATTCTCTTAAAGTAAATGAACCTTATGTGGTTTATGGAAAACTAAATCATTACAATGGTAATTTTAGTATTCCACATCCAGAAATTGAATTGGTTATAGAGTACAAGAAAAAGTTGCAAACTAAAATGCAGCCTGTATATCCATCAACAGAAAGATTAATAAATTCTGGAGTTTCTAACAAGTTGATGCGAAACTATATTCAAAGTTTACTGCAACAATTTTTTGAAACAATAAAAGAAAGCTTGTCACAAGAAATAATAGACAGTTTTAAGTTGATGTCTAAAAGAGATGCTTTGTTAAATGCACATTTTCCTAAAAATCAAGAAAATTTAGCCAAAGCGCAAAATAGATTAAAATTTGAAGAGTTATTCTTTATTCAATTACAGTTACTGCGAAAGAAACTTTTAAATAAAACTAAAATAAAAGGGTTTGTTTTTGAAAATGTTGGGGAGAGTTTTAATACTTTTTACAAGAATCATTTGCCTTTTGAATTAACAAATGCTCAAAAAAGAGTATTAAAAGAAATTAGAAAAGATGTTGCGTCTGGTGCACATATGAATCGTCTTTTACAAGGTGATGTTGGTTCAGGAAAAACAATTGTAGCTTTATTGGCAATGCTTTTGGCAATAGATAACGAATTTCAAGCTACAATTATGGCGCCAACTGAAATTTTAGCAACACAGCATTATTATGCAATTTCTGAATTGGTTGCAGAAATGGATTTAAATGTAGATTTATTAACTGGTTCTGTTAGAGTGAAAAAACGAAGAGAAATTCATAAAAATTTAGAAGATGGTACTTTACATATTCTAATTGGTACACATGCTTTGTTAGAAGATAAAGTAAAGTTTAAAAACCTAGGAATCGCAATTATTGATGAACAACATAGATTTGGAGTTGCTCAAAGATCTAAATTATGGAAAAAAGGTGGCGCATCACAATCTTTCCAAAGGGAAGGAGCCCAAACTGTACACCAAAACTATATGACTGCACGCCCATCAGTTTATAAATTGATGAAAGAATTACAAAAAGACAGAAAACAACAAACTACTCCAGCAGAACAGGTTCTTTGGCAACAGTTAAAAACAAAAAAACTAGATATAAAATTTAGAAGACAATATATTGTAGATGAATTTATAGTTGATTTTATTTGTATTGAAAAATCTTTAATTATTGAAGTTGATGGAAAATATTATAACACAAAAGAACAACAAGAAGCAGATAATTTAAGGACACAAATTTTACAAGAATTAGGTTTTAAAGTAAAAAGGTTTACCAATGAAGAAGTTATTGGTGACATTGAAGAAGTAACCAAGAAGATTACACAAGAATTAAATAACAGTGATAATTCTCTCCCTTCGGGAGGGTTAGGGTGGGCTCCGCCTCACATTCTAGTAATGACAGCTACGCCAATACCTAGAACTTTGGCAATGTCTGTTTATGGAGATTTAGATATTTCTGTAATTGATGAATTACCTCCAGGAAGAAAAGAAGTGAAAACCGTACATCGTTTTGATAGTAACCGATTGTCTGTTTTTAAGTTTATGAGAGATGAAATTGAAAAAGGAAGACAAGTTTATATTGTGTATCCTTTAATTCAAGAATCTGAAGCCATGGATTATAAAGATTTAATGGATGGTTATGAAAGTGTTTCTCGCGAATTTCCTGCACCAAAATATCAAATAAGTATTGTACACGGACAAATGAAACCTGTAGATAAAGAATTTGAAATGCAACGTTTTGTAAAAGGTGAAACCCAAATTATGGTAGCAACAACTGTAATTGAAGTTGGTGTAAATGTGCCCAATGCAAGTGTTATGATTATTGAGAGTTCAGAACGTTTTGGCTTATCTCAACTACATCAATTAAGAGGTAGAGTTGGTAGAGGAGCAGACCAAAGTTATTGTATTTTGCTATCTAGTTATAAACTATCTTCGGAAGGAAAAACCCGTTTAAAAACAATGGTAGATACTACTGATGGTTTTAAAATTGCAGAAGTTGATTTAAAATTACGTGGACCAGGAAATTTAATGGGAACACAACAAAGTGGCGTTTTAAATCTTAAAATTGCTGATGTTGTAAGAGATACAAAAATTTTGGTAGCGGCAAGAAATACTGCAATTTCTTTATTACAAGAAGATTCTAATTTATCAAAACCAGAAAATAGTAATATTAAAAAAACGTATGTAGAATTGTCTAAAACTTCTAAAATTTGGAGTGAGATTAGTTAGAGATTTATAATTAGCTAACGGTTTGTATAAGAATAGTAACCGACTGTGGAAGTAGAATTTTTCAGTTTACTACAACTTTTATTGCGGGCTACAATGTTCATATTTACTACAATTTGACTATTATTTTTATACTTTGTTGCCAGTAGTTTTTTATTCAATTTTAAATTCTCTTAATATTGGTAAGGCTTTATTGTCAAAGTCAAATAACGCTTGGTTTTCCCAAGGAGAAGCATTTATAGATTGGTTTCCTTTCCAAGCAATTAATTCGGCTCCCCAATAACAAAATCCTATTCCATTTTCTACTTCGTTGGTTAAAATTTTAATTTGTTCGATAAATTTTCTCTGACCTTCAATTGTTGCAGGATATTCAGGTAAAATTAGATGTTCGTCTAAACCTACAATATTATTTGTCCAGTCATTCCATTCGAGTGTAAAAGGGTAGGATGTTTCTGCAATAACTATTTTTTTATTGTGGGTTTCACTTAAATGTTGCATTTTAGTTTTGAGGTTATTTAAAGATTTTCCGTGCCATATTGGATAATATGATAAGCCTATAATATCATAATCTAATGTATTTACTTGATTAAAAAACCAATCAGAGCCTTCAATACCTGCAAAATGCAAAATTATTTCAGTTTCAGTTGAATTGGCTCTTACTGCCGTAATCCCCATATTCATTAATTCTTTAAATTTTTGATAATTATTTGAAATATGTCCAGATGGGTGAAGCAAACCAGAATTGATTTCATTACCAATTTGAATATAATTTGGTTGTAATTCGTCCATAATTTTTTCAGTATAGTTATATATGCTGTCTTTCAATTGGGCAAAACTTATTCCTTGCCATTGCGTTGGAGTTTCTTGATGAGCAGGGTCAGCCCAAGTATCAGAATAATGAATAGTTAGCCAAGTTTTAAAACCATTAGTTTTTAAGGTTTGGGAAAACTGTTTTACTTCATTAAATCCAGAGTGTTCATTACTTGGATTTACCCAAAGTCTCAATCTAACAGTATTTATTCCGTTTTCCTTAAGTATGTTTAAAAAATCATTTTGATTTCCTTCCAAATCATAGAATGTAGGGCCTGAATTAAATATTTCAGGATAGTTTGAAATATCTACAGATGAGATGTACATAGAATTATCGTTCTCTGGTTCAGTTATACTTGTATCATCTTTTTCACAAGAACTAAATGCTAAGAAAAGAAATATTATTTGAATTGATAATTTCATTTATTTAATTCGCTAACGTTAACATGAATATGACGTCGTTTTAATGACTTATATTCGTAGTTAGCGAAGTTAGATTTTTTGAGTCAAAAAGTCAAGAGGGAAAACACCTGTTTAATTTAATTAAGAGTTAAAATATCATTGAGTGTTTTAATCTTTAAATCATTTAAAGAATTTGCATCTGTTTCAAAAAATAATACCTTTACTTTATTGGGCTCTAAATCAAAGAAATTGTCAGTAAAATGCCCTTTTTCACTTGTGTGTAAAAAAACATCTTTATGAAGGGTTTTACTTTCTAAAGTTATCAAAAATTGTTTTTCACCAAATTTGGTTATACTTTTTATAATTTCACTATTTTCTAATAATAAGTTTTTTGGTTTTTCTAAATAAGAAATACTTGTTTCGTTTGCAAATTTAATTCTTAAATAAGTTTTTTGGGTATCAATATTCATATTTCTTATATATAATTTATAGACTTTCTTGCTTTCATTTTCTTCAACAGAAACAAGCTTTTTGTCAAACCAAAGTACATTTCCTTTAAAATCGATTAATTCAATAAATAGGTTTTCATAATAAAGGTTAAAATTGTCATTTACAATATAAATAGAAGCTTCATTATCTTTAACCGTCGTTGATATTAATAAGTTTTCAAAAGCCTTTTTAGATTTATATTGTAACGCTTTCCAATTTCCAAAATAATCAATACTAGACCAAGAAATTGCTGGCCAACAATCATTTAATTGCCAAAAGAGTGTTCCCATATTGTAGGGTTTTGCTCTTCTTTGAGCTTCAATTCCCATTACAATTCCTTTTGCTTGTAATAATTGACTTACATAAACGTAATCTTCATCATTTGTAGGAATTTTATAATCACGTTTCATATAATCGTTAATCAATTGAAAACCTCTAGCATGTTTTTGATGCGATTTTATAGCATCTGTTTTTAAATTAATAGTATCACTCTGGTTTATATATTTCAACGCTTCAAAGCTCGGAAAAGACTGAAAACCAAACTCACTCATAAATCGTGGAACATTGTTTTCTAAATGCTCAAATGGATAACTATCATGCCAAATCCACCAATCATGTGCATCACCTTCTGTTTTGTATTTCGGGTTTCCTCTTCCATATTTTGGCGAAGTTTTCCAATAACTAGTTTCGCAGTATTTTTTCACTGAATTTGGTAAAATAGTATCAAAAACAATTTTATAATCATTCCAAATTTCTTCTTTCTCTTTATCTGTTCTATCCGCTTGCCAACCCCAACGTTTCCAACCTTCAGAGTTTTCATTATTTCCACACCACAAAGCAATGGAAGCGTGATTTCTTAATCTTTTAACTTGTTGTTCTGCTTCTTCTTTGATATTCTTTAAAAATTCTTTATCACCAGGATACATGGCACAAGCAAACATAAAATCTTGCCAAATTAAAATTCCTTTTTCATCACATAATTCGTAGAAAATATCGTTTTCATAAATTCCTCCACCCCAAACTCTTAACATATTCATATTAGAAGCTACAACATCAGACAATAACTTTTCATAATGTTGATTGGTTACATTATTCTGAAAACTGTTCTGTGGAATGTAATTCGCACCTTTTGCATAGACAGGTTTTCCATTCAATTCAAAATAGAAAGATTCTCCAATTGCGTCTTTTTTGGTAATTAATTTTATAGTTCTAATTCCTTTTTTAATTGACTGTTCGTCTTTTATTTTCCCATCAGAAATCAATTGAAAATTAAAATTGTACAAATACGGATCTCCTAGATTATGCGTCCACCATAATTTCGGATTCACTATTTCTATGGGAACTTTGTATGTGTGTTTTCCTTTTTTTAATGAGATACTCGAAGAAATAACTTCTCTATTAATTTTTGTGAATAGGTTTATGTCTTTATCAGCAGGACTTTCAATACTAATTTCAACGGACAATATTGCCTTTTCTCTGTTTACGCTTTTTTGTTTGATGTAAATGTTTTCAAACTTTAAATCATCCCAAGAATTTATAGAAACATCTTTCCAAATACCAGAAGTGTTTAGTTTTGGTCCCCAATCCCAACCGTATTGAAATTGTGCTTTTCTTGTGTAAATACGTTTTCCTTCCGGTAATTTATAAGGATTTTTATTTTCAGCAATCGATTCTTTATAATGGGTATTTGTAAAAATAATTTCTAGATGATTCTCTTTTTTAGCGAATTCTTTAATATTAAAACTAAATTTTTTAAAAGCATTATTTGTTTGTCCGAGTAAAGAATCATTTAGATAAATGGTTGCATAGGTATCTAAACCATCAAAATTAAGTTGAATATTTTTCTTTTTTAGAATTTCATTTGTGAGTTGAAATGTTGTCTTGTATTTCCAATTTTTATTAGAAACCCATTGTACTTTTTCTTCATTTGTTTTTACAAAAGGATCTTCAATAAGTTTATGATTCAATAAATCTGTAAATACATTTCCAGGAACAGAAGCAGATTTCCAATCTAAAGTATCAATTCCTTTAAATTGCCAATTATCGATTAATGACATTTTTAATGGAACATCTTTTTCAATAGAACTACAGCCAAAAGCAAATATTATTGATAATAGAAATACTATTTTACGCATTTTTAATCACTTTTAAAATTTCTTTAATCGTTTCTATATCTGAAACAGTTTGTGGAATATTGCTAAAGAAAATACTTTTTTCGTCACTGATAATTTTTGAAGCAGAAGTATGAATTTCTTTAAAACCTGCTTCTTTAAAAAGTTTTGCATTCATTGCGTTAATTCCGCTTCCAGGAAGAAGTATCAAGTTGTTTTCTACTAAAAGATTTAATTCTTTTAGTAATTCGATTCCGTTTTCTGCTTTTTCTTGTAAACCAGAAGTTAAAATTCTATTAATCCCTAAATCAATTAGTTGTTGTAAAGATTCTTTAGGATTTATAACACAATCAAAAGCTCTATGAAAGGTAAAAGTTAATGGTTTAGAAAGCTCAATAAGTTCTTTTGTTCTTGCAATATCAATAGAATTATCAGTATTTAAAACTCCAGAAACAATTCCGTTTAACTTCAGTTTTTTACAAAGTTTGATGTTTTCTTTCATCAATAAAAACTCATCGTTAGTATAACAGAAATCACCACTTCTGGGTCTGATTAAAACATTTACAGGAATTGTAATTTCTTCTGAAACATTTTTTAGTACTCCAAAAGAAGGTGTAATTCCACCAACAAAAAGTTCAGAACAAAGTTCTATTCTATCTGCTCCAGCTTTTTGAGCGTTTATTGCTGATTGATATGAATTTGCACAGATTTCTAGTTTCATAATTTTTTAAAATATGTCACATCGAGTGATTTTGAGTTTTCCTCAAAATTGTATCGAGATGTTTTTTGTTTTCGATACAAATTTTTTCATTCTTCAAAAATTCACTTGAACTGACAGTATGTTTTTACTCAACAATTATTTCATCAATAAATAACCAGGCTTTATGACCAGCACCTTGTTTTCCATCTGGAATTTTACCATAATTTGGAATTGTAAGTTTTATTTTTGTAGCTTTCATATGATCTGCAACCATAATCGCATTGATTAATAAATCATCGCTTTTTTCTAATTTTAATTCAAATGGATTTTTATTATCATCAAAGTAAAATAAAACTTTTTTCGGCGCATAAATCCATTGTCCATTTCCGTTATGAAAACGTGTAGAAATTGAATTGATTTCTGTTGGTTTATCAAATTCAATAGTAATTTCTACATCATCACCATTAAAACCTAACCATTCTTTGTCACCATAGCGTTTGTTGTTTCCAGAAATACCATTAATTAATGCTTTTTTTCCTCCGACATTATAAGATTTATGAGGTTCAACGCTTAAAGAAATCTTTTTTCCAACGGCTTTGTGTAGGTTTATTTTTTGCTCGAAAACACTTCCTAATTGCTTTCCTTCAGAATTAAAAATAGCAGCTTTAATAGTTAGACTTTTTTTAATTTCTATTTTATCAGTAGAAACATTTGAAGAACTATTTGGTTTAGAATCATCAGTTGTAAACCGTATGCTTTTTCCATTTGTAGTTGTTTCTAATTGATAACTAATTTGCCCGTTTTCATTAATTAATTCACCAGTAACTTCATATAAATGATTGGCATAATTTACACTCATAACATCCAATCTTTCATTAAACAATTCTAACCTTTTTATAAAGTCATCATAGTTTTTATTAGTTGGTTTAGACCAAACAACTTCACTTAAAGCAATCATTCTAGGGAATGCCATATATTCTACTTTATCTGAAGTTTGCATATATTCTGTCCAAATATTTCCTTGAGCTCCTAATACATATTTAGCTTCTTCTATAGTAAGTTCTTCAGGAATCGGATTAAAATTATATACTTTTTCTAACGGAAGAAATCCACCAATTGCAACAGGTTCATTTTCATTGGTAGATTGATAATGGTCAAAATAACAATGAGAATTTGGTGTTAAAATTACATCGTGTTTTTGTTTAGCAGCTTCAACTGCGCCATTAATTCCTCTCCAAGACATCACTGTTGCATTTGGCGCTAAACCACCTTCTAATATTTCATCCCAACCAATAATTTGTTTTCCTTTAGAGTTGATATACTTTTCCATTCTAGTGATAAAATAACTTTGTAAACCATGTTCGTCTTTTAAACCTTCCTTTTTTATTAGTTTCTGACAATGCGCACATTTTTTCCAATTTGTTTTTGGAGCCTCATCTCCACCAATATGAATATATTTTCCAGGAAATAGTGTAATTACTTCATCAATTACATCTTCTAAAAATTTGAATGTATTTTCTTTTGGACAATATATTTCATCGAAAACACCCCATTTTGTAGCAACTTTAACTTGTTTTCCTGTACAGCCTAATTCTGGATATGCAGCAATTGCAGCTTGTGCATGACCAGGTAATTCAATTTCTGGAATTACTGTAATCTGTCTTTGTGTAGCATATTTTACGACCTCTTTAATTTCTTCTTGTGTATAGAAACCACCATATTTTTTTCCATCAAATTTTTGAGGTTGATCATTATAATGCCCGATTAAGGTTTCATTTCTAAAAGCAGCAATTTCTTGTAGTTTAGGGTATTTCTTAATCTCAATTCGCCAACCTTGATCTTCTGTTAAATGCCAATGAAACGTGTTCATTTTTAACATTGCCATTAAATCGATGTATTTTTTTATAAAATCAACATCAAAGAAATGACGACCAACATCTAAATGCATTCCTCTATACCCAAATTGTGGAGCATCTTTAATTTCTAAACATTGTATAGCAAATTCACTTTCTGTAGAATTTTCAAAATTAGTAGGTAATAGTTGCCTTAAAGATTGAAAAGCATAAAAAGCTCCTTTTTGATTTTTTGCAGAAATCAAGATTTCTTTAGTTGTAATTTTTAACTGATAACCTTCATCATTACTAATAGTATTATCAATTTTAAAGTTGATAGTATTTTGTGAACCATCATTTAATTTGATTGTATTGTTTTTTTTAATATAACTTTTAAAGAATTCAGCAACGTTTTTTAAGTCATTATCATACGTTAATTTGGTGTCGTTATTTAGGATAAAAACTCTTTCAGTTATAACTTGTTCTGTAGGAATTGGAATAATATTTGGTACAGTAGCAATCTTATTTTCCTTAAAACACGCAGCTAATAGTAGAACTACTGTTGTGTATATTGTAATTTGTGTTGTTCGTCTAAAAGTACCCATTTGCTAATTGATTGATTATGGTTATCTTGCTAATTTAGACAAAAATTTATATTTATTTTACTGATGAAAAATCAATTTCTAACTTCGTATATTTTAGCTTTTTTCGTTTTTATTTCTTGTAAAGAAAAAGTAATTATTTCTGAAGCAAAAAAAGACAAACAACTTATTTCTTATGTAAATCCGTTTATTGGTACTGGAGGTCATGGTCATACATACCCTGGTGCAACGATGCCTTTTGGAATGATGCAACTTTCACCAGACACACGTTTAGATGGTTGGGATGGATGTTCTGGTTATCATTATTCAGATGATGAAATTTATGGTTTTTCGCACACACATTTAAGCGGAACTGGAGTTTCTGATTATGGAGATATTTTGTTAATGCCAACAAACAAACAAGTTTTTAATAATGGAGCTGATGGAAAAGAAGGTTATAAATCGAGGTTTTCTCATGATAAAGAAGTGGCAGAACCGGGTTTTTATAAAGTCCATTTAGATGATACAAATATTGATGTTGAATTAACAGTTTCTAAAAGAAGTGGAATTCATAAATACAGTTTTCCTTCAGCAGAAAATCAATTTGTAATTTTAGATTTATTACACAGAGATAAAGTTTTAGACGCAAAAATTAATAGAATTTCTGATACTGAAATTACAGGACACCGTTTTTCTGAAGCTTGGGCAAGTGATCAGCGTTTATTTTTTGTAATTAAAACATCGCATTCTTTTTCTGATGTTTTACAATCTCCATCAAAAAAAGGAATGGTAGGTGCGCAAAAAATTGCCTTGAATTTCAACAATCCAAATAATGAACCTGTTTTTATTAAAGTAGGAATTTCTGCTGTTGATATTGAAGGAGCAAGAAAAAATTTAGAAGGTGAAATAGGAGATCAAACTTTTGAGGAAGTTAAAAAAACGGTACAAAATTTTTGGGAAAAGCAATTAGAAAAAATTGTTTTAGAAGATTCAAATAAAGATAATAAAGTCAATTTCTATTCTTCTATGTATCATGTTTCTATTGCGCCAAATTTATATCAAGATGTAGATGGAAGGTATAGAGGAATCGATTTAAAAATCCACGAAGCAAAAGGCTTTGATTATTATACTGTTTTTTCTATGTGGGATACTTACAGAGCTACGCATCCTTTATACACAATTATAGAACAAGAAAAAACGAACGATTTTGTTAACACTTTTTTAGCAAAATATGATGAAGGTGGTATTATGCCAATTTGGGATTTAGCAGGGAATTATACAGGTTGTATGATTGGTTATCATGCAGTTCCTATTATTGCAGATGCGTATTTAAAAGGAATAAAAAATTACGATGTTGCCAAAGCTTTTGAAGCTATGAAACATTCTGCAACTCGTGATAAATTAGGATTGGATTTCTATAAAAATTTCGGATTTATTCCTGTTGAAAAAGAATCTGAATCAGTTTCTAAAACATTAGAATATGCTTATGATGATTGGACCATTTCTCAAATGGCAAAAGAATTAGGTAAAGAAGATGATTTTAAAACCTATTCTGAAAGAGCACAATATTATAAGAATATTTTTGATCCAAGTACTCAATTTATGAGAGGAAGGTTTAGAAATACGTGGTTTGCACCTTTTGACCCTTATGAAGTGAATTTTAATTACACCGAAGCAAATTCTTGGCAATACAGTTTTTATGTTCCTCAAGATATTTCTGGATTCATAAATTTATTAGGAGGAAAGAAGCAGTTAGAAACAAATCTTGATAAATTATTTGTTGCTGAAGATAAAGCTTCTGGTCGTCATCAAGTAGATATTACTGGTTTAATAGGTCAATATGCACATGGAAACGAACCAAGTCATCACATGGCATATTTGTATAACTTTGTAAATAAACCTTCTAAAACGCAAGAAAAAGTACGTCAGATTTTAACTGAATTGTACACAAATACGCCTGATGGAATTTCAGGAAACGAAGATTGTGGACAAATGAGTGCTTGGTATATTTTCTCTTCATTAGGTTTTTATCCTGTAACACCAGGTTCTAATCAATATATTATTGGAAGTCCGTTGTTTGAAAAAGCAACCATCAATTTAGAAAACGGAAAATCATTTACAGTGCAGGCAAATAATAGTTCATCAGAAAATAAATACATTAAATCTGTACAATTAAATGGAGATGTTTATGAGTATTCATATATCAATCATAAAGATATTATGAATGGAGGAAGTTTGGTTTTTGAAATGACAAATAAATCTTCAACTTGGGGAACAAAAAACAAATTTATTCCATCAACAAAAATTGAAGAACATATAATTGTTGCAGCACCATTTATTGCAACTGGAGATATTGCTTTTAGAGGTAGTACAGAAGTGGTGTTAAATTCTGTTGATACTGATAAGAAAATCATGTATTCTTTTGGTGATGCGTTTAAAGAGTATACAAAACCTTTTACAGTTTCAGAAAAAAGTTCTTTGAAAATGTATGCACAAAGAGGAAATGAAAAAAGTGCAACAATTACTACTGAATTCTTTAAAATTGATCCAAACTTAACTGTAATTTTAGAAAATAAATATGCAAATCAATACAATGGAGGTGGAGCAAATGCTTTGATTGACGGAATTGTAGGTGCAGAAGATTTTAGAACTGGAACTTGGCAAGGGTATTTTGATACAGATTTAGTTGCTATTGTTGATTTGGGAAAAATAAAATATATAACAGAAATAGGGATTAATTGTTTAGAAGACCAAAGAAGTTGGATTTTTCTTCCAACTGAAATTGATTTTTTAACATCTATTGATGGAGTGAATTTTACATCCATAACTAAAAGAAAATTTGAAAAGGTTCAATCTAAAGAAAATGTAACAATTGAAGAATCAAGAATAACTATTAAGCCAAAAAAAGTTAGATACATAAAAATCATCGCAAAAAAGTTAGGCAAACTTCCAAAGTGGCATTTAGGTTATAAACACGATGGAAGAAGCTGGTTGTTTGTCGATGAAATTCAGATAAAATAACTTTATTGCGAATGAGGAACGATTGAGGCAACCTCTTTCTAGTAAAAGAGATTACTTCGTAAACTCGCAATGACAAATTAAGAATAATTATGAAACGTAGAAATTTTCTAAAAAAAGCATCAGTAACAGGTTTAGGTTTAGTGGCTGTATCATCAACTTTAATAAGTTGTGATGATTCTAAATCAAAAGAAAAAAAAATAGCACCAGTAACTTTAAAACCAGTTAAACCATTAGTAATTGCTACTTGGAAAACAGATTTAGCGGTAGAAACAGCTGCTAACGTTTTAAAAAAAGGAGGTTCAGCTTTAGAAGCTGTAGAACAAGGTTGTAGAATTGAAGAGGCAAATGAAGAAGGGCAATCTGTAGGTAAAGGAGGTTTGCCTGATAGAGATGGAAATGTTACCCTGGATGCTTGTATAATGGATGAAAAAGGAAATTATGGAGCAGTTTTAGGCGTAAAAAATATTAAACATGTAATTTCTGTTGCTAGAAAAGTAATGGAAGATACACCACATGTAATGTTGGTTGGTGATGGAGCAGAACAATTTGCCGTTTCCAAAGGATTTGAAAGAGAAAATTTATTAACAGAAGCTTCAAAAAAAGCTTGGGAAAAATGGAAAGTAAAATCGGAGTACAAACCGATTATAAATATAGAAAACCACGATACAATTGGCATGTTAGCTGTTGATAAAAACGGTAATATTTCTGGAGCTTGTACCACAAGTGGATTGGCTTTTAAATTGGCTGGTAGAGTAGGAGATTCGCCAATTATTGGTGGTGGATTATTTGTTGATAATGAAGTTGGTGGCGCATCTGCAACTGGTTTAGGAGAAGAAGTATTAAAAACGGTGGGTAGTTTTTTAATTGTTGAATTAATGCGACAGGGTAAAAGTCCACAAGAAGCTTGTGAAATAGCAATTGGACGAATTGTAAACAAACCAGGTAAAGATTTTAAGAATTTTCAAGTAGGTTATATTGCTGTGAATAAGCAAGGTGAAACTGGCGCATATTCCATTCATGAATGGTTTAGTTACAACATATATAAAGACAATGAAAACAAGAATATTAAATCAGATTATTTTAACAAAGCATAAGTATGTATTCAGAAACAACGAATAAATCCTATAAGAGTGCCTTTATATTTTTAACAACTTTATTTTTCCTTTGGGGATTTATTACTGTTTTAGTAGATAGTTTAGTACCAAGACTAAAAGATGTTTTCGAAATGTCGTATGCAAAAACTGTTTTAGTACAATTTGCATTCTTTGTAGCATTTTTTGTGTTCTCATTACCAGCAGGATTTATCTTATCGAAAATTGGTTACAAAAAAGGAATCGTTTTAGGTTTATTAACAATGGCTTTAGGTTGTTTGTTATTTTATCCAGCAGCTTCAATAAGATCTTTTCCAGTATTTTTAATAGGGTATTTTACATTGGCTGGTGGAATTACAATATTGCAAGTAGCAGCAAATCCTTATGTAGCTTTGTTAGGTAGTGAAGATGGTGCAAGTAGTCGTTTAAATTTATCACAAGCATTTAATTCTTTAGGAACCACAATTGCACCCGTTGTTGGCGCATTATTTTTATTGAGCGATTCTGTAAAAACATCAACAGAGATAGCATTGTTATCAGAAGTTGAAAAAACCAATTATTATGTTGCTGAAGCTGCAACAGTTCAAACTCCATTTATATTTATCGCAATTTCCATTGCTGTTTTAGCATTGATATTTGGGTTTATAAAGTTACCACAAGTAATGCAAGAAAGTCCAAAAGGAGGTTATATAACATTGCTTAAAAATAAGTTACTATTAATGGGTGCTTTAGGAATCTTTGTCTATGTTGGCGCAGAAGTTGCAATTGGTAGCTTTTTAGTCAATTATTTTTCTGACATGAATTTAGCAGTAGTTGTTGCAGGTAATGAAACTATGATGAGTATTGCAAATACCATTGCAAGCACATTTAATAAAACTTTTACAAATTCTGATCCTAAATCGCTATTAGCAATTTTCGTTATTTTTTATTGGGGTGGCGCAATGATTGGGCGTTTTGTTGGCGCTTATTTAACCAAAATTATAGCACCAGGAAAAGTATTAGCCATTTTTGCAAGTTTAGCAATTATCATGATTTTAATTTCTATAAACACAACAGGCTTACTTTCTATGTGGTCTATTTTGGCAGTTGGTTTATTTAACTCAATTATGTTTCCAACTATTTTTACATTAAGTTTAGAAGGTTTGGGCGATTTAAAAGCTCAAGCATCTGGTTTGCTATGTATGGCAATTGTTGGTGGCGCAATTATTCCTTTTGCTTTTGGAGGTTTAATTGATGGTTTTGGCTTTAAAATAGCATTTGTTTTAACAATAGCTTGTTATGGATATATTCTGTTTTATGGACGCTTTAAAACGAAGAAAGAATAGTTTTTTTGAAAATTCGCTAACGTTGTTGTGAATATGACGTCGTTTTAATGACTTATATTCGTAGTTAGCGAAGTTCGGTTTTTTTTAGAAGAAAATCAAGGGTGAAAATACCTGTCTTTTAAAATAAAAAATCTCAAGCTTTCACTTGAGATTTTAGAATATCTTAATAAGATTTATAATTTTGGTTTCTCTAAATTACTAATTTATTATATATTTTCAACAAATTCTAAAAAAATTTTTTTATGCAATTCCATATCCATATTTCCAGAAAGTGAAGCACGTACAATATAATCTTTGTCTCCTTCTTTAGTAGTTCCTTGAGTAGAGGTTGCAGGTATTGTCCAATAACATCCTTTTAACTGTCCGTAACTTACACAGAACTTACTTTCATTAGGGATTTTTGTAATCATTAAGTTGATTAACTTTAAATTTAAAGCTCTTTTATGCACTTCTTTTTCCTCATCCGTATTTCCTTTTGTAGGAAGATCTAGTGAAAAAACAGAAGGCGTAAATTCTTGTGCTGCTAATTCTTCTGAAACAAAATTAATTTTAGCTTCGGGTAACGTTTCTTGGATGAAATTTACAAATTCACGAGTGTTTTTATACGCATCAATAATTCTTTGTTTCATTGATGGCAATTGTTTTGCTAATATTTTATATTGAAAATTAGTAGCTTCATTATCGCAAAGTAGTAAGTGTTCTTCTATCTTTTCAATTAATGTAATCGTTTTCTTATTTCCAACACAATAACCAGCCGTACATTGCCCGCCACTTGGAAATTTAGATCCACTTGCAAAAGAAATTGTTCTTATGGTTGATAGTATTTCACCTTCACCTAAAAAATGAATATTTGGGCAGAATGTTTGATCTAAAATAAAAACAGGGTCGATAGTAATTTTACCATTTGCAGTTTTACGTTCTCTACTTAAAACTTCTTTGAGATCTATAAGGTTTGGAACTTCAACTCTTGGATTTGTAGGTATTTCTGCTATGATATAAGGAACTGCATTTTCATTCGCAATTTTTGCTAAAACGGTATCAATACTTTGTACCATATCGTTATCTCCATCAACTGCTAAATCTACCACTTCAACATTGTCAATACAAGCAGCAACTCTTCTTGCTTGGTCATTTGTACCACCGTAACAATTAGTAGGAACAATAATTTTAATGGCTTTTCCTTTATGATTTTCTATAGCATCATGAACTAAACCCATTAATATTGCATATTGAATAGATAATCCGCTTGAAGAAACGAGTGCTTTTGTATTTGTTTCTGTAACTTCATTAATAGCATCTAAAACAATTTTTTTATCAACTTTTAGGTTGCTTTTTTGAAGTTCAATAGCGATTTTGTTAACTAAAGAATGCAACGCAGTTAGACAATTACCTGGTGTCATTGCAATGGTTTCTCTTCTTCTTACATGTTGTATATCTGAAATATAACTTTCATTTTGTTTTCCGTTTACTAGTAAAATACTTCCAAGATTTTTATGAAGACTAATAAAAAAATCAATATTTGAATTGATCTCAAAAGCTCCAATTTTTTCTTGTTCAGAAATATAAATTGTGCTTCCATTAAATTTAGTAATATCTTTTATGTTTTCAGCTTTCTTCAACTCAAATTTATAACCATAAACTCGCTTAATTACTTCAGCATCAAAAAAAGTTGGTAATTCATTTTTATAAATGATTTGAGTGTCTTTTTTTTCTAGTAAGTTTTTTCTTAAAATTGCTAAAATAGGAATCGTATTTGATGAAAAGCTGATTATATTTTCTGATTTCAAATTATTTAAATTCCCAATAATCCATTCTAATATACAAGATAAAGGATGACCTAATCGAATATAATCGTACGCAGTTGGTAATTTCTTTAATGCAGATGCTTCAAAATTATTTTTTTTAAATAAGGTTTCAAACTGATCTAAAAATTCGATTTTAGCTAACTTTTCGTTATAAATATCTAATCGATGTGTTGTTAGATTTAGCCAATCTGTTGGCATATTGTCTAATATGTTTTTAATATAGTTTAGCATTTTATTGTCTTCCTTATTTTTCAACCTTAAAGAGGTAATTAATAGATGTAATTTAGTTTTTATAATTTTTATAGCGAAGTTAGTTTTTTTGTGTGAAAAAATCAATTGTAAAATGAGCTGTTTTAAAATAAAAAAACCTCAAGTTTTTACTTGAGGTTTTTTTATTTTATAAGCAATTTACATTGCTCCCCATTCTTTTAATGAAGCTTTGTTCATTTTTATATAAGTAGCATTTTTAGCTACAGTTGCATATTTTAAAGATTCTTTTGCAGCAGCAATTGCGCTTTTAGTTTTTCCTGCTTTTGCATGTATTAAAGATTGTTGTCTTAAATACCAAAAACGAGGATTTTCTGAAGTCATTTTCACAGCTTTGTCAATCCACATTTGAGCTTTATTAATATCCTTTCCATTTGCTAAATAATAACCAGATGCAGAAAATAGATCTTGAGCTGAAGGTCCACTCATTACTTTCTCTATTGATTTATCTACCATTGCATTTGTAGGAGTTTCAAATTTTACACCAACATAAGTTCTTTCCCACATAATTCCTAAAACAGCAGAATTTTTTGTTAAATCATCAAAAGTAATTGTGAATGTCTCAATATCCATAGGGATTTCTTGTGCAGTTACTCTAATTTGTGCTGCTACTTTTGTATCATCCCATTCTCTTGGAGCTCCAGAACCTTTATGTTCTGTATAAAAATATACGTCCCAACTTGTTTTTCCTGGTTTTGTAAAAATAGCATAAGTTCCTTTTTTTAAAGGTTTACCATCAATTGTTACATCTGAACTAAATGTGATCTTTGTTCTAGCATTTGCACCTGTTCTCCAAACTTTATCAAAATCTTCTAATCCTCCAAATATTACTCTTCCTTTCATACTAGGTCTAGAATATTCTAAAGTTACGTCTGTAAGTCCAACTTTTTGTTCAACTTTTTGAAATGGACTTGGAGCAGGTGTTTCAATTTGAGCATTTGTAGCGTACGTTAATGCGAGTACAAATAAACTTAATATAATTTTTTTCATGATTATTGGTTGTTATTTTTAATTCTATCAAAATTACGATTTCAAAAAATGAGAATTGTTAACAAAACCTTAAATTAAAGGTGTGTATCTTTGCTTCTCAATTTAGAAGATGAAGAAATATATATCAGAATTTATTGGTACTTTTTCTATGGTTTTTTGTGGAACAGGAGCCATGACCGTTAATGAAGTTACTGGTGGAGAAGTAACACATGTAGGTGTTGCAATAACTTGGGGATTAATAGTAATGGCAATGATTTATGCTTTTGGAGAAACTTCTGGAGCACATTTTAATCCAGCAGTTACAATTGCGTTTGCGTATGCTAAAAAGTTTTCTTGGAAAGAAGTTCCTAAATATATCATTGCTCAAATTTTAGGTGCTTTTGTAGCAAGTTTAATTTTATGGTTCCTATTTCCTGCAAGTGAATTTTTAGGGGCAACCATTACAACAGTTGATGTTTGGCGTGCATTTGTATTAGAATTATTATTAACTTTTTTCTTAATGTTGGTTATTATAAATGTTTCAACTGGAAGTAAGGAAATAGGAGTCGTTGCAGGTATTGCAATTGGTGCTGTTGTTTTGTTAGAAGCCATGTTTGCAGGTCCAATTACTAACGCTTCTATGAATCCTGCACGTTCTATTGCACCAGCAATTGTATCTGGTAATTTGCAACATTTATGGATGTATATTACTGCGCCAATTTTAGGAGCAATATTAGCCGTAGTTTCATGTAAGTTAGTAAAAGATGATAATTGTTGTAATGATATTACTTGTTAAATTCAATTTTACTTTATGAAAAGTATTAGTATTTTAGGTTGTGGTTGGTTAGGTAAATCTTTAGCGATTTCTTTGTTGGATGCTGGTTTTTCTGTAAAAGGTTCTACTACAAAAGAAGAAAAGTTAGCGCTTTTAGAGATGAATAGTATTGAACCTTTTATTGTTAATATTTCTGATTTTGAAGCGTTTGATGGTTTCTTAAATTCTGACATTTTAATAATTGCAATTACGTCTAAAGATGTTGACGGTTTTGAAAACCTTATTTCACAAATTGAAAACTCTAGCATTCAAAAAGTAATATTTATTAGTTCAACTTCCGTTTATAGAAGACTTAATAAAGTAATAACGGAAGAAGATGCTGTTTTAAAAACATCTTTAACAGAAATTGAAGAGTTATTTAGGCAGAACAATTTTTTTGAAACTACAATTATTCGTTTTGCAGGCTTATTTGGTGATGAAAGACAACCAGAGAATTGGTTTAAAAACGGACGAAAAATCCCTCAACCAAAAGGTTTTGTGAATATGATTCATAAAGAAGATTGTATCGAAATTATTAATACTATTATAGATCAAAATTGCTGGAATGAAACTTTTAACGCCTGTTCTAATCATCATCCAACGAGAAGAGAGTTTTATACAATTGCTAAATTAAGTAGTGATTTTGAAGTTCCAGAATTTGAAGAAAATGAAAACTATGAATGGAAAATTATCAGTTCTAAAAAAGTACAAGAGGTTTTAGATTATACTTTTATTCATGATGATTTATTGAGTTTTTAAATTGTAAAGATGCAGAGTAACAGATTGACAAAGGTTCAATGGTTTAGTATTGTGGAGTTTGTCAGTTCGAGTGATTTTCGAATTTATGAGGAAATTAAATCGAGATTTTTTTTGAACCTTAATTTTCTCTTTTTTCCTAAAAACTAAAAACTAAAAACTAAAAACTAACGATACTTCCTTTTTCTCAAATAACTAAACCCAAACCCAAAACCAAACAACAATATTAACGGTAAAACAATATTTAAAAATTGCCAATAAGTTCTTTCTTTAAAAGCTTTTTGTTTGTCTAAAGTTCTAATCTTTAAAGATTTGTTTCTTAAGTTGATTAAACCTGAATCATCTAATAAGTAGTCAACCGAATTTAGTAGAAAATCTTTATTTCCGAATTCTTGATTGGTCCATTTATCTCTTGCTAAATCATAAGGTTCATTCTTTAAAACTTGATTTTTCCCAACATCACCATCAGAAATAATAATCATTTTATTCTTTACTGACTTTCCCTTAAAAAGAGACGTTTCAAAAGGTTTTATTCTATTCTTATATGCTGAATTAAATTCGCCTTCTAACAAAACTGCAAACAATTGATTTCCGCTTTTATAATCTGTTTCTATAGGTTCTTTAGCTATAGATTGTAATTCTATAATTGTTGGTGTACCAACTTTTTGTGTTAATAAAGAACTGACTAATAATGGTATTTTTTTGATGTTGTTTTTTAAAGTATCTATCTGATTTGCAAATTGCAATCTTACAGGAGAAACATTTTTTGTAATTGCGTTATTTGGGTTTGCACCAGCTAAAGGATGATAAAACCATTCTAAATTTTTGAACTGTGTTTGGTTACCAATTACGCCAGTTGCAACAGGAATTTGAGCTGAATATAAATCTTTAATTAAAGTTGTATTTATTCGAATCCCGTAAGAAAATAAAAGGTCTGTTAAATTTAAATCTCTTGAATATGCTAACATTTTACCAGTATTAGCTAAACTATCTTGGTCTGCTTGTACATTGTCAATCATCCACAAAGTTTTACCACCATTTGCAATAAATTGATCCAAAACAAACTTTTCTTTTTCTGTGAATTTTTCAGTTGGTTTTGCTATTACTACTAAATCTAAATTTGATAAATCTTTTAAAGCTTGTTGTGGATTTGTAGCAACAGAATCTAAAGTGAATTTTGCCAATCTGTATTTTTTAGCAACTTCACTTAAAAAACTATATTGATAAATATCTTGTAACTCTCCATTTCCAGTAAGTATTCCAACTTTTTTACGCTGCTTTTGAACACTGTTATTTATGGCGTTAGAAAAACTATATTCTAAATTTTCAATCGCTTTTTGAAGTTGTTCTTCTTGAGATGCTACAATTCCAGAAGGCAATAAAGAAACAATTTCAATTCTTTTACCATAATTAATTTCTGCCCAAGGAAATATGATAGCTTCAGATAATTTTCCTTCTTCTTCAACAGTTAATTGACTTGGCATCATTCCTTTTTTAACCAACACTTCACGTTGACTATTAGGGTTTTCAAAACTGATTTTTATATTCGGATTTTCTGATGATAATTCTTCTAAATATTGTTTTGTTTCAACTTGTAATCTTTTAAATTCCGAAGGAAAATCGCCTTCTAAATAAACAGTTACAAAAAGAAATTTATCTACGTTAGAAACAATCTCTTTAGTAGTTTCAGAAAGTGTATAACGTTTATCCGAAGTTAAATCGAAACGTTTATATAATGATTGATTCACATAGTTTAAAACGATCAATCCAATAAAAATTAGTACTATATTCTTTATTTTCTTATTCATTTTCTAAACGTGTTTTAGTGATGAATAAAAAGAAAACGGTAACACTTATAAAATAAATAATATCTCTGGTATCTATAACGCCGCGAGAAATACTTTTAAAATGTTCGTTAATTCCTATTTTTTTTACGGTGATAGATTCGTTTCCAAAAGAAGTAGAAACGGCATCAAAACCATAAAATAAAATAAAAGTGATAAAAACACCTAAAATAAAAGCTACAATCTGGTTTTTTGATAAAGTTGAAGTAAATAAGCCAATAGCAGTATATGTTGAAGCTAAAAATAATAAACCAATATAAGAGCCAATTGTACTACCAAAATCTAGATTTCCAATAGGGTTTCCAAGTTGATAAACAGTATAAACATATGTTAGGGTAGGTATTAAAGCAACTACTACTAATAGGAGTGAAGCCCAAAATTTACCTAAAACAATTTGCCAATCAGAAATTGGTTTTGTTTTTAGAAGTTCTATGGTTCCGTTATTAAATTCATCAGCAAAACTTTTCATAGTAATTGCAGGAATTAAGAATAAGAAAACCCAAGGAGCTAAAAAGAAAAAAGGATTAATATCTGCAAAACCTGCATTTAATATATTGTAATTGTCTTTAAAAACCCATAAAAACAAACCGTTTATCAGCAAGAAAACTCCAATTACCAAGTAGGCAATTGGACTTGCAAAAAACGAATTGAATTCTTTTTTTAGAATTGTTATCAATATTTATCTTTTTATTAGTTTTAAAGTTTCAGAACTCTGAAGCTAGCAGTTTACTAACTACCAAATTTATAGATTCTGTTATCTTCAATGTTTTCATCTTTTCTTTCTGGCTGTAAAACAAAAAGATATTTTTCTAATAACGCAATTGAAGCAGTATTATTTTGATGTGTAAAAGCCTCTAGTTTTTGTAAATTCATAGAAGTAATTCCAAAATCTAAAACTTTACTCATTGCTTCACTCATATATCCTTCGTCTTGATAATCAGGATTTACTTCGTAACCAACTTCGGCAAAATTATTTTCTAAATCTATTCTATGAAGTGCAATACTTCCAATAAGTTGTTTGGTACTATTTAGTTCAAGTCCCCAGAAAATACGGTTTTCATTAACAAATTCGTTTAAACAAGTGTCAATAAAAGCTTCAGCTTCATTTAAGTTTTTTGGTGTTTCTCTTGTAATTAGTTCATTAATTTCTTTGTTAGAACGCAATCTAAAAATAGGTTTAACGTCATCAAAAGTTAATTGACGTAAAGTTAAACGTTCTGTTGATAATTCTGGAAAAGTTGAAAAAGAAAATTCTTGCATTTATTTTTAATTATTGTTATTTATTATTTTAAGCTTACTCTTTTATCTACACTCCAAGCGAGTGGTTTATCGTTAAAAAACATTTTGGTTTTTGCCCAAACATTTTTAAATAATTCTGAATTCCTGTAGTTTTCTAAATCTTGTTCTTCATTCCAGTAAGAATACGTAAAAAAGATTTCAGGATTGTTTTTGTCTTGATATAATTCTAATAAACAGCAACCTTTAGAAGCTCTAATAAATGTCTTTTTTTCTTCAAACATTGATAAAAATTCATCGATATGTTTAGCGTGAAAACTCATTTTTACAATTCGTACAAACATGCTTTAATTTAAAGTGGTGAATTCTTGTTCTGGTTGATCAATAAAATCAATAGTAACTATATCTCTATAAGCTAGACCTAATAAAGAAGAAGCGCCACCAACAGTATCAAGATTGCTTCTGTAAATGGCAATTTCTAAATATTGGGCAGAATTAAATAGCGCTAATTTATGACCTTCATATTGTTGATTACTATATGCGCTATTATTGGCAACTTCATTGTATTTTGAAAATATATTAGAGAAAGAATGTTTTTTTGCAGTTATTTTAAAATTTCTTCCTTTACCAATTTCTTGAAACATTTTTTTACTAATATTCGTAATTACATTTCCATAATTATCGATATAAACAATACCTCCAATAATTTGATTTTCTTGTTGATTTGTCTTTGGTTGAATTTCAATTATTTTTTTAAATTCTTGAATTTCTTTTCCAATTACTGTTAAATTTCCACCTCTTGCGATAAAACAGGCTACTTGTGCAAAAACATCTAAAACAGGAAAACTACTTTCTATTCGATCATGAATATTAATTTCAACAATCTTTGTGGGTTTAATTTCAGCGGCAATCATAGAGATTAATCCGTTATCTGGACATACAAAAAAATGACCATCTAATTCTAACGCAATATGCTTGTTATCTTCACTTAATTCTGAATCTACACCTACAATATGTATGGTTCCTTCAGGAAAACTTTTGTAAGAGTTTTTTAAAATATAAGCAGTTTCGGTAATGTTAAAAGGTGATATTTCATGAGTGATATCCACAATTTTAGCATCAGAAAGTTCAGAATAAATAGCTCCTTTAACAGCACCTACAAAGTGGTCTTTGGTTCCAAAATCTGTAGTAAGCGTTATAAATGCCATAGAAATTTGTACTGTTAATTAAATGTGTAAAAGTTGTTAACTATTTAACGCAAATCTAATCATTTTAGAAATTTAATTCGCTATTTTTAGTTGAAATAAAATTGATATAAATCTATAAAAAATTAACATTTGAACGAACGCATTATAGAGTTGGAAGAAATCAACCCAAAAGATTTTTTTGGAGCGCATAATAGTACTATTGAACAATTAAAAAAATATTTTCCGAAGATTAAAATTGTTGCACGAGGATCTAAAATGAAGATTTATGGTGAATCAGAAATTTTAGATGAGTTCGAAATTCGTTTAGAACGTTTAATTAAATATTACAATCGCTATAATAAGTTAGATGATAATAGTATTGAGCGTATTTTAACATCAAACGGAAACGAAGAAAAAACATCTGCGTCTAAAAAAGGGAAAGACATTTTAGTGCATGGTGTTGGTGGAAAATTGATAAAACCTCAAACAGACAATCAACGTAAAATGGTTACGTTAATGGGGGAAAATGACATGTTATTTGCTGTTGGTCCTGCTGGAACAGGAAAAACATATACAGCTGTTGCTTTGGCAGTTAGAGCTTTAAAAGAAAAAGAAGTTAGAAGAATTATTTTAACAAGACCAGCAGTAGAATCTGGAGAGAATTTAGGTTTCCTTCCTGGAGATTTAAAAGAGAAATTAGATCCTTATATGCAACCTTTATATGATGCATTAAGAGATATGATTCCGCATGAAAGATTAGAATCTCATTTAGAAAAAGGAGTTATTCAAATTGCGCCTTTGGCGTTTATGAGGGGTAGAACTTTAGACAATGCTTTTGTTATTTTAGATGAGGCACAGAATACTACGCACAATCAAATGAAAATGTTTTTAACCAGAATGGGAAAAAGTGCGAAGTTTATTATTACTGGAGATCCCGGTCAGATAGACTTACCAAGAAAACAAGTTTCTGGTTTAAAAGAATCTTTATTAGCTTTAAAAGATATTAATGGAATTGCACAAGTATTTTTAGATGATAAAGATGTAGTAAGACATATATTGGTTAGAAAAATTATTAGTGCATATAAAAGCATAGAAACAGAATAGGGATTGGTTTTTAGTTGTTGGTTAATAGTCTTTAGTTTATTTTTGCAACCAACAACAAAACACAAAACAACAAACAACTAACTAAAAGAATGAATACAATTAACGAAACAAACTTTAAGTTTCCGGAGCAGAAGTCTGTATATAAAGGTAAAGTAAGAGAAGTTTACAATATTAATGAGGAACTTTTAGTAATGATTGCCACAGATAGATTGTCTGCGTTTGATGTTATTTTACCACGTCAAATTCCGTTTAAAGGTCAGATTTTAAATCAAATTGCAACAAAAATGATGAATGATACAGCAGATATTGTTCCTAATTGGTTGCTTGCAAATCCTGATGAAAATGTAGCTGTTGGTCATTTATGTGAACCATTTAAAGTAGAAATGGTAATTCGTGGTTATATGTCTGGTCATGCAGCTAGAGAATATAAAACAGGAAAAAGAGTTTTATGTGGTGTTGAAATGGCAGAAGGATTGCAAGAGAATGATAAATTTCCAAATCCAATAATTACACCTTCTACAAAAGCAGATAATGGTGATCATGATGAAGATATTACGCGTGAAGAAATTTTATCTAAAGGTGTTGTTTCTGAAGCAGATTATTTAGTTTTAGAAGATTATACAAGAAAACTTTTTCAAAGAGGAACAGAAATTGCTGCATCTCGTGGATTAATTTTAGTAGATACTAAATATGAATTCGGAAAAACAAAAGAAGGAAAAATTGTGTTAATTGATGAAATTCATACACCAGATTCTTCTCGTTATTTTTATGAGGAAGGATATCAAGAAAGACAAAACAAAGGTGAATCTCAAAAACAATTGTCTAAAGAATTTGTAAGACAATGGTTAATTGAAAACGGATTTCAGGGATTAGAAAATCAACAAATACCAGAAATGTCTGATGAAAAAATTATAGAGATTTCTAACAGATATATAGAATTATACGAACAGATTACTGGTGAGGCATTTGTAAAAGCTTCAACTGAAAATGTAATGAATAGAATTGAAGAGAATGTGAATTCTTTTTTATCAAACTAAAAACAAACAACAATGATTATAGAACCAAGAACAAGAGGATTTATCTGTTTAACTTCACACCCAACAGGTTGTGAACAAAACGTTGTAAATCAAATAGAATATATAAAGTCTAAAGGGAAAATCGAAGGAGCTAAAAAAGTATTAGTTTTAGGTTCTTCTACAGGTTTTGGATTGGCATCTAGAATTACAAGTGCTTTTGGATCTGATGCAGCTACAATTGGTGTTTTCTTTGACAAACCAGGAACAGAAAGAAGACCTGGTTCACCAGGATTTTACAACACTGCAGCTTTTGAAAAACATGCAAATAAAGCTGGTTTATATGCAAAAAGTATTAATGGAGATGCGTTTTCTAACGAAGTTAAAGAGCAAGTTGTAACCTTAATAAAAGAAGATTTAGGTCGGATTGATTTAGTTATTTATAGTTTGGCTTCACCAGTTAGAACACATCCAACATCAGGAAAAAGATTTAAATCTGTTTTAAAACCTATTGGAGAAGTTTTTACAAATAAAACAGTAGATTTTCATACAGGAAATGTATCAGAAATATCTATAAATCCTGCTGAAGGAGAAGATATTGAAAATACAATTACTGTAATGGGAGGTGAAGATTGGAAAATGTGGATAGATGCATTAAAAGATGCAGACGTTTTAGCAGAAGGAGCAACAACAGTTGCCTACTCTTATATTGGACCAGAAGTTACAAAACCAGTGTATAGAAACGGAACAATTGGTGCTGCAAAAGACCATTTAGAAGCAACTGCTTTTACAATTACAGACGATTTAAAATCGATTGGTGGTAAAGCTTATGTTTCTGTTAACAAAGCATTAGTAACGCAAGCTAGTTCTGCAATTCCAGTAATTCCGTTATATATTTCTTTATTATATAAAATAATGAAAGCAAAAGGAATTCACGAAGGTTGTATTGAACAAATTCAACGTTTATATAGCGAGCGTTTATTTGGAGGAGATATTGCTTTAGATGAAAAAGGAAGAATTAGAATTGACGATTGGGAAATGAGAGATGATATTCAAGAAGAAGTTGCAAAACTTTGGGAAGAAGCATCTACAGAAAACTTATCTGATATTGGAGATTTAGAAGGGTATAGCAACGATTTTTACAACCTTTTTGGTTTTAAAGTTAATGGTGTAGATTATGAAGCTGATGTAAACGAAGTTGTAAAAGTACCAAGTATACAGTAAAACGAGTATTCTTTCGAAAGCGGAAACTTTAATATAAACCTCACAGATTTTGTTTTGTGAGGTTTTCTTTTTTTATCTTGTGAAAAAAAGTTAATGAAAGCGGTAACCGTAAAACAATTAAAAGATGAACTCTCTCATAAATCTGCAAATGAGTTAAAAGAGCTGTGTTTACATTTATCAAAATTCAAGAAAGAGAATAAAGAATTACTGACGTATTTATTGTTTGAATCTCATGATGAAGAACAATATATACAAAGCGTAAAAGATAAAATGGATGTTCTTTTTACAGAAATAAATACCAAGAGTTATTTTTATATTAGAAAAAGTGTACGTAAAATTTTAACGCTCACTAAAAAATTTATTAGGTACTCTAAAAAGAAAGAAACCGAAGTAGCTTTATTACTTCACTTTTGTTATTGTTTAAAAGAATTTAAGCCATCAATTAATAAAAGTCCAAGATTAATAGCAACTTTTGATAGACAGGTACTTTTAATTAAAAAAGCAATTGCAACTTTACACGAAGATTTGCAATACGATTATCAATTAGAATTAGAAAACTTATAGTAAATAAGTTTTTTTAAGCTTACTAATTACATTTTAGTGTTATTCCCCCTAAAAAATAAAGTTATGATTCTTTCAAAGAAAGAAAATTTTCTTTTAATTATTGTTACGTGCTTTTTATTTATACAAACAATTAATTCACGATTAACTCATGGGGGAATTGGTACATTAGACATGTGTACGTTGTAAAATTAATTACAAATAAGTTAGTGGTTTCAAAGAAAATACTTGTAAAATAATACCTGTTGTGCATTATAAAAAAGCTGTTCATTGATTAAGAGAATCGTATATTTAATTGAATTTCAAACATTTAAATAGATGAACAGCTTTAGAGCAAATTACGAGAAAATTTTAGAGGTATTAA
>NZ_JAZGGG010000037.1:0-23152 GCF_036480315.1 Polaribacter sp.
ACCTCTAAAATTTTCTCGTAATTTGCTCTAAAGCTGTTCATCTATTTAAATGTTTGAAATTCAATTAAATATACGATTCTCTTAATCAATGAACAGCTTTTTTATAATGCACAACAGGTTAAAATAATATTATTTTAACACTTTATTAACACGAGACGAAATTGCGGTTAAAGTTTCATAAACAATTGTTTCAGAAATATCTGCAATATGTTGTATCATTTCTTGATTATTGAAGATCACAACTTCATCACCTTCTTTACATTCTATTTTAGAAATATTTACCATAATCATGTCCATACAAACATTACCAATAATGGATGCTTTTTGATTATTGATGAGTACAAACCCTTTCTTATTTCCTAATTTTCTCGACAAACCATCTGCATGACCAATAGGAATTGTTGCTGTTTTTGTTACTCTTTTTGCAACAAAAGTTCTGTTGTAGCCTACGGTTTCTCCAGGTTGAATTATATGAATTTGAGAAATAATAGATTTTAAATTATGTGTGTTTTTTAATTGCGTTGTTTCTTTTTCATCATTACCAAAACCATACAATCCTATACCAACTCTAACCATATTAAATTGCGCTTTAGGGTAATTTATAACTCCAGAAGTATTTAAAATATGTAACATTGGTTCATATTCTAAATGTTTATAGAATTGCTGTGCAATATAAGCGAAGTTGTTAATTTGATTCATTGTAAAGTCTTGCTCTTCCAAATCTTCACTTGCTGCTAAATGAGAAAATACAGATGCTACTTTTATGTGGTTTGTTTCTTTTAATTCAGAAATTATTTTAGGAATATCTGTATGCCAAAAACCCAATCTATTTAAGCCAGTGTTAAATTTTATATGAATAGGATAATTCATCAACGGCGCTTCATCAGCTAACTTTAAAAAAGCATTAAAAACATTAAAATTATATAAATTTGGTTCTAATCTATAATCAACTATAGATTGTAAATTCTGTATATGCGGGTGTAAAACTAAAATTGGTGTTTTAATATCAGCTTCACGCAAAGCTATTCCTTCATGTGTATATGCAACGGCAAAATAATCTACTTTGTCTTCTAATAATTTTGCAATTTGTACGGCATCACTACCATAACCAAAAGCTTTAACTACTGCTAAAATTTTGGTTTCAGGTTTTAATTTGTCTTTAAAATAATTCAAATTATGCTCTAAAGCTTTTCCATCAATTTCTAAAACAGTAACGTGATTATTCATAGTATATATGTTGAACTTTATTCAGTGTCTTTTAAGTCAGATTCTGTATTTTTAGCAGCAGTAATTTTTTGTTTTTGTAAGGCTTTGTAATATGCTGCTCTACTTAAAGGCTCATATTCTTGCATTTCACCTAGCATAACAATTTTATCGTTCTGTGCTTTTCTAAAACTATAATGCGCTAGATTCCCCGTGTGTGTGCAAACAGCATGAACTTTAGTAACATATTCTGCAGTTGCCATTAAAGCGGGCATTGGCCCAAAGGGGTTTCCTTTAAAATCCATATCTAAACCAGCAACAATTACACGAATTCCTCTATTTGCTAAATCGTTACAAACTGCTATAATTTCATCATCAAAAAATTGTGCTTCATCAATACCCACAACTTGTACATTGTTTGCTAAAAGACGAATATTTGCAGCTGCAGGGACAGGTGTAGAACGAATTCTATTGTCATTATGAGAGACAACCTCTTCCTCATCATAACGAGTATCTACAGAAGGCTTAAAAATTTCTACACTTTGTTTTGCAAATTGTGCACGTTTTAAACGTCTAATTAATTCTTCTGTTTTACCAGAAAACATAGAGCCACAGATTACTTCTATCCAACCAAATTGTTCTGTATGATTTACTGTATTTTCAAGAAACATTTTGTAATTTTAGGCTTTAGAAATTTAAATTTTGTGTTACTTTGGTATTCAACAAATTTATTAAAATTTTCGAGTAATAAATAACTTCAACTTACAACTTATGCACAAAAAATTAGAAGCCGATTTAATAAGTTTAGCACACAGTATCTTACAAATGAAAAATAAAGAGAATGTGTTCTTGTTAAAACAAAAATCGAAGGAGATTTATGAAAAACTATCTGTTTTAGCATTTGTTGAAGAATATGTAAATTCTACTCCAGGTTTAAAGGAAACTAAAGAAGAATTGATTTATAAAGTTGAAAAAGGTTTTGAAAAGAAAGCTCTAATTTCTGATGATGTAGAAGAAGATAATGAACCAGAAACGGTTATTCATAATTTAGAAGATGAATATTTAGAGATAGAAAACGAAAAAATAAAAGAAAAAATTGGTGATGGCTTTTCTGAAGAAGAACCAATTGTTGAAGAAAAGGAAGAAGAACCTGAATCTATAGAAATAGAAAATGAAGAAGAAATAGAACAGCCTTTTGATGATTTAGAGGGTTTGATTTTTGGAGATACAAAGCCCACAAATTTTAAAGACGATCCAAAAGATGTTGGCGAACGTAATATGCCAACTTTAGAAGAGGAATTAAAAGATACTATTCCGGTAGATATAATGGCGAATTTATTTGAGCCAGTAAAATCTACTTCTTTAAATGATAAATTACAAACGAATATAAATATTGGTTTAAATGATAGAATTGTTTTTGTAAAGAATTTATTTGAAGGAAGTCAAAAAGATTTTAATAGAGTTATTTCTCAATTAAATACACATAAGACTGAAAAAGAGGCGAAGAAATTTATTATTAAAATGGTGAAACCAGATTATAACTGGGAGAATCATGAAGATTTAGAAATTCGTTTAATGGAAATTATAGAACGTAGATTTGCTTAAAATAAAGTGCCTTTGAAACCTGTTTTAATTCATACTCATTTTCACAAACGCAGTACTGGCGTTACTAGAAGTATAGAAAATGTATTGCCTTTTTTTGATGATAACTACGAAACCTATTTGTATGGTTATGGAGCAAAAGGAAAACATATCTCTACTTCAGAATTAAAGAAATTACTGTTTTCTGATAGAGAAGTTGTAGTGCATTGTCATAGAAACAACGAAATAATGCGCATGTTGTTCTTTCGTTTTTTAGGCGCGAAATTCAAGTTAATTGCAACACGTCATGCGGAAACTATTCCTTCTGGACTAACAATGAAATTGCTTAAAAAAGCAGATAAAGTTGTTACGTTAATTAAGAGCATGAGTGAGAAACTCGGAATTGAAAATACCATTGTTGGTCATGGAGTTGCAGTTGATGTTTTCAAACCAAAAGAAAATGTTAAGTTAGAAAATATCAATCAAAAAAATGTTATTTTATGTGCAGGAAGAGTTCGTAAAGCAAAAGGACAACTTATTTTATTAGAAGCTGCAAAAGTTCTAGAAAACCATAAAAATTGGGCATTAGCAATAGTTGGTAAAATAGACAAACCTGCTTTTTTAGAGGAATTAAAAGTGATTTCAAAAAAACATGCTATTGATAATCAAGTTTATTTTATTAATGAAACTACAGATATTGTTTCTTATTATCAAGCCTCAAAAATTGCAATTGTACCAAGTTATTCAGAAGGATTTTCTTTAGTTACAGCAGAAGCCATGTCTTGTGGTTGTTCTGTAATTGCTACTAAAAATGTAGGTGTTCATTCTTCATTAATCAATCATTCTAAAAATGGTTATTTGTTTGAAGCTGGAAATAGTAGCGAATTAGAAAACTTGATTGAGAAATCTATAAACAATGAAATTCCGCTTTTAGGAAATCAAGCAAGAGAAGAAATTCTACAAAACTGGAGTGCACAAAAAGAAGCAGAAAGCTTAATGGAAGTTTACAGGTTTTAAAAGAGCTTTGTAACAAAATTGTTTTGTTATCGTCTTAAGTTAAAACAGACTATTATGAAACACCTAGCAGCAATTTTATTTGCACTTTTAATAACTACCATTTCTGCACAAGACGCTGCATTCGAAAAATTTTACAATCTTAATAAAGAGAAATCTACTTTTTCTATCAATTTATCAGCTTCTTTAGCAGGTTCTTTTTTAGATGATGAAGATGATGGCGATTTAATGAACATCATAAAAAAATCTAGTGATTTTAAAAAATTTAAAAGAAAGAATAAATTTAAAACGCTTGTTCGAGTTAAAGAAAATGGAAGTAAAGCAGAGTTATTTGTTATTGAAAAGAAGAATTACGTCAGAGAAATAATTATAAGAACAAATAGCAATGATGATAAACTTGTTTTATTTGGTTTAAAAACCAAGATTACTAAAGACGAATTAGCAGCTATGATTTCTTCTTCGGATATAAAATTTTCATCAAAATAAAATCTAAAAGAGAAGGTTTAACCAACCTTCTCTTTTAATTCTTCCACTATTTTTTTACTATTTCCAATAAATATTTCTTTATCAATAATAAAAACGGGGCGCTTTAAAAAAGTATATTCGTCTAAAATATATTGCCTGTAATCCGCTTCAGAAATTTCCTGTAATTTTAAATCCATTGCTTTATACAATTTTGCACGTTTATTAAAAAGTGCTTCATAACTACCAGAAAGTTTGTGCATTTCTTCTAATTGTGCAACATTTACTGGGTTTCCTTTTATTTCTTGTCGTTCAAAACCATCTGTTTTTACTTCCTTTAAGATTCGTTTGCAAGTATCACAAGTTTGTAAAAAATAGACTTTCTTCATTTTAATAAATTATATTTGTTACTCCAAAAATAAACATAAAAATGAAGACACAATTCAATGTTTTAAGAAAATCTCGCGATTTAGTTATTAAAGAGTTAGACGGTTTAACTTTAGACCAGATTCATACAATTCCAGCAGGTTTTAAAAATAATATTGCCTGGAACGTAGCACATTTAGTAGTTACGCAACAAGTTTTACAATACAAATTTTCTGGTTTAAACTGTTTATGTTCAGATGAATTAATTGAAGGGTATAAAAAAGGAACAGTACCAGCTGAAAATTTTACAGAAGAGGAGTTTGAAGAAGTAAAAGAGTTATTGCTTGGTTTGCCAGATACATTACAAGAAGATTTTGAAGCAGGAATTTTCGAAAAATATACAGAATACCCAACTAGTACAGGTTTTGTTTTAGACTCAATAGAAAGTGCCATTGCGTTTAATAATTTTCATGAAGGTATTCATTATGGAATCATTAGATCTATTAAAAAACAATTGTAATTTATGGATTATTTTCTAATCGCTACCGTTCTAATAGTACTATCTGCAGCTTTTGGCTATATTAATACTAGGTTTTTAAAATTGCCAAATACTATTGGTTTAATGTTAATTACCATTCTATTTACATTAGCTGTGTTTGTTTTAAGTTATTTTGATGACACTTTGCTTCTCAAAGAAAGAGAACTCATTACCAGTATTGATTTTAAAACAGTTCTATTAGATGTAATGTTGAGTTTTCTGCTTTTTGCAGGTGCTTTACATACTAATTTTCAACAATTAAAAATACAACGAAAACCAGTTTTAATTTTTGCAACATTAGGTACTTTTGTATCTACTTTTTTGGTTGGAGTATTCGTTTTTTATGTGCTTAAATTGATAAATTTAGATGTCGATTTTATCTATTGTTTATTGTTTGGAGCATTAATATCACCTACAGATCCTATTGCGGTTTTAGGGATTATGAAAAAAGTTGGTGCTCCAAAAAAACTAGAAACAAAAATTGTTGGAGAATCATTATTTAATGATGGAGTTGGCGTTGTTATTTTTCTAACAATATATCAAATTGCAAGTGGTGGAACTGAAATGTCAGTTGGTCATATCGCTGAATTATTTTTGGTAGAAGTTGTTGGAGGAATTATCCTTGGATTGGTAATCGGTTGGGTTACCTATAGATTGTTAAAAAGTATTGACGATTATGACACGGAAGTAATTATTACACTTGCTGCAGTTATGGGAGGTACTCTATTCGCACAGCATTTTCATTTATCGGCACCTTTAGCAATGGTTACTGCAGGTTTAATTGTGGGTACAGATACCGTTAGAAAGAACTCTATGAGTGAAGTTACAGAGGTGTATGTAGATAAGTTCTGGGAACTAATAGATGTGCTTTTAAACACCATTCTATTTGTAATGATTGGTATGGAAATTTTAGTTTTAACTTTTGATGCAACTTATGTTTTAGCAGGATTTATAATAATTCCTTTATTGTTAGTTGCTAGATATATTTCTTTGTTACTGCCTATAAAAATCTATGAAAAGAAGCTAGAGTTTGTTCCAAAAACAAGTTTAATTATGACTTGGGGAGGTTTACGTGGAGGGATTTCTATTGCTTTGGCTTTAAGTTTAACGCAAGATATGGAGCGAGATTTATTTTTAGTGATTACCTATATAGTGGTTGTTTTTTCAATCCTTGTTCAAGGATTAACAGTTGGTAAATTGATAAAAAAATTCACTAAATAATATGTAAGCTATTTTATAATTTATGAAATTCAATACAAAAGCAATTCACGGAGGTCAAAAACCAGAAAAATCTACAGGAGCATTGGTTCCGCCAATATTTCAAACATCTTCGTTTGCACAATCTGGTTTGAATTCAGACCAAGAATATCATTATTCAAGAGGAGCAAACCCAACAAGAACAGCTTTAGAAAATAGTTTAGCTTCAATAGAAAACGGAACTCATGGTTTTGCATTTTCTTCTGGTTTAGCAGCAATAGATTGTGTTTTAAGAACATTAAAACCAGGCGATGAAATTATTGCAGGAAACGATTTGTACGGTGGAACTTACAGAATGTTTACAGTGTTATTCGAAAAATACGGATTAGAATTTACTTATGTAGACACAGACTTAGTAGAAAATGTATCGAAAGCAATTACAGATAAAACGAAGTTAGTTTGGTTAGAAACGCCAACAAATCCTTTAATGAAAATTGCAGATGTTGAAGGTATTTGCAGTGCAGTAAAAGAAGTAAATTCGGCTATTTTAATTGGAGTAGATAATACATTTGCAACACCGTATTTACAACAACCTTTAAATCTAGGAGCAGATATTGTAATGCATTCTGCAACAAAATATTTAGGCGGGCATTCAGATATTATAATGGGTGCTTTAATTGTAAAAGAGGAAAAATTAGCAAAAGAATTACACTTTATTCAATTTGCTGCTGGTGCAATTGCAGGTCCAATGGATTCTTTTTTAGCGCTAAGAGGTATAAAAACATTACATATTAGAATGCAACGTCATTCAGAAAATGCTAATTTTGTTGCTCGTTTCTTAAAAAATCATCCAAAAGTTGGTACTGTTTATTATCCTGGTTTAGAGGAGCACCCTAGTCATAAAGTTGCTAAAAAGCAAATGAATGATTTTGGAGGTGTAGTTTCTTTCAGTTTAAAAGATGAAAGTAGAGAAGCAACTTTTAAATTTTTAGAAAATACTAAACTTTTTACATTAGCAGAATCTTTAGGCGGTGTAGAAAGTATGGTTAATCATTCTGCAACTATGTCTCACGCATCAATGCCAGAATCTGCACGTTTAAAAATAGGAATTACAAATTCTTTAATCCGTTTAAGTGTTGGTATTGAAGACAAGGAAGATTTGTTGCTAGATTTAGAAAATGCTTTAAATCAATAAGTAATTACAATACATAAAAAAAGAGAGCAAAATTGCTCTCTTTTTTTATAGATGAATAATTAGGGTTATTCAAATAAATTCGGGGGATTTTTAATAGAATAGAGGAGAACTAAAGTTTAGGTGATAAACAATACCTAATTGAATATTTAGTAGCCACTCGTTATTTTTATTTTCATAAACTTCAGCTTTTAGTCCATCAATTTTATCAGAAAAGAAATATTGATAATTGTACTGGAATGCTAAGTCTAATTTTTCGGTTAACTTATATCTTGTGCCTATTCCTATAGTTATGGCAAACGTTTCGCCAGAACCAATTGCTAGTGCATTTTCTAGAGTATATTTTTGAGGTAAAACAGATTTATCTTCTCGCCAATTTCCTAAATCGGACTTTAAACTATTTGTGTAAAAAGCATATTTAACTCCGAATGTGAAGAATGGATTAAATGAAATATTAGAGTGAGGGTATACATATTCCTCTAAAGGACGCAGAAAAAACTCGAGATTAACTCCCAGATTTAGCATTCTCACGGTTCCTTTCATGGCTCTTAATTGTTCACCTCCATAAGATTTCTTTTTAGCCCAATAACCATGGTGACTTAACTTAGAATTACTTAAATAATGTAATTCAGTTTTTACCATTAAATGATTGTGCATAACGTTGTTAGGATCCCAACGTAGGGTTCTATTATAGAAACTTAAATAATGAGCAATAGCAAATGACTTTCCATTGTTGTTCCATTCGCTCGCAAAGTTTCCTCTTTGGCCGTAATCTGTTTGTAAACTAGTAGTGCCAACAAATGCTCCAATGTCATGGGTGTAATGTTGAGCCTTAACTTCTAGAATAGAAACAATTAAAAATAAAATAATTGTTATAGGGGTTTTCAAGATTTAGGGGTCTTAAAGTAAAAACCCAAATATATGGTAAAAAATGGTTACTGACAAAATTTATAACTATTTATTAATAATAAACGTATTCTCTATAAAGTAGTTTGCTCTTACTTCTATATCTTCCGTGTAGTATATTATATCTTCTGGAAGTTGCTTTAATAAGTAGTTTCCAGTATCCCATTTATTGTTTTTATTGCTATCTATTGTAGCTCTTATGTAATATGTTTTAGGTTCTAGAAGATCAAAAACTAAAGTTTCAGTTCCTTTAATAAACCTTATTTCAACCACTTTGTCTTTGTTTTTACCTTCTAATAGTTCTATTATTAGAGAGTTCGATTTTTCATTTACAATATTGATAGTAATTTTACCGTAATCTTCTAATTCTTGAGTTCTTAAACTATAATTAAGTGTATCGTTTTTCTGTTCAAAAATATCTTTAAAAGCTTCGGGTAAGATAGTTACGGAATAACTTTGTTTTTGTTTTTTATCAAAAAGAACCCCAATTTTATTTTCTTTTGCATCAATATAACCAGAAAATGGAATAGATAGTGTATCCTTATCAGTAATTGATATTTTACTTGTATCTAACTTTATTATTGGATTGTTAGTTTTTAAGAACAGTGTATCTCTAAAGTGTAAAGTTCCATTTACTGTAGAATTAATGGTTAATGAATCTGTTTTTTTCTTACGAAGTTTAACAGTAATAGTATCTAAAAAACTAGCATTTGAGACGATGAAATTTAAAGAATCTGCTTCAAAAGGTGTAAACCAATAGTTTAAAGTATCCTTATCTATTTCAAATTTAGACATACTTTTATAATCTTTTGGCACTTCAGATTGAAGTTTAACTTTAAATTTTTTTATTTCACCTTCATAACCAAAAACAATTTTCCCCTTAGAAACTTCTTTTCCGCGTCTAAACCTATATGGTTGAATCTCATTAAATACAACAATCGGCTTTTCTATAATACTATCTTTAGGTAAGGTAATTGTGTCTTTATAAAACCCAATTTTATCTGTTTTTGGGTTAAAAATATAATCGCTAGACTCCTCCTTTAAAGCAATCATTAAGTATTTACCTTCTTTAAGGTTTGTAAAGTTGAAATTAGTAGAATCTAAAGTATTAGTAACGTAATTAGGTTTCTTTTTAAATATAATAGAATCTGTAAATGAACTGTCTATTTTGTAAAGTAGAACATTAATGTTTTTTGGTGTTTCATTTAAAAGTGCATCTTTTACAGTACCAGAAGTTAGTAAAGAATCTATATAATCTCCGGTTGAGAAAACATATTTAAAAGCTTCTAACTTATTATTCTCGTTATTATCTTCAATAGAATTACCAAAGTTAAAAATGTACGTTGTATTTTCTTTTAAAGTATCTAAAATTTTAATTTTGATAAATTTACTTGCCGTTCCTTGAGGTGTAATTACTGCCGGATTTTTTAATGGAGGAGAAACTATTAACTGTTTATTTATGTCTTTTAGTTTTATATATTCATCAAACTCTATTTCTATTTCTTTTTTATCAAAATTTATAGTTTCATATGGCGGATTAGAAGTTACAAACAAAGGTGCATCTTCATCTTTTGGACCACCTTCTGGTCTTCCAGTTCTTGCGCAATTTGAAATTACGGTTAGTAAAATTGTAAAAAATATAAATTTAAAAAGATGTTTCACAAATGTAAAATTTACTACAAATTAACAATTTATTTCTCATTTAAAAAACGATAAACCTTATTCTGTATATGCCATTGTTAACAGACTTACTTTTATCCCTTTTGTTTTCTGTAATTCTTTAGCGCAGGCTTCTAAAGTTGCTCCTGTTGTTATAACGTCGTCAATTAGTAAAACGTGTTTATTTGTAAAAATTGAAGTGTTTTTTAACATAAATTTGGTGTCTAAATTATTAAAACGTTCAAAACGAGCTTTAAAAGTTTGTGTTTTTGATGCTGAAGTTCTTAATAAAGTATTTTCAACAAAAGAAATGTTTAGATGTTTACTTAAAGATTCTCCAAATTTTGAAACTTGATTGTAACCTCTTTCTTTTCTTTTTTTAGAGTGAAGAGGAACTGGTACTATAAAATCAACATCAGAAAATTCTTCATTTTCTTTCAAAATTTCTCCTAACCAGTTGCCAAAAAAGACACCAACATCTTCATTTCCTTTGTATTTTAGTTCGTGAATTATATTTTTTGTGATCCCTTTTTTTCTGAAAAATAATAAAGAGTATGCTTTTTCAATTTGAATTCTTCCAAAGAAAGTTTGCGAAACTTTATTATTAGAATAATCTGTAAAGTTTGTTAACGGTAAATCATGTCTACAAAAAGTACACACAACAATTTCATTTTGCGTTAATTGATTTTCACAATTTGCGCATAATTTTGGATAAAAAACATGCAATAAGTCTTTTAAAATTCGCATTTTTACAAGGCCTTTTTTTAGAAAGATAACCAATATAATTTAACAACAAGATTTGAATAGCAGAATAAGTTTTTTAAAAGAGTCTATTAGAAACCTAAAAACCTTGGGTACAGTTACACCAAGTTCTAGATTTCTTGCAGAAAGAATGTTAAAGAAAATAGATTTTTCTAAAGTTGAAGTTTTAGTGGAATTTGGCCCAGGAAACGGAGCGATAACAAAACTTATTTTAGAAAAATTACCAGCAAACGCTACTTTAATTTGCTTTGAAATTAATGATAATTTTTACAAACAATTATCAGAAATAAAGAACCCACAACTTGTTATCATAAAATCTTCTGCTGAAAAAATTGAAGAAGAATTAAATAAATTAAACTTTAATAAAGCCAATCATATTATTTCTAGTTTACCATTAACAATAATTCCAGAAGAAATTACAAATGAAATTTTAGCGAAATCTTTGTATGTTCTAGAAAACAAAGGAACATTTATTCAGTTTCAGTATAGTTTAACATATTATAAAAAACTTAAAAGTGTATTCAATCAAGCAATTTCTTTAGATTTCGAGCCTTTAAACTTTCCTCCAGCTTTTGTTTACCACTGTAAAAAAGTCGACTAAATTTTTATTGATAACTTTTTAGATTGATGTATATTTGTCGTCATTATGGCAAAACAAGAAGATCAATTTAAAAAAGTTTTATCGCACGCAAAAGAATACGGTTATGTTTTTCAGTCTTCTGAAATTTATGATGGTTTAAGTGCGGTTTATGATTATGCTCAAAACGGAGTTGAGTTAAAGAAAAATATTAGAGATTATTGGTGGAAAGCAATGGTGCAAATGCACGAAAACATTGTGGGTATAGATGCTTCAATTTTAATGCATCCAACAACTTGGAAAGCTTCAGGTCATGTAGATGCTTTTAACGACCCATTAATTGACAATAAAGATTCTAAAAAGCGTTACAGAGCAGATGTTTTAATTGAAGACTATTGTGCTAAAATTGAAGGGAAAATAAATAAAGAAGTTGCTAAAGCTGCAAAACGTTTTGGTGAGTCTTTTAATAAAGAAGAATTTTTAGCAACCAATGGAAGAGTTCTTGGATATCAAGAAAAAATAAATACCATTTTAGCAAGAATGGGAGCCTCTTTAGAAAATGAAGACTTAGCCGATGTAAAGTTGCTAATTGAAGAATTAGAAATTGCAGATCCTTTAACAGGTTCTAGAAATTGGACAGATGTTAAACAGTTCAATTTAATGTTTGGTACCAAGTTAGGTGCTTCAGCAGAAACTGCAATGGATTTATATTTACGTCCAGAAACTGCTCAAGGAATTTTTGTAAACTTTTTAAATGTGCAAAAAACAGGTAGAATGAAAATTCCTTTTGGAATTGCACAAACTGGTAAAGCGTTTAGAAATGAAATTGTTGCAAGACAATTTATTTTTAGAATGCGTGAATTTGAACAAATGGAAATGCAATTTTTTGTAAAACCGGGAACTCAAAAAGAATGGTATGATGCTTGGAAAGAAACGCGTTTAAAATGGCATTTATCTTTAGGGATGGGAGCAGAGAACTATCGTTTTCATGATCATGATAAATTAGCACACTATGCAGATGCAGCGGCAGATATTGAGTTTAATTTTCCTTTCGGATTTAAAGAATTAGAAGGAATTCATTCTCGTACAGATTTCGATTTAAAAGCACATGAAAAATTTTCTGGTAAGAAATTACAGTATTTCGATCATGAAGAAAACAAAAGCTACACACCTTATGTAGTAGAAACTTCTATTGGTTTAGATAGAATGTTTTTAGCAGTTTTCTCTAATTCTTTAGAAGAAGAAGCATTAGAAAACGGTACAACAAGAACTGTTTTAAAATTACCAGCAGTTTTAGCTCCTTATAAAGCGGCAATTTTTCCATTAGTTAAAAAAGACGGTTTACCAGAAGTTGCTCGTGAAATTATGGACGATTTAAAATGGGATTTCAATGTATTTTACGATGAAAAAGATGCTGTAGGTAAACGTTATAGAAGACAAGACGCTGCAGGAACACCATTTTGTATTACTGTAGATCATGATACTTTAGAAGATAAATGTGTTACAATAAGACATAGAGATACTATGGAGCAAAAAAGAGTTGCAATTGCAGATTTAAAAGAAATTATAAAAGCAGAAGTTGCTGTTAAAACTTGGTTACAAAAAATGTAATTAAAGTTAAATTTTTAAGAAATACAAGTATAAAACCTCATCTATTTAGATGAGGTTTTTGCTTGGGTAAAAACACGCTATTTTATAAAATGGTAATACCACGCTAAAATCTAAGGCTATTTTAAATGAATTTTACTTTAATAAAAAAGGCGATTTCTGAAAAGCCTAAAATAGAGTAAGAGCAATTTAAAATAATTAAACATGTCTGGATTAGCAAACACAGAAAATACTATTATATTAGGTGGAGGAGCACAATTTTGGGTATATCTATCACCACAAAACAATACAGCGAACGTTGTAAAAGGATGGTCAGTAAAATTTTCTCAAGGAAGTTGGAGTGATTCTATTACTTCAGAAAACCCAACAAAACAAATTAAAACAAATGGTCTTTCTGGAATTTTTGATATTGAAGTTACAGAATTGAATAATTCTACAAACCCACCAATGAGAGTCAATATTCCTGCACAAGCAGGAAGTGTAAATGAAATAGGTTGTAATTCTAACTGTTCTTCTTTTGTAGGTATAATTGCAGATGAAAAACCTTTACTTGGTGGTGCAAATGCAAAGTTTTGGACAACTTGGGATGCACTTTGTAGACCTTCTTCTTAAATGAAAAACAATATAAAAAAAGCCTCACTAAATATTTAATGAGGCTTTTTTTTATGTTTTAAAAGGTTTAAAACCTCCAGCCAACATTTAGTCCTATTCTTGGAACTATAATAGGTGAATTAGTGCCAAATAGGTTTCTACCAACACCAGCGTATAAATCAATTATTAAACCACCACTAGCAATATATTTTGTACCCACAGCAACACCTAAAGCACCATCTGTATATTTTTCATAACTAACTCCAGAACCACCTAGATTAGGAACTTCATGTTTTCCAGAATTTATACCAACAAAACCTTCTCCAAAAAAGTTCCAAGTCGCTTCAGTAGTAAAATAATGACGATAATATGGTGTAATCATCATGTTTTCATTGTATCTAAAAGTAGCGTCTTGTTTTGCTAAATTAAAAAGGGCAGAAATACCAAAAGAAGATTCTTCTGAAATGTAATTTTCATAAGAAAATTCTAAACTTCTTATAATTAAAGCATCTGCAATATCTAATTTAACTTCTTGTTGAGAGTAGCCTAAAGAACTTACCAAAAGGCTAAATGCTAAAAGTATTTTTTTCATATTTTCTATTTTTTGAAGTAATAATGAGACTACAAACATACTAAAATTCTAATACTTCTAAAATCTATAGCCAAGAGAAACTCCTCCTCTACTTACAGCTTCTAAAGAAGAATTATCTCCACCTAAATTACGACCTATACCTAAATATATTTCTGTAGTAAACCCACTTTTTGATATAAATTTACCTCCAACAGAAATTCCTGCTGCAAATTCGGTATTATTACCTGTATTGCTATTATTATTATTATTATTATTTCCATAAAAATAAGTGTCATTATTTTCATACGTATGCAACATACCAAACCCTTCAACAAAAAAACCTCTAGCAAATTTGCTGGAAAAATACCTTCTGTAAAAAGGCGTTAAAGAAAATTTTCTATAAGTATCTAAATCACTGTCGTTATTAAAACCAATTAAAGCACCAACTCCAAAAGAAGATTCTTCATTAATTAAATATTCATAAGAAACATCTAACCACTCAAAGGCAAGCAAGCCAAAAGCATTAATTTTAACTTCATGTTTTTTGTTAATGTCTTGTGGGTATTCTTGCTCTTTTTCTTGTGCAACGGAAATAGTACCAACAAATAATAAAATAAGGAGTGTAATTTTTTTCATAATTAAAAATATCAATGTTAAAGTTATGTAATATTAATAGTATAGATACAAATAAAAAAAAAGGTTGCGTTAAACTTATCTAAAAAAATGCTTTTAGCTGAATACTTCCTGTATGAATGGTTTTTGAGTTTTCACTTTTTCTTCCTAAATAATTTAAATTCAAGTTTAAAAATGAGTTCAGTTTTTGGTTAAATAGCAAACTCCATGTATAATTTTTACCGTCTTGCAAACCTTCTAACATTTGGTAAGCAACAGGAGAATTTACATTTCCGGTAAAATCATTTAAAAATACATTAACATTTGCAGAAATTTGGTTCTTTTTACTATTGATGTAAAAATATTCTAATCCGAATTTTTGCTGATTTAGCATTTCAAAATCTTGTAAACTATTTTGTTTGTTCTTGTAATGATAAAAAGCAGTTAAGCGGTTGTTCTCATTATATAAAAAAGAGATTTTCGGCTGAATTTCCTTCGCGTCAATATTATAGTTTCTGTTGTTAAAATTTTCTGTTTCTAAATTGTTTTTAGAAAACTTTCCCATTAGATCTAAAACCCAAAAAGTGGCAAATTTATGCGCAAAATCTATTTGATGTAATTTAATGTCGTTTTCTTGACTTCCAATAAAATATTGTTGTTTGTTTTTAGAACTTCCATAGGTGTAAGTTGTGCTGTATTTTTGAAGATTTTTATGGAAGTACAAGCTGTTTCTAAAACTAAAATTTAAGTTGATTAATTTGTTCTTATTAAAATCAAACGGGTTAAAATTAAATGAATTACCAATTCTTTCTTGCTCATTTTCAACCATTAAAAAACTTTGATTATAAAAATGAGAAAGTGCCTTTTTTAGTCCTTTTTTAGAACTCCATTTTGTTAAATTTATAGCTATTGTTTGATTAATTTTAGCGCGTTGTGTTGCAATAAAACGCAAGTTGGGTTTTGGTACACGCAAATAATTTGCTTGATCTTGAAATTGTGCAATTTCAAATTCATTAAAATCTTGAATTCCGTCATTATTATAATCAAGCCAAGTATAATACCCAAAACCAGGTTCTGTTTTTACATAAACATATTCTTGTCTGGCAACGTTTCCAGAAGATGTTTCATAAATGGTACCTAGATTTACAAAATTATTAAACAACCTTTTATTAAAAACTATTTTAGAATTTAAAGACTTCTGATCTTCCGAAAAATTGTTTTCTGTAAGTCTATAATTTGCATATACACTTAAATTTGTCAACTTATTTTGTATTAATTTACTATTAATATAAAACGATTTCCGATTATTAATTTCAGTAAAAGTATTCGATTTTATACTATCGTTATTCCTATAATTAAAACCAATTTTGGTATAAACTTTGGTAGAATCTCCTAAGCCAAAATAAGTTTCAAATTCTTTAAATCTATGACTTGTATTAATAAACTCTTGAGTTGTTTTGTTTTTTCTAGAGTTTGTTTCAAAATTGATAAAACCACCCAACCAGTTTTTAGTGAAACTATGTTCTGCTTTCGCTTTTGCTCTGAAAAATGAGTTATCTTCTAGTGAGGAAGTGTTGCCAAGTAAACTTGCGTTTACAAAAAAAGTATTGTTTTTTAATTTCATTTTAGATTGAAGCTCATGTTTATTACCGTTAAATTCATCTATATAATTTAGATTGCTATATCGGTATAAAATAAAATCTTCTTTTTTATTTTGAAGTGTAAACTCCGACTGAAAGTAGTTTTTTGTAGCGTTATTAGTCAGTAAATTCCAATCTCTATTAAACTCTACAGTTTCCCATCTTTGGGCTGTTTTAAAATTTTTCTGAACAAACTCATGATTAATATTACTTTTTAACTGCCATTTTTTATCAATAAGAATTTGCTGCCAACCAATCTTTGCTGCAATTGCTGTATTATTTTCGTCGTCTATATTTGAAAACAAATTAGCATCATTATTGCTAATTGCAACCTCTGAATTGAATCGCATCTTTTTAGATGGATTATAACCAGATTTTACTATAAAAATTTGTGATTTTGTAGGTGCTGTTAAACGAATTATTGGTTTATAATTTCCTAGATTAATGCCTGAAAAAACAAAAACATTTCCAATTGCAGTACTTCTATCAATCGAATAATCTCCATTATTTGCACCAACATTTGTAAAGGTTACGTTGTATAATTCATCATTTTCGTTGGTGGAATATTCAAAATTTTCAACAACGCCATTTGATACTTTCTTATAGAGAATCTTATTCTCATTATAAGTATCCAAAAAAGCACTTTCTGCAACCATTAATTCTGTATTGTTACCTGCGTTTGCTAAAATTTCTTTTTGATCGTTTGTTAATGCTTGCTGTAACGGTTGATTTTTAGCATCGTTTTCAGAATAAAAATAACCACTAACATTTAACTTATCACTTTTATAACTTGCTTCTTCATAGGTAACAAAACGTGTGTAATTTCTATCTGAATATTGAAACTCTATCCAAATCCTCATATCATTCGTAATCGGAAACGTGGTGTTAAACTCAATTTCACCCAAATTATAATCTATGATGTAGTCTTTGTCTTCTCCACGTTCAATCTGTATTCCATTAATATAAACTTGTTCACTACCAGCAATCATTATAATTGCAGCTTCATTATTTGGGCCTAAAATTTTATAAGGACCTTGGTTTCCTTCAACACCAACTATTGTAAATGTGTTAAATTTACCTCTAACAACTGCGCCAGAAGCCGCTACTTTTAAATGCTCATTAATATTAGCTTCAACTTGCAAACCTGCAACTTGTTTCTTGAAAGTTAGAAAATAACTTTCCTTGTTTTGAAGTGATATATCACCCGCTTTTACGCGACAATCTTTACTAAACATTTCAATAAAAATTCTATCGAAATCTGTTATATTTTGAGAGTAACCGTTTTCTTGTAGCGGAATATTTGTATCAAAGATATTGGCTCTTAAAGTTACTTCTTTAGATAGTTTACCTGAAATTTCTAAATCTAAAGCTGAATTAGTAACTGCGTTTTGATTGTTACCAGAAGTAATTCCTCTAGTAATAAAACCTTTGGTTTGTAAACCATCAAATAGTTTAATCTCTGATGCTTTTTTATTGGTAGTTAAACTGTATAGTTTGCCTGTATTTGTTCCGTTAGGTAAAATTAAGCGTTCATTAAAAGGCGTATATGTTTTTGTAATAAAATCGGGAAATCGAAAATATTCAACAGTAATTTCAGAATATTTTTTTGAATTGATAATTAGTAAAGCTTGACTAAAATCAATTTTATATTTTGTTGCTGCAATTGTTTTTAAGAATGCGTTTTTAACTTTAAATAGTTGCGAATTAATGGCAACAGAATCTAATTGAACCGTATCTTTTTCAATTATAAATTTTTTAATTCTAAAATCTTTGGATATAGTTTGAGATTGGATTGAAAACCCAGTAAACAAAAGCAAGAAAAAAAGAATTTTTTTAAACATCTATAATGTATACGTAAAGAACGCAGAAATAGTTTTTTTAATATTTTGAAAATAATATTTAAAACAACGATTGTTGTTTTACAGGGTTTTCATGTGCTAAAAGCCATTTTTTACGCCAAATTCCACCAGCATAACCTGTTAAAGAACCATCAGAACCAATAACTCTGTGGCAAGGAATAATAATCCAAATTGGGTTTTTACCATTTGCAGAAGCAACGGCTCTTATTGCTTTTACATCTCCTAAAGCTTTGCTTTGTTCTAGATAAGTTCTGGTTTTGTTATAGGGAATGTTTAAAAGTTCTACCCAAACCCTTTTTTGAAAATCGGTTCCTTTTGGATTTAATTTTAAGTCAAAATTATTTCTTTCTCCAGTAAAATACTCTTTTATTTGGGTTGTGCAATCTTGTAAGCATTTGGGCGTTTCTAATTGCAATAATTCTTTAGAAATAACATCTTCATCTAAAACCGAAACAGATTGAATTCCGTTTTCATTTCCAATAATTTTTGCAATTCCTAGCGGAGTTTTATGATAAGTTGTAAACAAAATTAGTCAATAGATTTTAACATTCTTCCTTGAATTCCAATAATTAACGCCATGTTAATTGAGTTCCCCTTAAATGATGATTCACCAACACTATTACTGATAAATATTTTTGCTCTTAAATATGAATTACCTCTCTCATAATAGCCAATAAAATTTTGTTTAGAACTTGTTTTTTTATTACTCTTTAAGTCAAAATTTAGTCCAAATACTGTGTTTTTTATAAATGCACTTTCACCTGAATTATTATTTGAAACCTCTACAAAACTAAATCCACCATAACCTATAAAAGGTAATATTCTAAATCGATGAGTTTCATAAATGGAATACCCTAAAGTTATGTTTCCATTATTTATCATGCTTTTCTTTCCTTCATTCAAAAAAAAATCATCAATCATTAAGTCTTCATTTAGTTTACTACTTGTAAATAACATATTAAATCCAAGGAATAATTTTTTATAAAAAAAATCAATTCCAACAGAAAAACCTATGCTGTTATCAAATGGTTTGTTGAAATTTTTGCCATAAGTTGAATAAGAAGCACCAACATTAAAGCCTAAATGGAGCTTTTCAGCATAAGAGTTCTGTGTGTTTCTCGTTTTATTTTTAACATTATTTTTATCGTTATTTTGAGAATATGAGTTATTAGATATTACAATCAAAAATAATAAAGTAATAATTTTTTTCATTTGATTAAATATTAAAAACTTCTTTTGAATTTTGAGTAGTAATTTCTGAAATTTCTTTGAAAGAAACGCCATAAATGTCTACTAATTTATCAACAACGTTTGTAATAAAAGCACTTTCATTTCTTTTTCCTCTGTATGGCGTTGGTGCTAAATAAGGTGAATCGGTTTCTAAAACAATGTGTTTTAAATCAATTTCATTTAAGAATTTATCAATTTTACCATTTTTAAAAGTAGCAACACCACCAATTCCTAACTTCATGTTGTAAGAAATAGCTTGTTTTGCTTGTTCTAAAGTTCCTGTAAAACAATGAAATATTCCTCTTAAATCTGCTCCTTTTTCAGCTTCTAAAATTTCAAAAATTTCATCAAAAGCATCTCTACAATGTATGTTAATTGGCATTTTTTTTTCTTTTGCCCATTGTATTTGCGTTCTAAAAGCATCTTGTTGTTGCGTTAAAAATGTTTTATCCCAATATAAATCCATACCAATCTCACCAATTGCGTAGAAATTTCTTTTATCAATCCATTCTTTTACATGCGCCAACTCTTCTAAATAATTTTCTTTTACAGAAGTTGGGTGTAAACCCATCATTAAAAACACTTCATTTGGGTAATTTTCTTCTAACTTTAGCATGCTTTTAGTGTAAGAAGAATCTATTGCAGGAATAAAAAAACGAGAAATGCCAGCATCTTTTGCACGTTGCATCATTTCTTTTTGATCTTCAGTAAACTGACTAGAATATAAATGTGTGTGAGTATCTGTAATCATTATTTTTTTCTGTTAATTTTCAGCAAAATTACAAATTAATACAACGTCGAAGACTAGTTGTAAAACATTTTATAAAACGTATCTTTGCACAAAATTTTACGGAATGACTTTTAAAGATTTAGATTTATCAAATCAATTACATTATGCCATTGAAGATTTAGGTTTCGATACACCAACACCTATTCAAGAACAAGCATTTCCTGTAGTAAGATCTGGTAAAGATGTTGTAGGAATTGCGCAAACTGGTACTGGTAAAACTATTGCCTATATGTTGCCAATTTTACGCGATTTAAAATACTCTAAACAGAAGCATCCAAGAGTTTTAGTTTTGGTACCAACTCGTGAATTAGTTTTACAAGTTGTAGATCAAATAGAGCAATTAGCAAAATATATAAATCTTCGTGTTTTGGGAGTTTATGGTGGTACAAATATCAACACTCAAAAACAAGCTATTTTACAAGGACAAGATGTTATTGTTGCAACTCCAGGACGATTATACGATTTAGGTTTAAGCAACGCTTTAAAGTTAAAATCTATTCAGAAATTAGTAATTGATGAAGTAGATGTAATGTTAGATTTAGGATTTCGTTTTCAGTTGATGAATATTTTTGAAATTTTACCAGAAAGAAGACAAAATGTACTTTTTTCTGCAACGATGACAGAAGATGTAGATGGTTTAATTTACGATTTCTTTAAAAACCCAGAAAAAATATCGATTGCAGTTAGTGGAACTCCGCTAGATAATATTGAACAAGTTTCTTATAATCTTCCTAACTTTTTTACGAAAGTAAATTTGTTGCATGAACTTTTAAGAGATAAAGAAACGTTTCATAAAGTATTAATTTTTGTTGGTTTTAAGAGAACTGCAGATTTGTTATTTAAACATTTAGAAGAAATGTTTAATGATGAAATGTGTGTAATACACTCTAATAAAACCCAAAATTATAGAATACGTTCTATAAGACAGTTTGATGAAGGTAAAAACAGAATTCTATTAGCTACAGACGTTATGGCGCGTGGTTTAGATTTTGATAATGTTTCTCATGTAATTAATTTTGATACGCCAGATTTTCCTGAAAATTATATGCACAGAATTGGTAGAACTGGTCGTGCAGAAAAAGCAGGAAAAACAATTTTATTTTCTACGGAAAAAGAACAAGAAGCAAAAGCTGGTATTGAAAATTTGATGAGCTATGAAATTCCTGTTTTAGAGTTACCAGAACATGTAGAAATTGCCACCTTGTTAACAGAAGATGAACGTCCAAGAGAAGATCAAGGAATTTCTAAAAATAGAACTTCTTTAGAATACGTTCCTGGACCAGCATTTCATGAAAAAAGTGAGAAAAATAGCCAAGTTAATTTAGGTGGTTCTTACAGAAGGGAAATTGCTAAAAAATACAAGAAGCCAAAAACTCGTGGCGATAAGAATTACAACAAACATAATAAAAAGAAAAAGTAACAGATATGCAAGTTCTTACGGAGCAGGAATTGCACAATTTGGCAATGAACATAGTAGGTAAGAGGCTTGAAAAAATGGGCTATGAGTTTCAAGCAATAAATAGTCAGTTAAAAAGACATCCTCAATTTGTCTTGTTTAAAAAAGGCGAACCTACCATTTTTGTTTTGGTTAAAGCAACTAATAATTTACAAAACACAGATGCTTACGATGTTCTATGGATGGAAACTTTTAAAAACCATGCAAAAAAACAAAATGCTAAAGTTTGGTTTGCTGGTGTAGGAATTGCAAATGCAGAAAGTGTAGAAAACCCTGTTTTTAAAGACCAACCTTATTATGTTGCCTTTGAAGATTTTTTAAAAGTTTTGGAATAGGTTTCACTAACGTCAACTGTGTATGATTTCGTTGCGTGGTTAAGCAACAAATTTAACAAATACAAACCAAATAGAAAATCTGCGAGGATTTTCGTAAGTAAGCAACGACCAAAGTAATGAATTATATACGTTGTTGGCAGCAGTTTTTATTTCTTCGGTAAATATAATTTCATATTCTCAATTTCCACCTCATCCAAGTGTCCCATTTTACTTTCGTCTTTTGTGATTAAGTGTAAATGAATGTTTGAGTCGTGATGTGTAAAAACCCCTTTGTGTTCAGTTGAGAAAAAACCAATAATCGTTGCTTCTTCATCTTTCAATTCGTAATTAGTTTGTCCTTGATGAGCTTCTTTTGGTGATGAAACCTTTGTTCCTTTAGGTAAATTTTGGATATGAATAATTGCTTTTGATATTTTTCCTGTCAGTTTGAAAGCAAAAGGTCTTTTAAAGTCAATCGTCTTTTCGTCAACTAATTTTTCAATATCTTTAATAGACTTAATGTTCGAGGCTAATTCTATTTCATTCCATTCGGTTACATTGGCATAAACCAAGAAAGGTGCTGAAACATCAAATGTTTTTTCAACACTCATAGTTGAATCAGACGTTACTTTTGAAACATAACTTTTTCCATCATTGATAAGTAATTCTCCAGTCAGATAACTTTCAGGTCCAAGCCCATAAAGTCCTTTTTTATTAGAAATTGTATCGAGATTAATACTTCCACTTAATTCTCCTTTCCACATTACATTTTTCATCGCACCTACAATATTTATGTCTGAATAGGTTTCGTTAGAACTAGTTTTCTTTTTGTCAGAATTGCAACTAAATATTCCGATTGTTAGAATTCCAATTATTACTTTTTTTATCATAGATTTCGTTTCTTGGATTCAATGTTCTAACGCAACAAAGCGTTTAGGTTTTTGATGTTACTAAGCTACAAATTTCAGCTCAATATCCATCATTTCTTTAGGTGTTTTATATCCAATAATTTTTCTTGGTCTAT
>NZ_JAZGGG010000038.1:0-26045 GCF_036480315.1 Polaribacter sp.
ACCTCTAAAATTTTCTCGTAATTTGCTCTAAAGCTGTTCATCTATTTAAATGTTTGAAATTCAATTAAATATACGATTCTCTTAATCAATGAACAGCTTTTTTATAATGCACAACAGGTTAAAATAAATAATAATAAATTAAGTGATATTAATAATACTAAAGGAGTTAAAGTAGCCATTGAAAGTTTATTTGGTGCATCTGTCCCTGAAATAGACCCAGATGGTGATTTTTATAATTATGGTTTTAGTATTGGTTTTTCTTCTATAATTTCTAGTGGAACTCAAAGCAACCCTATAATGAGTAGTTTTGAAATAACTAGTGGTAATTGGAATATAACTATAAAAGGTGTTACTGTTAAAATTGGTGATAACATTAATCTTTTAGGAAACGTTATTTTTAATACTGATAAAAATGGGAGTGAAAGTATTATATATATGTATTGTGATGGGTGTAATAATTTTATTAGTATTGATTTTAACCAAATAACAAAAACCATAACTAGGATTTATTTTGTAGAGTTGACATAAAAATAATTAGGTTAATTAGGAATAGATAAGTGTGAAAACAATGTTTACAATTTTTCTATTCCTAATTCTTCAATTTTTTGCAACCATTTTTCTCTATATGAAACTTTAGACAAACGTAAAGAGCCAACAGTTGTAAAACTGACTTTCTTTATTCCTACAAAATTTAAAGTCAATTTTTTAATTGAAGTATGACTTGGATGCTTATTTATCCATCTGTAATACCAAGCAGGTTGGTCTAAAGTTGAAATAATTCTTGCCGTTTTTCCTTCTAAAAGTTTATCCCACCAAACAGAATTTTCTCTTTTCTGAAATGCAAAACCGGGTAAAAAAACTCTATCAATAAAACCTTTTAGTATTGCAGGATAAGAACCCCACCAAACAGGGTAAATCCAAACTATATGATCTGCCCATTTTATCTTTTTTTGTGCTTCTAATAAATCAGGTTCTAGTTCTGTCCTTTTTCGGTAGCCAAATTCTAAATTAGGATTAAATTTTAAATCACGAATAGTAATTTCTTTCAAGGTTGCATCAGAATTTAAAACACCTTTTTTGTACGCTTTATGAATTGCAAAACAATAGCTCTCTTTATCTGGATGCCCGTTAATGATTAAGATTTTTTTCATAGAAAGTAAAAAGTTATTGCTATTAGTAAGAGTAATGGAAATAGAAAAACACTACTACTTATAACACTCCAAAAAAGAAACTTCCACCAACTAAAAGACAGAGTTTCCTCTTTTTTAATTAATTCTTTAATCTCATTTAGTGAAAGCTTTAACAGCGCTTCTTCAGTATGAGGTAAATCGATAATGCCTTTACATTTAATTCCTTCTTTATAGCCTTTTAAAACTTCTTTCGGATAATTTAATAAACTAAAACCTGCGGCCCAAAGACTCATAAAACCAATAGGGAAATGTTTCCACATTTTAGAGCCAATTTCCCAACCAGCAATAAAAGCTTCGCCTTTCCAAGAAGTATCGCAATTATATAAAATATGCTGAATGTCATGAACGTGAATTACGTCTTTTCTGAATTGTGAATTTGGTAGTTTTAAAGTAATAAGCTTGAATTTTAATTCAAAAAAATCATCACTTTTACCGCCGTCATTTTTAAAGTTATTTTCTGTATAAAATTGTTGAAGTGATTGTGCAACTGTCATAAGATTACAATTTGTTACACAAAGATATTTTATAGACATTAATTTCTTCTTGACATTTATCAAGAAATTATTTAAACCTTTTTATTTTCCTCTAATTCTACTAAAAGTCTCTGGCGTCATGCCTAAAAAGGAAGCAATGTGTTTTGCTGAAACTCGCTGAAATAAATACGATTTTTTTTCTAACAAAATCTCGTAACGTTCTTGTGCGGTATGCAATTGTAAATCATCTATCCGTTCTACTAAATCTATATAAATTTGTTGCAAGAATAAGCGTCCAAAACGTTCATATTTTGGATGAGATTCAAATAAATCCTCTAAATCTTGATGTGTAATTGTCAGCACTTCTAAATCTTCTAATGCTTCAATATTGTACTTACTCTTTTTTCGTTGAATAAAACTATCTATGGTTGTAATAGTTTCTTGTTCTGCTGCAAAGTGGCATGTAATGTCTTTGTCTTCTTTGTAATAAAAAACGCGCGAAATACCAGACATTATTATATGCATTTCGTTACAAATTGTACCAGCTTCATGTAAAATACTGTTTTTCGGAAACTTTTGAAAACGCATCATTTTTTGAAAAGCTTCTGCTAATTCTGGAGTTTCTAGTAAAATAGAAGCGTTATTTTCGAAGAATGAATTCATTTTAAAGGTTTAAAAGTTCTTCCACAAATTCTCTAGAATTAGACAATCTTGGTACTTTATGTTGGCCACCTAATTTTTTCTTTTTCTTTAACCAAGAATAAAATAAATCTTCTTTAGCTAAGTGAATTTTTGGAGCCATTAAAGTAAGGTTTAAATAACGTTTTGCTTCATAATCTGAATTGATAGATTTTAAAGCATTGTCTAAAATTTCAGAAAAATAACCCATAGAATCTGGTTTTTTATTAAACTCGATAATCCATTCATGTCCGCCTTTTTCTTTTCCTTCCATAAAAACAGGGCCAACCGTGTAATCTTTTATGGTAGCAGCTGTTTTTTCACAAGCTAAACGTAAAGCTTCTTCTGCGTTTTCTATTATTAACTCTTCACCAAAAACATTAATATGGTGTTTTGTTCGTCCGGTTATTTTAATTCTATAAGGATCTAACGATGTAAATTTTACGGTATCGCCAATTAAATAACGCCATAAACCAGCGTTCGTTGTAATTATAATTGCATAATTAACGCCTTTTTTTACTTTAGAAAGTGGAATTGCAGTAGAGCTTTCTCCAGCATATTCATCCATAGGAATAAACTCATAGAAAATTCCGTAATCTAACATTAACAATAGTTCTTTAGAATTGTTTCTATCCTGAATTGCGAAAAAACCTTCCGAAGCATTGTAAATTTCGTAGTATTTAAACGCAGCTTTAGGAATGATTTTTTTATACTGTTCTCTATATGGATTAAAGTTTACGCCTCCGTGAAAATAGACTTCTAAATTAGGCCAAACTTCAAGAATGTTTTCTTTTCCGGTTCTTTCTAAAACACGATTTAGTAAAACGAGCATCCAACTTGGTACGCCGGCCAAACTAGTAATATTTTCATTGATGGTTTCATCAATAATTGCATCCATTTTTGTTTCCCAATCGCTCATTAAAGCAACTTCTTGACTAGGAGCAGAACTAAAATCTGCCCAAAAAGGCATGTTTTCTATAATAATTGCAGACAAATCGCCAAAATGAGAACCATTGTCTTGGTAAACTTCAGAGCTTCCGCCTAAACGCAAACCTTTACCAGTAAATAATTGTGTGTTAGTATTGTTGTTGATGTAGTTACACAGCATGTCTTTACCAGCTTTCATGTGGCAATATTCTAAAGCATCATCAGAAACAGGAATAAATTTACTTTTTGCGTTGGTGGTTCCGCTAGATTTTGCAAACCATTTTATTTCTGAAGGCCAAAATAAATTTTGTTCTCCTTTTCTACAACGTTCAATTAAAGGTTCAAAAGTTTCGTATTTCTGAATCGGAACATTTGAAGTAAAATCATCATGATTTTTTATTGTAGAAAAATTATTTCCTTTTCCGAATTCGGTGTTTTTAGCAGTATTTAAAAGCTTTATTAACAATTCATTCTGTACATCTATTGGGTATTTTAAAAACAGCTCAATTTGATGTTTTCGTTTCTTCAAAAACCAAGAAATTATAGAATTAATAATCTGAAAAGCCATAGAAATCCGTAAGTTTGTTTTAAACGATTTTAGAACAGTTCTAGTTTTAAAACCGAAGTTTAAAAATACTAAAATTTGTGCGATGATTTACAAAGGAGTTTTAAAAAAAATGATGACTGAAAATACAGCAGAAATTCAGTATTATTTAGATATGAAAACAGATTTTATAAACATGAATCAGTTGTTAAATAAAAAAATTTCTATCAATTTTGTTAAGTACGAATGTTTAAACTGCGGTTTAGAAAAGCAAATCTATAGGCAAGGTTTTTGTAAATCTTGCTTTTTTGATACTCCAAATGCTGGCGATTGGATTATGAGACCAGAGTTAAGCAAGGCACATTTAGGGATTGAAGATAGAGATTTAGCGTATGAGCAATCTGTACAATTAAAACCACATATTGTGTATTTGGCAAACTCAAGCAATGTAAAGGTTGGGGTAACTAGAAAACAACAAATACCAACACGTTGGATAGATCAAGGGGCGCATGAAGCTATTGAAATAGTTGAGGTTCCTAATCGTTATTTAGCAGGTATTACAGAGGTTGCTTTAAAAGACTATGTTGCAGATAAAACCAATTGGCGTAAAATGCTAAAAAATGATATTGAAGATGTAAGCTTAATGGAGTTGAGAGATAGACTTAAAGAATTTATCCCAGAAGAAGCAAAAGAATACTTTATTGAAGACAATGTTGAAACACATTTAAATTTCCCTGTTTTAAAATATCCTTTAAAACCTAAAAGTTTAAACTTGATTAAAACACCAAATTTTACAGGTAAATTAGTTGGGATAAAAGGACAGTATTTAATTTTTGATGATGAAACCGTTTTTAATGTAAGAGCGAATGAAGGTTTGGTGGTTTCGATTGAAGTATAAAATATGAAAAAAATACTTCTTTTATTTATTCTAGTTTTATCTTGTAAAAAGGAAGTTTATTATTATCCTTCAGAAGATTTTTTTGAAGAATATAGTCCAGTAGAAATTATTATTGATGATTTAAGTTTTGAAGAGGTTACAGATTCAATTAGAAATGGATTGTATAGAAAAGAAAAATATTTTATTGAATTAGAAGACACTAATTTTCAATATAGAATATCTCCCTTTGCTGATACAGGAGGTTTTATTAGAGAAAGGAATGGATTGTTCATTAGAAATGATAGTTTAGATTTAATTAAAGGAATTTTTCCTATTAGTAATTTATCTAAATATTTGAAACTGCATTATGAGAATAATGATAAAGAATACTTTTATGCAAGTTCTTATAAATGGGCTTTTATAAAACTAGTTTTAGAGAATGAAGATAGTTCAAAAAGGGTTAAAAAGTTATTGTTAAAAATTGTAAAAACATTTAAAGAAACTAATATCGACTCTAAAGATAGTATCAAATTAAATATTCTTTTAGATTATCCTCTAGAAAGAGTTTATTTAACTCCGCCACCTCCAAGTCCAATTACAAAAGAAGATTAATTATGAAAAACAACTTACTAAAAGTAGCATTAGCACAAATTTCACCAGTTTGGTTGAATAAAGAAAAAAACGCTTAAAAAGATTGAAAAATCAATTGTAGATGCAGTAAAAGAAAGTTGCGAACTCATCGTTTTTGGAGAAGCATTATTACCAGGTTATCCTTTTTGGGTTTCGGTAACAAATGACGCAGAATGGGATTCTAAAACTCAAAAAGAGATTCATGCACATTATGTACTTAATGCTATAATTGTAGAAAAGGCGAATTAGATTCCGTTTGTAAATTAGTAAAAGAGCATAATATTTCTATCTATTTAGGAGAAGATTTACATATTCCAGTTTGGCCTGGAAGCGACCATAACACAAAAGATATTACTCGTTTTATAGCAAGAGAATCTCGTTCTTTTGTAATTTCTGTTTCTAGTTTAATGGCAAAATCAGATTTTCCAAAAGACGTACCACATTATAAAAAAATTATAAAAGCTGCACCAGATGTTTTGGCAAATGGAGGTTCTTGTATTGCTTCACCAAATGGAGAATGATTGGTTGAACCTGTTTTACATAAAGTAAGGTTTAATTATAGAAACATTAGACTTTAATAGAGTTTTAGAAGAAAGACAAAATTTTGATTGTGTTGGACATTGTTCTAGACCAGATGTAACGAAGCTAAATGTAAATTGAGAAAGACAGAGTACGGTTTCTTATGATGATTAAGAATTAACTTCAATCAATTTTTCTAAAATAACTTCAACACCAAAATCGTTATTACTTTTTGTGCTATAATTTGCGATTTCTGTAATGTCTTTATGTGCATTTTTCATAGAGAAACTAAAGTCAGCTTCTTGTAACATTTCTATGTCATTATGGTAATCACCAAAAACCATGGTTTCTTCTTTAGTTACATTTAATATTTTCTGAACTTCTCTTAATGCAAAACCTTTATTTGCATTTTTATCAGAAATATCTAACCAATTCTGACCAGATATTTTTAGTAAATAATCATCTTTTAAATGTTTTATTACAGGATAAATAAATTCTTCGGAAGAATTAAAATGATACACTGCTATTTTAAGAATTGGAATGTTTTTTGCTACTTCTACTAAATCATTTACAACGTTATAATTGTGATAATACTCTTTAAAATAGTTGATAAAACGTTCGTCTTTGCTTTCAATATATGCAGCATCTTGAGAACATAAAACAATATTAGCATTTTCAATACTTCTTAAAATAGGAATAATATCTATTATTTTTTGCGCATCTAAAGCGTTAGATAATAATATTTTATTACCTCTTTTTGCAATTGCTCCATTTTCTGCAATAACGTATATATCATCTTTTATAGACGCTAGTTTATCTACAATACTGTTGTATTGTCTTCCGCTTGCTGCACAAAAATGTATGTTTTGTTGTTGTAGTTTTTTGAAGAGTTCAAAAAAACGGTTGCTTACTTCTCCTTTTGAGTTTAGGAGCGTTCCATCCATATCAGAAACGACTAGCTTTACTTTTTCTAAATTCATAATTTATAAAAAAAAAGATATTTTAAAATTATGATTTTTTTGTAGAATTACGTTCTACAATGTCCGTTTTAATAATTACTGTTTTCGGTTCCTTTTTTTCTTCTTTACTCTCTAACTTGTCTATTAATATTTTTGCAGCTGTTGCACCCATTCTTTCACCATGCTGACTAATAGTAGTCATTTTAGGGCTAGAATGTCTCGCTAAAATTCCATTAGAAAAAGAAACTACAGCAAAGTTTTCTGGAATTTTATGACCTTTTTTCTGTGCAACTTTCATTGCTGCAATTGCAGAAGATTCGTCGGTTGCAATTACGGCATCTATTTCGTTTTTATCAAAAATAGATGTTAAAATACTTTCATAATTTTTATAATCGTCTTCAACAATATTAATGATTAGATTTTCATTTATAGATAAACCTGCTTTTTCTAAACCTTTAATATATCCTTGGTGTCTTTTTTTACCTACTTTTAAATTACTGATTGTAGAAATAAAAGCAATGTTTTTACTACCAGATTTTGCTAGATATTTAACCGTTTTAGATGCTCCTTTAAAATCGTCTGTAATTACTTTATCACAATCAATAGATTCTGCAACTCTATCAAACATTACAATAGGCATTCCATTACCCATTACATCTTGAATATGCTTATAGTCGTTTTTTAATACAGTTTCTTCAGCTAAAGATAAAATGAAACCATCTATACTTCCGTTTGAAAGCATTTCTATAGTTTCTACTTCTTTTTTATAGGATTCATTAGAAATACAAGAAAGGATTTTGTAGCCTTCTTCATTGGCAATTTTTTCGATACCATTAAAAACTTGGGCAAAGAAATAATTTAACATACTCGGAATTATAATTCCGATAGTTTTTGTCTTTCTGTTTTTTAAGCTTAATGCATTAAAATTTGGCTTGTAATTATTTTCTTTAGCATATTTCTGAATTTTTTCTTTTGTACTTACGCTAATTTCATAACTATCATTCAAGGCTTTAGAAACCGTAGAAATAGAAACATTAAATTCTTGAGCTATGTCTTTTATAGTAAGTCTTTTCATAAATGATAAAATGTAAAAGCTCAAAATACGAAATTCTCATCAGAATAGCGGGAATACATTTTTATTTTAGAATTTCTTTAAGTTCGGTTTCGGAAGAATTTCGTAAATTAAAAATGAAAAAAGGACTAAATACTCTATTAAAACAAACCATAAGTCTTCTTGCCAAGGTGTGTTTGCATATGCTTGGTAACTTAAAATAATCACTAAACTCCAAACTACCGGGAATTTATATTTTGTAAAAACAGACAAAATTAATGGTGTTGCAACATACCAAGGATGTATGGTTGTAGCTGTAAAATAGTAAAAACACAAACAAAATAAAATAGCGGTAATTAGCTTTTTTAAGGTGTTATTTTTTCTGAAAAAAGAAAGGGATAATAGAAATAAGATTGTTAAAATAGGAGTGACTTTACCAATAATAGCAATTTCATTATAACCTCTAAATAAGTAACCTATTTCTCTAAAAATGTAATAAAAACTTGCATTAAATTCAAAGTTTCTAAACCATAACCCTACGGAATTCGAGTAGTTGGCAATTAATTCTGAAGAATAAAATGGAAGGAAAAATAAGATTGTAGTTGCTATTATAACTGTATAGAAAATGATTAGTTTTTTAAACCCTATAAACCAATTTTCTTCTTTTTTCACAAACCACTGAAAAAATAACGGTAAGAATAACAACGGAATTAATTTTACAGAAACAGAACATGCAATAAGAATTGCTGAAAAAAGCCATTTTTGTTGATGTAATTTGTAGAAACTCCAAATTAAGAAAAACAACATTACAGGTTCAAAATGTAAATTACCCGTCATTTCAATAATTATAAACGGATTTAAAACATACCAGAAAATATTTTTGATTGGCAAATTTAATCGTTCTAATATTTTTTTTCCGAAGTATAAAATACCAATATCAGCTAAAATAATTATGAACCTTAAAACAATAATAGAACCAAAGATACTTTTGCTAGCAAAAAGCGCTGCAATTAAAAAACATAATTGGTTTAAAGGCGGGTAATTTGTATAATGACTTCCATTTAATTGCCCCATACCATTATATAAAGCTGAAATTTCAGATACGGGTTTTAAGCCTTGTTGAATAAACGTTTCGGGTAAAGATAAATATGGATTTAAACCTTCTAGAATCATTCGTCCATCCCAAATAAATCTGTAAAAATCTTGTGATAAATTAGGTGTTGAAAATAGAAAAACCAATCTAAAAAGAACTGTTAAGCCAACTAGAGTAGAAAAGGTTATAGTTTTACTTTTTATCAATAAATAAAAACAACCAAATAAAGAAAACCATAAAAAGAGTAGTTTACTAAACTCTGTTCGTTCTAAAAAATACGCGAAAACAAAATACAGAAATGTACTTATTGAAATTAATACAACGTCTTTATATTTTTTGAAGAAAGACATTATGCTTTAGAAAATATAGATTTAAAAAATACATAACTAAACCCAATAAAAAGCATAAGATGAAAAGGAAATAATCCAAAATCGCCACCATCATTTCCTACCACAAAAGCACTATACATTCCAAAGACAAAGTATATTGCTAAAATACCTTCTAAAATAACATTAACCGAAGGTTTCTTTTTAATGTATTTATTAGTTTTCCATGCATCTTTTATATTTTTAATATTGAATTTTGGTGTTCTAACGAATTCACTTTTTTTACCAACATGACCTTCTATGACAGCGATTGTATTGTGCAGAGAAAAACCCATTGCAATTGAAAAGAAGGTGAAAAATGCGCCTATATATTTAAAGAAATTTTTAAATCCGCCACCATAAGTGTTTTTATACATATACCAATAGCAGATAAAAAATATGAATGAACTAATTATAAAAAAACTCATCAGAGAAAAATAAATTTTTAAATGGGCATATTCATTTTTAATGTACAACATTGGTATACTTAAAACTGCTACCAAAAAAATACAAGTAAACATAGAACTGTTTAATAAGTGTAATAGACTGTGAATTTTAGATTTAAAAGGCATTATTTTGCTTCTTAAAATTCGCCCCGTCATTTTTTGAAAATTCTCTGCGCCGCCTTTATTCCATCTAAATTGTTGCGATCTTGCCGCACTAATTACTATTGGTAATTCTGCAGGCGTATGCACATTCTCTAAATACTTAAACTTCCAGTTTTTAAGCTGTGCTCTGTAACTTAAATCTAAATCTTCTGTTAGTGTATCTCCTTCCCAATTACCCGCGTCGTAAATGCATTCTTTACGCCAAAGGCCTGCGGTTCCATTAAAATTAATAAAATGTCCTTTGCTATTTCTACCAACTTGTTCTAGTGTAAAATGTGCGTCTAAAGCAAAAGCTTGTATTTTTGTTAACGTAGAGTAATCTCTATTAATATGCCCCCATCTTGTTTGAACTACACCGATTTTGTTGTCTTTAAAATACGGAACAGTTTCATACAACCACTCTTTTTGAGGTAGAAAATCTGCATCAAAAATGGCAATAAATTCGCCTTTAGCAGTTTTTAAACCTTCTTTTAATGCACCGGCCTTAAAACCTTGTCTGTTTGTTCTGCTAATATGGGTAATGTCTAATCCTGTTTTTTGAATTTCTTTAATATGTTCTGCAGTTTGTTCTAAAGATTCGTCTGTAGAATCGTCTAAAACTTGTATTTCTAATTTTTCTCTTGGATAATCTATTTTTATGATATTATCTAATAAACGTTCCATTACATATAACTCATTGTAAACAGGAAGTTGAATGGTTACAAAAGGAATTTCATCAGAATTGTTAAAATCGAATTTTACGGAAGTATCTTCTTTTTTTTGATTTTTTAAGTAGTTGATTAATAGATTTAATTGCGCTAATGAATACACAAAAATCAGTAATAAAGAAATTGAATAAATGAAGATAGTAATATACTCTAATACCATTATTTGAAACTGTATTTAAAAATCCAACCTAATATTTTTACGCCTGCCATAATACTTCCTTTTATGGTTCCCGATACTTTAGAAACACCAATTCTATTCCTATATTTCATTGGAACTTCAATATAACTCATTTTTTGTTTTAATGCTTTTAACTGCATTTCCACAGTCCATCCGTAAGTTTTATCTTCCATTTTTAGCGCTAATAATTTATTATATTTAATAGCTCTAAAAGGACCTAAATCTGTAAACTTTGCACCAAAAAATAGCTTCATTAAAAAGGTTGCTAGCCAATTGCCAAAAACTTGTTGTGGTGTCATAGAACCTTCTTCTCTTAATCGTTTTACTCTAGACCCAATTACAAAATCGATATTGTCATTTACAATTGGGCTAATAATTTCTGTAAGTTGTTCTGGATAATCTGAATAATCTCCATCTAAAAAAACCACAATTTCGGGCTTATTTTCTTTTTTGGCAATGTAATCCATCCCTTTTAAACAAGCATACCCATATCCTTTTCGGTTTTCAAATAAAACGGTAGCACCAGCATTTTTTGCATTAATCTCTGTGTTATCTGAAGAGTTATTGCTAACAACAATTATTTCATCTACATTTTTAGGAATGTCATTTATGACATTGGCAATAGAATCTTGCTCGTTATAAGCGGGAATAATTACTTTTATTTTCATTTATCTTAAATCATTTAGACTATTCTCTTTTTTAAAGGACGAAAAGTCTGTCCATTCTTTTATTTTTTTACCGTTTTTAAATTTTGATGCTTTTACTATTTTTTCCTTTTTATAGATCAAACAGTATCCATTTTTTTTATTATTTTTTAATTGACACTTATGATTTATAGATCCAAATTGATCATAATATATCCACCAATTATTTTTGTTTCCATCTTTAAAGTGACCTTCATTTTCTTTAGAAGAATCTTCTCGGTAAAAATACCAATAATTCGTTTTTAAATTATCTATAAAATTACCTTCTTTTTTTAAATCTCCATTTTTATGATAGAATTTCCAATATTGGGTCTTTAAACCATCGATATAATTTCCTTCACTTTCTTTTTTACCATTATTATAGTATGAAACCCAAAATCCATCAGGTTTGTCTTTCTTATAGGTTTCTCTAAATTTTAATTGTTCATTAGAATGAAATACCTGCCAAATTTTAGTTTTTAAACCATCTTTAAACCATCCTTTTTCTGAAATATTTTTATTTGGGTGATAAAAGTGCCAATAATCGTTTTTTAAATTTGCGATGTAATTCCCTTCAGATATTTTAACTCCATCTTTATTATAAGTCTTCCAAAAGCTAGTTTTAGATCCTATTGAAAAAGTTCCTTGAGTTTTAATTTTTCCGTTAGAATGATAAAAACACCAATAACCAGTTTTTAAATCCTTAATATAATTTCCTTTAGAAGCTATTTCTTTATTTGAATGATAAGTTAAGTGATATCCACTTTTTATATCATTAAAAAACCAACCTTCTTCTTTTAAATCACCATTTTCAAAATACGTTTTTTGATATTTTTTTTGTGAAAAAGAAGATAAACTCACTAACAATAAAAATAGAAATAAGAATATTTTTTGAAACATTACTTCTTATTAACTAATTCCATTAAATCCACATCATTTCCTAATAAAATTTCTGTAGGATTTATTCTACCATCTTCCGGCCCATTTTCTAATTTTAAAACTCCTCTAGGGCAAACTGCAGAACAAATTCCACAACCTACGCAACTAGAACGAACAATGTTTTCTCCTTTTTGAGCATAAGCTCTTACGTCAATACCTTGTTCGCAATATGTAGAACAGTTTCCGCAAGAAATACATTGACCACCATTTGTGGTAATTCTAAATCTAGATTTAAAACGTTGGATAAATCCTAAATATGCAGCTAATGGACAACCAAACCTACACCAAACTCTGTTTCCAAAAATAGGGTAGAAACCTGTACCAATTACACCTGCAAAAACAGCACCAATTAAAAAGCCATAAATATCTTGAATAGTTTGTGTTTTAATTCCTATAACTTGGTCTGCACCAGAGAAGAAAGTATATAAAGCAAAACCGGTCATTACTAAAACAAAAACTAAAACAATATGTATTACAATGCGTTCTACTCTCCAAGAAAGTAATGTTTTACTAGAGTTTTGTCTATATGGGTCTCCTAACGTTTCTGCTAATCCGCCACAACCACAAACCCAAGAACAATACCATCTTTTTCCGAAGAAATAAACCATTAGGGGAACTACTATTATGGTTAAAACAACTCCCCAAACTAAAATAAATAAACCAAAACCACCACTAGATAGTAATTCATCTAAATTCCATTTAAAGAAAAAGTCGTAATCTAAAGGGTATACATTTTTAAAGTCATACCAAGGTTTTTCGAAACGAACTAAAATTTCTGGAATTAAAAAAGCAAACACAATTTGAAAGAATAATACAGATGTTGTTCTTAATATTTGGTATTTATTATGACGGTATTTTATATACATTCTAACAGCCATAACAGTCATTACTGTACAATATAGAAAGCCATATAGAAACCATTGACTTGCTGGGTTTCCACTAATAGATTTACTAATAGGGTCTACTAAATACACCCAGTTTACAATTAAATCTGGATAAAAATAGAGTAAAATATAAAAGGTAACTAAAAACACAAAAGTAAACCAACCAATCCAACCACGATTGGTAACTGCACTTAAGAAAATTCCATCGTTTTTTATACCAGGCTTCCCAAGTAAAACTACATCAGGTACAATAAACAGAAGTGCTCCTAAAATACCTAAACCAAACGTTAAAAACCAAGCCAAACCTGTGTTTTCTGCAGCAAAACCTTTACCAGCTTTTTTTGCCAATTCAAAACTTATACTGTGTAATTTTCCAAAGATTTTATATTGAAATTGTTGACCTTTTTTATCCCAATTTTTTTCTGAATCGTATTTTGCAATTAGAGCATCATAATGGTTATTCGAAGTTTTGTAAGCATTAATTACACGGCTAGAAAATTGAAAAATATTTAAGTTTTCTTCAGTTACAATTGCTTTTGTTAATTCTGCTGTTATTATTTCGCTTTTATAACCTTTTTCTTTAATAAAAGTATCTAATTCTGTTTGTTTTAAACTGAAAGAACCTGTGAAAATTGTTCCTATAAAAAATGCTAATCCTATTAAGAAAACGATTAGACCTGTTTTTTTTATTGTTTTCATATATTATGCTTTGTTGAAAATTCTTTTCCAACTTTTCTTTTTAGGTTTAATATTTGTTTTGTTTTCTTGATTAAATTTTGCAACAATTTCATGTTCGTGCAGTTTATAAAATTCAGGGTCGAAATTAGCATCTGCTAAATATTCTAGAACGTATTCTATAGACTTACTATCTGTTTGCCATTTATCAAAAATTTCATGACGCATTCGAATTCCAAATGTGTTTATACCTAAAAACAAATTTGTATTTTTATCAAAAGAAATGGTAATACATTTATAATCTGTTGGATGTTGCCATTGAAAATAAGCTTCATTTTCATTCATTCCTCTTTCACTAAATACCCAACCGTAAGTTTGATATTCAATGTCTAAAAATTTTGCAGAATTAAACCAATGACCTGGTTTGTATGCTGTTTTATTACCACAAATTGTTTGTGCTAAAGTTTCACCCATCATTCTACCAGTATACCAAACTGCTTCTATATTTCTTCTTTGATCAATAGCTTCGTGTTGTTCGGCACAATCTCCAATAGCATAAATATTTTTAATATTTGTTTCTAAAAAACGATTCACTTTTACACCACGCCCCAATTCAATTCCAGAATTTTTAAGAAAATCGATATTAGGTGTAACACCAGCTGTTAAACCAACAATGTTACATTCGATTTCTTCGCCAGTTTCTTCAATAATAATAGATTTTACACGACCATTTTCATCAGATTTTATCTCTTTTAGATTTGTGCTTAATCGTAAATCTATATGATGGTCTTTAATGTGGTCGTTAATCATTGCTGATTCTTGTGCGGGTAAAACACCATTCCAAAAACTATTTTCACGCACCAAAAAAGTAACAGGAATTTTTCTACTGCGTAACATTTCTGCTAATTCGATTCCTATTAAGCCTCCCCCAACAATTACAGCTCTTTTACAAGTTTCTTTATTTGGTGCATATTTTTCTAATTTTTCTAAATCTTGTTTATGGTACATACCCATAACTCCCTCTAAATCTTGCCCTGGCCAACCAAATTTATTTGGTTTAGAACCTGTTGCAATTACCAGTTTGTCAAAAGAAAGTGATTCTCCGTTTGAAAATTCTAATAAATTTTTATCAGTATTTATATTTTCTACGAATGCTTGCTTTAGTTGAATGTTGTTTTTCTCCCAAAACCAGTTTTCATAAGGTTGTGTGTGTTCAAACTTCAAATGACCCATATAAACATACATGAGTGCTGTTCTAGAAAAAAAATATTTGTTTTCTGCCGAAACAATGGTAATCTTTTTGTCAGAATTTTTTCTAATATGTCTTGCAGCAGTAACTCCAGATATTCCGTTTCCAATTATTACAATGTGGTCCATAGTTGATTGATTGTTACTAATTATGTCGAAGTTAAAGTTAAGAACTTAAATGTAAATTATAATTTAGAATTGTTTTAAATAATTATTCTTGTGATTTTTTGTAAGTTGTTGATAAACGTATAGACTGATGTTGTAATTAAAAATAATTTAAACAAAAAAAATGAAACAAAATATATTTAAAATCCTTTTTACTTTTATATTGATTTTCAGTTTACAATCTTATGGTCAAGAAGATGTTGATAAAAGTAATATACAAACCTATACGCCTTCAAAGTTATTAGATAAAGGACAATGGGATATAAAATGGTTCAATGGTTTGTACACTCAAACTAAATCTGCCAATTCTGGCGGAACTAGTTCAACAGATGCAGGAGGAAGATCTAATTTTTTTACAACATCTTTAGAAATTTTTACTGGTGTTTCTGAAAGTAATAGATTTAATGTAGGTCTACTTTTAGAATATAGATCTAATACAATTGGCGGCAGAAGTGTAACCTCTGTTTTCGATTTAGGAAACGATGTAACAGCAAGAAAAGGATTGTCTTCATTTGCGCCAGCAATTAAATTTCAACCAATAAAGAGTGTTGGTAATTTTTCTATTCAGTCTGCATTTCACATTCCAATTATTAAAAATGAGTCAGAAAATAATGTTTTTTTAGATCAAACGGCTTATACTTTTCAAAATAGATTTTTCTTTGACCATACTTTTCCTAGCAGAAAATGGCAGTTATTTACAGAATTGAATACCGAATATAATTTTGGAGAAAAAACAAGTTTTGCAAATAATACATTTTTATTCTCTCCAGGAGTTTTTATGAGTTATTTTCCATCAGATAAATCTACCGTTTTAGGTTTTGTACAACATGCACAACGTTTTGGAGGTTTTACACAAGATTATACAGCTTTAGGATTTGGAGGGAAATATCAGTTAACAAAAACACTAAACTTAGAAGCTTTATATAGTAATTTTGTAAGAGGAACAAATAATGGATTAGGGCAAAGTTTTAACATTGGTTTAAGAGCATTGTTTTAATTAAAAACTATTTTTAAGGGATTTATGAAAACAAAAAAAATCCTTTTTTTATTGCTGATTTCACTTCAATTATCATGCAATAGTCAAACTCAAAAAATTAATGGCGTCAGTTTTGTAGCATCAAGAGATTCTATAAATTCTAAACATATTAACCCCGTTAAAAGGGCTCAAAGCAATTATGTTGCGTTGATGCCCTATAGTTTTATTAGAAATATTGAAACTCCTAAAATTGAGTTTAATACCAATAGAGAATGGTTTGGTGAAACAAAAAACGGACTGTTGCAATATGCAAAAGAGTTTCAGGAAGTGAACATTAAAATCATGATAAAACCTCATTTATGGTTGAGAAGAGGAGGTTATACAGGAGATTTAAAACCAAGTTCAGAAGAAAACTGGAAAATTTTAGAAAATTCTTATAAAGCTTATATTTTAACCTATGCAAAAGCTGCACAGGCTATAAACGCAGATGTTTTGTGTATTGGTACAGAACTAGAGCAATTTGTTGCTAATAGACCTAGTTATTGGTTAGATTTAATAAAAGAAATTAGAAAAGTTTATAAAGGAAAACTGACCTATGCAGCGAATTGGGACGAATATAAACGTGTTTCATTTTGGGCAGATTTAGATTTTATTGGTATTGATGCTTATTTTCCTGTAAGTGATAAAAAAACGCCTACCGTTGAAGAATTTGAATTGGGTTGGCAAGCTCATAAAACTGAAATTAAAGGTATTCAAAAGAAATTTAATAAGCCCGTTTTATTTACTGAATTTGGATATAGGAGTGTAGATTATGCTGGAAAAAAACCTTGGAAATCTAATAGAGTAATAGACAATGTAAATTTGCAAGTACAAGTAAATGGCTTGCAAGCAATACACAATCAATTTTGGCAAGAAGATTGGTTTGCCGGAGGTTTTATTTGGAAATGGTTTCACAGACATGATAAAGTTGGTGGAAAAAAAAACAATAGATTTACACCACAGAATAAACCTGCAGAAGAATTGTTGAGGAGATTATATCACCAAAAATAAAGTTTTAAAACAACATCAGAAATGGATGCAATGGCAAATAATTTTCTTTTAAAAGCAGAAGGTAATGTAGATAGATTAATAAATGTTAATTTTGTTTGCGATAAAACGATAGAAAAAGGAATTTTAAATTTTTCTAATCCTATTGGAGCAGATTTAATTTCTGTAATTACACATGATAGAAAAGGATTATCTCATATTTTTGCAGGAAGTATTGCAGAAGATGTAACTAATCATTCAACTTTACCGATTATCACTTTTAAAATTTAAAAAATATAGATGAAGTTTAAATATTTATTGTTGTTTGTAAGCATTTCTATGCTACTATTTAACTCTTGTGCAGAAGATAACGATATTTCTATACCAAGAAATTTACAAGAGTATTTAGACACAAATACCAATAGAGATTTAGATGAAGTTATTGCTTGCGCTGCAAGTGTTTTTGAGAGTACAGATATCTCTTATGTTTTTTATTATCCTATTGAAGGTGCTACAGAAATTAGATATTATGAAACTGCTGATACAACCGTAGATGAAAATGATTTTTCTAATTACAGAAGAAAAAATTTGTCTACAGATGCTGTTTTTGGTGGTAAATTAAAGCGTTTCGTGCGTACAAATACAGAAGAAACTTGGGGTATTGTTACATATTTAACTGACGGAAAATTACATAAATCAAATCCTATTAAAATTAAAATAAAAACGAAACCCACAGAATGGACAAATTCTGTTAGTATTGAATATCCAGAAACCATTAAACCAAAATTTACTTGGACTGATGGACAAATTGCAGAAAATGAGATTTATTTTCAGGTAATTTCTGATGAAAAAAATACCGAAGGTGAAGCAGCATTTATTTCGGGAACGTTTACAAAAGAAAAAACCTTTCAATATTATGATACTTCAAATGTTGTTTTAGATATAAATGAAGGTGAAACACCAGCTGATTTATTGGTAGATGAAGAATATCTTTTTACAATGATGGGTGTTAGTGAAGATAATTGGGTTAATCTAGTGATTCAGAAATCTTTTGTTCCAAGAAATTTAGAGGAATACGTAGCCGAAAATGCTACAAGTATACAAGAAGAAATGATAGCTTTTGGTGCGAATGCAAACGGAAATACAAGTTTTTCTTATATTTATTATTACCCAGAAGTTGGTGCAACTGAAGTTAGATATTATGAAGCAGAAAGTACAATTACAGATGAAAAAGATCTTACAAATTACCGCAGGATTTTCTTGTCATCTGCTGAAGTTTATGGCGGAAAAATGAGCCGTTTTTCGCGTTCAGATCCAAGTGAAGCTTGGGGAATTGTTACTTATTTATTTGATGGAAAATTTTATAAATCGAAACCTATTAGGTTAAAAAATCAAACAAAATCTACAGAATGGTTAAAAGAAATACTTCCAATTGATTTCTCTCAATCATTAAAACCAAAATTTACCTGGGAAGATGGATTAATTAAAGAAAACACACATTACTTTCAAGTAGTTACAGATGCAGATATTAACTTTTTTTCCGGAACATTTACAGACCTAAAAACTTTTCAATATGGTGAAGCTGCAAATGTAACTGCAACTATTAATACAACAACAGTACCTATTTTAGTTTTAAATACTGATTATAATTTTACAGTAATGGGTATAAGTGATGATAATTGGGTAAATTTGATTATTCAAAAAACATTTACAACTGAATAATGCTTATTAAAAATAGTTCATTACTTCTCTTTATTTTCTTTTTTACCACAACATTATATTCTCAAAAAATAGTGTTAGATGTAAAAATTGAAGGAGCAAAAAAAACAAATATTACTTTTCTTAAAAAGCTTTTATCTACCAAAAAAGGAAGTGTTTTAGATACTGTTTCTTTAGAGAATGATATTACTCAATTAAAAAGATTACCAGCAATTAGTCATGCCTATTATCAAATTTTTTACTCTCATAAAGAACTTTACAACGTTTTTATTACTATTGAAGAAAATTTCACGGTGATTCCTGAAGTTAATTTTTGGACTACCACTAATAAACAGTTTGCCTATAAGTTAGGTTTATATGATTATAATTTTTTAGGAAGAAATATAGTGTTTGGGGGTTATTATCAAAATAATAGTTTCGATTCTTATGGCATCAATTTTAAAGCGCCAAACCTGTTTTCTAAAAGTTGGGGTTTATCAATAAATCATCAAAATTGGAAAAGTGAAGAACCTCTTTATTTTGATAATAAAACAGCTAATTATTTATACAACAATATTTCTTTTGAAGTATTAGGCTTGTATCAAATCAATTTAAAAAACGAAATTAATTTTGGTGTAAATTTATTTTCGGAAAAGTATAAATACTTAGCAGGAGATACCGACGCATCTGTTCCTCAAAATTTAGAATTAGACAAAACACTCTTAAAATTTGTTTATAAATATGATGATTTAGAGTATAATTATCAATATTTAAAAGGGTTTAAAAGTGTGTTACACACCCAATATGTTACTTCTAATAATGCTTTTCAAGATAATTTTTTTATTGCTTGGAACGATTTTTTCTACTACAAAAAAATTGGCGAAAAAGGAAATTGGGCAAATAAATTACGTGTAGGGTTTTCTACTAACGAAAAATCACCTTTTGCACCTTTTGCTTTAGATAATAATGTAAACATTCGTGGTGTTGGTATTTTGGTTGATAGAGGAACTGGAGTTGCAGTTTTAAATTCAGAATACAGGCATACAATTTATGATAAAGATTGGTTGGCAATTCAGACAAATGTATTTACAGATATAGGTTCTTGGAGAGATCCAGGAGGTAAATTAAATAATTTTTTTAAAAGTGAAAAAATTAGAGTTTTCTCTGGAATTGGTTTACGTTTTATCAGTAAGAAAATTTATAATGCAACTTTTAGAATCGATTATGGTTTTAAAATTCATGATGTACAAAACAATTCTAACGGAGGTTTGGTTTTTGGACTTGGTCAATATTTTTAATAATATTTTATATGAAAAGAACTTTTGCTATTGGCGATGTACATGGAGGTTTAAAAGCATTGCTTCAAGTTTTTAATAAAATAGAAGTTATTGAAGAAGACACGCTTATCTTTGTTGGTGATTATGTAGATGGATGGAGTGAAGCTGCACAAGTAATTGAATTTTTAATCAATTTATCAGAAAAAATAAATTGTGTTTTTATTAAAGGAAATCATGATGTTTGGTGCCAAGATTGGTTAAAAAATGAGGAAGTAAATCCTACTTGGTACATGCATGGTGGTAAAGAAACTATGGAAAGTTATGATGGTTTTTCTGTGGAAGAAAAAAAGCAACACTTAATCTTTTTTGAAAACTTACCATTGTATCATTTAGATACTGAAAATAGATTATTTCTACATGCAGGTTTTACATCTATGCATGGTGTTGAAAAAGAAAAATTTAAAGAGAATTTATATTTCGACAGAACTTTGTGGGAATTAGCTTTAGTTATGGATAGAAATATGAATGAAGATTCAATTGTATACCCAAAACGATTACAACTTTACAAAGAAATATACATAGGTCATACACCAACAACTAATTTTGGAAAATCAGAACCAATGAACGCAATGAATATCTGGAATATAGATACTGGTGCAGCTTTTAAAGGGAAAATCACTGGTATAAATATTGACACAAAAGAGATTGTGCAAAGTGATTCTTTGCCAAGTTTATATCCAAATGAAAAGGGTAGGAATAAATAAAATGTAAAGACCCTTATTTATTATAAATAAAGGTCTTTACATTTTTTATGATATTATCAATCTACAATAATAACTAAGTCTTCAGAATTTACCATTATACCAGATTTTAATACTATTTTCTTGATAATTGTATCTTCAGTTGCGGTAATTGTTGTTTCCATTTTCATGGCTTCAATTATAAATAAAGGTTGATTTTTTGAAACTTTTTCTCCTTTCTTAACTAAAATTGTAGATAACATTCCTTGTAAAGGAGCACCAATTTCTTTGGTATTATTTTTATCAGCTTTAGCATTTTCAACTTTATTTACTTTAATAGATATATCTTTTACTTGTACAGATCTACCTTGTCCGTTTACTTTAAAATAAACGGTAACCATACCATCTTCATTTGCTTTTCCAATAGACTCTAAAGTAATAAGTAATGTTTTTCCTTTGTCTAATTCAATGATAATTTCTTCACCTCTTTCCATACCGTAGAAAAAATTCTTGGTTGGTAGGTTTATTAAATTATCATATTTTAAATGCTTGTTGTACGCTTCTGTAAATACTTTTGGATATAGTTTATAAGATAAGAAATCTGTAAAATCGATAGCTCTTCCTAAATCATTCTCAAATATTTTTCTAAAATCTTTATATTCTTTATCAAAATCGATAGGTTCTATATGGGCATTTGGTCTATCTGTATAAGGTTTTTCATCTTTTAAAATTAATTTCTGTAGCTCTTTAGGAAAACCTCCAACTGGCTGACCTAGATCTCCTCTAAAGAAACTTACCACAGATTGTGGGAAAGAAATAGTGTCTCCACGTTCTAAAACATCTCTAACCGTTAAATTGTTGCTCACTAAGTATTGAGCCATGTCACCAACAACTTTAGAGCTAGGTGTTACTTTAACAATATCGCCAAAAAGATGATTTACATCACCATACATTTTTGTAATTTCATGAAAACGATCTTCTAAACCTAAAGCTTGGGCTTGTGGTTTTAAATTAGAATATTGTCCTCCAGGAATTTCATGTTTAAAAACTTCTCCAGAACCTGCTTTTAAGCCAGATTCAAAAGGATAATAATATTCTCTAACAGTTTCCCAATAATTTGAGTATTCATTTAAAGAATCTACATTTAAGTCGCTTTCTCTATCGTTAAATTTCATCATTTCTACAACCGAATTAAAATTAGGTTGTGATGTTAATCCCGATAAACCACCAAGAGCAACATCAACAACATCTACACCAGCTTCAATAGCTTTTAAGTAAGTTGCAGATTGAATTGATGAGGTATCATGTGTATGTAAATGAATAGGAATATTCACTTCTTGTTTTAAAGCTGAAACCAACTCAAAAGCTGCATATGGTTTTAATAAACCAGCCATATCTTTTATTGCTAAAATATGTGCACCAGCATTTTCGATATCCTTTGCTAAAGTTGTGTAGTATTTAAGGTTGTATTTTTTGTTTTTAGGGTCTAAAATATCGTTTGTATAGCAAATTGAACCTTCGGCTAAACCATCCGTTTTTGTTCTTACATATTCAATACAAGGCGCAATGGATTTCATCCAATTTAAAGAATCGAAAATTCTGAAAATATCAACGCCATTTTCCCAAGATTTTTCAACAAACTTTTCAATTAAATTATCTGAATACGCTGTGTAACCAACTCCATTAGAGCCTCTAATTAACATTTGTAACAATACATTTGGCATAGCTTTACGTAATGATTGTAAACGTTCCCAAGGATTTTCTTGTAAGAACCTCATACAAACATCAAAAGTTGCGCCTCCCCAAACTTCCATACTAAAAATGTCTGGATTGTTTTTAGCATATCCTTCAGCAACTTTTAGCATGTCAAAAGTTCGCATTCTTGTTGCTAATAAACTTTGGTGTGCATCACGCATTGTGGTATCTGTAAAATGTACCTTCTTTTCATTTTTTAACCATTGAGAAAATTTATCTGGACCTAATTCTGTCAATAAATCTTTAGTTCCTTTTTGATAACCAGCTTTAGCATCAAATTTAGGAACAATCGGTTTTACAAACTTTTTAGTTAGGTCTATTTTTTTAACATCTGCATTTCCGTTAACAATAACATCACCTAAATAAGTAACTAACTTTGTAGCTCTGTTACGTGGTGCTTTAAAAATAAATAAATCAGGATTTTGTTTGATGAAATTTACCGTAACTTCTCCTTTTCTAAAGGTTTCATGTTGCAATATATTATCAAGAAAAGGCATGTTGGTTTTTACACCTCTAATTCTAAATTCTGCTAAAGCTCTTCTAACTTTTCTACAAGCGCCATCTAAAGTTCTACTATTTGCAGTAACTTTTACCAACATAGAATCGAAAAATGGCGAAATAATTGCACCTTGATACACACTACCAGCATCTAAACGAATACCAAAACCAGAAGCACTTCTGTAGGTTGTAATTTCTCCATAATCGGGTTTAAAATCGTTTTGTGGATCTTCTGTAGTTATTCTACATTGTAGCGCATAACCATTTACTTTTACAGCTTCTTGGTTTGGTATTTTTATTTGTTGATCTGCTAATTTGTATCCGCCAGCAATAAATAATTGTGTTTTTATTAAATCGATATTGGTAACAACTTCGGTAACGGTATGCTCTACTTGTACTCTTGGGTTTACTTCAATAAAATATATAGAATCATCATCATCTACCAGAAATTCTACGGTACCAATATTATTATAATCTACAGCTTTACAAATGTCAATTGCATATTTGTACAGTGCATCTTTTATTTCTTGTTTTAAATCGAAAGAAGGTGCAAATTCAATTACCTTTTGATAACGCCTTTGTACAGAACAATCGCGTTCAAAAAGGTGTACTGTATTACCATAATTATCGGCAACTATTTGAATTTCTATATGTTTTGGGTTCTCAACATATTTTTCAAGAAAAACAGTATCATCTCCAAAAGCATTTAAAGCTTCTCGTTTACTCTCGTTAAAAGCACGTTTTAATTCGTCTGCTTCTCTAATAACACGCATTCCTCTTCCACCACCACCAGATGCAGCTTTTAGCATAATTGGGTAGCCAATTATTTCGGCTTCGCTTAAAGCAATTTCAATGTTTTTTAAAGACTTTGTATTACTTCGAATAACAGGAATGTTATTAGCAACAGCAACCTCTTTTGCCGTTATTTTATCACCTAAAGATTGTAAAACAGATACTTTTGGTCCTATGAAAATAATACCATTGTCATCACATTTTTGAGCAAGATTTGCATTTTCAGATAAAAAACCATAACCAGGATGAATCGCATCTGCGCCACTTTCTATAGCAACTTTAATAATTTCATCAATATTTAAATACGGTTTTAAAGGTTCTTTGTCTTCACCAATTTGGTAAGATTCATCTGCTTTATATCTATGTAAAGAATAGCGGTCTTCAAAAGTGTAGACACCAATTGTTTTTACATTAATCTCTGTACAGGCTCTAAAGATTCTTATAGCGATTTCTCCTCTGTTAGCAACCAGTACTTTTTTGATTTTCATAGTGTAAGATATTTGTTTTGAATTCTATTAGCGAACATTCGCTACAAATATACTTAACGAAATCGTTGTAGTTTGTGTTTTAAAAAAAAGTTTATTAACAATTAATCAGATTATTTTTTAATAAACGGATAGGTTTCTTGTTTTATAAAATCTTTCGGAAAGTTTTCATCTCCATCAAATCCCAATTCTATATCTCGTCCGGAATGTGGAATGTAGTTTGTTTTAAAAATATAATCCCAAATACTTAATGTGACCCCAAAGTTTACACCACATCTTCTTTCTTCTGGTAGCTCTTTAGAGTGATGCCAAATATGCATTTTAGGATTGTTTAAAATGTATTTTAAAAAACCATAATCCCAATTTATATTTGTGTGGTTTAAATGACCAATTGTAATATTAAAAAAATGTACAAACGCAACATCTTGTGCAGAAAAACCACCAATAATAGCCAGTGGAATATATTTTAAAGAATTGTACACTACAGGTTCCATCCAATGATAACGCAAGTGTGCAGCAAAACCCATTTGTTTTACAGAATGATGTACTTTGTGAAAATTCCAAAGAAATTCGAATTTGTGTAATAATCTATGTGTCCACCATTGTACAAAATCTAGTACTATAAAAAAGATAAAAATTCTTACTAAAAAAGGGAGTTTATTAATTTCTAAAAGCTGAAAGTTAGAAATTGACAATCCAATAATTCCTAAAATATCATTAAATAATTGTGCAGCAGAATTAGACAATGCAATGAGAATAATTAAATTTAATAAAAAGAAATTGAAGAGCATATAAAATGTATCTAACCAAAAGTCTTTTCTGAAAATTGATTGATTTTACCGCCAAGGAAAAATAACTTCTAATCCCCAAACAATTAAAGAAATAATAATTAAACCGTAGAAATAATTCTCCCAATTCAATTCCATTAAAACAGATTGTTTTACGTAATTCCAATAACCGGAATAGGAATTTTTATGATGTCTAGGTATTTGTTCATTTCTTAATTGTGGTGATTTTTTTACTTATCGTTTCACCCACCTTTTTTGCATTTAATAAGTCACCTAAAGCCATATTAATTGCAACAGAAATCATACTCCATTTAATATCAATTGTATTAATAAACCTACAATTTTAGGAGTATCATTTAATTCTCTAGCAAAACTCACAATTCCAGAACTTATATAATGTAAAAAATCTAAAACCTTATGAGAACTAATACCTAGTAATGTTGTTTTTTCTTTGTTTAAAGAAGATGTTTTTTTCGTAAAAATTTAAAGAGTTAACCCGTTGTGCATTTAAATAATACTAATTTTTAAGTTGTTAATATTTCTATCAAAAGTAAACTTATTAATGAATTGAATAATTGTTAATGAGGTTAATTTTGAGAGTATTCTAGTCTTAAAAC
>NZ_JAZGGG010000039.1:0-105267 GCF_036480315.1 Polaribacter sp.
TTAATACCTCTAAAATTTTCTCGTAATTTGCTCTAAAGCTGTTCATCTATTTAAATGTTTGAAATTCAATTAAATATACGATTCTCTTAATCAATGAACAGCTTTTTTATAATGCACAACAGGTAATCAATAATAAAACTTTAGCTAATAAAACTATTGATGGTGAAGAAGAACATGAATTTAAGGCAACTATTTTGGACGGTAATATTTTTAAAGAAGGTGAAAACACAATAAGTATTTCCGTACATCAAGTCTCTAAAAAATCTAGTGATTGCATTTTTAGTATAGAGCTTATTGGACATAATTCTATTGAAATGCTATCTGTGTTGGCAGGTAATAAAGACAGAACAAACAAAGAACTTGAAGAGCAAATTAAAAAGTTAAACTCAAAATTTGAATTAGAAAAAGTAATACTTCAAAAAGAATCTTTATCTAACACAAATTACAGCTTAAAAACTTCTTTAATTATAATTTGTTTTCTTTTTATATTAGCCTTAATTGGTTATTATTTTATTATTGAAAATACAAAAAAGAAACAAAAATTTTCTCAAGAAAAAATAGTAAAAATTAATAAAGAAAAAACAGAAAAAGATAAAGAAAACTTAACTTTAACATCAAACTTACTGCACAACAAACAATACTTCAAAGAGATTAAAGCTGACGTAAAAGGCTTAAAAACAGAAGATAAATTAGCACAAAAAAACATAATAAAACAGATAGATTATGTTTTAGAAAGAGATGAAGAATGGGAAAGTTTAAAAAAACACTTTAATGCTGTTTATAATGGTTTTTATGACACCCTATTAAACAATCACTCTAATTTATCGGAAACAGAATTAAGGCACTGTATGTTTATTAAACTTCATTTACAAACTAAAGAAATAGCTAGAATATTATTAATAGACCCAAGATCTGTACAAACTGCCAGATATAGAATTAAGAAAAAAATGGAGTTAGAAGAAGAAACAGACTTAAGAGATTATCTGTTAAAAATATAAAAACTTATATCCTAATAATAATTAATCACTTTTTTAAAAGTCATTTTTCGTTGAATTTTACCAGTTTCTGTTTCTACGAATTCATCAACAAAATAAATCTCTTTTGGAATTTCGAATTTAGAAAGTGATTTAAGTATTTTTAAAGATTCCCCGACTGTGCTTGAAATGACACCTTCAATAATTAAAACCAATTTTTCACCTAATTTATCATCAGGAATTCCAATAACAAAAAAACGGTTTTCTATAATTTTAGATAATTTTTCTTCAATCTTTTCTGGATGTAATTTAATTCCGCCAGAATTAATAACGTTATCAAAACGACCTAACCATTCAAACTGATTCTCTGAAATTAAATTTACAACATCATTTGTAAAAATGATTTCTTCGCTAACTTTTTGTGCATCAATTACCAAACAACTCTTTACATCCTTGTAAATATTTACGTTTGGTAATGTTTTATAAAACTCATTAAAAAGAGATTGCTTTATCATTCTTCCTCGCAATGATGTAATATTATTCAGCTTTTTAACAGCAATATGAGTAATCGTTTCCGTCATACCATAAGTAGCAAAAACTTCCGTAGAAATATTTTGTAATTTTTCTTGAAGCTGATTAGACACAACGCCACCACCAACAATTAGCTTTTTTATTTTATAAAGATTTTTTATTGAGTTTTCAACTTGTAAAGGAACCATTGCAGAAAAATCATAATCCTGTTTAATAGCTTCTAGAGGATTAGAATTAGAATCAACAACATCAATATGCCAACCTAAAGTTAGCGCCCTTACCAACATCATTTTACCAGCAATATACTCAACTGGCAAACATAATAAAGCAGTTGTGTTTTCTTTTAGTTTGAAAAAAACTCCAGTTGCAAAAGCAGAGTTTCTCATCAACTCTTTTTTAAGTTGAATTGGTTTTGGTTTTCCAGTAGAACCAGAAGTTTGTACAATTATAAAGTCAGAATCAGAAAACCAACTTTTTAAAAATTGATAATTGTCTTTAGAAAAGTCAAATGTATAAGCTAATAATTCATCAACATTTGTAAACGAATTATTATTTAATTTAAAATTTTTATGAAAGTTATTCTGTGCCAATATCTTCTAAAATTCTATAGTTTTCTTTTAAATTTACTGGTTCATAAATTTTACCTGTCAATTTTTCTTGCCAGTTTTTCCAACCATACTTTTTTGAAAATAACAATAACATTAACGGATATAAAACCAAAACCGGGAAAAACATTTCCCAACCAACAGAAGGCTCTGAAGTATCTACATACAAAGCTTCAGTTTGAAAAACAGTCCAATCTGTTGTTACAAAAAAGGCAGCAACAATATTATTAATTGCATGTAAACCTAAAGCTAATTCTGTTCCTTCATCCATTAAGGTTGTTATTCCATAGAAAAAACCGGTACCAATATAAAAAACCATAGAAATGTAACCTAACTTCTCTACTTCTGGATTTGCGCCATGTAACAAACCAAAACAAACCGATGTTAAAATTAAAGGCAACCACCTGTTCTTTGCTAAAACGCCTAAACCTTGCATAAAATATCCTCTAAACAACAATTCTTCAAAAGAAGTCTGAAACGGTAAAAACAAAAAAGAAATTGCTACTAAAGTAAAAAATGGAGTTGCTTTAAAGTTCCATGTATAGTTTTCTGGAGTCATTAAAATTCCTATATAAATACTTACTACAGCAATTACCCCCCAAGTAAAAAAGCCAAACCAAAATCGTTTCCAATCTACTTTACTTCTACTGGTTACCAAAGAAATAATGGTTCTTTTATGAATATATTTTACCGAAATAAAAAGAAAAATAAGCCCAACAAAAAACATTAAAATCATTAAGAAAAGCAATAAATTACTATTAATTCCTAAAGACATAAAATTATCTTGAGCAGCTTTCATAAATTCAATAGAATCTGCAGATTTAGCTGCCGCAGCAAACACTAATGGTAAAACACCCAAAATTTGCCACCCTACAAATACTAATAGAATTGTAAAAACCCAATGATACCATTCATTTCTTCCTTTAAATGCTTGTTGTATGTAATTCATATATTATTTTTTAAAGATTCTGAAAAAAGTTCAGAATGATTTTATTAAATCAAATTAAAATTCCATTTTTTGGAATTATTGTATTGTAAAGTTCCTTTAATAACTTCCAAAGGGCTTTCAAAATTATTAGTAAATAAACCGCCAGTTCCTAAACCTTGTGGTAATTTACTGTTTAAACTAAACGTAAACTGCGCAATTGCATTTAAACCTATATTACTTTCTAAAGCAGAAGTTATCCACCAACCAATATTTTTGTTTTCGGCTAAATTAACCCATTCTTTACTTCCAGAAAAACCACCAATTAAACTTGGTTTTAAAATAATAAATTGTGGGTTTATAGTTTCTAATAATTGCTTTTTTTCTTCGAAAGAAAATACGCCAATTAATTCTTCATCTAACGCAATTGATAACGGTGTTTTGGCACATAATTCTGCCATTTCTTCAACTTGACCCTGCTTTATAGGTTGTTCTATAGAATGAATATTTAATTCTGATAACACTTTCAACTTCTCTAAAGCCTCATTTGATTTAAAAGCTCCGTTTGCATCTACTCTTAACTCAATATCTTGCGCTGAAAACTCTTTTCTGATGGATTTTAACAACTCAATTTCTGTATTAAAATCGATAGCACCAATTTTCATTTTAATACATGTAAAACCAGTCTTAAGCTTTTCTTTGATTTGAGTTTTCATAAACTCCTTTTCTCCCATCCAAACTAAACCATTTATAGGAATTGCTTTTTTCCTTTGTGTAAAATGAGATGGATATAATTCAAATACAGTTTTACTTTTTAGTGATAAAAAAGCTTGTTCTAAACCAAATTGAATAGATGGATACTTTAAGAGTTCCTTCAATAAAACATCTAAACCAAGATTGATGTTAATACAAACCCAAATTAATTTTTCTTCATAATCTGGAACATCATCTATACTTAAACCTCTAAAAAGACCTGTTTCTCCAATTCCTTTTTTATTATTTTCTTCTAAAATAATAAACCAAGTTTCTTTGGTTTTTAAAATTCCGCGTGAAGTTCCACTTGGATTTTTAAAATTGAGAATATACTTTTTGTAAGTTGCTTTTATCAAAAGTGAAAAGTTATTTTTTTTCTATAAACGCTTTAAAGTTATTCAAGTAGGTTTGATCTTGTTCTTGAAAAGTTCCTTTAAAATACGGAAACATACAAGCCATAATATAAGAATCACTTTGGCAACTAGAGTTTAAAACAATTGTTGTTATTCCGTCTTTTTCAGTAAAAACATAATCATCTGTTTTTAACATATTTTCAGCATCAAAAAATAACGTAACTTTTTCATTTGGTACGTATGCCAAAACTTTTTCTGTCATTGCAATCTCTTGACCTTGATTTTCTACAACAATCTTATAAATACTTCCTGTTATTCCTGGGTTGTTATTTACAACTTCGAAAGTTTTTATATCCGGAATCCAGTTTTTTATGTTTTCTTTTTTATTAAACACTTCAAAAACTTCCTGAACAGATTTGTTTACAGAAACTTGAGCTGTATAATTTGTTTCCTTTACAATTAAACCTGTTGCCAAGAAAATAACAACTAAAGTTGTAATGATTCCTAAAATTATTTTTATTGTTTTCATAAATGATATTTAAAAAATTTGTCCGATTCCAAACAAAATAGCAAATAAAAAGGTACTCAATGCTACTTTCTTTAATTCGGCGTCTAAATCTGCGTGAATTATATTTTTGGCAACTACAACTATGTTTAATACTAAAGGAATAAAAGCGACTAAAAAGAAATATTGTTTTGGAGAATAATAATCAAATTGTACATATACAAGAGCAGCAATTAAAGCACCTATTATTAATGCATAATGATAAATTTTTGCTTTTTGACTACCTAATTTAACAACCAGAGTATTTTTATGATTCTTTTTGTCTTCAATTTGATCTCTCATGTTATTCAAATTTAAAACTGCCGCACTTAACAACCCAATTGAAATTGCTGGTAAGAATATTTTAAAATTGATTTGTTTTGTGTACAAAAAATAACAACCAACAACACTTAATAAACCAAAAAACAAAAACACAAAAACATCTCCTAAACCACTATAACCGTATGCAGAATTACCAACTGTGTATTTTATAGCTGCAGCAATTGAAGCAATTCCTAATCCGAAAAATAAGATTGAATACTCAAAATTTTCTTTACCGAAGGAAACATAAATGAGAAATAAAGATATTATTAAAGTGATAATTGTAGTAACTATCATTGCCCGCTTCATTTGCTTTGGACTAATAGCTCCAGAAGAAACCATTCTTGCTTCACCTTTTCGGTTATCATCAGTTCCTTTTATTCCGTCTCCGTAATCATTTGCAAAGTTTGATAATACTTGGAAACCAATTGTAGATAAAATTGCTAGCCAGAAAATTGGTGATTGTATAATAGTTGGACATCCAAAATCACAAAAAGAAATATTAGAATTTAAATTTTGATAATAAACTTCATTTCCAAGTATTGAGCCGACAATAATACCCGAAACCGATAAAGGTAAAGTTCTTAAACGTGCCGCTTTTGTGTAGTTTTTAATCATTTTTGAACAGACCTCAAATGCTTTTTTAAGTTTTAAAGTGTAATTGTAGTTTATAAATTGTTTGCTTCAGCTATTAATTCTGCTATATCTTTTACAACAACTTCTGCTTCTTTTTCTTTAAATTTAATTCCGTCTGTCATCATTGTATTGCAATAAGGACAACCAGTTGCAATAATATTTGGTTTGGTTTCTAAAGCATCTTCAGTTCTTAAAATATTAATTTCTTTATCACCTTTTTCTGCATCTTTAAACATTTGTGCTCCTCCTGCTCCACAACAAAGTGCTGTAGATTTACTACGTTTCATTTCTGTTAAATTAACACCTAATCTTTTTATTAAATCTCTTGGAGACTCATAAACGTCATTAGCTCTTCCTAAATAACAAGGATCATGAAAAGTAACTCTTTTACCTTTTAAGGTAGTATCATCAAGTTTTAAACGTCCTTCAGAAATTAATTTTTGAATGAATTGTGTATGATGGAGAACTTCATACTCCCCCCCTAAAGAAGGATACTCATTTTTTAAAGTATTAAATGAATGCGGATCGCAAGTAACAATTTTCTTTACTTTATATCCATTTAAAACTTCAATATTCATCATTGCTTGCATTTGAAACAAAAACTCGTTTCCTGCTCTTTTTGCGGCATCTCCTGTAGATGATTCTTCAGTTCCTAAAACTGCAAAATCTACATTTGCTTCATGTAATATTTTCACAAAAGCTCTTGATATTTTTTTTGCTCTATCATCATAACTTCCTGCTGCGCCAACCCAAAACAACACTTCTGGTTGTTTTCCTTGAGCCATCATATCTGCCATTGTTGGTACGTTCATAATTTTGATGTTTATTTGTTTAATTCTTTATCCGTGTAATTGTTAAAACTTCTCCATACAAAATTCTTAAAAAAGAATTCCATTTTCATTCAGATGATGACTGCTAACTGCAACTAAAAAACTGTACTAATCCTCTTTAGCCCAGTTTAATCTGTCTTGCTGATTGTATTGCCAAGGCGCTCCATTATTCTCGATGTTACTCATCATAGAATTTAATTCTTGTGGCGCTGCACTTTCTTCCATTACTAAATATCTTCTCATATCTAAAATGATAGATAATGGATCAATATTTACAGGACATTCTTCTACACAAGCATTACAACTTGTACACGCCCAAAGTTCTTCTGGAGAAATATAATCGTTTAATAACTGCTTACCATCATCTACAAAAGTTCCTTTATTTGCATCTATATTTCTACCAACTTCTTCTAAACGATCACGGGTATCCATCATGATTTTTCTAGGCGATAATTCCTTACCTGTTAAGTTTGCAGGACAAGCAGATGTACATCTACCACATTCAGTACAGGTATAAGAATTTAATAATTGCACCCAATTTAAGTCTGTAACATCTGATGCTCCAAATTTTTCTGGAATCACTTCTTCTGCTCCTTCCGCTGGAGCGGCATAAGGATCTGCATCTGGATCCATCATTAATTTTACTTCATTAGTAACAGATTCTAAATTATTGAATTGCCCTTTTGGATTTAAATTTGCAAAATAAGTGTTTGGAAACGCTAATAATATGTGTAAATGTTTTGAGTAAAACAAGTAGTTTAAGAAAACTAATATTCCTAAAATATGAATCCACCAAGCACTTCTTTCTATATAATGAACTGCTTCTGGAGAAAATCCATCAAAAAGCGGTGTAAGAAACTGACTGATTATATTACCAGATCCGGCTTGTTGAAATACTGGATCAGTAGCATTCATCACTAAAAATAAAGTCATTAAAACCATTTCAAAATACAGAATATAATTTCCATCATTTTTAGGCCAACCTTTCATTTCTTTGCTCAAAAACCTTTTTATGTTTGATACATTTCTTCTCAACCAAAACAGCACAACAGCTACAAAAACTAATGCAGCTAAAACCTCAAAAGCACCAATTAAAAACCCATAAATACTTTCGCCTAAAAAACCTAAAAACATTCTATGAGTCCCAAATAACCCATCAATAATAATCTCTAAAACTTCTATATTAATGATTATAAAACCTACATAAACTACAATATGTAAAAAACCTGAAAAAGGTCTTTTTACCATTTTAGATTGCCCAAGAGCAATTTTAATCATGTTTTTTAATCTTTCTGGCTTTTTATCTGTTCTATCTACATCTTTTCCTAATTTAATGTTTCTAGATATTTTGCGAATATTCATCACAAAAAAACCAAGTCCGACTATTAAAGCTATTGCAAAAAATAAGTTTGGTAAGTATTGCATATTAGATTTTTATTTATTGGTTTTATTATTGGTATTGTTCTCTTTATCGAAAGCTGTTGCTCTTTTACCAAATAATGAAAAGTGTACAAAACGTTTTGGATTCAATTTCATTTCTCTTAACAACTCTTCTAACTCTTTAGAAACATTGGTTAGATTTGTATACATAGCATCATCATTTACCAGCATACCAAGAGTTCCTTTTCCTTTATCTATTCCTTCTAAAAGAGAATTTACAGAAGTTAAAGTCATTTCTGTTTTTCTTAAAATTCCACCAATATTAGAATTCGCAATAGTATCTGATACTTTTGATAAGTTTTCTGTAATAGACCTAGTATTCTCAATAGTTACTTTGAAATTAATTGCACTTGAATCTAAAAGAGAATTTACTGAATTTAATGTTTTTCTAACATCAGTAATTGTATACTCTAAACCTTGTAAAGAACGTTTTATACTTTTTGATGTTTTAGTATCTAAAACATTATTTATACTTTTAAATAATGAATCTGCACTTACTAATACATTTTCTAATTTCGATTGAATTGGATTTAATTTTTCACCAATAGAAGTAAATAAACTTTCTTCCATTTCTCCTTCTAGCAGATCTCCTGAAATGGCCATATCTCCATCATAATTTGGTATAATTGCTAAATTTGAACCACTTAAAGGATTTGGAGAATAAATTTTAACAATGCTAGTTTTTGAGAATTCAAAATCGTTTTCAACTGAAAAGCGAACAATTAAATGTCCTCTTTTCTCCGGGGTTTTATTAAACTCTATTCTATCTACTTTACCTACCTTTAACCCATTAATCGTAACAGAACTAGCTTTATTAAGTCCACCAATTTTACTATATTCTACTTGAAAATAACGAGAACCACCATCTAAAAGGTTTTCGCCTTTTAAAAAATTAATACCCCAAATAAAAAGGGCAATAATAACTACAGCAATAAATCCTATTTTTAATTCTTTTGACATGCACTAAAGTTTGAATACAATATTACTAATATTTTTTGGTAGAAACGACCAATCTACTGCATTTTAACAGCATCTGATACAGATATTTTGTCTCCGTTTTTAAAAGCAACTATAAAAGCAGAACGATAACCTTTTGTCTTTGCTTTTTTTAATGATTTTTTAATTTCTTCATAATTTGATGTGCCTCCATAATAGTATTTATAAAAAGCACTTACTTTAACTCTTTCAATATCCTTTAATCCTTTAAAGTTATATGATTTTGTAGCCAATTTATTTTTACCAGATGCAATTTGAATTTTATATTCAATAGCATCTACTACAGATTGTTTTGTAACAGTATCTACAACCGTATTTAACTTTAAATTACTAATATAATTCTCAATAGCATCTACAATTGAACCTGCCATTTGTGCTTGCCCTTTTTTAGAGTTTAAAAACCTACCTTCTTTTTTATTTGTTAAAAAACCTAGTTCAACCAAAACACTTGGCATAATGGTTTCTCTTAAAACCTGAAAATTATCTTGTTTTACTTTTCTATCTTCTCTTTTCAGCTTAAAAGCAAAATTGTTTTGAATTAAACTCGCAATTGCTAAACTTCTATCTAAATTTTCTTCTTGTAAAAGTGAAAGCCCGATAACAGATTCAGCTGAATTAGAATCAAAACCTACATATCTATCTGCATAATTATCTTCCTTTAAAATAGATGCATTTTCTCTTTTGGCAATTTCTAAATTCTTTTTATTACCTCTTAAACCTAACACAAAAGTTCCTGCTCCATAGGCATTGGTGTTATGAGAATCGCAATGAATAGAGACAAATAAATCTGCTTTTGCATGATTTGCAATGTCGCCTCTTTTCCATAACTCTATAAAAACATCTTTATTTCTTGTATAAATTACTTTTATATCTTTCTTTTTCGCTAATTTTTTTCCAACATTTAAAGCTACTTTAAGTGCTATATTTTTTTCTTTATATCCGTTCCCTAAATTCCCTGGGTCCTTACCACCATGACCTGCGTCAATAACTATAACATATTTTTTTTGTGAAAAAATAGATGAAGAGTGCATCGAAAAAAAGAAAATGCATAGAAAAACAAAAAAAAAATTTGCTTTGGTCTTAAATTTGTGAGTTTGTTGTAATTGCATCAATAAAATTTAACTAATTTTGGCTTATTAAATTTGTTGATTCAAATATTGAGCCATATTTTTACTTCCATACAAAAATAGCATTTATAGCATTGCAAACAAACCTATCATACATACTTTTATTTTGCTATTTCTTTTTTATAGAAATGGGTTTTTCGCAAGAAATAAAACCTATTCATAAAACAGAAATACTTGCTGTAAAAAAAGACACCACAAAACCACAAAAAAAAGAGTTAAAACCATTTGTTAAAAATGACTCAATATTATCAAAAAAAATAGATACAATAGCTAGAGACTCTATAAAACCTAAAGAAACTATTGAAGACATTATTACTCATAATGCCAAAGATTACACCATACAAGACGCTAAAAACAAAACAGTTTCATTATATAATGAAGCTAGTATTGTTTATACGGATATTGATTTAAAAGCTGGTATTATAATTATTGACTATAAGAAAAACATCCTTTTTGCAAAAGGAATTATTGACTCTACAGGTTATGTGCAACGCCCAGTTTTTAAACAAGGCGGACAAGAATCTGAACAAGACTCTATTATTTATAATTTTAAAAGTAAACGTGCATTAATTTATGGATTAAAAACCAAACAAGGTGAAATGTTTACTTATGGCGAAAAAACGAAACGTGTAAATGATTCAACAATTTACATTAGAAAAATACGCTTTACTACTTCCGAAAAGGAAAATCCAGATTATTATATAGCTACTGATAAAGCAAAATTAGTACCTGGAAAAAAAATAATTGTTGGAGCAAGTAATTTAGTTATTGCGGATATTCCTACACCTATATTCTTACCTTTTGCTTATTTTCCGATGACTGAAACAAGTACATCTGGTTTTTTAATTCCTGCTTTTGATACAGGAAGTTCAGATAGAGGAATTGGTTTTCAAAACGGTGGATATTATTTTGCTATTAATGATTATTTTGATTTAACCGTTTTGGGTGATGCCTATTCTAACGGAAGTTGGGGTTTTAGAACCTCATCTAACTATAACAAAAGATATCGTTTTAATGGTACTTTTAGTTTTAATTTTGAAAACAATATAAACGGTATTCGAGGTTTTGATAATTACAGCAAAGCAAATAACTTTAATATTAGATGGAGCCATAATCAAGATTCTAAAGCAAGTCCGAATTCTAGATTTACTGCTTCTGTAAATTTAGGTAGTAGTAAATTCTTTAGAGAATCTCAAAACCAATTTAATGTTTCTCAATCGCAAACTAATACTTTTAATTCTTCAATAAATTACAGTAAAACATTTGTTGGCACTCCGTTTAATATGAGCCTTACTGCTACACATCAACAAAATACAAATACAGAAAAAATAACAATGACTTTGCCGTCTTTAACGGTAAATATGGATAGAGTTTTTCCGTTTGCAGGAAAAGGAGGAATACAGAAAACTCCGATTCAAAAAATGGGTTTCAATTACACCATGCAAGGTCAATATTTAATTAATACTGATGATGATGAGTTTTTTACAAAAAAAATGTTTGAAACCGCAAGGTCTGGAGTACAACATAAAACTGGTACAAGCACTAATATAAAAGCTTTTAAATACTTTACTTTATCACCAAATGTAAACTATGAAGAAACTTGGCAGTTTGATTATATAAATAAAGAATATGACATTACAGACAATGTAGTTGTTACAGATACTTTAAGAGGTTTTAAAAGCTATAGAGAATACAACGCAGGCATTAGCTTATCTACTAATATTTATGGTACTTTCAACTTTAAAAAAGGAAGACTAAAAGCAATTAGACATACATTTAGACCTTCTATTTCTTATTCTTATAGACCAGATTTTAAAGACAAGCATCTTAAACAAGTACAACAAAGCGCAGATGCAACAGATATATTAGATTATACAGTTTTCGACCAAGGAATTTATGGAAGTCCATCTTCTGGTTTGAGTAATTCTATAGGAATCTCATTAAACAATGTTTTGGAAGCAAAAGTAGCTCCCAAAGATCCTGATAGTGAGCAAGAAGATGAAAAAGTAACATTATTAAACAACTTAAATTTTAATAGTTCCTACAATATTGCTGCAGATAGTTTACGCTGGTCTCCAGTAAATTTTTCTGCAGGAACTCGTTTATTTAAAGATAAATTGGCTGTAAATTTAAGTGGTTCTTTAAACCCATATAAAGCGGTTAAAACATCAAGCGGATCAATTATAAATATTAATGAATTCAACTCTAATGTTTTTAGGTTAACAAACGCAAATTTAACAGCTAACTATTCTATATCTAGCAAAGATTTTGACAAGGATAATAAAGACAAACCTAATAATGGTAACGCCAATAACACACCAGATATTATTGGGGCAGATATAAACCCAACAGATAGATTCGGGCAAAGAAATAACATCAATTCTGATTCAAAAGACAAAAATAAAGAGACTAAATTATATAACGCAGATATTCCGTGGTCTGTTGCTTTAGGATATTCTGCAAGTTATAGTAATAACGGAATTGATGGTGGAGAAATTGGTGTACATAGTATTGTTTTTAGTGGTAATGTAGAATTATCTCCCAAATGGAAAATGGGTTATTCTTCTGGTTATGATGTTAAAGGTGGCGCATTCACTTTTTCTAGATTTAATTTCACCAGAGATTTAGACAGTTGGCAATTCAATTTTAATTGGGTGCCCTTTGGTACAAACTCTTCATATACTTTTTTTATTGGTGTAAAATCTTCTGTTTTAGCCGATTTAAAATGGGATAAAAATAAACCACCAGATAGAAGATTGTTTTAGTTAGCAGTTAGCAGTTAGCAGTTAGCAGTTAGCAGTTAGCAGTTAGCAGTTAGCAGTTAGCAGTTAGCAAAAATGAAAACTCAGAGAACTTTGAAACTTTGAAACTTTGAAACTTTGAAACTTAAAAAACATGAAAAAAATAATAACAACTACAAAAGCACCTGCACCAATTGGGCCATACAATCAAGCTGTGTTAACTGGAAACACCTTATATACTTCTGGGCAAATTGCTATAAATCCAGAAACAGGAGAATTGGTTTTAGATTCTATTAAAGAAGAAACAAAACAAGTAATGGAAAACATGAAAGAAGTTTTAGCTGCTGCAGAAATGACTTTTGAAAATATTATTAAAACATCTATATTTATTTCTGATATGCATAATTTTGCTGAAATAAATGAGGTCTACGGCCTGTACTTTAACGAAAAAACTGCGCCTGCAAGAGAAACTGTAGAAGTAGCAAACTTACCTAAATTTGTAAATGTTGAGATTAGTGCAATTGCAGTGAAATAAGTGAACTGTATTCAATATTCAAAACTAAAAAAACCTGATAGAAATAAATCTATCAGGTTTTTTATTGAGTATATTTTGAATTCTACAAAGAAGCAGAATATTCAATTAAATCTACAATTTTAGTTGAATAACCAATTTCGTTATCATACCAAGAAACAACTTTTACAAAGTTATCATTTAATGCAATACCTGCATTAGCATCAAAAATTGAAGTTCTTGTATCTCCAACAAAATCTTGAGAAACTACTAAATCTTCAGTATAACCTAAAACACCTTTCATTGGTCCGCTTTCCGAAGCAGCCTTCATAGCAGCACAAATTTCTGCATATGTAGCTGGTTTTTCTAACTTCACAGTTAAATCAACAACAGAAACATCCATAGTAGGGATTCTAAATGCCATACCTGTTAGTTTTCCGTTTAAAGCAGGAATTACTTTTCCTACAGCTTTTGCAGCTCCTGTAGAAGAAGGTATTACGTTACCAATAGCAGAACGTCCGCCTCTCCAATCTTTCATCGAAGGACCATCAACAGTTTTTTGAGTTGCAGTTGCAGCGTGAACAGTTGTCATTAAACCTTCAGAAATCCCCCAATTGTCATTTAAAACTTTTGCAATAGGAGATAAACAGTTAGTAGTACAAGATGCATTAGAAAAAATCTTTTGATCTGCTTTTAATTCTGTATTATTTACACCCATTACAAACATTGGTGTATGATCTTTAGAAGGAGCTGATAAAACTACTTTTTTAGCTCCAGCAGTTAAATGTTTTCCAGCAGTTTCTTCAGTTAAGAAAAACCCAGTAGATTCGATTACATATTCTGCATCAACTTCATTCCATTTTAAGTTAGCTGGATCTCTTTCTGCAGTAATTCTAATTTCGTTTCCGTTTACAACTAATTTACCATCTTTTACTTCAACAGTTCCTTCAAATTTACCATGAACTGAATCGTACTTTAACATATATGCTAAATAACCTACGTCTAATAAATCATTAATTGCTACAACTTGTACGTCTTTTCTATTTACTGTAGACCTGAATGCTAATCTTCCAATTCTTCCAAATCCGTTAATTCCTACTTTTATCATTTTTTTACTCTTTATTTACTTATTACTATTATGTTGTCATTATATCTGAAACTCTTAAAAGTTCTTGATTTATAGAATGACCTCCTTTTATTGCTTCTGCGATACTTGTACTTATTACTTCGTTATCTGTTAAACCTACCATTAAATTGGTTTGTCCGTCTAATAATAATTCAACAGACTTAACACCTAATCTACTTGCTAAAACTCTGTCGAAACAAGAAGGTGAACCTCCTCTTTGCATGTGTCCTAAAACAGAAACTCTTACATCATATTCTGGTAAGTTTTCTTCTACGTACTCTGCTAATTGATACACATTTCTACCCGATTTATCTCCTTCTGCTACCACAACAATACTAGATGATTTACCTGTTCTCCTACTCTTTTTAAGAGATTCTAACATTCTATCTAGACCTAAATTTTCTTCTGGTATTAAAATTTCTTCAGCCCCAGCTCCTACTCCTGCATTTAAAGCAATAAAACCAGCATCTCTTCCCATTACTTCAACAAAAAACAATCTATTGTGAGAAGATGCCGTATCTCTAATCTTATCAATTGCTTCTACAGCTGTATTTAATGCAGTATCATAACCTATTGTATGTGACGTACCAAAAATATCATTATCTATAGTTCCTGGAATACCAATAATAGGGAAGTTATATTCTTCATTAAAGATAACCGCTCCAGTAAAAGAACCATCTCCACCAATTACAACCATGGCTTCAATTTCGTTTTCTTTTAAATGTTCGTAAGCTTTTGCTCTACCTTCTTTTGATCTAAATTCTTTTGATCTTGCAGATTTAAGAATTGTACCACCTTTATTAATAATATTATTAACACTCCTTGCTGTTAGCTCTATAAAATCTCCTTCTATAAGACCTTCATAACCTCTATATATTCCTACACAACTCACTCTGTAATATGCACATGCTCTAACTACAGACCTAATTGCTGCATTCATCCCTGGCGCATCTCCACCCGAAGTCATGACTGCTATTTTTTTAATTTTCTTCATAATTATCTGTTGTAAAATTACTCCTTTTTAAGCATTCAAAATAAAAAAACTACGAAATCGTTTTAGGGTTTTCCGTATTTAAATATTCAGAATATATAAAGAAACGACTTAAGATAGGCCGATTCATTTTTATTAATTATTTGTTATTTTTTTGTTTAAAAAAATATAAAAGAATTTATTATAATTTTATACTTAAAACTACTTTAACCAAGAATGGATACTCTTAATTTCCTTCGAAGTTTTTAAACTCTTTTTCTGGCAACTTTGTAGTATCCTTTTTTACAGGAACTACCTTCTTTTTAACTTTCTTTTTTAAACCTATCTTCTTAAGCAAACCAGACAAAGTATTAAAGTTAACTTGATAAGACAAACCGACTCCTTGGGTATATCCTTCTTCTTCTGTAGAATATTGTATTTCATTTTGCCTATTAAAAATAACTCCTCTAAAGTTACCTTCCTTATTTAACAAAACCTCAACTTTTACCTCTCCAACAACACTAGATTGTGTTTGGCTTCCAACAGGAACACCAACTTTCCCATTTATAATTATGTTGTTAGTTATTTGTGTGCTTACAGATAAATCTACTTGATTGTCTATGTTTAATCGATCTAAATCGTTATCTACTTGTCCTTGTTGATAATCTAAACCAAGTTGAAACTTACTATCTGGATTGTTTAATAAACTAGAAAAAGCGGCAGTAATTGCACTTGATGCTGTACCAGCTAGTGTATTATTAACATCAAAGTTTGTTTTATCTGGACTTGCAAAATTACCAAAAGCCAAAAGTGAAATAAATTGAGTTGTTTTTTCGTTTACGTTATTATCATTTAAAATAAACCCTAACTCATTTGCAATTGATGGATCTACATTTGTTAATTGTATATCTAAATCTTGTTTAGAGCTAAATAAACCACCAGTAATTCTTGTTACTAAATCTACTTCAATCTTTCTATTTGAATTAAAGTTCTCTAACAAAACACCTGGGTTTGCTTTGGCTTTATATACAGCAGTAACATCTAAATTAGCTTCGTAAGGGTTTCCATTCCATGAAACAGTTCCTCCTTTTTGAATTACAAAAGGTTTATTTACAATACCACCATATTTAAAATCATAGACTCCTTTTTGAATGGTATAATCACCAAACATATTAAATTTACCACGAGTATCAATTTCTATTTGTAAATTTCCAGAACCATTTCCTGTTAATTGACTTCCGTAAACCTCATCAATAACTACTTGTGTCGTTGCATCTTTTGTAACTTCTAAATCAATGTTTAAGGACAAGCCTTTTAAAGCTGCTTGTGCAATTTCATTCTGCCTATCTTTTACAAGAGTTTCTGCTGTTTTAAAATGAATTAATCTAAAATTATCTGCCGTTACAACATCTTTTAAAGGAACTACAAAAAGAGTACCTGGCATTGTTTTGGCATTTACATCTATTGTTAAATGATCCGTTAAGCCTGTAATACTTGCAGTACCATCTATAAATGCAGATCCATAATACAAAGTTTCTTCTGTGTTTTTTGTGTCTAAAACTAATAAATTTTCACCTTCAATTTCTATGTTTAGAAACCACTGTTTAAAATTTAGATGTGTTATGTCACCTATTAACCTTCCTCTAGTTTTGTGTTTGGTATCTTCTAAATTAAAGTTTTCAAAAATGAAAGATTGTTGCTGTAAAGTAATTATAGATTCTCCTTTAAAATCATAATCTACATTTAGATATGGAAATTTTAGGCCAGCATTTTTAAGCAATAAAGTTCCATCCATTTCTGGGTTTCCTAAAAATCCTCTTAAGGCAAAATCTCCAGAAGCTGTTCCCCTTATTGAAGATAAAACATCTTGTCCTAAAGGACTAAAAGCCTTTAAACCAAACTCTTCTAAATATACATTTAAATCTATTAAAGGTCTTTCTGTAGAAAAATCTAAAGAACCTGTTGCAGCAATGCTTTTTACATTTTCATTATTTATAGACAGATCCACCAAGTATTGCTCATAAGAATTATCTCCTTTTACACTTAAAGAAAGATTTCCTTGTGTAAAACTATTTACCTGAAAATCTTTTATTGACAATAACGCTTCCGGACTATAAACGCCTTCTTTCTGCACAAAGTCTAAACTACCAGAAAGTGTACCTTTTAAGGCTAAACTATCAATTTTAGGTAAAAAGCTCCCTAATTTTACCTTCGTAAAATCTGCCAATAAAATTTTTTCTTTTTTCCCTTTTAAACTACCATTAAATTCTATTTTTTGTTCGTTTGATACTATTTTAAACTGACTAAAATTAAACTCATTTGTTTTTAAATCAAATGTAATTTTATCAGCATTCTTACTATCAGGATTTATTTCCCAAACATTATCTTTAAATTGAAAAGAAGATTTTTCGAAACCTAAAACAGATTTTCCTTCAGGATTAAAGGTATAGAAAAAATCGAGATTAAAGTCTTCATTTTTTTTAGCACCTCCTTTAAAGATCGATTTAAAATACAATGTATCATTTTGTGTTCTATTTAGTAGGTTCAATTTAGAAATATTGTAATAATCTGTATTAATTTCTGAAGCTGTTAAATGCGAATTATAAAGCGGATTCTGATTATCTGTTCTTAACAAAATATCTTTACCGTTAACACCAAAAGCATCTATTTTTGGTGTAGAGAATATTAGTTTAAACAAGTCTTTATCAGAATTTATTTTACCTCTAATTTTTGTATTATCATCAATAGAGATATCAGGAAAAAACACCGTTACAATTTGATTATAAATTGTGAAATTGAAATCTAAAAACTGATTCGGAGCAACTTCATAAGGTATATAATTTGTATAGATACTACCCAAAGCATTTTGGGCAACTGGTAATAATTCAGAAAAAGAAAATTTACCAGTAATATAACCGTTTGCAATGTCTTTAGAAGAAACGTCAATCGTTTTTATACTATCTTTTAAAGATGATGATACATTAAACTCTTTAAAAACATATTCTTGCTTTTGATTTGTATATAAAATATTTTTAAAAGTTGCTTTACCAGTAATATCATCAAAAGTATTTCCCTCTACATCTAATTCAATTTTTCCTTTTAAAATAGCGGTACTATCTCTTGTAAAAAGATTGGTTTCTTTTAAATTTAAAAGCTCTATATCCGATTTAAAATCAAACTTATGAACTTCAGAAGATAAGTCTGCCAAACCATTAAACTTCATTTTAAAATTGACATCATCAATCGCTAAATCTCCGTCAAATTTATTATTTTGATATTGCCCGTTTGCAGTAATTTCTTTATAGGTATAATCATTAAAATATAATTCAGATATATTACCAATAAAAGAAGTATTAATATTTGCTAGTTTAAAACCAGCCCCATTTACATCTCCTTTTAAAGATACTTTACCAAACAAAGGGTCGTTAAAAAAAGCACCTATATCAAATTCATTTAAGTTGATTTCACCACTATAATTAGCATAATCAATATCGTCTATATTTGAAATTTGTAAATCTGAAATAATACCACCGATTTGAGATTGTAAATCTAAAGTAGCATTCATTTGTTCTGGCGTGACTCTAACTTTTCCTTGAATTTTAAACTGACCAAATTTCTCAAATTCAGTTGGCAAGGTTTTCCCTAAAACATTAGGCAAAATACTTTTCAACTCTCTATAAGTTGCTGTTAGATTTTTTAAATACCCTTCAAAAACAAAACCTTTTTCTGGGTTTACTGCATTTATAAAAGATAAATCTCCAATAATTTTTATTCCTTTTTGTGAAGTTAAATTCAATCTTTTTAAATTGAAATTATTTAATGGTCCAGTAAGATTTCCTGAAAAACGAATAAGGTCGTTTCCACTTAACTCATTATAATATTTTTTTAAATCTCTAACAGCTAATTTACTATTAGAAAAATTCGCCTTAATAGTTACTTTATTATTAAAATCTACTAAATCTTCTCTTTTATAGATAAAGTCAATATCTGCATTTACATCAGATTTTTGAGTCTGTAATTTGGTATTCTTAAAATGCATTGAAGTTAAAGAATACGAAAAATCTGTTGTTAAATTTGTAACCTTTAACCCTCTATTATCTACAAAGTATAAGCCTCTTATTTTTGAAGAAAAACCTGCTCCAATTACAGAAAGGTCTTGTAAGTTTCCGCCAGCATTGTTTGCCGAAAAACTTATAGAATCCTTGTTATTTGCATTTGTTAATCTAAAGTTTAAATTGCTAACATAAACATTAGAAGACTTCAACATAAAAGGAGGAGCTAAAGAATCTTTAGGTTTTTCACTATTAAAGCTATCAATAAAAATAGCCATATTATCATCTTTTTCACCTTTATAGGTTTTCATATAATAATATGCGTCATCTAACTTAATATCGCTCAATAAAATCTCACTGTCTAGCACTTTTTTAGCATTCATTAACGAAGTGCTTAATTTATTTACAAAAATTAAAGTGTCTTTATGATGATCTCTAATTTCTACACCTTTTAATTCTACCTTTCCTAAAAAAGATAAATTAATTTTTTTGATGGTAAGATTTACTCCAAAATCATTATTAATTTTTTTAGTAGCATAATCCCCTAATTTTGTTTGTACAGCAGGTATAGAAAGTAAAATACTAATCAACAACAAAAAGAGCACAAAGTACCCTAGCCATTTTAGTATTTTCTTTCCGATTTTTTTGATAATGCGTGTTTTTTAAGAAGTTAAATATTTATCGAATTACTATCAAAAATATTGCCACTTATTACAAAGAACGTGCAAATTTAACAAAGAATTAAATTTCTATTCCTAAAAAAGGAAACTCAACTTAAAATTATACTTAATTTTGCTACAAACTTTATTTTTTTAATGGAAAAACCTGTTTACATTTTAGCCATAGAATCTTCTTGCGATGACACAAGTGCATCTGTAATTTGCAATGCAAAAGTTTTAAGCAACGTTGTTGCAAACCAAGAAGTGCATTCTAAATATGGTGGTGTTGTGCCAGAATTAGCTTCAAGAGCACATCAACAAAACATTGTACCTGTAGTTCAGCAAGCATTAGAACAAGCAAATGTTCATAAAGAAATTTTATCTGCAATTGCCTTTACTAGAGGTCCAGGGCTAATGGGTTCTTTATTAGTGGGTACTTCTTTTGCAAAATCTTTGGCTTTAGGTTTACAAATTCCGTTGATTGATGTTAACCACATGCAAGCACATATTTTGGCGCATTTTATTGAAGAAGAAGGTAGTAAAATTCCTACTTTTCCATTTATTTGTTTAACAATTAGCGGCGGACATACACAGATTGTAAAAGTTTCTAATCATTTTGAAATGGAAGTTTTAGGTGAAACTATTGATGATGCTGTAGGTGAAGCTTTTGATAAATCTGCAAAGATATTAGGATTACCTTATCCTGGCGGACCTTTAATTGACAAGCATGCAAAATCAGGAAACCCGAAAGCTTATCAATTTACAAAACCTAAAGTAGGTGATTTAGATTTTAGTTTTAGTGGCTTAAAAACAGGAATCCTTTATTTTATTCAAAAACAAGTTAGAATAAACCCTAATTTTATTGAAGAAAATTTGAATGACATTTGTGCGTCTATTCAATTTACAATTGTAGAAATTTTAATGGATAAATTAAAAAATGCCGTTAAAGAAACAGGAATTAAGCAAATTGCAATTGCAGGCGGTGTTTCTGCAAATTCAGAAATTAGAAACAGATTGCAATTAGCAGAAAAATATTTTGGTTGGACTACCTATGTTCCAAAACTTCAATACACAACAGACAATGCTGCAATGATTGCCATTACTGGTTATTTAAAATATTTAAACAAAGATTATTCTAATGTTTCTGTAACAGCAAAAGCGAGATTAAAAGTAACAGATTAAACTTTACTAATTGAAAAATTTTAAAAACAGACTACTATTCAATATTACTTATTTCCTTTTATGGATTGGTTATTTTGTTTTTGCGCGTTTGTATTTTATGTTATTTCATTTTGATAAAACACAAGAATTAGATTTTTCTACCATATTTAATAGCTTTTTATACGGCTTAAGACTAGATAGTTCTTTTGCTTCTTACTTATCTGCAATTCCTTTTTTATTGATAACTTTTTCAGTGTTCATCCAGCCAAAAAAAATTAAAAAACTTATAAAATGGTATTCCTACATTCTTATTGTTTTTATTAATTTATTACTATTGATTGACGCTGGTTTGTATGAAGCTTGGGGAGTCCGTTTAGACACAAGTTTACTTCCGTATTTAAACACACCAGAATTAATGATTGCTACGGTTTCTACTTTTCAATTAATATCTGGGATTATTTTCTGGTTGCTAATTTCTTTTATTTTTATTAAATTATTTAAAAGAACTATCGAAAATAGAATTAAAAACATTTCAGTAAGTAATTGGCTGCAAACTCCTGTTTTTTTATTAATAACCGCTGCTTTAATCATTCCTTTAAGAGGTGGTTTACAAACAATACCTGTTAACCAAAGCAATGTTTATTTTTCTAGTAAAATGTTTGCCAATCATGCAGCTGTAAATTTTATTTGGAATTTCTTTAACACACTCACGCACAAAACAGACGGTACAAATCCGTATAAATATTTTGATGACACCATCGCAATAAACACCATCAACAAAACTAAAAATCAGCTATTAGTCGCAGACACAGACAGTATTTTAAATACTGCAAAACCCAATGTTATTTTAATTATCTGGGAAGGATTAACTGCAAAAATTGTTGGTTCTTTAGGCGGTGAACCTACCGTTACAAAGAATTTAAACAGGCTTTCTAAAGAAGGAATTTTATTTACCAATTTCTACGCAAACGGAGATAGAACAGACAAAGGAATTCCTGCTATTTTAAGCGGTTATTATCCGCCACCAGTTAAAAGAGTAATGAGAATGCCAAACAAAACTAGAAGTTTGCCAATGTTACCTCAAAAAATGATTGATTTGGGCTACAATACTTCTTTTTATTATGGCGGAGATTTAAACTTTGGAAATATGAATACCTATTTACGAAATGCTGGAATTACAACTATTATAGATGGTAGTGAATTCGATAAAAAAGACTGGAACTCTAAATGGGGCGCACATGACCACGTTTTTATGGAACGTTTTGCTAAAGATTTATCGGAAAAACAGCAGGAACCATTTTTTAAAATTGCGCTTACTTTAAGTAGTCATGAACCTTACCAGTTTCCTGATGAATATAAATTTGGAAAAGATTCTGAAGACAATTTATTTAGAAGCGCACATGCATATACAGATAAATCTATTGGTAAATTTATCAATTTTGCAAAAAAACAAACTTGGTATAAAAACACCTTGATTGTAATTATGGCAGATCATGGACATAGTTCACCGAAACATTCTGGTCCTTTTAATTCTCCAAAAAGATTTAGAATACCAATGTTGTGGTTAGGTGGTGTTTTGCAGAAAACGGGTGTCGAAATTAACACCGTCTCTAGCCAAGTAGATTTTCCTTATACCCTTTTAAATTTGTTAAAAGCAGATAATTCTGATTTCACTTTTAGTAAAAATATTTTTAACTCCTCTAGTGAACAATATGCACATTTTATTTTTAACAAAGGTTTTGGTACGCTTAATAAAAAAGGATTATACTTATATGACTACGTGAGTAAAAAAGCAACTCTAGAAACTGGGGAAGATGCCGTAAAATTAGATTCTTTAGGGAAAGCAATTACGCAAGATGCATATCAAGATTTTTTAGAGAGGAAATAATTTTAATTAAAACAATTATTTGTAATATTGCATTTATAATTAATTTTATGAAAAAAAAAAACTAAACTTAACATTACACGAAAAAGTAATTACTCAATTATTTAATAAAAAAAAAGAGTTAATTATTTTTGATATTGGTGCTTGCGAAGGATTAAGTAGTGTTAGATATTTATCTTTATTTCCAAAAAGTTCTGTATATGCTTTTGAACCTATACCTAATAATTTTTTACAAATATTAAAAAACAAGAAAGAGTATTCTTTAGAAAACTTAAATGCTTTCGAATTAGGTTTGTCTTCTAAAAAAGGAGAAGCTACCTTTTATGTTTCTTCTGGAAAGCCACCAAATAAAGATACACCTACAGATAATTCAACAAGTTTCGGGAATAAAAGTTCTTCTCTTTATAAACCCGGAAAAACAAAAGAAGTACATCCTTGGTTAAAATTTAATGAATCTATAACTATTAAAACGGAAACTTTAGAAAACTTCTGTATTGATAAGAAAATTAATTCTATCGATTTTATTCATATGGATGTTCAAGGTGCAGAATTAATCGTTTTAGAAGGCGCTAAAGAAACGATAGCTAACATAAACTCAATTTGGCTAGAAGTAGAGAAAATTGCTTTATATGAAAAACAAGCACTTAAAAGTCATATTGAGGAATTTTTATTAAAAAACAACTTTATTTGTATTTTAAATAAAATGAATCATATTGCAGGAGATCAACTTTGGGTTAAAAAATCTTATTTTAATAATTTAAGCGAAGAAAAGAAAACTTCATTAAATCGGATTAAATCAAAAACAGCCTTAAAATCTAGAGTATCTAGTACTTTTGGTATTACTAAAGATAAAATAAAAAACTTTTTTAAATTTTAAAAATTAAAACTCCTATTATCTCTTCACTTTTATAGAACAACCAATTGCTCTTGTTTCTTTTTTAATTATTTTTTTACCAGCTAATAAAGCTTCAACAGCATTTTCTACATACTTTTCTGTCACTTTATCTGCGTTTCTAGAACTATTATCTATAGCACCAATATATTGTACTTTCAAATCGTTTTTAGTAACAATATAAACGTGTGGCGTTTTGGTTGCGCCAAATTTAGGATACACTTTTTGGCCATCATCTAACAAATAAGGAAACAGAAATCCTTTTTCATTAGCTCTTACTTTCATTTTCTCAAAACTATCTTCTGGCACCATATTTGGGTCATTAGGGTTTATTGCAATTACAGGAAATCCTTTGTTTTCGTATTTTTTATTCAAGGCTATAATTCTGTCTTCATTTGCCACAGAGTATGGGCACGTATTACACGTAAAGATAATTATGAAGCCTTTTGCTTCGTCATAATCTGCCAAAGAAATCATTTTATTATCTACATTTTTTAATGTAAAATCTTCAATAACATCTCCTATTTTATAATCATTTGCATCTGTATGCAAAGTAAAAGCAGTTGCAATAGCAAAAACAGCTAACACAAAAATCAATTTTAATAATTTCATAATTTAATTATTTAAAAAGGTTTGTACCTCATTTTCTAAAGCATCAAAATCAAAAGAATTATTATAAAATTTTCTTTTATGCTTATTGTAAATAACAGTTACTGGTATTGCACCAGACCATGTAGAATCTATATCTTTTATCCAAATATCTTCATTTACATCATCTAACAAAACTATTTTAGAACGTAATTTTTTCTTATTAATATAAGGTATTAGCTTCTTCTCTATTTGTTTAGGAAAATCTAAACTCACCAAAATTACTTCTACATTTTTGTTTGCGTATTCCTTATTTATTTTCTCGAAAGCAGGTAATTCTTTTACACAAGGTCCGCACCAAGTTGCCCAAAAATTAACAACATAAGTTTTATCATCTTTCTTTTCCAGCAAAGGTTTTAACTCTTTATAAGTGTATGATTTCACATAAGTAACTTCGGTAAAGCCAACTATTTCTTCTTGCTTTTTACAAGATGAAATCCCTATTAATACAAAAAATATAAAAATTGTTTTTTTAATCATTTTATAAAATTACATTTTTTAAATAAAAAAAAACAAATAATTAACTGACTTTTAACAACTTAAAACACAGGTTAACATTTATAACGAATATTAATTACAATAAATATCATTTAAAATTTTTGCCAAACGAACTCCACCTTTTTGCAATTGAGTTCTTACAGTTCCAAAATGTTCATAAGAATATTTATATCTTAAATTTTCTCCTTTTTTAACAGACTTATAAAGCACTTTAGTTAGTTCATGTACCTCATCTACCCATTCTACAACAGTTCCTTTTTGAAGTGCTTCAACCTGCTTTTTAGATAAATATTTTGCGTTATCTGCAAGCTCTATATAACTCATATCCCAATCGTTAATCATGTTTTCATCCCAAACTCTGTGTAAATTAGTACCTCTACCAAACCACTGAACTTGTATGGTATTTCCTCCTTTATCTTCTTTTCTACCAATATGAAATGGTTGGTGTAAATCGCCTACAAAATGAACTAACATTTTTAGGTAAAACACTTTATCTTCTTCCGAACTTTTATCATCTTTTAAAACGGATATACATTTATTAATTCCGGTAACTAAATCTCCTTGTGGATTTTTCTCTGCACTTGAATAGGTTTCATCTAAGCCCATGTTTACATAGTGCCAAGAGTAAAACTTGTTATATTTTCTATCTGATTTAATTTCATCTGCATAGGTAGAAACAAACGCTAAACTTTGCCCTTTTAAGATCTTATCAATTTTTTTCTTGGCTTTTTTTGTTAAATGTTTTTCAGCAATTTCACCTGTTGCTCTGTGTCCGTTTTTCCCCCAAACTACTGCTGCATCTTTAGATGAAAAAGTAATAAAAAAGAAACTCATCAATAAAAATAATTTAATTTTCATTTGTTGTTATTAAGATTAATTTTCAGCTAAAATATAAAATAAATCATCAAAATATTTGGAAATACCAAAAAATTATATATATCTTTGTGATATCGAAATAATATCACTTTAAATCAATATACATGAAAACAGAAAAAATTATAAAGCCAGCAAACGGTTATTTAATGCTATTAATTATTACACTCTTATTTTTTGGAGGGATAATAATGATTATCAAATTTGAAAATCCTATTTACCTACTGGCTACCTTGGCTGGTTTTATTGGTTTTTTCGGTTTTATTTTAGTAAACCCAAATACTTCTAAAGTTATTTTATTATTTGGTAAATATATAGGAACCATAAAAGATAACGGTTTATACTGGGCAAATCCACTTTTTAGAAAAAAGACAATTTCTTTAAGAGCTAGTAATTTTGATTCTGAAAGATTAAAGGTAAACGACAAACTAGGGAACCCAATTATGATTTCTACAATTTTAGTATGGCGCGTTACAGATACATACAAATCTGCTTTTGATGTAGATAATTATGAAAATTTCGTACGTGTACAAACAGATGCTGCTGTTAGAAAACTAGCAAGTATGTATCCTTATGACAATTTTGCTGATGAAGGTCATGATGAAGACATTACTTTACGTTCTAGTGTAAACGAAGTTTCTGAAGCTTTAGAAAAAGAAATAGACGAACGTTTATCCATTGCAGGAATTGAAGTTTTAGAAGCAAGAATTGGTTATTTAGCATATGCACAAGAAATTGCTTCTGCAATGTTAAAAAGACAACAAGCAACGGCTATTGTTGCAGCAAGACATAAAATTGTACAAGGTGCTGTAGAAATGGTAGAAATGGCTTTAGAAGAATTAAACAAAAGACAAATAGTTGAACTTGACGAAGAACGTAAAGCAGCAATGGTTAGTAATTTATTGGTGATTTTATGTGGAGACAAAGAAGCTTCACCTGTTTTAAATACGGGAACTTTAAGCCATTAATTCATTTAAAAGTAAGCGAAAACTTTGAAACTTTGAAACTAAATTAAAAAAAAAATGAAAGAATATAAAGTAGTAACATTAAAATTAGGTTTTAGAAATAGAACTCAAACCTTTGAAAATTTATTAAATCAATATGCAAGAGAAGGTTGGATTTTAAAAGAAATGCCACAAAATTGGAATGCCATTGTTTTAGAAAGAGATAAAAACAGATAAAATGAAAGTTTTTAAAGAAGAACAACGTTTTACACAAACCTGGTTAATTGTTTTATTAGCTGTAAGTATAATTGTACTAATTGCAATTATTGTAAAAGAATACTTGGAGGTGAACACAAAAATGACAACAAATGAATTTGTGTTAACTATAACTGGTATATTCCTTTCTGTAGCATTTATTTTCTTTTTTAAATTAAAAACCAGAATCGATGAAAAAGGAATTCATTATCAATTTTTTCCTTTTCATTTTTCTTTAAAAACAATACTTTGGAGAGAGATAAAATCTGCAAAAGTTAGAACCTATGATCCTATTGGAGAATATGGCGGCTGGGGATTAAAAGGTGGCGCATTCTGGAATAGCGGAAAAGGAAAATGCATAAATATTTCTGGAGACATTGGCATTCAACTTGAGTTAAAAAATGATAAAAAAATTCTAATAGGTACTCAAAAAGAAAACGAAGCAAAACAAGTAATTGAAACGTATAAAAACAGAATTCTAAATGATTAAATTTATAACGTGTATTATTATCATGTTTTTAAATTTGATATTATCATTTTTATAGATTCATAAAAAACTACAATTAGTAAACAAACTAAATGGCAAAGAAAAAAGCTTTCGCGTTGCGAGTTAATGAAGATATGATAAAAGCTATTGAAAAGTGGGCTGCTGATGAGTTTCGTTCTACAAACGGACAAATAGAATGGATGTTAATGCAGGCTTTAAAAGAAGCAAAACGCGAACCTAAAAAGAAAGAAGAATAACTATTATTCTTTTTTTTATTAAAAACAAAACTGTTAAAAAATGCTCAATATTTATTGAGCGTTTTCTATTTTGTATATTGTTTGCTTTTATTAAAACTCAACAAACTTTACAAAATGAAAAAACTAATCACCTTACTTTTTTTATGCACTACTACATTACTCTTATCTCAAGAGTTTTCTATGGATTTAGTAAAAAACATGAAACCAAGAAATATTGGTCCTGGAGGAATGTCTGGGCGTGTAACTTCAATTGATGTTGTCGAATCAAATTCAGAAATAATGTATGTTGGTACTGCTTCTGGTGGAATTTGGAAATCTACTTCTGGAGGTGTAAAATGGGAACCTATTTTCGAAAAAGAACTAACAGCTTCTATTGGTGCAGTTGCAATTCAACAATCGAACCCAAGTGTAATTTGGGCAGGAACAGGTGAAGGAAATCCTAGAAATAGTTTAAACGGTGGTTTTGGAATCTACAAATCTTTAGACGCAGGGAAAACATGGAAAGCAATGGGTTTAGAAAAAACGAGACATATTCACCGAGTAATAATAGACCCTACAAATCCTAACACTGTTTATGTTGGCGCAATCGGTTCTCCCTGGGGAGAACACAAAGAACGTGGCGTTTATAAAACAATTGATGGTGGTAAATCTTGGAAACAAGTATTATTTACAAATATCAAATCTGGAACAGGAGATTTAATTATGGACCCTAAAAACCCAAATAAACTAATTGCTACCATGTGGGAACACAAACGCGATCCTTGGTTTTTTAAATCTGGAGGTAAAGGGAGTGGAATGTATATTACTCATGATGGAGGAGAAAATTGGAAACAAATCACCCAAAAAGAAGGTTTCCCAAAAGGAAATTTAGGAAGAATTGGTGTTGCAATTGCACCTAGTAATACTGATATTATTTACGCTTTAGTTGAAGCAAAGAAAAATGGATTGTATAAAAGTGAAGATGGTGGTTTTAAATGGAAAAAAATAAATGAGAAACCTGGTATTGGAAATCGACCTTTTTATTATTCAGAAATTTATGTAGATCCGCAAAATGAAAATAGATTGTATACTGTTTTTACGTATATAAATATTTCTGAAGATGGTGGAAAAAACTTTAAACAACTAATGCCAGCGTATGGTGTAGATAATGGAGTACACCCAGATCATCATGCTTGGTGGATTCACCCAACCAATGGTAAATTTATAATTGACGGAAACGATGGTGGCCTAAATATTACTAAAGATGGTGGTAAATCTTGGCGTTTTATAGGAAATATTCCTGTGGCACAATTCTATCATATTAATGTAGATAATGAATATCCCTATAATGTATATGGTGGAATGCAAGATAATGGTTCTTGGAGAGGACCTGCCTATGTTTGGAAAGCACAAGGAATTAGAAATTCTTATTGGCAAGAAATTAGTTTTGGTGATGGTTTTGATGTCGTTCCAGACAAAGACGATTCTCGTTATGGTTGGTCTATGAGTCAGCAAGGTTTTGTAAGCAGATATGACCATAAAACTGGAAATAATTACGGTGTAAAACCAACTCATAAGGATGCAAATGTAAAATTACGTTTCAACTGGAATGCAGCTATTAATATTGATCCTTTTGATAATTCAACTCTTTACTTCGGAAGTCAATTTATTCATAAATCAACAGATAAAGGTTTAACTTGGACAGTAATTTCTCCAGATTTATCTACCAATAATCCAGAAAAATTAAAACAAGCAGAAAGTGGTGGTTTAACTATGGATGCAACAGGTGCAGAAAATCACTGTACCGTTTTAGTTGTTGAACCTTCACCTTTAGAGCAAAATATGTTATGGGCAGCAACTGATGATGGTCAAGTACACATTACAAAAAATGGTGGAGCAACTTGGACTAATGTTTCTAAAAACATAAAAGGTTTACCTACAAATTCTTGGATTACACAAATTAAAGCATCCAATAAAAACAAAGGAGAGGCTTTATTAGTAGCAAATGATTATCGTCGATTTAATTATACTCCGTATGCATATAGAACAAAAAACTATGGAAAAACATGGGAACGTATTGTAAGTGAAAATGATGTGCAAAGTTATGTTTTATCTATAATTGAAGACCCTATTGAACCAAACCTATTGTTTTTGGGAACTGATGATGGATTATACATTTCTATTGATGCAGGAAATAAATGGATAAAATGGACAGAAGGTTTTCCTACTGTTCCTGTAAAAGATTTGGCAATTCACCCAAGAGAACATGATTTAATTATCGGAACTTTTGGTAGAGCTGCTTGGGTTTTAGACGATATTCGCCCTTTAAGAGCAATTGCAAGCGGAAATATTTCTTCTAAAAAAATGCACTTATTTGCTCCTCCAACTGCATATCAAGCAGCAAGTCAGCAGCCTACAGGAAGTAGATTTGGCGCAGATGCAATGTATCAAGGTGAAAACAGAAAACGTGGTGCAATTATTTCTTATTATGTTGATGTTCCTGAAAAAAAGAAATCAGAAAAAAGAGACAAAAAGAAAGAAGAAACAGACTCTAAAAAGAATAAAAACAAAGTTAAATTTGATTCAATAAAGTTAGAAATTTTTGATGGAACAAGACAAATAAGAACTTTAAAATTTAAAACACCGAAAGAAAGTGGTGTTCATAAAACTAATTGGTATTTAAGAGAAAAAGGAGTTACGAGAGCTTCTAGAAGGATTAAAAAACCTACTAGAGAACCTGGAGGAGTTTTGGTGAAACCAGGAGAATATCGTTTAAAAATGACATTTGGTAATAAAGTTTCTGAACAAAGTATTAAAGTTGAATTTGACCCTAGATTACAAATTTCTAAAGCAGCCATAAATCAGAAATACAATGCAAGTAAAGAATTAGAAACTTATCAAGAAAAGATTGCAAACGTTGTAAAACAATTGGTAGAAAGTAAAAACACTGCAAGTTCCATAAAATCTAAATTAAGTAAAGATGATAAGGAGAAATATAAAACAGAAATAAAATCATCAACAAAAATTATTAAAAAAATTGATAGTTTAATTGCAAAATATTTAGGAACTATTGATAAAAGACAAGGAATTACTAGAAATCCTGAAATTACAGTAAATCAACGTTTTGGACAAGCAAGTAGATATATTCGTTCTCGTTTTGGTGAGCAAACTTCAACAGAAACTGTTTTAATGAATCAATTTAAAGAAGAATTTAAAAAAGTTGTTTCCGAAACAAATACTTTCTTTAATAAAGAATGGATTGAATATAAAGCATCCACAGAAAATATTATAATTTCGCCTTTTAAAGAAACTAAAACACATTCAACAAATTAAAATATGTGTAAAATAATTCTCTTATTGTGTTTAAGTTTTTTCATTCATAATACTAAAGCTCAAAAATCTGAAGAAAATCAATTAGGTGCTTGGTATATGTACAATGGCTAACATAAGTTATCAGAAAAATATTCATTAAAAACAATGGCTCATTTTAGATATTTTGAAGTAACAAGTGAATTTCAACAAGAAATTTATAGATTAGGAGTCAATTATGCTTTTAACAAAAAAAAATCTTACTTTAGGTGTAAGTTATGCTACTGGAGATTTGGCTTATGACATTCCTTCAGTAAATTTATATGAGTATCGTTTTTATGAAGATTTGAATTTAAAATCTAATTGGGGTCAATTTACTGCAGGACATCGTTTTAGATTAGAACAACGTTTTATTCATAAAAATTTAAATACAGATCAATTTCAAAATTGGTTTCGTTATAATTTAAATGTGAGCTATCCAATTTCAAAAACCTGGAGTACTTATGTTTTTAATGAAATATTTTTAAATTTAAATAGCAGTAAAACTTTTGCTCAAAACTGGACTGGTGCTGGTTTTATTAACAAATTAAACAGTAACATTAAATTAAAAATGGGTTACTTTCAAATTAAACAACCAATAAAAACTCTTAAAAGACTACAATTAGGAGTTATTTTAAATACTGATTTTTCAAAAAAAAAAAAATAAATTATGACTACACCAACTTTTACAAATGATGCCATTGTTTTTGGAATTCTAATGGTTTCATTAGGCTTTGTGTTTTACACAGAAAGTAAGACTACCGGTTTTTGGCCTAAATTTTATAAAATAGTTCCCGGTTTATTTATGGCATATTTTATTCCTGCAATCTTTACGACTGCAGGTATTATTTCTCCGGAATGGGAAACTACAAATGCAGCTGGAGAAATATTAAAAGGAAAATCTCAATTATATTATATTTCTAGTCGTTTTTTACTGCCTGCAGCATTAGTGTTAATGACGTTAAGTATCGATTTAAAGGCAATATTTAATTTGGGCTCTAAAGCATTAATTATGTTTTTTACAGGAACTGTAGGGATTATTATTGGTGGACCAATAGCTATTTTATTAATTTCTATCTTTTCTCCGGAAACAGTTGGTGGCGCAGATTTTGATGCAGTTTGGAGAGGACTCTCTACACTAGCAGGAAGCTGGATTGGTGGTGGTGCAAACCAAACTGCTATGTTAGAAATTTACCAATACAATCCGCAAAAATATGGTGGAATGGTGTTTGTGGACATTGTGGTTGCTAATATTTGGATGGCGATTTTATTAATAGGAATTGGTAAAAAAGATCGAATAAATAAGTGGTTAAAAGCTGATACTTCTGCAATTGAGGAATTGAAAGAAAAAGTTTCTCAATTTTCTCAAAAAGTAAAAAGAAATCCGACTTTAACCGACTTCATGATTATGTTAGCAATTGCTTTTGGTACAGTTGGTTTTGGTCATTTTGCATCAAAATATGCTAGTGAATTCTTTTTTGATTTTGTAGCTTCATTAGAATCTCAAACTTGGCGTAATATTTTCTCTTTTTTAGGGTCTGGTTTTTTCTGGTTAATTAGTATTTCTACAATTGTTGCTATTATTTTATCATCTACAAAAGCAAAAAATTACGAAGGTGCTGGCGCAAGTAAAATTGGAAGTATTTTTATTTACATTTTAGTTGCAACTATTGGTATGAAAATGGATCTAACAATGATTTTTGATAACGTTGGTTTAATTGCAATTGGTGTTGTTTGGATGGCAATCCATGCTGGGTTATTAATATTAGTTGCAAAATTAATTAGAGCTCCTTATTTCTTTTTAGCTGTAGGAAGTCAGGCAAATGTTGGTGGTGCAGCTTCGGCACCTATTGTAGCACAAGCTTTTCATCCTTCTTTAGCAACAGTTGGTGTCCTTTTAGCTGTTTTTGGATATGCAATTGGTACTGTAGGCGCAATTTTGTGTACTATTTTATTAGAATTAGCTTCAAAGGTTTAAATAAAATGAGCATATTTGCAGACCAAAATTCAATTTCAATGAAGAAAACTATAGCTGTTTTAGCATTCTCTATTTTAGTATTTGCATGTACTTCTAAAAAAGAAGGTAATATGTTAGTACAAGGAACTATTAAAGGTTTAAAGAAAGGAACACTTTATCTACAAAAAATGCAGGATACAGTTTTGGTTTCTGTAGATTCTGTATCTTTATTAGGTAGTGATAAATTTTTATTAACAGACAATGTTGATTCTCCTGTTTTATATTATTTAACTTTTGATGGAAATACAACTAACAAAAGAATTCTTTTCTTTGGTGAGCAAGGAAATATTACAATCAATGATAAAGTAGAACAATTTGGTTTTTCTCCTGAAATAACTGGTTCTAAAAACCAAGAAGTTTTAGATAAATTTTATAAAATAAAAGGTAAGTTTCAAAACCAACGTTTAGAGTTTATTAAAAAAGATTTTGAAGCTAAAAAAGCAAACGACCAAGCATTAGTGGCGCAATTAGAAAAAGATTATTTAAAACTAACCAAAAGAAGAATTTTATTTACAGCAAATTTTGCAATTACAAATTCAGATTCTGAAGCAATACCATATATTGGTTTAACAGAAATGTATGATGCAAGTTTAAAAATGTTAGATACTGTAAATAATTCTTTATCAGAAAAAGTTAAAAATTCTGTTTATGGTAAAAGCTTTCAAGAATATATAGATAGAATTAAAAATAGTGAGAAATAAACTCTTCACTCATAAACAAAAAAAAACCAAGCAAATGCTTGGTTTTTTTTGCACTAAATCTAACTTTAAAAAACTACTATCCTACTCTACTAAAAACATCTTCTTGTAAAAAGTATTTTGCTATTGATTTTGGTGGAGAAACAGTTTGCCAAGAACTATAGTCGAACCAATAAATTTCTCTAACAACTGTGGCGCATAATTCTTGTTTCTCATTATAGAAGTGAATAGCTATATTCATTTTTTGTGCACAAAAACCTATGTTTTTAAATTCTAATTTTACAGAAAAATCTTGGGTAAAGAAGAGTTGTTGATGCTGAATTATCTGATCGTTGTTTTTTTGAATACCAACTTTTAATGTATTCATTTTTAACTTTGTAAAACCATTTACAAACAAAAACGTTTCTACGAGTTTAGATGAATAACTTAAATAAGCTGCATTTTGCATCACCATAAAATCGTTTACGTCTTCTCCGTTTACTTTATAAATTCTTTGAAACATTACTTTCAATTTTATTAACTTTAATTCATATGTTTCTTTCAGAATAAAAAAAAGAATCCCTGCAAACTTTATAGTGAGTTTGCTGTATATGAAAAGTAAGTTGTTATTGTTTAATTTAATAAAAGTAAATTGTTGTGAGTTTTTTTTAAAAAGAGTGTAAAACACAACAATCCACTTTACTTTGCTTGAAAAATGATACTACTCTTTTATTCTTAATTGTAATAACAGTACTCTAAAAAGTTCTAGAAAGATTAAAACCCAAATGAATATCACCCCCAAAGAAATTACCAGTGGTTTCTGTTATAAAAGATTTTTCTACCATTCTTCTAGAATTTGCTAAAATAATCTGAAAAACATGTCCGCCAGTTTCTATATCGATACCAAAAGCCAATGAATTTCTAGAATCAATAGATTCTAATTTATTAAATTGAGGGAAATATTCTGCATTTAAAGAAACTCTTTTATTCAACTTTACTCTTGTACCTATACCTAATGCAAAAATATTATGAGGATCTGCATTTATAGCCGTTAAATTTCTATGAATATATGTTGGTGTTAATTGAAAAGATACAGAAGAGTTTACTTTTCTTGCCATTAAAACTTGTGCTGTGTAAAATAAACTTTCTGCAAAAGTTCTTTCGCTACCAGGAATTGCTTTTTCACTTTTAGCGGCGATACTCCCAAAAAGAGAGATTGCAAAAGGAAAAGAATTTACACCCGTTTTTTGCCTTACCATACTGTATTTTAAAAAACCTTCGTACGTTTTTTCTACACTTGCCCTACTTAAACCTGCTGTTAAATTATCTGTTAACCCATATTCGAAAGAAAAACGAATGTTAGAAATATCTAAACCAAATAAATCTTCGACACCATTATTAATTGCCCCAAATCTATGGGCAATTATAAACTCTAATTCTTTGTCTTTTCTGTTTTCTATAGAATGTCCGTTTACAATTCTTGTACCTTTAAAAGTAGCAGAAACTATATTTTCTGTTTCTGGTGTTTCACTATCTAAAAGATCTAATAAATCGTCTTGTGCAGAAATTTGTAAACTAACTAAAATCACCAGTGTGGTTAGAAATATTTTTTTCATTTTTTATTTTTTGTATAGTTGATGATAGAAATTAAAGTTCACTTTTATTTTCTTTGCAATATTGTCTTTTACCACTGAAGGAATTTCTACTCCAAAATCTGCTAAATCCACAAAAAACTCTCCTAACATTACAATCGCATCCTTTGTCCTTTTTGCTGTTGCTTCAATTGTAATTTCTTTTGTTTTACCATGTATGGTTAACTTCCCTTTAACCTTTACTTTAGTTTCAGAATCTGTAATTTTATCAAAATCTAAAATATTTCCTTTAAAAATTGCTTTTGGATATTTGTCTGATTCTACATAATTCTCATTAAAATGTTCTTGCATTAATGCTTTTTCGAACATAAAAGATTTCATTAAAATAGAAATTGCCATTTGTCCGTTAGAAGTATTTACAATACTTAAAACTTGACTGTTTTTAGCTTCAATATTTTCCATTGGCGATTCAGAAAAGAAAGTAATAGTTCCTTTTTTGGTTAAAAATTTACCTTGCATATTTGTAAATGAAACCAAAAAAAGACAAATAAATACTGTGTATATATTTTTCATGTTTTTTATTTTTTATTAATAATTATACTTTTAACTAAAATTACATCCATTAAATAACCTGTACAAATTCCTTTTAATACGAGTTCTTGTCTTTCTTTAATCTTTGTTATATTTTTCGATGCCAAAGGTGTTAAATGACAAATAACACTTCCAAACTCATCATTTGTTTCTAAAGTGATAATTCCAATTTCGTTTTCTACCTCTACTTTAGAAACAACACCTTTAACTTGTACTATTTTTTCTAAATACTTTGTGTTTGCAGTAGTTTCATCTGTAGAAAAATCTGCTAAAATTTTATTTGCAGTTAATGTTATGTCAGCTTTTTCGTTTGCAACGTTAACATGTGGCTTGTTATACATCTTATACGCAACAAATGCGCCAATAAATCCTAAAATAAAAATTGAGATAATTATTTTTTTTGTTTTCATGTGTTTTTTTTTAATTATCTAAAGCACCTTCATCTACCCAATTTAAAATAATATCCATTTGTGCTTGAGGTAAAGGGCCACTTTGTGGCATTGTTCCATTACCAACTCGTGCCTTAACTCTATCTGCTTTAGCCTTAACATTGGCATAACCTGTTAAATCTGGTGAAGTTCCTCCACTTGGTGAATGACATGAAGTACACTTGGCATCTACAATAGGTTTTACATTGTCTTTAAATGATACTTTTGCAACTACGCCTCCTTCATCTATTAGCTGTTCTTCTATATGAGAAATACAAGAAGTTAAAAAGATTCCTAAAAACAATAAGAGTATTTCTTTTCTGAATTTTAAATTGACTTTCATATTTATGGTTTTATTATTAATACTGTAAAGTAACTAATAGAAAAGGGTTTAAGCACTCTTAAATTACCTGAAAGGGAAATAAAATTGGTTAAAAAGGAAAAAAAAGCATTAAAATAGATTCCTATTTATCAATAAATAATGCTAAATATTTAACCACTGTTTAAATTCCGCAGCTTTATTTTTACTAATGATTATTTCTTCTGATGTTTTTGAATGCAATAAAATTTTAAGTTGACTGTTTCCATACTTTATAATTTTATCAATAGCTGCAATACTAATTATAAACTGTCTGTTTGCTCTAAAAAACAAAGTGCTGTCTAAATTTGTAGACATATCATCTAAACTAGCATTTGTGGTCGATTTTTTTCCATCAAAACAAACAACGTATGTAATTGTATTTTCTGTATACACATACGCAATGTCTTTAATTGGTATTGGTACCAACTCATTTCTCATATAAGTAAGAATTCTTTTTTTACTTTTATCAGAAGTATCATCCAAAGTAACCTCTTTAGCAACCTCGACCACTTTTTCTTTATAAGTAATCAAATCTGTATTTAGTTTAGAAAGGTTTATTACTTCCGATGCTAAAGTAGAATTTTTTAATTCCAATTGTTTTTCATAAGCACTACCAATAACTCTTACAGCAATAAAAGATAAAACAATTATTAAGACTCCCATAATTAAGAATATGAGATAAAAATTTGTTTTTAAAGTATTCATTTGTGCAATTATACTTTTGATATTAACATTTGCTGCAACAATTAAATCTGATTTTTTTATAGGTGAGATATGAATAATTTCTGACGGTATATTCCCTTTTATAGAAGTTTTATTCACCAATAAATCATACAAATCTTCTGAACTGTTTTTCTCTTTTAAAGAAGATAATAAGGTTTTATTAGAATTTACAGCCAAACCAACCTTTGTAATATCTGGATGACAAACCTCTTTACCACTCCAGTTAAAAATACTTACAAACCAACTATCTGTATTTGTCTTTTGAATGATTTGTTGCACATTAGCAATTATTTTTTCTTTAGGAATACCAGATGATAACTGAAATTCTATAAATTTAGCAACTTCATTTGCTTCTCTTTTACTAGATTCTACCTGAACCTCTATTAATTGATTTGCACTTACTTTTATAAAGTATTTAGATGCAATTGAAGCTATTAATAGAAAAACAATAGCAATAGATAAAAACGTTAAAAAGTAAAGTTTGTCTTTTTTCATGAGAGTTTTAAAAGGTTGAAATATACTACAATTCTTTATTTTTTCACTTTCTATGTTTCCTCTTTAAAGCCGTTTTTTCCCTTTAATGTAGTTTTTAAGTAAAAAGAATGCATAAATTGAGTTTCTTTGAGAAAGAGAAAGCATCTTTAATAATGAAGAAAAAAAACACACCTTTTTATATTCTAGTTATCGCTTTATTATTTATAAACGGATATTATTATATGCTACCTTATTTTACAAATTCTAATCAAAATTTAGAAAAAGTAAACTCTGAAATTTCTCTAAATTCAGAGGAATTAGTAGCCAATTTTATTTCTAATGAAGATGATGCAAATGAGTTATATGCAGGTAAAATAATTGAAGTAGTTGGTTTTGTTAAAGAAGTTACTTTTTTAAACAATAGAAATACTGTAATATTGTATAGTAAAAACAAAACTTCTGGCATTATTTGCGATGTGCATTCAAGTCAGCTACAGAAAGTAAAAAAGCTAGAAACCAATCAAAAAATAAAAGTAAAAGGAATTTGCAAAGGGTTCTTAAAAGATGTTGTACTTTTAAATTGTCACATAGAAATTTATGAATAAAATTTTACCTTTATTTTTATTAATCACTTTTTTGACTGATTTCAATTCCAAAGAAAATCAGTTTATTGCCCGTCAAGGACAAATTTCTTTTTTCTCCTATACATCTGTAGAAAATATTGAAGCAAAGAACAATCAAGTTTTAAGCATTTTAGATGTAGACACTTCAGAGATAGCTATTAGTATGTTAATGCGTGCTTTTGTATTTAAAAAAGATTTAATGTACGAGCATTTTAATGAAAGTTATATTGAGTCAGACATACATCCAAAAGCAAATTTTGAAGGGAAAATAATTGATTTTAATCCTCAAGAAAAATCGCAAACCAGAATTATTAGCGGTAAACTTACCATTCATGGAATTAAAAAAGAAATAGATATTAAAACCACCATCGAAAACAATAATGGAACGTATTCCTTATCTGGTGATTTTAATCTTTTAGTAAAAGATTTCGACATTAAAATACCACCAATACTATCTAGTAATATTGCCAAAAGTATTTCAGTAAAATTCAGCTTTAAATACCAAACTTATGAAGAATAAAAGAACATATCAACTCGTTTTTTTGATGTTTATACTCTGCGTTTCTTCCATAAAAGCACAAGGTTTATTAGAGAAATTAGAGAACGAATTCCCAGACAAACCAGTTTATGAAATTGCCACTTTTAAAACAACAAGAATTGCGTTAGGCCAATCTATAGAAACCAGAAAAAAAGGCGCTTTAGAAATTTCTATGTATAATAGATATTGGAACATTCCCAACTTTAAAGGACAACGTTTTTTGGCTGATAAAGTTAGCACTCGTTTTGGTTTGGACTTTGCAATATCAGATAATTTTACGGTTGGTATTGGCTATACAACTTTTGATAAAATTTCTGATGGAACTTTAAAATATAAATTGATAAAACAACAAAGAAATTCTAAAAAAGCACCAGTTAGTGTAACGTTGTTTCAAGGAATCTCTCATAGAAAAGTAACTATTAAAAATGCTGGTTTATATTCAGGAAATTCATCTAAAAATAAATATGCATTTACGAGCCAGGTTTTAATAGCAAGAAAATTTAACAGTAAACTTTCTTTACAAATAGCACCAACACTTATTCATAGAGCAGCAAATACTGCTAAAGACGATCCTAACAATCAATTTGCAATTGGGTTTAGCGGAAGACATAAAATTGGTGGACATGCATCAATAATTTCAGAATATTATTATGTTGCAAATCCTTTAAAATCTATAGCAACCTACAATGCTTTTACAGTTGGTGTAAATTGGGAATTAAGTCATTTACTGCTACAATTTCATGTAACAAATGCTAGAAACTTTGCTGAAGATACTTTTATTACCCAAACTACAAATAACTTTAATTTTAACGACCCGAATTTTCATTTTGGTTTTAATGCAACTTTTGTTTTGCATACCAATAAAAATAAATTGAAGTAGTTTTCCAGTGGTTTGTTTGGTTTGTTTCTAAACTTAAATTCTGTTAACTTCGCTAACTACGAATATAAGTCATTAAAACGACCTTATATTCGTGTTAACGTTAGCAATTATATAAAACCAAGGAACAAATGAGTAAAAAAATATCAGTAATAGAACCAAGCATATTGGAAAGTATATGTAAAGTTGTTGCTGATACGTCACAAGGTTTGACAGGAAGCGAATTAAATAAAGCAATTATTGACGCTAAAATGAAAGACGTAAATCCTGAAATGACAAAATGGAAAAGACTATACAACTCTTGTATTGAAGTGCAAAACAGGACAGGTTGTTCAAACAGTATTTTAAAACTTATTCAAAAATCATATCATCCATCACGTTTTATAAATGCGAAAGAATTATTTGAAGAAAGACGTTCTGAACTAAATCAAATTTTGTCTTTTATAAGTCTAAGACTTAATGAAAATGGAAAATTCTCTAAAATAAAAAAATCAGAAACTATCTCTGATGCTCAACAAAGAGCAACTTCACTTTTGACTAAATTGAATGAAAGAAATGTACATTCAGATATTTTAGTGTTTTGCAAATCAGAATTATTACAAGAAAATTATTTTCACGCAGTTTTTGAAGCGACTAAAAGTGTTGCTGACAAAATAAGACAACGAACAGGATTAACAAATGACGGAAATTCTCTTGTTGTTTCAGCATTTACTGTAAATAATCCGATTTTAAAAATTAATGATTTATCTAATGAAACGAAAAAAAGTGAACAAAAAGGATTTTCAAATCTATTAATTGGATTTTTTGGAATGTTTAGAAATACAACTGCTCACGCACCGAAAATTCATTGGGAAATAGAAGAAAAAGATGCTTTAGATATTATGACTATGGCTTCAATGTTACATAGAAGAATTGATAATGCAGAAAGGAATTAGAACAAATACAATTGCTAACAATGGCTATAGTTAATACGGGTTTTGGTACTTAATCCAAAGTGAAGTGCCTTGAACAAAGTCCGCAAAATTTTCAATTTTGCGTGTCTATTAAAATAAAGAAAAAATTAAAAATTTGGCTAAGTGCTTAATCGAAAGTTCAGTCCTTCGAAATCCCGTACTAACCATAGCCTAACCGTTAGCGAACCTGTTCAAAAAACGAGTTAAAAAATCTATTTTTTAACTCGTAAACTCCAATGAAATTGGAATCTAGAAACTACTACTCCATCTTTATTTTTTCCTTCAGAAATTAAAACAATTACTTGTCCTTCTCCCGTTTTTATAGATTTTTGTATTGCCACTCTAATTTCATTTCCACCAGTACAAGAAAAATGTATTCTTCCTATAGCTTTCTTAAAAAAATCTGCTTCTTGGTGCGTAACTAACATAGATACTTTTCGTTTAGAATCGTCTATTGCTTTCATTACCAAAATACCAGTTGGCATTTCTGCAGCCATTCCTTGTGCCGCCCAAAACATACTTTTAAACGGATTTTGATTCATCCATCTATGTTTTATAGAAACTACCACCTCTTTATCTGTAATTGTACGCACTCTAACTCCACCCAAATAGGCTAAAGGAAGTTTTATTAGGTTAAAAAAGTTGACTTTAAATGGCGTGAATTTCATTTTTATTGAGATAAATAATTTTTATAAAAAATAATAACGGCTGCAATATAGTTAAAATAAATGAAACAAAAACTCAACAATAACAATACATACAAAGCTTTTTTAATTGATTTTAAGCTTCAATACAAATGTTAATTAAATGTTAATGATAGTACTATGTATTGCATAATACCTTTTTAAAGATATATATTTGCATAAGAAAGTATTATATAGTTTATAAATCATGACACAAAACAAAGAAAACACCAACGCATTTTTAATCCACATATCTGCATTTGCAGGTTTTATATTTCCTTTTGGTAATATTATTACGCCTTTAATTGCGTGGCAAACTTTAAAAGACAGAAGTGCTTTTTTAGATGAACAAGGTAAAGAAGCAGTAAATTTTAATATTAGTTATTCGCTTTATGTGTTTATACTAACATTATTTGTTGGCGGTTTTTTTATTAGCAACTTTTTTAGAGGTTTTAATAATTTCGATAATTTTAATCATGTAGACATCAACTTTAATACAGAAAACATATTCGGCTTTTTAGGTTTAGGATCTATTGCAGGAATTGTATATTTAATAGGAATGGCTTTAGTAATTATTGCTGCATTAAAAGCAAAAGAAGGAGAAAATTATAAATATCCATTCACAATAAAATTCATAAAATAAATGAAGATAGAAAACACAAAAGCACAAATGCGAAAAGGTGTTTTAGAATATTGCATTTTATCCATCTTAAAAAATGGTGATGCATATACTTCTGAAATCCTTTCAACATTAAAAAGTGCACATATGATTGTGGTTGAGGGAACCATATATCCGTTATTAACACGTTTAAAAAACGCAGGCTTATTAACTTACAGATGGGAAGAATCTACTTCTGGACCACCTAGAAAATATTACGTTTTAACAGAAAACGGAGGCATGTTTTTAAAAGAATTAGACAAAACATGGAGTAATTTAATAAGTTCAGTAAACCAAGTAATTAGCACAAAACCAACTACAGATGAATAAGACAATAAATATAAATTTAGGCGGGTTTTTCTTCCACATAGATGAAATTGCCTATCAGAAATTAAAACGATATTTAGAATCGATTTCTAAATCGTTAAGCGATGATCCTCAAGGAAAAAATGAAATAATTGCAGATATTGAAGCACGTATAAGTGAACTTTTATCAGAAAAAATTACAGATGCAAGACAAGTTGTAAACGAAAGTGATATTGATGATATTATTGTAATAATGGGTCAGCCAGAAGATTATACAGAAGCAGAAGAATCTTATAATGATGCTAGTTATTCTTACAAAAGAAACAGTGCATCTGGTAAAAAATTATTTAGAGATGGAGATGATAAATTTTTAGGTGGAGTTGCATCTGGTATTGCACATTATTTTGATGTAGATACAATTTGGATTCGTCTTGGTTTATTAGCACTTTTCTTTGGAGCAGGCTTTGGAGTTCTTGTGTATATTATTCTATGGATTTTATTACCCGAAGCTAAAACCACTGCAGAAAAATTGCAGATGGAAGGTGAGCCAGTAAACATAGATAATATTGAGAAAAAGATTCGTGAAGAATTTGATAATGTATCTGAGAATGTAACTGAATTTGCCAACAAAGCATCAGAAAAAATTAAAAATGGTGCCAATGAGTTTTCTGAAAAAATGAGTAAAACTTTTTCAGTAAAGACCAAAAAAAATAATGGCTTACAAGATTTTCTAAATGTAATCGGTAAAATTGTTCTTGTCTTTTTTAAAGTGATAGGGAAATTTATTGGAGTTCTTTTAGTATTTATTGCAGCTGCTGTTATTTTATCTCTAATTATTGGAGGGTTTTCTGTAGGAAGTTTAGAATGGTTAAATGTTGATGGACAATTTTTACAGTATCCACCATTTTTCTATGACTCGGTTCTACCAAAATGGCTACTAACCACATTTGGGTTTTTATTAGTTGGAATTCCGTTTTTAATCTTATTTGTTTTAGGATTAAGAATACTGTCTAGCAGCGTAAAACAATTAAGTAAAGCTACATCTTTAACTTTATTAGGTATTTGGATTATTGCACTTTTAGGGCTAATTTTTACAGGATTAGATTTTGGTACATCGCATTCTAACTACGGACAAACAGTAAAGAAAAGCTACATAAATATTGCAGCAAATGATACTATTACTTTAAAAATGGTTAATGATGATAACATTTATTATCAACATAATTTAACAAGAAGTACACGTAAACACGAAGTTGAAGTTAATAACAGAACAATGACTTTTGCAAGAAATATTAAAGTGGATGTAAAAAAGAGTAATTCTAATGAAACATACATGATTGTTCAAAAAGAATCTCTTGGAAAAAGTAGAAATCGTGCAAATAAAAATGCTGATAAAATTAAATATAAATACGAAATTATAGACAATACAATTATTTTTGATGCTTTCTTTTTATCAAATTTTAAAAACTTTTGGAAAGATGAAGAAATAAATATTACAGTTTTTCTTCCGGAAAGTACTACTGTTTATTTTGATCATTCAGTAAAAAACTTCTTATCTAATGTAGACAACACAACAGATACTTATGACAAAGAAATGGCAAATCATCATTATATAATGACAGATGAAACCTTAAAATGTACAGATTGCAAAGTAGAAGTCGAAGAGGAAACTGAGGAAGAATCTAATGATAATGAAACTATTTAATACAATTCAGTAATAAAAACCAACAATTGAGTAACCAAACTTTGATTTAAAGCGTCTATTAATAGACATTTGAAACGTAATAAATCTAAAACAAAACCAAACTCATGAAAAATTCAATCACAAAAATTATAGCAGTTTTATTTGTAGCAACTATTTTTACTTCTTGTGGAGTAGATATGTTTAACCGAATAAATGGTAACAGAAATGTTGTTACTCAAGATAGAAAAACATCAGAAAATTTTACAGGAATCAAAGTAAGTACAGGTATAGACTTGTATATAACACAAGGTTCTAAAAATCAAATAACGGTAGAAGCAGATGAAAATTTGCATGATATTATTATGACTGAAGTTGAAGACGGAGTTCTAAAAGTCTATTCAAAAAAAAGTATTTGGAAATCGAAAGCAAGAAAAGTACATGTTACCATTAAGAATTTAGATTTACTTAGAGCAACAAGTGGTAGTGATGTGTACGCCAAAGATGCAATTAAAACAGATGAAATTTCTATTACAGCAACAAGTGGCGCAGATATTAGAATTTCTGTAAACGCGGTAAGTGTAGAAACAAATTCTACAAGTGGTTCTGACATTGAAATTTCTGGCACAACAACCAACCATGCTTCTAACGCTACAAGTGGTTCTTCTATTGATGCTTATGCATTAGAAAGCAAAAACACACTTGCAAAAGCGACTAGTGGAGCAGACATTAACATTCATGCATCAGAAAAATTAGAAGCAAAAGCAACAAGCGGTGGAGATATCGATTTTAAAGGTAATCCAAAAAAAATAACTAAAAAGTCTTCTTCTGGCGGAAGTATTTCTGCCAAATAGAATTCTAATCAATCAAACTAACCAACTATGAATTCCTTTTTAGAACCTTTCAAAAATTCACTTATTATAAAAATTTTAATTGCAATTTTTTTGTTTCTTTTTTCTTTAGTAACAAATGCGCAAGTAGATAAAAATGCTGGTTTATATAAAACTTTAAAAACAAAAGACAGTATTCTTTTTCAAAGAGGGTTTAATAAATGTGAACTAGAAAAATTAGAACCTATTATTGCTAAAGACATTGAATTTTATCATGATGTAGCAGGTGTACAAGATAGAAAAGGTTTTATGGATGCCCTAAAAAACAATGTCTGTTCTAATCCTGGAATGAATAAAAGAAAACTTGTTGAAAATTCTTTATCCGTTTTTCAAATGAAAGAAAACAACAAACTTTATGGAGCAATTCAGAAAGGGAAACATATTTTTCAACAGAAAATTGATGGTAAAATGAAAACTGTAGGTATTGCAAATTTTACACACCTTTGGGTTTTAGAAAATAACAAATGGAAATTAAAAAGAGTATTGAGTTATAATCATAAACCTTACTCTGAATAAAAATTTATTAGAAAGCTAACTTCTAATATTAGTACTAAAACTTGGTTTTATTAGTTTACTTGGTAAGTCGTCGTTTTGTAATAAAACGACGCTTACTTTTTTACATTAAACTTATTTAGATATCTAACTAATATGTTTTAGCATCTCTTCTATTTCACAGAACAACATCTTTATTATAGAATCTTATTATATTTTTTTCTGAATACGTTTTTAAGTATCTTTCGCTTATGTTTAACGGAAGTTTAATTCTAACATTAGCGTTAAAATTGATCCAAATAAACGAACAGATTTTCTATTAAAAATTTATGAATAAAATTGATATTAGAACAGTTAATGTTGTTCAATATATTTATCCTTTAAGAGAAGGCGGATCATTACCTGCAATTGTTAAAGCAGATGATGGTTTTCTGTATGTCTTAAAATTTAGAGGTGCAGGACAAGGAAAAAAAGCATTGATTGCTGAATTTATTGGTGGAGAATTAGCAAGAGCAATTGGTTTAAAAGTTCCGGAAATTGTTTTTATGAATCTAGACGATTCATTTAGCAAAACAGAACCAGATGAGGAAATTCAAGATTTATTAAAGTTTAGTGTCGGTTTAAATTTAGGCTTGCACTTTTTATCAAGCGCAATTACTTATGATCCTTTAGTATCTAAAGTAGATACCAAAATCGCTTCAAAGGTGGTTTTATTAGACAGTATTATTAGTAATATTGATAGAACCGCAAAAAACACAAATTTATTAAATTGGAATAATGAATTATGGATTATTGATAATGGAGCGAGTTTCTATTTTCATCATAATTGGGAAACTTGGAAAAACCATTTAACCAGAACTTTTCCGTTGATTAAAGACCATGTTCTTTTACAAAAGGCAACTAATTTAAGTGAAGCAGCAATAGAAATTAAAGAATTATTAAATGAAACTAAAATTAATGAAATTGTTTCTAGCATACCAGAAAATTGGTTGTTAAGTGAAGCTGATTCTTTGAGTACTTACGAAATTAGAGAAGCTTATATTCAATACATAAATACAAGAATTTCGAATATAGATTTATTAGTTAAAGAAGCCAACGATGCAAGGTAAATGTACATTTGAATTTGCCATAATTAGAGTGGTACCAAAAGTAGAAAGAGAAGAATTCTTTAATGTAGGCGTTATTCTTTTTTCAAAAAGAAAAAAATTTCTTGGCATAAAATACAACATCAATAAAGATAAATTAAATGCTTTTTCTTCTGAAGTTGAATTAGATGTTTTAAACGATTATTTAAATGCTTGGAAACTAATTTGCGATGGAAAATCATCTGGAGGACGAATTGGTGAATTAGAAATTTCTGATAGATTTAGATGGTTAGCTGCTTGTAGAAGTACTATTATACAAAGTTCTAAAACGCATCCAGGTATTACGAATGACCCAAAAAAAGAATTGGAAGACATCTATAATAAATATGTTTTGTAAAAAAACCAAAAAAGCATGCAAACAACTAAACTCAATTCTAAAAGTATACTACCACTAACTTGCTCTAGATCTGGAACGTGCTGTTTTGGTAAGGCTGTAATGTTAAATCCTTGGGAATTGTTTCGCTTCAGTAAAGAAAAAAAAGTTATTGCTAGAGAATTTCGAGATTTATATACAGATTTTGGTGGTATTCGATTAACTTTTAATGGAAAAATAGATGAAAAAAGACAACAAGCATGCAGTCAGTATATAGATAATGTTGGTTGTAGCGTTCATCTTGGTCGTCCATTAGCATGTCGTTTATATCCGTTAGGGCGTCAAATTCAGTTTGATAAAGCACACTATATTTATGAAGGTAATTCTTTCCCTTGTTTAACGGATTGTGCAGAAGTTTTAGAATTACCTAAACTTAGTGTAGGCGAATATATTAAAGGTCAAGGAGCAGATCCTTTCGAAAAAGCACAAGATGAATATTTAATTATAATGCAAAATATTGCAGATATTGCTTTTGAATTATTACTAGACTCTGGATTAGCCGAATCTGGAGACACAAAAACACTAACTGCATGGAGAATAATAGGAAACGAACTTCCAGAAGTTCTAGAAGCAAGAATTGGTAAAGATTGGATAGACAGCTTAATGCTTCCAACAATTACTGAAGATGCCGAAAACCCAGTTATATTTGCTAAAAAACATAATGAATTACTATTAGTTAAAGCACAAGAACAATTTGGAAGTTTACAAACAATGCAAGAACTTCATGAAGCTTCTGTTTTAATGATTGCAGTAGCATTGCATTTATCTAGAGGTTTAGGTGCAGACACAAAAGGAATTGCTGAACATTGGTTAGAAACAGCAAAAAACCACGGAGTTAAAGAATAAAGAATTACTTCTGCTCTAAATGTTCTTCAATATCTGCAATATGATGTTGCAAAGCTTGTGCAGAAATTTGTATTTCTTTTATTAAAAGGGATAGAGAAATTATCAATAGAATAAGTGCACCACCAAATATATAAACGGCAATAGTGTTAAAATTAATATAGATTAAAAACATTGTTAAAACACAGAATAATAGACTTGTAATTCCAAAAATCTGCATCCATCTTGTTAAATTCAAACGGAGTTTTATATTTTTAATTTGTCTTAATAATGAATCATCTTTTTTTTCTAAATAAATATCGTGCAAATTTCTTATTACAGATGCGTATGCCAAAAACCGATTTGTATAAGCAAGCATTATTAGAGAAATTGCGGAAAATAAAAGTGCGGGTGTTGTAAGTGTTAGTTCTTCCATAATAAGTTATCAAAATTACTTAATAATTTTTATTTTCAGTACTTTTGATAAATGAAAAATGCACTCCTATTTTTTTTTCTAATAATTAGCTATTCAGCTTCTACTCAAAGTCTACCAAAAGGTTTTGTCTATTTAGACGATATAGATGCTTCTATACAATCTGAATTAAGATATTTTACCAACAATAATTTTATTGGTAAACCAATTGATGGTTACAAGAATAATTGTGTTATAGTTACTTTAGAAACCGCAAACGCATTAAAAAAAGTTCAAAAAATTTTAATAAAAAAAGGATTAAGCCTAAAAATATTTGATGGATATAGACCTCAAGAAGCTGTAAATCATTTTGTAAAATGGGCGAAAAAATTAGAAGATACTATTATGAAAAAAGAATATTATCCTCGAGTGCCAAAATCACAATTATTTAACCAAGGTTATATTGCTTCTAAATCTGGTCATTCTAGAGGCAGCACTGCAGATTTAACTATTGTAAATTTAAAAACCGGCAAAGAATTAGATATGGGAAGTTCGTATGATTTTTTTGGAGTAGAATCGCATCCATTTTATAAAAAAATCAATGCTCTCCCAAAAAAAAATCGTTTGTACTTGCGTAAAATAATGTTAGAAAACGGCTTTAAACCTTATGATAATGAATGGTGGCATTTCACTCTAAAGAATGAACCTTTTCGAAATATATACTTTAATTTCGTCATAGAATAATAAGTTTTAACAATTTCTAAACAACTTCACTTAAAATCGGCATTATATTTGCTAAATTATTGCTAGCAACAAATCTAAAAAATGAAGCAACTAAATATATTTTTCCTTTTAACACTTTGTATTCTATCTACTTCGCAATTATCTGCTCAATTAGACAATACTACTAATAACAAAGAAAAAGGAAAAACAAAAGCAATTATTTTAAATAATTCTAAAGTAATAAAAAAGCCAAGTTCTATTAAGCTAAATGCCACTAACGGCTTTAAAAAAGCCTACGATAAAGAACAAGAAAAGCTAAAAAAGAAACAAGACGAAGATAATTTAAATAAAAAAGGGATTAAAACGCAAGCAAAAATTAGTGAAGAGCGTTTTTTAAAAAGTTTTAAAAAAATTAATGGTCAATACGTATATCCAAAAATTGATCAAGATTTAGGTAGTTTTAGAACAAATTCTAAAAGTGTAAATATTATTTGCAGAGATTTTCAATATCCAGATGGAGATAGAGTTACCATTTATCTTAATGATATTCCTGTAGTTGTTAATATTGTGCTTAAACAACGCTATCAAAAATTCTCAATTCCTTTAGAAATTGGCATTAACAAAATTGCCTTTAAAGCTTTAAATCAAGGAACTTCCGGACCAAATACCGCAGGCTTTAAAGTTTATAATGATGCAGGTATGTTACTTTCTTCTAATGAATGGAATTTAGCTACAGGAGCCAAAGCAACAATAGTAATTGCAAAAGACAAATAAGTACTCAACGAAATCGTTTAAGTTAATTCCCAAAACCCAATTTTTTTTTTCTATTTAAAACCATTATTTTTGTGTTTAGATTATATTATATTTGCTTATAATTTTTACAACAAACAACAATTATAGAGAATGAAAAAAATCACCAAACAAACCTATCTAGATTGGTACAAAGACATGCTTTTTTGGCGTAAATTCGAAGACAAATTAGCTTCCGTTTATATTCAACAAAAAGTAAGAGGGTTTCTACACTTGTACAATGGTCAAGAAGCCATTTTAGCAGGTGCATTACATGCAATGGACTTATCTAAAGATAAAATGATAACTGCATATAGAAATCATGTACAACCAATTGGTATGGGAGAAGATCCTAAAAAGGTGATGGCAGAATTGTATGGAAAAGTAACTGGTACTTCTAAAGGTATGGGTGGTTCTATGCATATTTTTTCTAAAGAATTCGGTTTTTATGGTGGTCATGGTATTGTTGGTGGTCAAATTCCATTAGGAGCAGGATTGGCATTTGCAGATAAATATAAAGGAAATGGTGCTGTAACATTAACCTGTTTTGGTGATGGTGCTGCAAGACAAGGTTCTTTACACGAAGCATTTAATATGGCTATGTTATGGAAACTACCTGTAATTTTTATTGTTGAAAACAATGGTTACGCTATGGGTACTTCTGTAGAAAGAACTGCAAACCATACAGATATATGGAAACTAGGTTTAGGTTATGAAATGCCTTGTGGACCAGTAGATGCTATGAATCCTATTAAAGTTGCTGAAGCTGTAGATGAAGCTATACAAAGAGCTAGACGTGGTGATGGACCAACATTTTTAGAAATGAAAACATACAGATACAGAGGTCACTCAATGTCTGATGCACAGCACTACAGAACAAAAGATGAAGTAGAAGAGTATAAAAAAATAGATCCTATAACACAGATATTAGATATCATTAAGGAGAAAAATTATGCTACAGAAGAAGAAATTACTGCTATAGGTAAAGAGGTAAAAGCAAAAGTAAACGAATGTGAGAAATTCGCAGAAGACTCTCCTTATCCAGAAACTCAACAAATGTATGACATGGTTTATGAACAAGAAGATTATCCTTTTATAAGTTAAGATATGGCTACAATAATAAATATGCCTCGATTAAGCGACACCATGGAAGAAGGTGTTGTGGCAAAATGGCTAAAGAGTGTTGGTGATAAAATTGAAGAAGGTGATATTTTAGCTGAAATCGAAACTGATAAAGCTACAATGGAATTTGAGTCTTTCCATGAAGGAACTTTATTACACATTGGTATTCAAGAAGGTGAAACTTCTCCTGTTGATGTTTTATTAGCAATTATTGGTGAAGAAGGTGAAGATATTTCTGCTATTATAAATGGTAGTTCAGAACCAACAAAAATAGAAGCTACTGAAGAAAAAGTAGAAATTATTTCTGAAACTAGTGCTTCAAATGATGTCGTTGCAATTCCTGCCGGAGTTCAAGTAATAACAATGCCTCGTTTAAGTGATACAATGACTGACGGAACTGTGGCAACATGGTTAAAGAAAGTTGGTGATGCTGTTGAAGAAGGAGACATGCTTGCTGAAATTGAAACTGATAAGGCAACAATGGAGTTTGAATGTTTCTATGAAGGAACTATCTTATATATTGGTGTGCAAGAAGGTGAAACTGCGCCAGTGGATAGCTTATTAACTATTATTGGCCCTGCCGGAACAGATGTTTCTGCAATTGTTGCTAATGGTGGTGGTGTATCTACTTCTGATGAAAAACCTGCAGATTCAACTTCTGAAAAGAAAGAAGAAAAAACAGTTGCTAAAACTGAAGCACCTAAATCTTCAAACACAACGACAAATAATAATGGTGGAAGAATTTTTGCTTCTCCATTAGCAAAGAAAATTGCTTCTGATAAAGGTATTAATTTATCAGATGTAAATGGTTCTGGTGAAAACGGAAGAATTATTAAAAAAGATGTTGAAAATTATACTCCTGCTGCTAAAATTGAAGTCGCTCCTGCTACTTCAGCTGCAGCTGCTGCTGGCGTAGAAAGCTCTGAAGAAGTTAAGAATTCTCAAATGCGTAAGGCAATTGCCAAGTCTTTAGGTAATTCTAAATTCTCTGCCCCAGATTTCAGCTTAAATATTGAAGTTGATATGGACAATGCAATGGCTTCTAGAAAAACCATAAATGCAATTCCAGAAACTAAAGTATCATTTAACGACTTGGTTGTAAAAGCATGTGCAATGGCACTTAAAAAGCATCCACAAGTTAACACATCTTGGACAGATACAAATACAATTTATCACAGTCATATACACGTAGGTGTTGCAGTTGCTGTTGATGATGGTTTATTAGTACCAGTAATTAAACACACAGATCAATTAAGTTTAACTCAAATTGGTGCAGGTGTTAGAGATTTAGCAGGTAAAGCAAGAAATAAAAAGTTAGCTCCTGTAGACATGCAAGGAAGTACTTTTACTGTTTCTAATTTAGGTATGTTTGGTATCGAAAACTTTAATTCTATAATAAATCAACCTAATTCTGCTATATTATCTGTTGGTGCAATTGTACAAAAACCAGTTGTTAAAGACGGACAAATAGTTGTTGGTAATACGATGAAATTGACTTTAACTTGCGATCACAGAACTGTAGATGGCGCTGTTGGAGCACAATTTTTACAAACATTAAAAACGTTTATTGAAAACCCTGTTACAATGTTAGCATAGATCTTTTAAACTATATTTTAAAAAAAGCTCGCAATTTTCGAGCTTTTTTTTATATATTTATTTCTGATGAAAGATTTACAAGAAAAATTAAAAAACCCAGTTTGGCACTCTTTACAAGAAGCTCATAAAAAATTTCTTATTGAATATGATGGTGTTAAATTTTATAACCCAGAAATAAATAATTTTGGTGCTTTTTACAATCCTGATAAAACCAAAAATGCATCAAATGAGTATTCAAAAAAAGTAGAGAAATTCTTTTTTGTTTCAGAAGACAAAACTCCAATTATAGATTCTAATACTATTATTTTAGAAAAGAAAATTAATGGCTGTCAAATGGTTTTAGAAAACCTTATTGATGTTAAAATAACAGAAAAAATTATTTTATTGACTAAAGATCATATTGATGAAGTTTATGATTTAATATGGTTAGTGATGCCTGGTTTTTATCAAAAAAGAGGTTTTGAAATGGGTAAATTCTTTGGCATTTTTAAAGAAAAGAAGTTAATTGCAATTTCTGGACAGAGATTACAAACAAACGATTTTATTGAAATTAGTTCTGTAGTTACGCATCCAGAACACACAAGAAAAGGATACGCAAAGCAATTAATTTATTACACAACAAAAGAAATTTTAAAAGAAAACAAACTACCAATTCTCCATACAAATAGGGGTAACCCTGCAATTTCTCTCTACGAAAAATTAGGATACAAATTATCTAGAGATATGAATTGGTGGTTAATTAGTAAAAAATAAAAAGTTCGTAAATTACGAGCTTTTTATTTTTTACTTACGATATGTAATAAAAGTAAAAGATTTATGGATAATTTTCCATTTCCCTTTTATTTTTAAAAGCATTAAATAGTCTGTATAAACTCTTTTATAAATTGGCATTATAATTTCAATTTTTGCAATAGCTGCATCGTTTTCATAATCTACAGAAACTACACGTCCAATACGATTCGATTTTCCGCCTTTTTTAATATTATTTACATATTTCTTACCAACCCAAGTTACTAAAGTATCTTTCTTAACATGATACAAATTTAAATTTTCATGAAAAGCCTCTCTAACTCTATCGGGTTCACCATTTGCAGTTCCTTCAATATAATTTAATAACGTTTCATTTATATTTTCTATTTCAGTTTGAGCAAATGTATTCTGAATGAAAATGATTGCAATTAATACTATTATTTTTTTCATCTTAATTAGTTTTCTTTAAAAGTACTCATTTATCTAAAAATCAAAACGATAATTCATTTTAAAAGCAACACCCCAATTTTGTCTACTTAAATGTTGATTGAAATTATCAGTAACCACCAAATAAATATAAGAAAGCGGCATGTATTCCCATTGTAAACGAGTGTTTACGCTAAAATTATCTCTTTGAGTATTATACTGAAGATATGTAGTCCAATTTAAACGATTGTTAAAAAAGACTTCACCTGTAAAACGAGTTAAATGAAAAGTTTCTTTTCCGAAACTATTTAAATCTATTTTATTAATGTCGTAACTCAATTCTAAATTAGCAATTGGTAATAATTGATAATTTAAATACGCACCAGCACTTGTTCTTTTTCCACCATAATAGGTTCCTTTCTGAACATTAACTCTATATCTTAATTTTTGATTATTTGCAGAATTAAATCCAACCTTAAAAATTCCGAATCGATATTCATCTGGCGTTAATGCATTCCCGTTCCCTAAAGGATCAAAACCATATTTTAAATCTACATAATCGTAATTAATAACATAATAAAGCGCTGATAAATCTTTAAAAAATACAGCAGAATTTAAAAAATGTGAAGCTTGATTTAGTTTACCAGTTTCATCAAAATAGTTGTTATTTCTATAGTTTAGAAAACGAACAGAATTTATTGTTTTAGAATTCTCATAAAATTTTTGATACTCTACTCCGGCTGTAATTTGTGTATAACCCTCTCGAATTATGACATCATTTATGGCATCATAATTATACAATCTTGGCGTAAAACCAACTTCATTTATATAATTTGTTTCTATCTTTTTTACAGATGCATTCCATTCTAAACCTCTTGTATTATAATAAATGCCTAGATTATAAAAGTTGTTTTTATTGGAAATTCCGTTATTAAAACTCTTCCCTAAATTAGCCAAACCAATCCATTTATTATTATCAGATTTATAATTTAAATTGACTCCAGCAACTCTATTATAATCATTTATAAAACTAAAATTATCGGTTTCTTGCTTGTTGATTAAAAAAGCAGTAGTTGTAAAATTTTCATTTAATTGATGTTCTCCTACCAAACTTGTAAAGTTTTGAGAAGCAACACCATTTTCTTGTTTTGTTTGCGCATTTAAAACACCAATTCTTGTTTTTGTAGATACGTTTCCAGATAATTTTAAACCAAGCTGAATGCCACTTTCTGCACCAATTCTTCTTGAATAAAACGGTTTTACATCGCCAACACCTAAATTAGAAAACAAATCTGAATTCTCTAAAAAGAAATTCCTACGCTCTGGAAAAAAAATAGAAAATCGTGTTAAATTCGTTACTTGCTGATCTACATCAATCTGCGAAAAATCAGGATTAATAGTGGCATCTAATTTTAAAGAAGAGGTAACATTGTATTGCACATCTAAACTTGGTGTAAAGTTTGTTTCTGATGAATTATTACCAACATCTTTTGCATAGTTAGTAGTTGTTGAAGGCGTTAAAGCAAATCTTGATGTTGCTTTATTTGGCAAGTTTTCAATTTTAAATTTCTTTGTAAAGCGTAAATCAAAATTTGCAAAATTTCGTTTTACATTCTTTAAAATTGTCCAAGAATTGTTCTTAATATCTCTTACATAAAACTGAATTCCGAACGTATTTGTATCACTATTAAAATTTAATGACTTTAGAGGAATTGCCAATTCATATTGTTTTTTCCTACCATTTAAAGTCGTTTTAGACTGCCAAATTGTATTCCAACTAAAACTTAAATTGTAGCTATCATTTACACGACTTACCAAACCATCTGTCTGATTCCCTAAAGAATTCAATGCAAAGAAATAACCATTTTGTTGTTGATTCTGTGTATCTAAAATTATTACAAAAGAATCACTTAAAAAAATGGAAGCATCTCTTTTTAATGTATTAACTTGTGTTTTTTCAGTCGTATCGTAATAAATGGCGCTTACAAATAAATACTCTCCATTATGAAACAACTTTACAGAAGTTTGGTTTTCTGCCAAACCAATATCTGTAGGTAAATAATTATAGAAATCGGTATATTCTGGTAAAGTTGCCCAAACCTGTTCGTCAATTTTGCCATCGATTTTAATCGATGTTTCTATAAACTTAATCTCCGAAGTTTGACAAAAAATAGAAAACGAAAATCCCAGAAACAGAAAAGTAAAAAAAATCTTCATATTATTTCTTTTTAGGTTCGTCTACTCTTGTTGCCGTTTTACTGATTATTTTCCAACCATTTTCAAACTTTTTAAGTAAGAACAAATCGATATATACCCATTTTCTTAATGGGCCTGCAATTTCTGCTTTTGCAGTTGCAATGTCATTAAATATTTCTATGGATAAAATTTTTCCAACACGACCATTAAATTCTCCAGCTTTTTTATTGGTAAAAAAACCTACATATTCTTTTGGGGTATAAATTTTGAAACCATCTTTTCCTGTTAAATATAATGTGGCATTTTCTGCAAATGCACTCTCTAACTGCACTAATTTATTATAAGAACTTCCTGTAAGATAATCTTGTAAGGTTTTTTCTACATCTTTAAATGTTGATGTTTGTCCTACTATAATTGAAGAACAAAAAATGGTAAAAATTAAAATAAGGTTTTTCATTTTGGATTGACTTTTAAATTCAATTCAAAAATGAAAAAAGTACAAACAAAATGAATGATTTCTTATAATGCAAGAGTCCTGAATTATAAAATTGGAATAAACAGGCTATAAAAACTGCTTCTTAAATTCTGATGGTGTTTTACCAACTACCTTTTTAAAAGTAGCATAAAAGTTAGATTTTGAAGAGAATCCTGCTTCAAAACCTATAGCCTCTAAAGTAAATTGATTGTTTTCTTGTAGTAATTTCTTTGCTTCTTCAATTCTAAATTCATTTATAAAAGAGGCAAAACTTTTTCTTAAATTATCATTTAATAATTGCGATAATTGGTGTGGAGTAATATGCAATTCTTTGGCAATATCATTCAACTTTATATTCGTGTCTTTGTAAAATTGCTTTTCATTCATTAATTTATGCAAAGAAGAAACTAAAGAGTTTGCTGCTATTTTCTCAATCTTTTTTGAAGCATATTTTTCTGGTATGTCTTTAAAAAAATTTTCTCTATTACTTTTAAAGAGCAAGAAAATTAACAATCCATAAAAAACGACAGAAAAGGTAATTGTGCCAATCAAATAGAGATAAAAATACCCAATAATATAAGCTGAAAAAATTAAAAGATTTGCAATAAAAACTGCTACTAACCAAATCTCCGAAGTAGTTGATTTCTCTTTTTTAGAAATCAATTTTCTAAAAATATCTTTTAATAGAAATGAAGAACATAAAATATAAAACCCCCAAACTCCATAAATAAAAAACACAAAATAGTTGTTCCAAAAACTTGGGTTTGTGTTATAAGAACTCAACAAACCAACGATAACAATAAAAGAAAACAACAACAAAAAGTGTAATTTCCAAGAATTTGGAATCTTTTTTATATTTAATACAGAAGCTTTTAAATAATAAAAAAGTGTGACTCCTATTAAAAAACAAGCCGACAAACCTATCTGAATTAATACAATATTACGTTCTTCTCTGTGTGTAAAAATTACATATACAGATTTACCAATTCTTAAACACAATAAAAGCAACAACAAGCCAAATAACGAGTTCTGCAAGCGCTTTTCTTTGCTAAAAAACAGAAAATAAAGACTTGCCAAAAAGCCGTTAAAAACGCCTATGGAGCAAATGAAAAATAAAATCGGGTTTTCGAAAGTCATGTTTTTATTCAATTCTAAAAATCAAAGAAACAAAAAAAAACATAAATCTATTTAGATGAATCTTGTTAAACTTTGTTAAAAGAGAGTTTTCACTTATTGACTTTTTACATAAAAAAATCTAACTTCGCTAACTACGAATAGTTGACATTAAAACGACGTCATATTCGTGTTAACGTTGTAAGGAATTATCTAAAATAATATTAAAACAAAAAAACGCTCACAATTTGTGAGCGTTTTTTTGTTTTAATATTATTTTTTTTCTAAAAATCTTGATTTACATCCCAAGCTTCTAAAGTTTCTTTAAGTGATTTTATAAACATTCCGCCTAAAGCACCATTTACAACTCTATGGTCATAAGAATGAGAAACAAACATTTTTTGTCTAATTCCTATAAAATCACCATCAGGAGTTTCTATAACTGCAGGCATTTTTCTAATTGCACCTAATGCTAAAATAGCAACTTGTGGTTGGTTTATAATTGGTGTTCCCATTACAGAACCAAAACTACCAACATTTGTTACTGTGTACGTTCCGCCTTGAATATCATCTGGTTTTAAAGCGTTGTTTCTTGCCCTAACAGCCAAATCATTTACAGCTTTTGTCATTCCAACAAGGTTTAACTGATCTGCATTTTTAATAACAGGCACAATTAAATTTCCATCTGGTAAAGCTGCTGCCATACCTAGATTAATATTTTTCTTTTTAATGATATTATCGCCATCAATTGCAATATTAATCATTGGATACTTCTTTATAGTGGATGCTACAGCATGCATTAAAATAGGGGTAAACGTTAACTTCTCACCTTCTCTCTTAAGAAATGCATCTTTTACTTTTGCTCTCCATTTCACAATATTTGTAACATCAATCTCTATAAAAGACTGAACATGTGCAGAAGTTTGCGTGGAATTTACCATATGTTTGGCAACCAGTTTCCCCATTCTACTCATTTCAACAATTTCATCTCCACCATTAACTGAAACCGGCGCAGCTTTAGGCGTTGCTTTTTCTACTTGTTTAGGAGCTTCAACTTTTACTGCAGCAACAACTGGTGCAGATTGAGTAAGTGTACTTCTATTTTTAATATATGTTAAAATATCTTCTTTTGTAACCCTACCATCTTTACCTGCGCCCACAATTGTTTCTAATTCTTGCATAGAAACACCTTCTGTTTGTGCTATATTTCTAACTAACGGTGAGTAAAATTTACCAGAATCTGAAGTTTTAGAAATTGGTGTAGCAATAACTTCTGCTGCTTTTTCTATTGTTTTAGTTACTTCAGAAATAGTAGAATTATCTATTATTTTTACTTCTGCTTTAACTGGCGCAGCAACCGCAACTTCTCCTCCTTCAGTTTCTATTACGGCTATTGTTGCACCAACCGCAACAACATCATCTTTTTGAAATAAAATTTCAATCAAAGTTCCTTCAACTTCACTAGGAACTTCAGAATCTACCTTATCAGTAGCTATTTCTACAATAGCTTCATCTAATTCAATGGTGTCTCCTACTTCTTTTAACCAAGAAGTTATGGTTGCTTCTGCAACACTTTCACCCATTTTTGGTAACTTTAATTCAAATCTAGCCATTTCTATCTGATTTTAGAGAATGCAAAAATACTAAAATTCAGTGATTTTATAACAATTTAAAAGGTGAAATAATATGATTATATTTTTTAAACTTTACATTATTCATAATAAAAAAGATAAATAACATAATTATTAATCATATAACTTATTATTTAGTCAAATAAATAATAATTTCGTAATTATAATATTAATTCGTTTTCTTATTCTTCTTTTTAACTCTTTCTAATTGGCGTTTTGCTCTTGCCAATTCTCTTTCAGCACTTTTCAGTTCTTTTTCAGCATTTTCTTTAGCATCTTTTTTTGAATCTGTTCCAGAAATAGCATCTTTTAAAACATCACCAAAATCATTCATCATATGAATAATGTTAGCATTTGCATATTGCTTATCAACATAAATTTTTAATGTATCATCAGTTAATTTACATTCGTAGATTTTTTCTCCATCTTCATTTTTTATCCATTTATAAGTATCTCCAGAAATAGATAAACCAGAGTTCCCTAATTTATCTACCAATAACTTTTTTATGCTACCTGTTTTACTTTCATGAAATCTTGCTGAAAATTTATAGACATTATCATTTCTTTTTATAGAAACCGATGAATTGTCTTCTTTATCATCCGTATCAAAAGTAATAGAATATGAAGTACCTTTTGTTTTAGTTGAAGTTGATGGTGTTTTAGGTGCCTTTGGAGTTGATTGGCTAAATGTATTATTTGATAAAAACAACACTGTTAAAGCTGATAAAAATAAAGTTCTCATAATATGGTTTTTAAGATTATTATGATACAAATGTAGCTTTGAATTCTATTTAAAACAAAGAATTTCAATTCGTTAACCTAGCATTAACGTTAATAAAAAGAGTGTTAACGAAGTTTGAATTCTAAACCAATTCCACGAATACTTTCGATTGAAATTGAAGTGTCTTCTTTAAAATATTTACGTAATCTACTTATAAAAACATCCATACTTCTTCCTGAAAAGAAATCATCATTTTGCCAAACTGCTTTTAAAATTTCTTCTCTTTTTAAAAGTTGATTTTTATGTTGAAATAAAAATTGTATTAATTCTCCTTCTTTTTCAGTTAGTTGCTGAAGATTCTCATCAATTTTTAACTCTAACCTTTTGGTATTGAACTCATATTTACCAATAAGAATAATTTCATCTTCAGTAATTTTAATTGATGTTTGTTTAGTTCTTTTTAGGATATTATTCAGTCTTAAAACCAATTCATCTGCCTCAAAAGGTTTTACGATATAATCATCTGCGCCTAATTTTAGTCCTTTTAATTTATCTTCTTTCATCTTTCTTGCTGTCAAAAAAATGAAAGGAATTTCTGGGTTGATTTCTATCAGTTCTTCCGCCAAAGAAAAACCATCTAATTTTGGCATCATAACATCTAAAACACAAATATTAAAATATCCTTTTTTAAATACTTGTAATGCTTCTTCACCATCTCTTGCCCATTCCACAGAAAACCCAGACATTTCTAAATACTGCTTTAGAATGCTTCCAAAATCAGCATCATCTTCTGCTAATAAAATATGCTTATTTTCATTCATTATTTTAAAGGAATTTGAATTGTAAAATTAGTTCCTTTATCAACTTCACTCTCTACAGAAATTATTCCTTCATGCGCTTTTACAATTTCATTTGTGTAATACAAACCTAACCCTAACCCTTTTACATTATGTACTTCTCTGTTACCAACTCTGTAAAATTTATCGAATAAAAAAGGCTGTTCTTTTTTCGGAATTCCAATTCCATTATCCAAAATTGAAAGTATAAAATATTTATCAATTTTAGCAGATACATTTATTTCTAAATTCTCTTTTCCGTATTTAACCGCATTTTCTAAAATATTTAAAATAGCAGTTGTAAAATAAAACTTATCAATAGAAATCTCTTGATTTATATTGATGTTCTTCTGAATTTTAATACTTTTTGAGTCTAAAGAAACCTGAAAATCATCTACAATCATATTTAAATAATCAGAAATATTTACAACTTCTTTATTCAGTTTAATTTCTTGATATCCTAAAGAATTATTCAACACTTGGTCTATCAATTTCTGAAGTCTTATGTTTTGTCTTTCAATAGTGTTAACCGTATTTTCAATAATTTCAGGCTTCAATTTAATATCCTTATTCTTTAGCATTTTTGTAGCTAAAGTTAAAGTTGCCAAAGGTGTTTTTAATTCGTGTGTGATATTATTGACGAAATCTGTTTTAATATCTGCAATTTTCTTTTGAGTAATTAAATTTTTGATGGAATAATACAACAAACCAAAAACCAATAAAAAGATAAAAACAGAGAATAACAATAAACCCGTCATTCTACTTAAAACAATATTTTCCCAACCCTCTATATTCATTCGATCTTCAGTTTGAAACTGTAAATCGAAAGTTATTGAATTTTCTTTTCCATTAATAATTCGTTGAAAGTTATGATCCGTCATCCATAAAGAACTACTTACTTTATGACCATCTTCTATTGAAAATTTATCGCCCAATAAACGAAAAGAAGGTTTTGTTTTTGACTCAAAAATAGTATCGTTTTTAACACTATCTAATAAGATAATCTTTTTTACTTGTTTTTGAAATTTTAAGTTATAACCAATATTTTTCTTTAACAGCTCTTTGTTATACGTTTTAATGTATGCGTTATTTAAGGAATCTGTTGTTGAATTTAATTTCTCTAAAACTACTTTTTTTGTAATTTTACCAATGTAATAATCTGCTATAACATTTAGAAAATGATCTTGCCAAACATCATTCATTTTATCTAAACTTGGTGCTAAATCGTCTATTCTAGAAATAGACCTTCGAGTTTCAGAAATAAATGCATCTTTCTTTAACTTATAGGAATTGTTAATTAAATAACCTTGTACTAAAGACAATGCCAACAAGCCTAAAATAGATGCAATAATAAGAAGTCTAATTTTTTTGAGCATTTTCAAAAATAAGAAATCCTTTTTCTAATTACTCAATAACAAAAGTATTAACCTTGCGTTAACCTAAACGTAAAACAAATTTAATAAAAGAATATTTGTTATTTATCCATCTTAATAGCAACACTATTTTTAGCTTTAAGAGCTACTACAAAATTATCATCGTCTTTTCCATCTATCAAATTAAGTGCTTTTTCTAAAACATTATCGATTTGAATATCAGTTTGTACTACATTATAACTTGGCACAAAATCTTCCCTTAACAAACCATTTACATGGTACAATTTATCTGTAGAAACCGAATAACTATATTTACTATTTTTAAAAGAATAGTTAGTCGTAGAACCTGCAAATTTCCCCATTTCTGAACCCACTATTTTTGCTCTATTCATTCCATCTAAACCAATTGCTAAACCTTCAGCTACATCACCTGTCCATTTTCCTACCAAAACAATTACTGGTTTATTATAATATATTCCTCTAGGGCTTACATATTCTAATGAAGTTTTTATTATTTCTGGATTGTTGCCATATTTTTCTTTAGATATCTGCTTTTGATAAGGCATTTCTTTATTAATAAACCTACTCATTATAGCATTTGTTACATAAGAGTTTCCACCATCTATTGTATTTCTTAAATCTAATACTAATGCTTTGGTATTTATAAGAGAATTTAATTCTTTATCGAATTGTTTAATCAAGTTATTTTTCCCTAAAGAATTATTAATTCTAATAACGCCAACGTCATTTTTTTTATTAGTAGTTAAAAGAGTACGTTCTTTCTTAATTTTAATATTATCTACATTTAAACTAATTTTTCTATCATCTGTTAGCCTTAATGTCAACACTCTAGACTCATTATATCTTCCAGAAATAATTTTATTGGCAATCCATTCTCTTACTTCAGGTAAATTTTTATTTACACATTGTGTAGGAAAAGCATCAATAACTTTATTGAATTTTTTACTATTAAAGTTTAAGACTTCAGCGTCAATAATATTACTACCATAATCTTTCATTTGTGAAGACCATATATTTTTGACATAAAATTTATTGTCCTTTAATGCTAGGTAAATTGGTGAATGTAAGCGAAAAGAAGATTTTGTTTTGGTATTTAACATTAAGTGACTATCATAAAACTCATCTAATAAATACTCAAAAAAAAGTACTTTTTCTTGATTTGTTTTCACCTTACCAATAACTGCTGAATATTTTTCTTTTACACACTCGAAATCGGTTTTTTTATCTTTTAAATAAATATAATTATCAGATAAACTTTGAATGATTTGACCAAAATCTTGATTTAATTTATAAGTCTGTACATTATTACTTTGCGCAAAACTTGTACAACAAATTAAAATTAATAGGTAGGTTAGGTAGTTTTTCATTTTTTAGTTTTGAATTATTACTCGTAAACTTTATTACAAATGATATTTTACATCACTAAATTATAAATTTTAACATTTCAATAGACAAACAGAAACCACACTTATTAACAAATTGTTAATAAGTGTGGTTTCTGTTTGTTAATAAAAAAAGCGTAAAACTAAATTTAGTTTTACGCTTTTAATTTCTTAAGCCCAATCTTTAGGGTTTGCTAATATTTTTAATAATCTATCTTCTTCAGAACCTTCTTCTGGCTGATGATTATACCTCCATTGTACTATTGGTGGTAGACTCATAAGAATACTCTCAATTCTACCATTAGTTTTTAACCCAAATAAAGTTCCTCTATCATGCACTAAATTAAATTCTACATAACGGCCTCTTCTAATTTCTTGCCAATCTTTATGTTCCTTTTTAAAAGGAATATTTTTACGGTTATTAACAATTGGAACATAGCTTTCTAAAAAACTACTCCCAATTTCGGTCACAAAATTAAATCTGTCCTCAATGGAGTATTCTTTTGTTTCTTTCTGATAATCAAAGAATAAACCTCCAATTCCTCTTGCTTCGTTTCTGTGAGAGTTCCAAAAATATTCATCACATACTTTTTTAAACTTCGGATAAAATTCTGAATTATGTTTATCACATGCATCTTTACAAGTTTGATGAAAATGGATTGCATCTTCATCAAATAAATAATAAGGTGTTAAATCTTGACCACCACCAAACCATTGTGTTACAATATTTCCTTTATCATCATACATTTCAAAATAGCGCCAATTTGCGTGTACAGTTGGTACAAAAGGATTTGTAGGATGCAAAACTAAACTTAAACCACAAGCAAAAAAATTACCTTCCTTTACTTTAAATTGATTTCTTAAAGCTTCTGGCAATTCTCCAAAAACTTTTGAAATATTTACACCACCTTTTTCAAAAACACCTCCATTTTCAATAACACGCGTTCTTCCACCACCACCTTCTTCCCGTTTCCAGAGGTCTTCTTGAAATTTAGTTTCACCGTCTACCTCTTCTAATTTAGAAGTAATTATGTCTTGTAAGTTTTCTATGTATTTATAAAACTGATCTTTCATTTTCTTTATTTAATAAAACTACTGTCTTTACTGAAGCAGCAGTTACAGAAAGTGGTAAAACGATTATAATTCCTAAAATAGGAATTAACAAACAGAGCATGAAAACAATTCCATTTCCTATTGAAGTTCCTTTATTTCTACCAACAAAATTGATGCTCTCTTTATAGTTTAAATGTCTCTCTAACGTATAATCCATATTTCCGAAACCTGCATAATACGCTTGTACTAAAAACAATAAAATAGTAGAAAATATATTTACAACAGGAATAAATTTCAAAAAGAGAATAGGAATAGAAATTAATAACTCTTTTCCTAAATTTCTGATATTTATTCTAATTCCTCTCCACAACTGTTCTTGAAAAGTAGTTTTTCTATGTTGATGTTTTAAATCTCCATTGATATGTATTTCTATTTTCTCCGAAACTGCACTCATAAAAGGAGCTGATAATGCTAATACAATATGTTTATAAAGTATTAAACCAATCACCAAAACAAAAATGGCTCCAATAACAGATGCAAAAGTTGTAAATGCTTCTTTCCCCCAATCCCAAATCCAGATTTTTGCTAGAAATTCGCCAATATTGTCTGACAATCCATAAGCGGTAAAACCTATTGTTGTTGCAGTAATTACACTAATTATAATAGGAATTGCAAAATATTTCCAGAGTTTTAATTGAGAAATTAAATTGAAAGAACCTGTGTAAGCTTTTATTGCTGAAAATATATTTTTAACCATTTTATATTACAACTTTAAATCATTGATTTATTACAATAAGAATCCTTTTCAAAATCTCTAATATTTATAGAAATAATTGGAACATCTGGAAACAAGTCATTTAATTTGGTTACAATTTCTTTAGAAAGTTTTGCTTTTTGTGCAACTGACCTTCCTTCCATAATATTTCCAAAAACATGAATAAAATCTGCCTCACCACCTTTGACTAAAGAGTATTTAAAAGGATTTAATCGAACTTTAATATCATTTTTTTCAAATAAGCCAGTAGAAAAAACTGTTTTAAAAATAGCTTCTAATACTTTTCTTGGTTCTTGAATTGCTAAAATGTTTTCTGAACAATCTAAAATAAAATGTGGCATTTTAATTTGCTTTATACTCCTTTACAGCGTCTATAAATGCTTTTGCATTGTCTAAAGGAATGTTAGGTAAAATACCATGGCCAAGATTTACAATGTATTTATCTTTCCCAAATTCATTAATCATTTGAGTTACCATCTTTTTAATTTCTGATGGTGGAGAAAACAATCTTGTTGGATCAAAATTACCTTGTAACGTAATATTTCCACCAGATAAATAACGTGCATTCCTTGCAGAACACGTCCAATCTACACCCAAAGCTGCAGCACCAGATTTTGCCATTTTATCTAAAGCAAACCAACAACCTTTACCAAATGCAATTACTGGAATTTCATCCTTTAAAGCGTCTATTATTTGTTGAATATATTGCCAGGAAAATTCTTGATAATCTACTGGTGATAACATACCGCCCCAAGAATCAAAAACTTGAACAGCATTTACTCCTGCAGCTACTTTTGCTTTTAAATAGGCAATTGTTGTATCTGTAATTTTTTGCAATAATGAATGTGCAATTACAGGGTTTGTAAAGCATAATTCCTTTGCTTTATCGAAGTTTTTAGAACCTTGACCTTGCACACAATAACAAAGAATTGTCCAAGGTGAACCTGCAAAACCAATTAATGGAACTTCATCATTTAGTTTTTCTTTGGTTGCTTTAATTGCTTCCATAACATACCCTAAAGTTTCATGAACATCTGGCACAATTACACGATCTAAATCTTTTTGAGTACGAATTGGATTTGGCAAATAAGGTCCGAAATCTGGTTTCATTTGTACCTCAATATTCATAGCTTGTGGAATCACTAAAATATCTGAAAACAAAATTGCAGCATCCATTCCATACCTTCTAATTGGTTGTACTGTAATTTCAGAAGCTAATTCTGGAGTTTGACAACGTGTAAAGAAATCGTATTTCTTTTTTATTACTTGAAACTCTGGCAAATATCTTCCTGCTTGACGCATCATCCAAACTGGTGGTCTATCTACAGTTTCTCCTTTTAAAGCTCTTAAAAATAAATCGTTTTTAATCATAATCTTTATAGGTCTATAAATTTTATTTCCTTCCTTGTCTTATTAATTTTTACAATATGGTAAGGTTGTATTATTGCAGTCGTTACCATATCTAAAGGTTTTGGTCCTTTTGATTTTACTTTAATTAAAAAAGTATCTCCATCTTTTACTACTTCAATAATTTCAACTGAAAACCCTCCAGTACTTCTAACTTCATCAACAGCAACAACAATCATTTCTTTTGAAAAATCAATAGCATTTTCAAAGGTTTCAGAGACTTTATTAGTAGCATCAATTTTTGATAAAAAAGATTTCCACTCTTCATTAGAAGAAATAACAATATTCTCTTTTTTAAATCCCTTTTCACCAGCACCAAATAAATTTCCTTTTGAAAGAGAAGTAAAACCTCCTTCTTCGTTTTTAGGACAACTTACTAATAACAAGCTAAAAATAACCGTTATAATTGTTTTCATAATTTACATTTTTGAAACAGCTAACATACCTTTGTCAATTGCATCTGCTATCTTTTTAATATCCTTATCTGTTAAAGCCGATGATAAAAACCATGCTTCAAATTGACTTGGAGGTAAGAAAACTCCGCTTTTTATCATTTCCCAGAAGAAAACTCCAAACTTCTTAGTATCAGATAACTGTGCTTCTACAAAGTTGGTGACTTCACTATTTACAAAGAAAGGATTTAACATAGAACCAAATCTATTTACCGTTAAAGCTACATTGTGTTTTTTAGCTGTTTCTAATAGAATAACCTCTAAAATACTACCTATTTCTTCAAACTTTTTATATGGATTTTGTTTCTTCAATTCTGTTAAAGTTGCAATTCCACCCGCCATAGCAATCGGATTTCCACTTAATGTCCCTGCTTGATACATTCCCCCTAAAGGCGCAACTTCTTGCATAATTTCTTCTCTTGCACCGTAAGCTCCAACGGGGAAACCTCCACCAATAACTTTACCTAAACAAGTAATATCCGCTTCAACACCTAATAATTCTTGTGCTCCACCAAATTTAGAACGGAAACCTGTCATTACCTCATCTGCAATTAACAACGCTCCTTTTGTTTCTAAATAGGCTTTTAATTCAACCAAGAAATTATTTTCAGGAATTACAACGCCCATATTTCCAGCAATTGGTTCAATAATTACACCTGCAATATTATCATCATCTTCAAAGTGTTTTTTTACACTTTCTAAATCGTTAAAATTAGAAATTAATGTGTTTTTCACAGCACCTTCTGGTACTCCTTTAGAACCAGGTAAACTTAAAGTTATTAAACCTGAACCTGCAGCTACTAATAACGCATCTTGATGCCCATGATAACAACCTGCAAATTTTATAATTTTATCTTTTCCTGTAAATGCTCTTGCCAAACGAATTCCGCTTAAAACAGCTTCTGTACCAGAATTTACAAAACGCACTTTATCCATTCCTGGAAAAGCATCGCAAACTATTTTTGCTAATTTTATTTCGTTTTCAGTTGATGCACCAAAAGAATATCCTTTTTTTAATGCTTTTTCAACTGCTTTTTGCACCTTTTTATGTCTGTGACCTAAAATCATTGGCCCGTAAGAAAGTACTAAATCTACATATTTGTTTCCATCAACATCAGTTATTTTAGTTCCTTTTGCTTTTTTAATAAACAACGGATTTCCACCAACTGATGAAAATGCTCTTACCGGAGAATTTACTGCTCCAACAAGATTTACCAATCCTTTTTTATATAACTTTTCTGATTTCTTAAATTTCATAATTAATGTGTAATTGTGTATTTGTTTAATTGTGTAATTGTTCCACTTAAGGGCACAAAAAAACTCACAGTTAAACGATTAAACAGTTTAACGATTCAACAGTACTCTAGCCGCTTCCTTAGCAAAATAAGTAATAATAATATCTGCTCCTGCTCTTTTCATAGACAGTAAACTTTCCATCATTACTTTTTCGCCATCAATCCAACCTTTTTCTGCAGCTGCTTTTATCATTGAATACTCTCCGCTTACATTATAACACGCAATTGGTCTATCAAAATTATTCTTTAAATCTCTAATGATATCTAAATAAGATAACGCTGGTTTTACCATTAAAATATCGGCTCCTTCTTGGTCATCAAAAGTTGCTTCGCGCATTCCTTCATCTCTATTTGCAGAATCCATTTGATAAGTTCTTCTGTCTCCAAAACTTGGTGCAGAATCTACGGCTTCTCTAAAAGGGCCGTAAAATGCTGATGAATATTTAACAGAATATCCCATAATTGGCAAGTTTGCAAAACCTGAATTACCTAAAGATTGACGCATCATATCAATAGTTCCGTCCATCATCCCAGATGGCGCAACCATATCTGCTCCTGCTCTAGCATGAGAAATAGTTTGCTTGGCAAGATTTACCAAAGTAGCATCGTTATCAACATCATTATTATGAATAACACCACAATGTCCGTGACTTGTATATTCACAAAAACATACGTCTGTAATTACATATAAACTTGGATAGTTTTTCTTGATAAAACGGATTGCTTGTTGCATAATTCCGTTATCATTCCAAGTTTCTGTTCCTTCATCATCTTTTTTAGACGGAATACCGAATAATAAAACGGCAGGTATATTTAAAGAAACAACCTCATCTAATTCTTTAGAAATTCTATCTAAAGAATAGCGTTTAATGCCAGGCATAGAGCTTATTTCTGTTTCTATGTTTTTACCTTCTTCAATAAAAAGAGGATAGATAAAATCATCAACAGATAATTTAGTTTCACGAACTAATCTTCTAATTCCTTCTGATTTTCTTAATCTTCTACCTCTAAACATAAAAAGCCCCTGTTTCCCTGTAAAGGAGCACAATGAAAACTGTGCGGTTAATATTTATTTTCTGTTTTTAACAATCGAGCAAACTCCATTGGCATTGTGCTACTAAAAGAATACGTTCTACTCTTTCCATACGAGTGTTTCTTCCCTTTGGAAAGGTTAGGATTGGCTTGCTGTATGTGAATAATACATATTTACCAATTCTAAAACACTCTCTACATCTGGCATATTTGCAACTTCAACATCATTAAAATGTTTTCTTGCTTCAACAGCAGTAGTTTCTCCAATACAAAAAGCAACTTTATCTGTATTGTTTTCTTCTAAATAACTTTCAATTCCTGATGGGCTATAAAATAAAACACCAGAAATAGTATCATCCATTTTTACAGGGCTTAACATTGTTTTATAAACCTCAACTTCATTTTCAACAATATCATTTGCTTGTAAATATCCTGGTAAAACATCTAATCTTAAATTGCTACAGAAATAAGTAACTTCTTTAATTTCGGTTTCTTTAGAAATATATTCAGCAAGCTTTAATGCGTTTTTAGAAACGTGTGCAACTTTACCAATTCTGTTTTCGATTAACTTTTTAGTTCTTCTACCAACACAATAAATATTTTTAAAATCCATTTCATCTTTTGTGAAAGAATTTAAAAGTGCTTCTACCCCATTTTGACTTGTAATAATTACATTTTCATGCTGATTTCTCATCACTTTAGCAGGAATTCTATTAAAACGAATTTTAATGAAATCGCTATCTTTTATACCAATAGCTGGAGATAAAGTTTCTTTTTGAAGTTCAGAAAGTTTCTTTGTTGAAAACACAGAAGCTACTTTTGCAGCAACCTCTTCATCTTCTTCCATCAACTCTTTACCACCTCTATTAATTACATAATCTGCACAATCTTTTGCTAAATAATGATGACTACCTAGTTTTACAGTTTTGGTAACCGTAATTTTTTTAGAACCATCTTTTTTTAACAAAACACCTTTAAAAACTACTTCTTCAGTTCTTGCATCAACATAAGATAAAGCACCAATTGGCGCAGTACAACCACCTTCTAACAATCTTAAGAACTCACGTTCTATACCAACACAAACTTTCGTTTCATGATGATTTAATTGCTCACAAGCATCAATTACAAAGTCGTCTTTTTCTAAAGCAGCAATCATTATTGCTCCTTGTGCTGGCGCTGGAATCATCCAAGTTAACGGAATTGCTTCTGCATCTCTTAACCCTAATCTCTCTAAACCTGCACCTGCAAAAATTGCTCCATTCCAAGTTTCGCTATCAGCTAGTTTTTGTAAACGTGTGTTTACATTTCCGCGTAAACCTTCAACCTTATGCGTTGGGTAACGATCTAACCACATTGCTTTTCTACGCAAACTTCCTGTTGCTATAATACCATTTGGTTGACCAAAAAACTCTTCAGTATCTTTTAAAACCAACACATCTATATAATCTGCACGTTTTAAAACAGCAGCCTGTACAATTCCTTCTGGCAAGGCTGTTGGAACATCTTTTAAAGAATGTACCGCAATATCAATATCGCCATTTAACATAGCAATATCTAAATTTTTAGTAAAAACACCTGTAATACCCAACTCATACAACGGTTTGTCTAAAACAATATCTCCAGTAGATTTTATAGGAACTAAAACAGATTCATAACCTAATTCTTTTAATTCTTCGCGTACTTTGTTCGCTTGCCAAAGCGCCAATTGGCTATCGCGGGTTCCTATTCTTATTATTTTCTGCATGGAGTTGTATTTAAGATTGAAAAACCTTATTAATTACTTGAAGGCTCTGTGAAACAGATGTATTTTCATCTTTTAAATGTTTCACAAATTGTGTTGTTATTTTTTGAATAAAACGTGAAGTTAATATTTCTGCCTGATCTTCATCAAAATTAACTATTTTCTTTTTTTGAAAATTAATTTCATCATTTTTAATATTCTCTAAAGATAATTTTAATGCTGCAATTGCAGGCGTAAAACTTCTATGATTTAACCAACTGTTAAATTCAGTTTTATGCGTTTTTATAATTGCTTCTGCTAAAGGAACTTCTTGTTTACGTACTGCTAGAGTTTCATCAGTGATTTTAGAAAGTGCATCTACATTTACCAAAGAAACCCCCTCTAAATCTGTTACGTTTTTTGCAACATTTTCTGGCATTGATAAATCTAAAATTAACAAATCTCTATTATTAGCAATATGTTCTTTTGTTATAGTTGGTTTATCTGAACCTGTAGAAACAATTAAAACCGTGGCTTTTTTAATTTCATCAGAAAGGTTTTCTATAACAGATTTTCTTATTGAAGAATGCTCCTTTACAAATTCTGTCGTTTTTTCTTCTGTTCTATTAATTAAACAAACTTGTTTATTTTGCGTGTATTCTGCTAAATTTTTACATGTATGTTTTCCCATTTTACCCAAACCAAAAACCAAAATGTTTTTAGAATTGTAATCTGGCAAATTTTTAATGATATATTGAACTGCAGCGTAAGAAACAGAAGTTGTCCCTGAACTTAACTTTGTTTCGTTTTTAACTTTTTTACTAGCTTGTAATACGCAATTTAGTAATCTTTCTAAATATGCATTTGTAGTTTTTAGCTTTTTTGCTAATTTAAAAGATTGTCTTAACTGACCAACAATCTCATAATCTCCTAAAATCTGACTTTCTAAACCCGTACCAATGTTAAATAAATGCTGAATAGCATCTTGGTTTTTATAAACATTAGAAATGGTTGCAAATTCTTCTACAGTTCCTTCGGAAAAAGAACAAAGTAATTCTATTAATTGGTAAGGATGCTCTGCAAAACCGTTAATTTCTGTTCTATTACAGGTAGACAATATAAAAACACCAGTAAAGCCTTTTTCTTTTGCTAACTCTAGTAAAGCAACTTGATTTTCTTTAGACAAAGAAAATTTTCCACGCGTTTTTGCGTCGGCTTTTTTATAACTGACACCAATATTGTAAAAATGTTCTTCTTTAACTTCTTGCATAAACTCTAAAAGATGGTCAAAAGTAAAAACTTAAAACAATAAAAAACATCGCTAAAAGTACTATTTATAACGTTCAATGTTTTTTAGCGATATTTTAATAAATAAAATTGTAAAAATCCCTATTTTTGCAGTGAATTAAAGGATTTTGATGCTTTTTATATAGAATGATTCTAAATAAAAGAAATCCTTTTAAAAGATTTTATATGTTTAAAAATGTCGGAGAAAGTTCTTTTGAAGAAATAAACCTTGAAAATGGTTTTTATGTACTTCATTTTCAGAATGAAAGCAAAGAGGTACAAATCTTTGAAAGAGATATAGATAGCACTTTTATACAAATACACTTTTGTTTACGAGGTAATTCCAAATTTTTATTTAACACCAGTTCTTATTCCTTTGATGTTTTAGACAATAGATCTATATTACTATACAATCCTCAAAGAACACTACCTATTCATCTAGAGATACAACCTAAAACAACGCTAATATCTTTATTAATTTCAATTGAAAAGTTTCACTCGCTATTCTCTAAAGAATCTGGATATATTCCTTTTTTAAGTGATGAAAATAGTAATAAAAAATATTATGATGATACTGAAATAAAACCAACAGTATCCATTGTTTTACAACAGATAATCAACTCTAACATCAACAGTTCTATTAGAGAATTATATGTAAAAGGAAAGGTTTATGAATTGTTGAGTTTACATTTTCAACAAGAAGAAAATACAAACGGAGAATATTGTCCTTTTTTAGTAGACGAACAAAATGTTTTAAAAATTAGAAAAGCGAAAGAAATTATTATTGCTAGAATGTCTGAACCACCAAGTTTACAAGAATTAGCAAATGAAATTGGTTTAAATATTAAAAAATTAAAAGAAGGTTTTAAACAAATTTATGGAGATACTGTTTATAGCTTTTTGTTTGATTATAAAATGGAACATTCTAGAAGGTTGTTAGAAAGCAACCAATACAATGTAAATGAAGTTGGTTTAAAAGTAGGCTACAGTACTGCAAGTCATTTTATTGCAGCTTTTAAAAAGAAATTTGGCACAACCCCAAAGAAATATATGCAGAGTGTAAGCTCATCCTAACCTTCCCAAAGGAAAGAAATAGTTTGCGAAAACAAAATAATAAAAAAAAGGTTTTTTAAACACTCTCTTTTAACAAAAAAAATAACAGTAATTAACAAGTACGAGTTTCTTCCCTTTGGGAGGATTAAAATGGGCTTTATGGAACAACTTACACATTACGACATAGAAAACGATCAAAAACAATTTCCAATAACCATTGTTTGCGACGCTATTAGAACACCCGAAAATATTGGAATGTGTTTTAGAATTTCTGAAAGTTTTGGTGTGGAGAAAATTTATTTTCATGATGTTTCTCCCTCTACAGAAAACAGAATCGTTAAAAGAACAGCAAGAAATACATTAAGTCAAATTTCACATGAGTATTATACAGATTTTGAGCAAGTTATTCAGCAATTAAAAGCAGCAGGAAATACAATAATTGGTATAGAAATTACTGATAAAAGCATAAATATTCAAGATTTTAATTTTAAAAATCATGAGAAAATCGTGCTACTTTTGGGTCGCGAAAGAAACGGAATTGAAAATATAAATCTCGTAGATGAAACTATTGCAATACCTATGTTTGGCAGAAATTCATCTATGAACGTAATACATAGTTTGGCAATTACTTTGTATGAAGTTACAAATCAATTAGCCAAAATAAAAAACTAATTAAACATAAAAGTTCAATCTTAAAAACTTTGAAACTTTGAAACTTTGAAACTTTGAAACTTTGAGTAAATGAAAGGAGTATTACTAAACAATTTAGGATCACCAGATTCTACAGAAACACAAGACGTTAAAAAATATTTAGGCGAATTCTTAATGGATGAACGCGTAATTGACATTCCATATTGGAAACGTTGGTTATTGATTAACGGAATTATATTACAAACGAGGCCTAAAAAAGCTGGAGCAGCTTACAAAAAAATTTGGTGGAAAGAAGGTTCTCCTTTGGTTGTAATATCTCAAAAATTTACAGCTAAATTAATAAAAAAAGTAGACTTACCTGTAACTTTGGCAATGCGTTACGGCTCTATGTCTATGGAGAAAGGAATTAAAGAACTGGTAGATAAAGGGGTAACAGAAATCTTTTTAGCACCATTATATCCGCATTATGCAATGTCTTCTTATGAAACTGTGGTTGTAAAAGCAGAAGAAATTATTGCAGAGAAATATCCTAATGTAAAATTAGATGTTTTACCTGCTTTTTATAATGAGTCAGATTATATAAAAGCAATGAGTACCAATATTGCAAATCATTTAAAAGGGTTTGATTACGATCACATCTTGTTTTCTTATCACGGAATTCCAGAACGTCATATCATGAAGTCTGATGTTACAAAAAATCATTGTAAAATAGATGGTTCTTGTTGCGATCGTAACTCTGTTGCACACCATACTTGTTACAGACATCAATGTTTTGAAACTACTAAAGAAATTGTTAAAACATTAAACTTAAAAGAAGGTACTTACAGTAACTCTTTTCAATCTCGTTTATTAAAAGATCCTTGGTTAAAACCGTATACAGATTTCGAAATTGAGAAATTTCCATCTGAAGGGAAAAAGAAGTTAGCAGTAATTACACCAGCATTTGTTGCTGATTGTCTAGAGACTTTAGAAGAAATTGCCATGGAAGGAAAAGACGAATTCTTAAAGTTTGGCGGAACCGATTATAAACACATTCCTTGCATGAATGACAATGATGATTGGGTAGATGTTATGGTAAAATGGATTAATGATTGGAGAAATAGTTAGCAGTATTCAGTCAACAGTAATCAGTCGCAATTTGCAAGCTGTCAGTTCGAATGAATTTATGAAGAATGAATAAATTTGTATCGAGGACATTTTAAGGGCTTCTCGATACAATTTCGATGAAAAATCGAAATCACTCGAAGTGACAGAACGTTAAAAATCTCAACTTTGAAACTTTGAAACTTTGAAACTTTGAAACTTTGAAACTTTGAAACTTTGAAACTTTGAAACTTTGAAACTAAATTAAAAAAAAATGGATTTTGAATACATAAAAGCATTGCATATTATTTTTGTAGTAACTTGGTTTGCAGGTTTATTTTACATTGTTCGTTTGTTTATTTATCATGTTGAAGCGGAAAAAAAAGAAGCCCCAGCAAAAGAAATTTTACAAACGCAATACAAGTTAATGAGTAAAAGGTTGTGGTATATTATTACTTGGCCATCCGCAATTTTAGCAAGTACTTTTGCTTTTTGGATGCTATTTCAACGTCCTGGTTATCTAGAAATGCCTTGGATGCATGTAAAATTAGCATTTGTGTTGGCATTGTATTTTTATCATTATTCATGTCACAGAATATTTAACGATTTACAAAAAGATATTATTAAATACTCTGCTTTAAAACTCCGAATTTTTAATGAAATTGCTACCATTATTCTTTTTGCAGTAGTGTTTTTAGTCACTTTAAAAAGTGCTATTAATTGGGTTTGGGGAGTTGTAGGAATTATACTTTTTGGTGTAATTATGATGATGAGCATTAAACTCTACAAAAAAATTAGAGAGAAAAAATCTTGGGAAAAAGCGGAGAGAGAGGTTTTGAAGAGTGAAGAGTAGTTCACAGTCTTCAGTTAGTAATATACAGTATCTCACTGTTGACTGAAGACTGTCTACTACTAACTACCCCCTTATACTCTGTTCAAAAGGAATTCTATTTACAATAGACCTTCCTAAAGTAACTTCATCTGCATATTCTAATTCGTCACCAACAGAAATTCCACGAGCAATTGTACTTGTTGTAATTTCAAATTTTTCTATTTGTTTAAATATGTAGAAATTGGTGGTATCACCTTCCATTGTAGAACTTAATGCAAAAATTAATTCTTTAATTCCTCCATTTTCTACTTTTCTAACTAAAGAATCTATTTGTAAGTTTTGTGGACCAATACCTTCAATAGGAGAAATTTTTCCACCTAAAACATGATACAATCCATTAAATTGAGAAGTACTTTCAATAGCCATTACATCTCTTATATCTTCAACAACACAAACAATTTCAGATTTTCTTTTGGGGTTTTGGCAAATATCACACAAAACAGTATCAGAAATATTATGACATTTCTCACAGACTTTTACATCATTTCTTAAATGCAACAAAGCTTCAGATAAATATTTAGTGTTTTCTGTTGGTTGTTTTAATAAGTGTAACACCAAACGCAACGCAGTTCTCTTACCAATTCCTGGCAAACGAGAAACTTCATTTACAGCATTTTCTAATAATTTTGATGAAAAATCCATAACTGCAAAATTATGTTTTTTAGAGAAAAGAATAAAGAAAATAGAAAAAAGACTTTCTCTATCTTTTCTTTATCCATATTTCCATTACTTTTCAATATTTCTATACTCTTTTTTCTATTTTCTTTTCTCCAAAATCCTATCTTCGTAATTCAAAACTTTTAACTCGTAATTAATTCATGCAACCACTTCATATTTTATTATTAATTGTCGCTTATTTCTCTGTTTTAATGTTAATCTCATATTTTACTGGAAAAGACGATTCTAACGAAGTATTTTTTAAAGCAAAAAGAAGTTCTCCTTGGTATTTAGTTGCTTTTGGTATGATTGGCGCTTCATTATCTGGCGTAACTTTTATCTCGGTTCCAGGAATGGTAAACGGCCAACAATTTGCTTATATGCAAGGTGTTTTTGGCTTCTTTTTCGGTTATTTAATTATCGCTTTTATTTTATTACCACTTTATTATAGATTAAACATTACCTCTATTTATCAATATTTAGAACAACGTTTTGGCACTGTAAGTTATAAAACAGGTGCATTTTTCTTTCTTTTATCAAGAGTTACAGGCGCATCATTTAGATTGTTTTTAGTTGCAATTGCTATGCAATATATTGTTTTTGAAGAAATTGGTGTGCCGTTTGAAGTTACCGTAATTATTTCTATTCTCTTAATTTGGATTTATACTTTTAGAGGCGGAATTAAAACAATTGTTTGGACAGACACTTTACAAACTTTAGCAATGTTAGTTGCTGTTGGTTTATCAATCTACCTTATAAATGAAAAATTAGACTGGTCTTATGTCGAGTTTTTAAGTTCTGATGAATTTACAACAAAGGGTCAAATTTTCTTTTTTGATGACCCAAATTCTAAAACATATTTTTGGAAATATTTTATTGGCGGAATTTTCATTGCGGTTGCAATGACAGGTTTAGACCAAGATATGATGCAAAAAAATCTTACTTGTAAAAACAATAAAGAAGCTCAAAAAAACATGATTTCTATGGCTATTTTGCTAGTAGTAGTCAATTTTATATTTTTATCATTAGGCGCACTATTATTTATTTATTCAGAAAAAATAGGATTAGCAATCCCTTTTGTTGATGGAATAATGAGAACCGATTTATTATTTCCAGAAATAGCAATGAACCAAAATTTAGGTACAGGTTTGGCAATTACATTTATTATTGGGTTAATTGCTGCTGCATATTCTAGTGCAGATTCTGCATTAACATCTTTAACTACTTCTTTTTCTGTCGATTTTTTAAATATTGAAAAAAGACCGAAAGAAATACAAAAACCACTTCGTAAAAAAGTACATATTGGCGTTTCTATTTTATTAATTTTTGTTGTTATTTTATTTAATTCATTGGAAGGAAATGTGGTAGGTAACTTATTCAAATTTGCAACATTTACCTACGGTCCTTTATTAGGCTTATTTGCTTTTGGAATTCTAACAAAACATAAAATTAAAGACAAATATTCTTGGATTATTGCCTTACTTTCTATCATTTTTAGTTTTGTAATTACCTCATTACCAGAAAGTATTATTGGAAATTATCAATTTCATTGGGAAATTTTACCGCTAAATGGGTTGATTACTTTTGTTGGACTGTATTTAATTAAAAAGAAATAAGGTGAAAGAATCAATTTCTATTATTGGTAGCGGACCTTCGGCCTTGTTTTTGGCTGCTTTTTTAGATGTTGAGAAATTTGACGTTACTATTTATGAAAAAAATAAAACTGCAGGCAGAAAGTTTCTAGTTGCTGGAAAAGGCGGTTTTAATCTCACGCATTCAGAGGATATTTCTAAATTAATTGAGCGATATACTCCATCTGATTTTTTAGAAAAATCTTTGTTGAGTTTTACAAATGATGATTTCAGAAATTGGTTAAAAAAAATTGGAATTCCTACATATATTGGTAGCAGTAAAAGAGTATATCCAGAAGAAGGCATAAAACCAATTACCGTTTTAAATACTATTTTAAATCATTTAAAAGAAAAAGGAGTTGTTATTAAATACGAACATTCCTTTTCTGGTTGGAATACTGAAAACAACTTAATTATTAATGACGAAATTATTATTTCAGATTATACCGTTTTTTCTTTAGGTGGTGGAAGCTGGAAAATTACAGGTTCAGATGGTAATTGGCTAGAAACATTCCAAGAAAAAGGAGTAAATACACTTCTTTTTGAAGCTTCAAATTGTGCTTTTAAAGTTGATTGGAAACCAAATTTCATCAAGGAGAATGAAGGAAATCCTTTAAAAAACATTGAAATTTCTTGTTCAGAAAAAAAGCAAAAAGGAGAAGCCGTAATTACAAAGTTTGGTTTAGAAGGAAATGCCATTTATGGCTTAAGTCCGCAAATTAGAGCACAATTAAAAACTCATAAAAAAGCCATCATTTTTATTGATTTTAAACCAACAATCACTTTAGAAAACGTGATTACTAAAGTTAAAAACTCAAAATTTAAAAACACCACACAAATTTTAAAGAAAGAGCTAAAATTAAGTGGCTCACAAATCGATTTATTAAAAATACACCTTTCTAAAGAAGCTTATTTAGATGTAGAAATATTGTCGAAAAATATTAAAAAACTCCCTTTAGAAATAACAAGTTTAGGTGTTTTAGATGAAGCTATTTCCACCGTTGGTGGAATTGAAATAGAGGCAGTTGATAGCAATTTTCAGTTACATAAAATAGCAAATCAATTTTGTATTGGCGAAATGTTAAATTATGATGCGCCAACTGGAGGTTATCTACTGCAAGCTTGTGCAAGTTTAGGTGTCTACCTTGCAAAACACTTAAATAAAATTGAATAAAATGAGTGTTTAATAATATTCAGTATTTTACTAAAAAGAAAAGCGGTTATGAAAAAAACAATCTTCACACTATTACTATTTATTTCAATTTCAACATTTAGTCAGTTTAAAATAACTGGTTATTTTGATGCAGAAATTGGCGTTAATTATATGTTTTCTGATAAATTTCAAGCAGAATTAAGAGTAAACGATAATTTAGGCATTGAGTTTAATACGGAATTAAGTTTGCTTTATAAAGTAGTATCCAAAGAAGATTACAATCTAAATCTAGGAATTGGTGTTTCAACATTTCCTTTTCACTCAGAATATATCGATTTTTTAGAAAGTTTTTATCTTCCTTTACAAATAGAAATCACTCCTTTTAAAGAAGCCAGAAACTTTGGTTTGGTTTTAGAAAGTACGTATCATTTTTCTGATACAAAAGATGCTTCAGGTATTAGAAATTCTATAGGAATTAGATACATTTTCAATTAGAACCAATAAATTAACCCTTGTTTTTACACGATAATTTAGTTTGTTTCTAAACTTAAAAAAACGCTAACTTCGTTATCGTCTGATATAAAACATTTAAACGATTTTACATTACTTGCAAGCGGAAAAAAAGCCAGCCGCACAAATTGTACATTTGGTTTTTGCCAACGCTCAAATACTTTAGTATTCACGAACACAAAAGAAAAAATAAATAAGTCGTGAGTAAAGCCAAAAAGCCTGTCCCGCTTTTTTTTGCGGGAAGCAATTTCTTGCCAACGCTCAGCCGAAATCTCAGAAGAAAATGTAACTTTACAAATTGAATAAAAGATAATAAATAAATGGCAAAAAAAGACACTACAAGTTTTGAACAAAAACTATTTAAAGCAGCAGACAAACTAAGGAAAAATATAGATGCTGCCGAATACAAACACGTAGTTTTAGGGTTGGTGTTTTTAAAATATATCTCTGAATCTTTTAGCGAACTTTACGACAAGTTAGTAATAGACGAATATTCTGACCCAGAAGACAGAGACGAATACATTGCCAAAAATGTGTTTTTTGTTCCAAAATTAGCAAGATGGAGCCATATTCACGCCAATGCAAAATTGCCAACTATTGGGCAAACCATTGATGAAGCAATGGAAGCCGTAGAAAAAGAAAACAAAGAACTAAAAAACGTTTTGCCACAAGTATATGGAAAAGCCAATTTAGACAAAACATCTTTGGGCGAACTCATTGACTTAATTACCAACACCGAACTACAAGCCGAAAACCATAAATCTAAAGACCTTTTTGGTAGAGTTTACGAATACTTTTTAGGCGAATTTGCCAATGCTGAAGGAAAAAAAGGCGGACAATTCTATACACCAAAAGCCATTGTAAAACTAATGGTAGAAATGATAGAACCTTACAAAGGTAGAGTTTATGACCCAGCAAGTGGTTCTGGTGGAATGTTTGTAATGTCCGAAAAATTTGTAACCGAACATAGCGGACACGTAAAAGATATTACCGTTTACGGACAAGAAAGTAACCAAACTACTTGGAAACTTTCTAAAATGAACCTTGCCATTCGTAATATAAACTCAAAGTTTGTGGCTTGGAATACAGAAGGTTCTTTCTTAAAAGATGCTCACCCAGATTTAAAAGCAGATTTTATTTTAGCAAACCCTCCATTTAACCAAAAAGAATGGGGCGTTGATATTTTACAAGAAGATGCAAGATGGAAAAACTACGGAACGCCACCAAACGGAAACGCCAACTTTGGTTGGATGCAACATATGTTGTATCACTTATCTCCAAATGGTGTAATGGCAACCGTATTGTCTAACGGTTCTTTGAGTTCTAATACTTCTGGTGAAGGAAATATTCGTAAAAACTTAGTAGAAGAAAACCGAGTAGAATGTATTGTTGCTTTACCAAAACAACTGTTTTATAATACAGGTATTCCTGCTTGTATTTGGTTTTTGCGTAGAGAAGCAAAAAAAACGACAGATGTTTTATTTATAGATGCTTCTGAAATGGGTTATATGAAAGACCGTACACATAGAGGTTTATCTGATAATACTTTAGAAGAAAAATTAGGAAACTTTGATAATAATGGTTTAGGTGATATTCAAAAAATAACCAACACATACCACAATTGGAGGTCTGGAGCAGACAGCCAAACAAAATATGAAGATGTAAAAGGGTATTGTAAATCTGCTACATTAGAAGAAATACAAAAGCATTCTCACGTATTAACACCAGGAAGATATGTTGGCATACCTGATGAAGAAGATGATGGAATACCATTTGAAACTAAAATGGCAGACTTAACGGCTACTCTAAAACAACAAATAGACAAAGAAGCCGAACTAAACAAAGAAATTGAGACACAACTTTCTAAAATTGGATTTTCTTTATGAGTACTATAATACACATACAAAACCAAATATTTACTTTTAGAGGTACACAAGTAATGGTAGATAGAGACTTGGCTGAAATGTATCAAGTAGAAACCAAAGTACTTAACCAAGCGGTAAAAAGAAACATTGAGCGATTTCCAGAATTGTTTAGATTTCAACTCTCTGAGGAGGAAAATGATGAACTACTCGCAAATTATGACCAGTTCCAAAACTTGAAGTCGCAATCTGTGACCTCAGATAAAAATTCTTTAAGGTCACAATCTGTGACCTCAAGTAAGCACGGAGGAAGAAGATATTTACCATACGTTTTTACAGAACAAGGTATAGCAATGCTATCAGCAGTATTGCGTAGTGATATTGCCATACAAGTAAGCATACAAATAATGAATGCTTTTGTAGAAACAAGACGGTTTTTAAATACAAATGCAGGGGTTTTTCAACGATTGGATAACATAGAGGAAAAACAACTCATAAATGACCAAAATTTCAAGCAACTATTTAATGCCTTGGAAGAAAAAAGCCAAACACCAAAACAAGGTGTGTTTTATGACGGACAAGTATTTGATGCCTATGTATTTGTAGCAGATATTATAAAAACGGCTAAAAAAGACATTGTTTTAATAGATAATTATATTGATGAAACCACCTTACAACTATTTACCAAACGAAACAAAAACGTAACGTGTACCATTTATACTCAAAAAATAAGCAAAGTACTGCAACAAGATGTAGAAAAACACAATAGCCAATACCCAGAAATAAAACTACAGACCTTTAAAAAAGCACACGACCGTTTTTTAATAATTGATAATACTGCCGTTTACCATATAGGAGCATCACTAAAAGACTTGGGTAAAAAATGGTTTGCATTTTCTAAAATGGAATTATCTGCAATAGAAATTATTGATAAACTTTCCCTTCAGGAAACAAAAGGGCAAAAAACCAACTAAGATGAGTGTAGATAATAAAAGTTCTGCTGAGCGTAGTCGAAGTATACCGAATGGTTGGGTGGAAACTACTTTGGGAGAAGTTTGTTTGAAAATTGGAAGTGGTTCAACACCAAGAGGAGGAAATGAGGCATACAAAAAAGAAGGTATATCACTTATAAGAAGTCAGAATATATTAGATTTTGATTTTTCATATAACGGGTTGGCATTTATTGATGACGAGCAAGCATCAAAATTAAGTAATGTAGAAATCTTCGATGATGATGTTTTAATCAATATTACTGGCGACTCTGTTGCAAGAGTATGTTCTGTACCAAAAGAAGTATTGCCTGCAAGAGTAAATCAACACGTTTCAATTTTAAGAACTGTAAAACAAGAATTAAATCCTACGTTTTTAAAATATTACTTGCTAAATCCAATTTACAAACGATACCTTTTGATTTTGGCAAATTCTGGAGGTACACGAAATGCTTTAACTAAGAGTATGTTGGAAATGTTAGAGTTAACAATCCCACCAATAAAAGAACAAACCGCCATAGCAAAAATACTAACCGCTTTTGACGACAAAATAGAAAACCTACAAGCCCAAAACAAAACCTTAGAAACCACCGCACAAACTATTTTTAAAGAATGGTTTGGTAAATACCAAATTGGTGATGAGTTACCTGATGGTTGGAGAGTTGGGAAGTTGGGGGAAGTCATAGAATTTATAAATGGCTATGCTTTCAAAAGCAAAGATTTACTAAAAGAACCTACAGAAAACACTTATAAAGTTTTTAAAATGGGTGATATTAAAAAAGGTGGTGGTTTTAATCAAAATAAAACAAAAAGTTACTTTAAAAGAGAGGACGCAATGAAATTATCAAAATACATTTTGAAAAATGGCGATTTATTAATGAGTATGACAGATATGAAAGATGCTATTTCATTATTAGGTCATACTGCTTTAATGATTTATGATAATGAATATATTGTTAATCAACGAGTAGGTTTAATTAGAGTGAAAAATGATATTAATATTGATTACCCTTTTCTGTATCTATTAACAAATGACAAACATTTTATTGCTAATTTAAGAGGTCGTGCAAATAGTGGTGTACAAGTAAATCTATCAACACAATCAATAAAAGAAAGTCAATTTATTATTCCAAACAAAGAAACAAACATCAAATTTGATGCTATTGCAAAACCTTTGTTTGAAAAAAGAAAGCATAACTATATCGAAATAAAAACCCTAAAAAATACAAGAGATACATTATTACCAAAATTAATGAGTGGTAGTTTACGGGTAAAAATGTCTGAACTATGATTTTTAAAATGAATATGAAAACTATTTATTCGTTTGGAACAATTAAGGTGTCGCACCTATGGTGCTGTTCTGCTTATTGCAATTATATTGCTACAAAGATAATGCTCCTATGGAGCAAAAATAATAAGCAATCCCATAGGGATGAAACCTTTGTAAAAAGTGGGCAATCAAGATTTAATAAGTTCCGTAGGAACGCTACCTTTGTAACAGACACAAACACTAACACCCCAAACTCCGTAGGAGTGAAACCAAAATAATAAAATGCCAAATACCTACACACAAATATATGTACAAATAGTTTTTGCTGTAAAAGGCAGGCAAAACCTTATTACAGAAACCCTACGTGAAAAAGTAGAGAAATATATGTGTGGTATAATAAGTAACAAAAAATCAAAACCATTGGCTATATATTGCAATCCAGATCATACACATATTTTGATAGGATTACATCCATCAATATCTATTTCTGATATAGCAAGAGACATAAAAGCCAATTCATCAAAATGGATAAATGAGAATAAATGGATAGCAGGTAAGTTTAGTTGGCAAGAAGGTTTTGGTGCGTTTACCTATTCAAAATCACAAATTGATAATGTGGTAAAATATATTTTAAACCAAAAAGAGCACCATAGAAAAACAACTTTCAAAGAAGAATATATTAATTTTTTAGAGAAATTTGAAATCGATTATAATGAAAAATATTTATTTGAATGGAATGATTAATGTGTCGCACCTATGGTGCTATTTTGTTTGTCGCAATTAAATTGCTACAAAGGTAATGCTCCACTGGAGCAGTAAATGATTAATATTATGGCGAAAAACAAACTAATACGAAATAGCACCACAGAGTTTTTGATGTTTACGGCACAAGCAGGCGAAAACAGTATTGAGGCACGATATGAGGATGAAACAATCTGGCTTTCTCAAAAATTAATGGGCGAATTGTTTGCAGTAGAAACAAATACTATAAATTATCACTTAAAAGAGATATTTAAAAGTGGTGAAGCAGATGAAAATTCAGTTATTCGAAAATTTCGAATAACTGCCAGTGATGGTAAAAATTACAATACCAACTTTTATAATTTAGATGCCATTATATCGGTAGGTTACCGTGTCAACTCTGTTAGAGCAACCCAGTTTAGACAATGGGCAACCAAAATACTTAAAGACTTTTCCATTAAAGGTTTTGTGTTAGATAAAAAACGTTTAGAAAACGGTTCGTATCTTAACGAAAATTATTTTGAAGAACTACTTGCCGAAATACGTGAAATACGATTAAGTGAACGTAAGTTCTATCAAAAAGTAACCGATATTTACGCTACAAGTCTCGATTATAATAAAGATGCGGTAACCACCAGAGCATTTTTTGCAAAGGTTCAAAACAAACTACATTTTGGTATTCACGGTCATACTGCACCTGAACTTATTCATAAAAGAGTAGATAGTAGTAAAGATAAAATGGGTTTAACCTCTTGGAAAAATTCACCAGACGGTAAAATCATAAAAACAGATGTATCTATTGCTAAAAATTACCTTAACAAAAAAGAATTAGAATCATTAGGTAGAATAGTCAATGCATTTTTAGACTTGGCAGAAAACAGAGCCGAAAGAAACATACCAATGACTATGCAAGATTGGGCAAAAAGAATTGATCAATTTTTAGAATTTGATGAAAGAGAAATACTGCAAGATGGTGGTAATATTTCTACAAAAATTGCCAAAGAAAAAGCAGAAACAGAATTTGAAAAATACAGAATAATTCAAGATAGATTATTTGAGAGTGATTTTGACCGTGAGATTAAAAAAATAACAGACAACCAAAATGACTAAATTGACCGAAAATACCATCGAACAATCATTCATTGACCACTTAATTGGTCAAGGTTACACGTATTATAACGGTACAGATATTTCGCCAATTAGTGACAATCCACAACGTGAAAATTTTAGTTCGGTAATTTTAGAACAGCATTTTAAAGATTCATTAAAAAAATTAAATCCAACACTACCAGAATCTGCAAGAGTTGAAGCCTATCAAAAAGTAATCAATCTCGGTACAGAAGATATTATGGAAAACAACGAGCGTTTCCATACCTTACTCACCAATGGCGTAACAGTAGAGTACACCAAAGACGGCAGAACAAAAGGTATTAATGTTGCTTTATTAGATGTAGAAAACCCCGAGAACAATAGTTTTTGGGTAGTCAATCAATTAGTAGTAAAAGAAAACAATAACGAAAAACGTTTTGATGTCGTTATTTATATAAATGGTTTGCCTTTGGTTTTTGTAGAATTAAAATCGGCATCAGACGAAAAAGCAACTTTACGAAAAGCCTACACACAAATACAGAATTATAAAAAAGCAGTACCAAGTATATTTTACTACAATGCTATTTGTGTAATTTCAGACGGAATAGATGCCACAACATCAAGTGTATCTGCTCCATTTTCTCGTTTTTTATCTTGGAGAACACCAAAAGAATTAAAAGGAGAAGTAAGAACAGAATTGCAAATCTTGGCTGAGTATATGCTCAACAAAAAAACATTAGTTGAGTTAATTCGCTATTGTACCGTTTTTGAGCAAGAAGAAAAAAAAGATGATAAAACAGGTTTGATTTCTCAAGTAAAAATTAAAAAAGTGGCTGCTTATCATCAATATTATGCCGTACAAAAAGCCGTAACCCAAACATTACGAGCGACTAATAATAAAGAAGGAGATAGAAAGATTGGCGTAGTTTGGCATACACAAGGAAGTGGTAAGTCTTTATCAATGGTGTTTTATAGTGGTCAGATTATTACGCATCCGCAAATGGAAAATCCAACCATTGTAATGCTAACAGATAGAAATGATTTAGACGACCAATTATTTGGAACATTTGGTAATTGTGTTGGTTTATTAAGGCAAACACCTGTACAAGCAAAAGACAGAAAACACATCAAAGAATTATTAAAAGTTTCTGGTGGTGGCGTGATTTTCACAACCATTCAAAAATTTGCTCCAACAGAAGGTAATGTGTATGATACTTTATCAGACAGAACAAATATTGTAGTAGTTGCAGATGAAGCACATCGTAGCCAATATGGTTTTTCGGGTCGAGAAGTTGAGATAAAAGACAAGGAAGGAAATATCATTGGCTCTGAAATCCGTTACGGAAATGCAAAATATTTACGTGATGGTTTGCCAAATGCTTCTTACATTGGTTTTACAGGAACACCCATAGAAAAAGAAGATAAATCTACGCCAGCAGTTTTTGGCGATTATATAGATGTTTATGATATAAAACAAGCGGTAGATGATGGAGCAACAGTTCCTATTAGTTACGAATCTCGATTAATTAAAATTAAATTAGACGAGCAGACGGCTAAAAAATTAGATGATGAAATTAATGATATTTCAGATGCTACAGAAGACCAAATAGAAAAAGCCAAAAAGAAAACCGCAACTATTGATTCGGTTGTTGGTCATCCAGACCGTGTAAAAGATGTTGCCAAAGATATGGTTTCGCATTTTGAAGCAAGACAAACAGTTTTTGAAGGAAAAGCAATGATTGTAGGAATGACACGAAATATTTGTGTAAAACTATATAACGAAATTGTTGCACTAAAACCCGAATGGCATAATGATGATTTAGACAAAGGAACAATAAAAGTCATAATGACAAGCACGTCAGATGACCCAGAATTGTTTCAACCACACCATACTACAAAAAACCAAAGAAAGGAATTAGCAGTACGAATGAAAGATGCTAATGATGGTTTAAAATTAGTCATTGTTCGTGATATGTGGTTGACAGGGTTTGATGCACCAAGTTTGCACACAATGTATATTGATAAAAAGATGCAAGGAGCAAATTTGATGCAAGCCATAGCAAGAGTAAACAGAGTTTACAAAGATAAACCAGGAGGTTTAGTAGTTGATTATATCGGCATTGGTCAAGACCTTAGAAACGCAATGGCAACTTATATACAATGTGGCGGAGAAGGTTCGCCAGTAGTTGATATAAAAGAAGCGATTGCAGGAATGAAAGAGAAATTTGAAATTGTAGAACAAATGTTTCTGCAAAATCAAGGCTTTGATTTTAAAGCCTATTTCAAAGTTGATGTTGCAAAGAAATTACAAGTTTTATTGGGTGCTCAAAACTTTATCTTATCAGATATAAAATTGAAAGAACGATTTTTAAAAGAAGTAACGTTACTTTCAAAACTATTTGCAATGTCAATTCCAAGTCCAGATGCAGATAAAATAAAAGCTGGAATTGCATTTTTTCAAGCCGTAAAAGCAAGAATAAATAAGTTTACAGGAAGCGGAGTAAAATCAGATTTTGAAGTAGAAACAGCCATTAAGCAAATTGTAGATGAAGCCTTATCAAGTGGTGGCGTAATTGATATTTTTGAAGCCGCAGGTATAAGTAAACCATCTGTAAGTATTTTATCAGATGAGTTTTTATTGGAAGTAAAAAATATGCAACAGAAAAATGTTGCTTTTGAATTGCTTAAAAAATTATTGAGTGATGAAGTTCGAGTTCGTAAATCAAAAAACATAGCACAAGGAAAGAAATTTTCAGAAATGTTAGAGTCAGTTGTAAAGCGTTATCACAATAATCAAATAGATTCGGCACAAGTGTTAGCAGAACTTTCGGAAATAGCCAAAGAAATGCGTTTGGAAGATAATAAGTCTGAACAATTAGGTTTAACACCAGCCGAATATGCTTTTTATAGTGTTTTAAACGAAAACAAATCAACCAGTTTCTTAGATGATGATAAGATGAAGGAACTAATTCATACGATAGTTGATGTAATCAGAAAAAATGCTACCGTAGATTGGAGTAAACGAGATGATGTAAGAGCAAAGTTAAGATTAACAGTAAAGAAAATATTAATGCGATATGGTTATCCACCAGACTTGGCGAAATTAGAAGCTGACCGAGTTTTAGCACAAGGAGAATCATTAGCGGAACTATTTACAAAGGAATATTAACCGTGTGAATAGCCAACGCATAAAGCCATACACATTTGCAATTCGCTAAAGTCACCATACGAGCCAAAAATTGCAAAAGAGTATGTCTTCTGCAAACGCTAGCAAGTTTGTGAAAAGAAAAGCCAGCAGGCAACACCGTATATAATTTATTGCTAGTTTTTGCTTACTTACCAAAGTTCTCACAGGCTTTATATCTGTGATTTATTTATTAACTTTAGTACTAAAAACACGCAACAAACCATATACAAACACGATAACAAATTTTTTAAATAGAGTAATGCAGAAAGACTTAAGTAATTATAGAAAATCTTACGAGAAACAAGAACTTCTAGAAAGTAATTGTCCAGAAAACCCAATGGAATTGTTTCAAACATGGTTTAGAAATGCAGAAGCATCAGAATCTGTAGACGAAACCAATGCAATGACAGTTTCTACAATTGGCAAAGACGGTTTCCCAAAAAGTAGAGTTGTACTCTTAAAAAAATTTACTTGGGAAGGTTATATTTTTTATACCAACTACAATTCAGAAAAAGGAAAAGCTATAGAAGCAAACAATAATATTTGTTTGTCGTTTTTTTGGCCAGCTTTAGAGCAACAAATTATTATTAAAGGAAAAGCAGAAAAGTTAGCTAAAAACTTATCAGACGGTTATTTTGATTCTAGACCAGACGGAAGTAAATTAGGCGCTTGGGCTTCTGACCAAAGTAACGTTGTAAAATCTAGAGAAGTATTAGATGAAAATTTATCAACCTTTGAAAAAAAATTCGAAGGAGAAGAAATTTCACGTCCAGAACATTGGGGAGGTTATTTAATAAAACCAATTTCTATTGAATTTTGGCAAGGAAGACCTAATAGAATGCACGATAGAATAAGATTTACATTAGCAAAAGATTTTTCTTGGAAAGTAGAAAGATTGGCGCCATAAATATTTATATTTACATATCTTTTAATATAGATAAATGAAAATTTTATACATTGTTAGACATGCAAAATCTTCTTGGAATTACTCCGGAATTGAAGATATTGATAGACCTTTAAAAAAACGCGGTATTAAAGATGCTTATTTAATGTCTAAAACGCTATCTAAAAAAATTGATAGACCAGACGTTTTTATATCCAGTAGCGCAAATAGAGCTTTACATACTTCAATTATTTTTTGTGAAAATTTCGAATACCCGTTAGCAAATCTTCAAATTAAAAGACAGTTATATAGTTTTAGTGATGGTTATTTGGTAAAAACAGTAAACGCATTAGATGACGGTTTTAATTCTGCAATAATTTTTAGTCATGATCATGGTATAAATTCTTTTGTAAACAAGTTTGGCAACACACCTATTGCACATGTAGCTACTTGTGGTGTAATCGGTATAAAGTTCGATGAGAAGCATTGGAAAAATATTAAAAAAGGAAAAACTTTTCTGGTTGAATTTCCTAAAAATCATAAATAATTTAGTTTGTTAGAAATAAAAAAATACGGCGCAATTGACATTGGATCTAATGCAATTAGATTATTAATATCTAACGTACTTGTTGAAGAAGATAAAGACCCTCAATTTAAAAAATCTTCATTAGTGCGGGTACCAATTCGTTTAGGAGCAGATTCTTTTGTAGGAGAAGGTATTATTAGTGAAGAAAATATTACCAGAATGGTAAATGCCATGGAAGCTTTTAAACTTCTAATGAAGGTTCATAAAGTAGAACGCTACAAAGCATGTGCTACTTCTGCAATGAGAGAAGCATCTAACGGTATAGAAGTTGTTGAAAAAATTCTAACTGAAACTGGTGTTAAAATTGATATTATTGGCGGAAAAGAAGAAGCTGCTATTATTTCTTCAACAGACTTAAGTCAATTAATAGAAGGAGATAATTCTTATTTATATGTAGATGTTGGTGGTGGCAGTACAGAGTTTACTATTTTTTCTAAAGGAAGAATTATTACTTCAAAATCCTTTAAAATGGGTACTGTTCGTTTATTAAACAACAAAAAATCTGTTAATAAAGAGATGTTTTCTAATGTTGAAAAATGGATTAAAAAAAACACCCAAGATCTAAAAAGAGTTTCTTTAATAGGTTCTGGCGGAAACATAAACAAATTATTTAAAATGTCTGGTAGAACAGAAGGAAAACCAATTTCTTTCATTTATTTAAATGCTCAATATCAATTTTTAAAACAAATGTCTTTTGATGAAAGAGTGTCTGAATTAAGTTTAAATCCAGATAGAGCAGATGTTATTATTCCTGCCACAAAAATCTACTTATCGGCAATGAAATGGAGTGGTGCAAGAAAAATTTATGTACCAAAAATTGGACTTTCAGATGGTATTATTAAAAATCTTTTTTATAATAAATTATAATATTCATTAACATTTTCTTAACGTTTTCTTATTTTTTTTGTAAATTGCCTTGTGACTTTTTAGATATTGAAGTGTCACACTAACATATAATCAAAACAAAGTAAATATGAAAAAAATTTTATTAAGCGGAGCATTCTTAATGTTTGGCGCAATTGCTTTTGGGCAAGACTTACCAACTAACCCTGAACCAGGAAAATGTTATGTAAATTGTAAAACTCCAGAAGTTTGGAAAAACGAAGATGTAACAATTGAAATTGCACCTGCATACAAAAAAATTGTAACACACCCAGCGGAGTACAAAACTGTAACTGAAAGAGTATTAACAAAAGAAGCAGGTACACGTTTAGTTGCTGTTGCTGCTGTTTGGGAAACAAAAACTGTTTCATATACGGCAAAAGAAGATGCTAACAAGTTAAGAGCAGTAAGAGCTACTTTTTCTTCTGACTCTCAAACAATTGAAACAAAAGCAGCTTCTGCTAATTGGGAAATGAGTGAAAAAGCTCCTGATTGTGAATCTAGTGACCCTAACGATTGTAGATATTGGTGTTATAAGCCAGTACCAGCACAATTTGTAACTGTACCATTAACTAAATTAAATGTAGATGCAAACACTGTTTCTACGCCAGTTCCTGGTTATGATAAAACATATACTAAAAGAGTATTAGTTACACCTCCAACAACAAAAACTATTGATATTCCTGCTGAATATGGGTCTATCAAAAAAGTGGTTTTAGTAAAAGATGCTTGGCAAGAAGCAGTAACTGTAGCAGCAAAATACAAAACAGTTACTAAAGAAGTTTTAGTTAGCAAAGGTGGTTTAACTACCTGGAAAGAAGTTGAATGTAAATTAGTAAACAATACTCCATTACCAATTAACTGGAATTTAGCAAGTGCTACTTTAACTTCTGGAGCTAAAAGAATTATTGACGCTAGATTATTACCAATCTTAAAAGATGGTATCTCTGTTGCAATTGAGTCTCATACAGACATGAGAGGAACTAAAGAAAGTAATCAAGATTTATCTGAAAGAAGAGCACAAGCAGTAACTAACTACTTAATCTCAAAAGGTGTTAACGCTAGCCAATTAACTGGAAACGGTTTTGGAGAGTCTAGATTAACTAACAGATGTTCTGATGGAGTTTCTTGTACAGAAGCAGAACACAGAGCAAACAGAAGAACTACTTTTAGAGTAATCAACTCAAAATAAGAGTTATTACTTTTTAAAAAGAGTTTAAAATAAAAGAAAACCGAAGTAATTTTAAATTACTTCGGTTTTTTTATGCTTATATTTTTGTACTACTTAATAGTTTTCTATCACTGATTGTATAAAAGGGTAATAATATTCAGTAAGAATTAATCCTTTTTTATACCCAATCATTTTTCCTTTATGATTTACTAAAACTAAAGTTGGATACGATTTTACATTGTATTTTCTAATTAGTTTAAGATTCTCTTTTAATTTATAAGAATCAACTAACCCTTTATTTCTTGGATTGTCTGCTTCATATAAAATTAAATCTTTATCAGCAAGTCCTTTAAACTTATCCGTATGAAATAATTTTTTGTCTAAAACTTTACATGGTCCACACCAATCTGAACCAGTAAAATAGATTAAAATAGGTTTCTTTTCTTTTTTTGATTTTCTTAAAGCTTGTTTAAAATTAGCTTCCCAAGCAAGCACAACTTCTTCCTCTTCAACCATTTTCTCTTCAACCACTTTTTCTTCAACAATTTGTTCATCACCAACAAATTCTCTTTGCGAAAAAACGTTTCCTGTTAAGAAAAAACATACTGCAAAACTGATTATACTTTTTTTCATATATACTTGTTTCTTCAAAAGTATCAAAAATAATACCAAATAAAAAATTGAGCTGTGACTTTACAAGAAATTGCGTGTCTTATTAATGTTAAGTAATCTGAAAAGATATATGCTAACAAAAATCAAAAAAAGACAAGCCAACCTTCTAACAGCGTTGGTTTTGTTGTATATGATTCTTAACCAAAGAATTAAACGAACTACCGGAATTATCTAAAAATGTAGTTTCAATACTTAAAAAAGAAACTTCTTTAAGTTTTTCTTCTAATCTAACATAATCTTTTTCTGTTGTTAGAATTAACTTTTTAGATGCTTTTATAGTTTCAATTTCATGCTGAATTGAATTAATTTCTTTGTTTGAAAAATGATGATGATCTGCAAATTTTAAATGCTGAAAGCGAATTTCTTTATCCGATAAAAAATCTGTTAATGGTTTTGGGTTTGCAATTCCTGTAATCAACAATATTTCGTATTCTTTTAATTCATCCATGGAAAGTTGATGACTACCAGCTAATTTTTCAGCATAAGAAATAGTAGTAAAATAAACCCCTTTATGGTATTTCTTAAGTTTTTCCTTTATAGAACTCTGCTCTTCTTTACTTAAGTTTTTAGGACATTTTGTTACCAAAATTATATCCGCACGATTTGCTCCTTTGCTACTTTCACGCAAATTTCCTGTTGGCAATAAATAATCATCAACAAATAAATCGTTGTATTTTGTAAGTAAAATATAAAAACTTCCTTTTACTTTTCTGTGTTGAAAAGCATCATCTAATAAAATAACTTCTGGAGATTTATGAATCAATAAATTCTGAATACCTGCTACTCTATTAGCATCTACAGCAACATTAATATTTTTAAACTTTTTATAATATTGTAAAGGCTCATCCCCAACATTTTCAGCAGAATGCGAACTATTTAATAAAACAAATCCATCCGTTTTACGCTTATAACCTCTACTTAATACAGAAATCTTATAAATATCTTTTAATAAACGGATTAAATACTCTATTTGAGGTGTTTTACCGGTTCCTCCTACACTTAAATTACCAACAACTACAATTGGCAGCTTAAACGATGTTTGTTTGAAGATACCTACATTAAAAAAAGAATTACGAATTGAGGTTATCAAATCGTAAATAATAGCAAAAGGAAAGAGTAAAAAACGAATAAATTTCATCAACGTAAAAATACAATAAAAGAATTTCTTAAAACATTAAATAGTTTTATACAAAAAAAATATTTTTTGATTTATATTTTTAATAACTGTAAAAAGTAAAAATTCTATTATTGTGATCCCCGTTTTCACGAGAAAGACATATTAAATGAAATTCGAAGTAAAACTTCGAAACAATTTTTCGTTTAAAAATGTTAACTTTGATTTTCAATATATTCAAAAATGACAATAAAAAACATTACCAATTATATAGAGGAATTAGCACCTTTAAAGTATGCCGAAAGTTTTGACAATGCTGGCTTACTTGTTGGCAAATACAATACAAAACTTACAAATGTATTAGTTACTCTAGATACTTTAGAAGAAACTGTTGATGAAGCTATTGCTAAAAACTGCAATTTAATTGTTAGTTTCCATCCTATTATTTTTAGTGGGTTAAAAAAACTAAACGGTAATTCATATGTAGAACGTGTTGTTTTAAAAGCCATAAAAAATGATATTGCAATTTATGCAACACATACTGCTTTAGACAATTCTAAAAACGGAGTTTCTGCTAAAATGTGTGAAGTTTTGGGTTTAACAAATCAAAAAATTCTAATTCCCAAAAAAGGAATTATAAAAAGATTAACTACCTATGTTCCTAAAAAGAGTGCTGACGTTTTAAGAAATTCACTTTTTGCAGCTGGGGCAGGAAATATTGGTAATTATGATCAGTGTTCATTTAATATTGAAGGTGAAGGAACGTATAGAGGAAATGAACATTCAAACCCTGTTTTAGGTGAAAAAGGAAAATTGCACACAGAAAAAGAAATAAGAATTTCTGTTGTTTTTGAAAGTAAAAATGAGAAAAGTGTTTTAAATGCCTTGCACGAGAATCATCCTTATGAAGAAGTTGCATACGAGTTATTTACTACAGAAAATGTGCATCAAGATATTGGAATGGGAATGATTGGTGAACTTTCTGTAGAAATGGAAGAATCAGCATTTCTACTATTTTTAAAGAAGACAATGAAAACAGATTGTGTTCGTCATTCTAACTTTATCAATAAAAAAATAAAAAAAGTAGCCGTTTTGGGCGGCTCTGGTAGTTTTGCAATTGCGAACGCAAAAAGTGCGGGTGCAGACGCTTATGTGAGCGCAGACTTTAAATATCATGAGTTTTTTACGGCAGAAAACAGCATTTTATTAGCCGATATTGGGCATTATGAAAGCGAACAGTTTACAAAAAACCTTTTGGTTGATTATCTTACGAAAAAATTCACTAATTTTGCAGTCATTTTATCAGAAAAAAGTACAAATCCTATTTACTATATATAAACATGGCAAAGAAGAAAGAAGTTTCGGTTGAAGCAAAATTAAGAGCGTTATACGACTTACAGTTAATTGATTCTAGAATTGATGATATTAGAAACGTACGAGGTGAATTACCTTTAGAAGTTGAAGATTTAGAAGATGAAGTTGCCGGATTAAATACTAGAGTTGCTAATTTAGAGCAAGATGTTGCTAATTTAGAAACAGATATCAATAACAAAAAGTTAGCGATAGAAGAATCTAACGGGTTAATGAAAAAATACGACGAGCAACAACAGAAAGTTAGAAATAACAGAGAGTTTGATTCTTTATCTAAAGAAGTTGAATTTCAAGAATTAGAAATTCAATTAGCAGAAAAAAGAATTAACGAGTACAAAGCTAAAATTACTCAAAAAATGGTAGTTGTTGATGCTACTAAAGAAAAGTTAGCAAAACAAGACAAACATTTAGGCCATAAGAAAGCTGAATTAGATGCTATTTTAAAAGAAACAGAAAAAGACGAAAAACTTTTATCTGAAAAATCCGAAGAGTACGCTAAATTGCTAGAAGGTCATTTATTTTCTGCATATTCTCGTATTAGAACTAAAGTTAAAAATGGTCTAGCAGTTGTTGCAATAGAACGTGGCGCTTCTGGTGGTTCTTACTTTACAATTCCACCACAAGTTCAATTAGAAATAGCAAACAGAAAGAAAATTACTATAGACGAACATAGTGGTCGTATTTTAGTTGATGCTGCTTTAGCTGATGAAGAAAAAGAAAAAATTGATAAATTATTTTCTTAATTCAAGAATAATAAATTCATAAAAAAACTCGAAGCTAAAGCTTCGAGTTTTTTGTTTTATATAGATTGTTAAATTAATAATCTAACTTTTTAATGTAGCTTAATTTTTCTTTCCAAATAGTTAAATCTACTTTAAACTCTTCTACTCTATTTCTTACATTTACAACAAGCGGATTGTCTGCTTTAGCATTAGAGAAAAAACCAAGATTGTTTTCTAATTGTTGCATTTCTTTAACAACTTCATCAATCTTTTTTCTAACAAACATTTGTTCATAATCTAATTTTCTAACATCATTGTTTACTGCCAATCCATCTACTAGTGTTGTAAATTTTAACATAGAAATTTCTTTCTTATCTAAAGATAAGCCATCTAACATTCTATCTACTTGTTTGTTAAATTTACCTTCTAAATGACGAACATTTCTAGGTAAAACACCTAAATCACTCCATTTACTAATTGCTTCTAAAACACTCTCTTTTGTAGAATCTGTAACTTCTTTTAATGCTTCTAGAAAAGATTTTTTTGCATCAACAATTTCCTGTTGTTCTTTACTAACTGCATTTTTTTGTTGGTGAAAACGATCGAAATAATGATTACACGCAGCTTTAAAACGTTTCCAAATGTCATCAGAAAATTTACGTGGTACATGTCCTATTTCTTTCCAATCTGCTTGTACTTTTTTCAAAGTATTTGTTGCAACTTCCCAGTCTTCACTTTCTTTTAAAGATTCTGCAAGCTCAATTAAAGCTATTTTCTTCTTTAAATTATCTTGCTGACCTCCTTTTTCTTGTTTGTAAAAAACATTCTTTTCGCTATTAAATTTCTTTGTAGCTCCTTTAAATTTTTGCCAAATGTCTTCACTTTTAGAATATGGCAACTTACCTTCATTAAAATACTGTTGCCTTAATGCTTCAATATCTTTTATACTTCTTTGCCAATCGTTATGAGAACTGTTTTTAGAAGTATCATACGCATTAATCTGAGCTACAATTTCTAATTTCTTATCAATAATTTCTTGGTATTTAGAACGCATTTCACGAAAATGTTCATGACGCTTATCATGAATAACTTTTGTAACTGCACTAAATTTTTGCCAAACCACTTCTCTCATTTCTTGAGAAACGGGTCCTATATCTTCTTTCCAAGTTTTATGTAAATCTTGTAATTCTTTAAAAGCAACATTAATATCACTTACTTCAGCAAGTTTTTCTGCTTTTAAAATAATTTTTAATTTTTCATCTAAATTGTGTTTAAAATCTAGATCTCTAAAATCATTACTTAAATGTAATAAATCATAAAAACGCTCTACATGATGATGATAAATTTTCCAAGTATCATTATATTTTGTTTTAGAAACTGGACCAATTGAACGCCAAGTATCTTGTAATTCTTTAAAGCTTTTATACATGGTTGCAGTATTTGCATTCTGTATTAAATCTTTTAAGCTTTCTATAACTGTGTATCTTTTTTCTAAATTATCTTTTAACTGCTTGTCTAAATCACCGTAAAACTCATCACGTTGTTTTTTATGTTCAGAAAGTAGTTTATTGTATTCAGATTTTATTGGACTAGAAAATTGAAAATCAATAGAATTTCCTCCTTCTTCTAAAAAAGCAGCTTTCTTTTCGGCTAATAATGCTCCGAACTGTTGATTAAAAGCATTTTTAATTCCGTCAACTTGCCTCTTTATCTTATTAACAGGATTGTTTGAAATTGTTTTATTAAGCTCTGTAACTAATTCTTCTAAAGACAATTCTGTATAATCTACTTCAGAAACTTCATCTTCTTTTTCTGAATCATTTTCAGCATCTTCTGCAACAGACTTCTCTATTTCATCAACAGCAGCAGTAGTTTCATCTACTACATTTTCTTTTACTGTTTCTTCTTCAACAGTATCTTTAGAAGTTTTACTGATAACTTCTTCAACTTTATCTACCGCTTTTTCAACGTTTTCTTCATTTTTATCTAACATATCTACAATGTTTAAGGTCCATAATAATAGTCTATAAAGATAGTAACATCTACTAGCATTTACAAATCATCTTACTCTTAAAAGCTTAATTACTTATTATTTATTCCAAATTCGCCAAGATTCTTCTGCTTGAAGTTCTAACATTTGATATCCGTTTTTTATTGCCGCCCCTTTTTCTTTTCCTTTTGCTAAAAAAGCAGTTATTTCTGGATTGTAAACAAGATCAAACAATAAATGTTTATCTGATAAAAACTGATATGGAATATTTGGAGATTTATCTATATATGGAGAAGTGCCAACTGGTGTGGAATTTATGATTACATGATATTTTTCAATAACTTCTTTTGTTAAATCCTGATAAGAGATTTCTTTCTTTTTTTGTGGATTTCTAGAAACAAACTTAAACTTAATATCATTTTTTTTAAGCGCAAAAGCAATTGCTTTAGATGCACCACCAGTTCCTAAAATTAAAGCTCTTTTATGATGTTTTTTTAAAAATGGTTTTATAGAATTTTCAAAACCAAAAACATCAGTATTATATCCTTTTAAGTTTCCTCTTTTAGTAAATTTAATAGTATTTACGGCACCAATTTTTTTTGCCGTTTTATTTAACTTATCTAAATAAGTCATTACCTCTTCTTTATAAGGAATGGTAACATTAATACCCTTTAAAAAGGTTTCATTTTTAATAATTGATGGAAATTTTTCTATTTGTTCAATATCAAAATTTACATATTTATGCTTTTTAAAATCTAAATTTTTAAATTTCTCTGTAAAATAACCTCTAGAAAATGAGTAAGAAATATCCTTCCCTAATAAACCAAAAAGTTTATTTTTTTTGTCTTCCATAATAATCTATTGCTAAAATTAAACCAATACCAATACAGATATAAAAAACAGCAATCCAAGTTTCTGAATTGTTAAAATCTGGCATAAACCGTTGGTAATTTTCTATAATTTTATTTCCTTTTTTATCTAATTGTATATTTCCTTTATCACTTAAAAAAACAGCATTTTTCCAAGGCCAAACAATACCTAAAGAACCTGTTATAAAACCTATAATTACAGCATTTACTATTTGATTCCATCGTTTTAAAACATACCCTAAAACATGAGATATTGAGACCAAACCAAATGCTGAACCAAATGTAAAAACACTAATTATTTTTAAATATCTTATTTTTATTGGATCTGATAAAACTTTAAAATCTCCTGATAAAAGGCGTGTCATTATATGAAACAATTCATTTACAGAATCTACTAACAGCAGAACATAGTTTCCCATTAATATTAAAATAAATGAACCAGAAAGACCAGGAAGCGTCATACCAGAAACACCAATAATTCCGCAAATAAAAACAAACCAAAGATTGTCATTTTCTGTTGCTGGAGTTAGAAAGCTAATCCCTATACCAATAGAAGCTCCTATAATTAATGAAAGGATATTATTTCGATTCCAATCTCCGAAATCCTTTCCAATATAATAAATTGAACCGATGATCAGCCCAAAGAACCAACTCCAAACATAGAGTTCATAATTCTCTAAAAAAAAATCTAAAACCAGCGAAATGCTAAAATAACTAAAGATACTTCCTCCCATTATTAAAAGGAGAAATTGTCCGTTTACATATCTATAAAAACTTTTAAAACGTCCATTAATAAGTAATTTAAAGGCTATAAAATTTACTTTTCTAAAGGAATAAATTAATTCTTCATAAAATCCAAAAACAAAAGAAACTGTACCTCCAGAAACTCCAGGAACTTTATTTGCTGCGCCCATTGCCAAACCTTTTAAAAAAAGGAATGTTTTCTGAATAAAAGTTCTTTCTCTTTGCATTTACTATTTTTTAACAGCTAATTTTTCCATTAATAAAATTAATGCAAAACCAACTATTGCTAAAATTACTGCCAATATTAATTTAGGATCGTCATTATAAGAAAATGGAGAAATACTTTGTTCTACTAGAGGTTTTGTAACTCCATGACTATTTATATATGTAGAAATAGTTTCTTTCCAAGGCCAAACTTTATTTAAAGAACCTAACATAATACCTGTTAAAACAATTAGTAGTTCATTTTTATAATTAGCAAAAAGCCATTTTAATAGTTTGGAGAAAGAAAGTAAACCAATAATTACACCAACACCAACAGCACTTATTATTTTAAAACCCTTGGTGGTAATAGCAGTCATAACTATAGGATAAACGCCAATTAAGAGTAAAATATAAGATCCTGAAATCCCTGGTAAAATCATAGCACAAGAAGCAATTGCGCCTGCAAAAATTAAAAATAAGTAATTAATATCTCCTACATTTGTCGAAGGAATCACAGTAATTAAATATCCAAAAGCAATTCCTAAAATAAATAAGAAAATAATTTTTACATTCCAGTTTTCTACTTGTTTACCTATGTAAATAATACTTGCTAAAACTAACCCAAAGAAAAAAGACCATAACAAAACTGGTTCATTTTCTAACAACCACTTTATTGTTTTTGCTAAAGAAACAATACTGATAAAAATCCCTATAAATAATGCCAATAAAAAATTTGCATTTACCTGTTTCCAAGCAGCTTTTAGTCCTTCTTTTTTTAACGTTTTAAACAAATCTAAATTAACACCACTAATAGAAGTAAGTAATTCCTCATAAATCCCTGAAATAAATGCAATTGTACCACCAGAAACACCAGGCACGACATCTGCTGCACCCATTGCTATTCCTTTTAAACCAATAACAACATAGTCTTTTAACTTTCTACCCATTTTAAAGTTTCTTTTTTTTGAAAAACGAAGATAATGGAAATTTGAGAAAGATGTAGAAAAGCATAATTAATTTGACTTGTAAATAGTCTTAAAAAAAAGACACCTTCATTAACTGCTCTTTTACTAGTCTAAAATGATTTGCATCAGTTTTAGTTTAGTAAAAAAAATAAATTATATTTACGGGATAACGGCAGTAAAAAGGTTTGCATATCCTGACTTATTTAAGGAATATTGGCAGTAAAAGTAACTATATAAGGAGTTAGCCGCAAGCACGAAAAATAGAACATAAATCAAAAGATGGATAAAATTAAAACCATAGAAATTTTAGAAGCATTAGCATCAGAATGTTCACCAACAACGGGAGAATTAATTGAAAATGAAAGCGTTTTGAATGAAAGAGAAGTAATTCGAGCATTACAAATGGCGATAAATGAGTTAAAAAGAACAAAAAACAACTATTCAAAAGTTGAAATTGAAGAAGAGGAAATAAATGAAGTTTTAGAACTTTTAAAATCTAATTCAATTAGACCAACTTATAGTAGAGTTTCAGGTTTTTTTCTTGGAAAAAGAAAATTCAAAGATCAAGAAGAAATAAGAACTCATCAACTTTATGGGAAATATGCTGAAATATTAAAAGAGGAGAATTAATGGATTTTTTCTCTCAATATTTTATAGATAAAAACTTAACAAATCGAGGAAATAAAAAGAGTCAACCTTGGAGCGAAATAGATTTTTTCAATAAAGCAACATTTAATAAATTATCTGACAACGCAATACAGCAACTAAAAGATAAAATTAACGAAATTGGTATTCAAAAAAATGAAAACTTATCCGAATATATAGTAAGTTCAAGAATCACATATGCCAGAGCATATGAATCTTGGTCTGAAAAAGAAGTAGAATTATTAACTAAAGCATTAGAGTACACTAATCATTTAGAAATTCTAACAGAATGTTTTCAACGAGGGAAAGGCTCTATAACTTCTTATGGGAAAAAAATAATCTATGAAAATCAAGAGAGTTAATGTCTATGCAAGAAACTAAAACAGATTTAAGTGGGTTAAATGAAAACCAAAGAAAAGCAGTTGTTAGCGAAAATAAAAGATTGTTAGTTCTTGCAGGAGCAGGTTCTGGAAAAACAAAAACACTTCTTCAAAAATTGATTTATCTAATTGAAGAGAAAGGAATAAATCCAGCAAATATTTTAGCCATTACATTTACTAAAAATGCAGCAAATGAAATGTTGGATAGATTAATAATTTCAGCAGATAAAACAGAAGATTATGCTGAAATTCTTGCCGACAAAAACAAAACTGCAAAAGAAAAAGGTACAGAAAGATATTTTTTTACAAAAAAGCACAGATGGATTGACAATCTAACTCTGAAAACCTTTCATAGTTTGTGTTATGGAATAATGAGAAATTTTGGAGTAAATGAATTTGACAATAAGTTTAAAATAATAACTGATAGTAAAGTTATTAATGAAGATTTCTCTAAGTTTTCTGCTACAGAAACTTCTTTTGAAATAATACATAAAATTTTAATTGAAAACTGTGAAGAAAATGAGTATTTACTAAATCTAAAAAGATATGTTTTAGATTATATGGTGGATAAAATCCATATCGAAAATAAAAAAATATCATTACCAAAAGATGGGAAGTTTTACACTTCACTTAACGGAACAAAAGTACGTTCAAAATCTGAACAATATATTTCAGATTGGCTTTATAGGCATAGTATTAAATTTGAATATGAGCCAAATGTGAATTTTCGAGATTTTGATTTCAAACCTGACTTTTATATTCCTGAAGCAAATCTATATCTCGAACACGTCAGTGATTTAAGTTACCCTACAAAAGGGAAAGAACTTCAATTCAAAAAAGCAAACAAACTTTTAGTAAAAACCTTTGAATCTCAAACAAAAGATACTACTCTATTTAATTTGGTACTCGAAAGAATAATTAAAAATAGATTACCCGCAAATTATCATTACACAAGTGCTTTATCTTTTGAAGAAGAATTTAAGTATTATCATAAAGAAGTAAAGGATTTTTTAAGACAAACTATGCGTGTTATCGATATGGTAAAAGTTGAAAATTTATCATCTGAATTTATTCTTAATAAATCACAAAAAGACCAACACGAACGAGTACGAGATTTTTATACTCTTGCAGTTCCGATAATTTCCAAATACAAAATTTATTGTACCAATAAATCATATCTCGATTTTAATGATATGATAATTAAAACAATATCTCTTTTTAAAAATCATCAAGAAATAGCAGATAAATTTAGAAGAAAATATGAATATATTTTAGTTGATGAATTTCAAGATGTAAATAATCTTCAAGTAGAATTAATTAAACTTCTACTCACAGACAATAATCAACTTTTCTGTGTAGGTGATGATTGGCAAAGTATTTATGGATTTAGAGGTTCTAATGTAGATTACATTGTAAACTTTAATAAACATTTTAAAAATGCCGAAACAATAAAATTAAGTATGAATTATAGAAGTACTGAAAATATTGTTGGAGCAAGTAATGAAGTTATAAAACACAATAAATTTAAGGTCGAAAAAGAAATTACATCTTCTAAAAAATCAAATAGTAAAATTCGTATTTATGCAGGGAAAAATGAAGCAGAAAATATTGAATATGTAATTGATAAGGTTAATCAATTAAAGAAAAAAGGTTATCGAAAAGAAGATATTTTATTTCTATATCGAAGAAGTAAAATGTATCAACCATATTCCAAAAGGTTTTGGCAAGAAAACATTAAAGTTTCAGGAAAAACAATTCACTCATCAAAAGGTCTTGAAGCAAAAGCCGTATTTATTATCGGATTAACTCAAGGAAACGGAGGTTTTCCAGATATTTGGATGGAAGACAGAATTTATCAAGTAATTAAAGAATCAAATCACGATATTTTACTTGAAGAAGAAAGAAGATTATTTTATGTTGCAATTACAAGAGCAAAAGATGAATTGTTTTTATTAACTGAAAAAGGAAATGAGTCAAGTTTTTTAAAAGAAATTCCTGATAATTTAACTTTTAAAACGAGTATTCCTTTTAAATCTATAATTGACCAAATTCTACTTTGTGAAAAATGTAATAATAGAATTGATGAAGGGTTTGTGTTTTGCCCATATTGCGGAACTGAACAAGAAAATGAATAATGAAATAGTAAAGCCAGCGGCTAACAGCGTATAAAATTAATGCTTAAGGTCAGTGTTTAACCGAAGTTTCGGCATATTTACAAAGACCGCAAAATTTTTCAAATTTTGCAATCAGCGGAAAAATAAGGTAAAATTTAAAAAATTTCGCTAAGTGCTAAACCGAAAATTATTGTATTTTTAACCAGCACTAATCTTATACCAAACGTTAGCAGCAATTAAAACAAACAAACCTCCATTCAATAACTCAACGCAACAAATCTAAAATAATAGATTTGTAAAATGGAAGTAAAAAAACATAGACGACTTACACGCAAAGAAAGAGTTCAAATTGAGACTCTTTTAAAAGAAAAAAAG
>NZ_JAZGGG010000040.1:0-98709 GCF_036480315.1 Polaribacter sp.
GAACTCTTTCTTTGCGTGTAAGTCGTCTATGTTTTTTTACTTCCATTTTACAAATCTATTATTTTAGATTTGTTGCGTTGAGTTATTGAATGGAGGTAATTCATTAAAGATTAAACCTAACGTTGTAGCATAATTTATTGGAAGTAAAATAGGATCAATTTCCGTTTTATATTTTATATTTTCTCCTACTGAAGAACACAAAGACCTAACACCAAGTTCTTCTAAGTACTTTTGCATAGATATAAATGATAAATCATCATCGTGGTACAACATTTCATGCGCCAACGCAATAGAATGTATATGATTTTGAGATTCATTCATCATATCTTTAATATCTAAATGCTTATGTTTCTGTAATTGTAAATTTAAAAGTCCAGAAATTAATTGCAAATTGTTTTTAACTCTATGATGCACTTCTTTTAATAAAATTTCTTTTTGTATTAATGATTTATCTACAACATTCTTTTGCTTTTGAATAATTTTAGATTTTTCTCTATATTTTCTATAAAAAATAAGCATGCCAATCATAATTAGCAGAAGTAACGCAATTCCAATTCTTAGGTATAAACCAATCTGTTCTTTTATTACTACTTCTTTTTTAATATCTATTAATTGATTTGTTTTATTTTCTACATCTAATTTAATAGTTTTTTCTGTATAGATTTTGTTTATTTTCTCTTGTTCTAATGAATCTATAAGGTTTTGGTGTCTTGTGAAAATAGTATTTGCATCATTAATATTTCCAAGTAGCATAAAGTTCTTTGCTTTTAAATGCAGCGAATTCACCATCATTTTGTCATTTTTAGATGCCCTAATTATTTTAAATATGCTGTCTAAATATTTTAAAGAAAGTATAGGTTTTTCTTTATGATAAAACACCTTAGCAAGATCATAGTAAGTACTCAATTGAATGTGTACTTCTTTTGTTTCTTTACTCGATTTTAAAACTTTATATAGAATAGGTAGTGCAATATCATACTTTTTATTCTCTATATCTATAGTCGCTTTATTAGCGTTTATAACATTTATAAAATGATTTAAATAAGCGGTATCTATATTCTTAAGCCCTATTATTTTAGTCTGTATTGTATTTAAAGCACTATTAAAATAATACGTAGCACTGTCGTTTTTCTTTGCGCCCAAAAATGAAAGTCCAATATTATTTTCGCAGCAAGATCTTGAATAAGAGATACTATAATGTGATTCTATTGACTTTAAATATTTTAACTGTATTTTAAAATATCTTTGAGATTGCTTATAATCTTTAATATTATAATATAAGTGACCATACGAATCAATTAATCCTTGTTCAGCTTCTTTAATTTTATCTTCATTAGTTTCACCAAATGGCTTTCCAAACTTTTTCTGTTGATCATAATATAATGGTAGCAACTTTAATAATTTATCATACTGTTTCGAATCAGTATAAGCTAATTTTAAAACAAAGAAAACAAACATGGATTCTTCCATTTCTAAAAACCTTTTAAAGGTTAATAGTTCTCTGGCTCTAAAAATAGTTTCTGTACTTGCTTTATATTGGTTATAATAAAAATGAAAAAGATAGTATTTTACTCTTATTATAGATTCTTCCGTCTCATTTTGTTCGCTCCACTGTAAACAGTTCTCTGCTAATTGTAAATGATTTTCAGAAAAATCGTACTCTGACCTCTTATCTTTAATAGCCTCTTCAAAATAAGCTATCGCTTTTCTAAACTGTATCGGTTTTTTTATTGAAGTTAATTTTGGTTTAAGAGAATCTAATAACCTTGTTTGTCCATTAGATGTGTAAATCGTTATCAAAAAAAGAATAACAGTAAGTTTCTTTATCAAAAATCTCATAAAATAATATACTTTTTATAAACGCAGATTTGTTTGAATATAAAAGTAGTTTTTATTTAAATACATAAAGACTTACTTTTTAGTTATGGGTGAAATTAACCTATTCCTTTTTAACAAAAAAAATATTCATCAAAGTAAAACTTTAAGAACCTAAAAATCAAAAAAATGTGAAGTTTAGCGTTACTTATGTGAAGTTCTAAATCAAAAAAAACCGATTCATTTCTGAATCGGTTTTCTATATATCTAATGTTTCAGTGAAATCTATCCTCCAAAGTCATCAAAACGAATATTCTCGTCAGCTAATCCAAAGTCTTCTCCCATTTTCTGAACTGCATTGTTCATTAATGGTGGTCCACAGAAATACAATTCTAAATCTTCTGGTGCATCGTGGTGATTTAAGTAGTTTTCGATTACACAATTGTGTATAAAACCTACAAAACCATCTCCAGCTTCATCATGTATATTTGTTTTCTTTGTCCAGTTATCTGCCTCTGCAGGATCAGATAAAGCAATATAGAATTTAAAGTTTGGAAAATCTTTTTCCAAGGCTCTAAAGTGTTCGATATAGAATAATTCTGCTTTAGAACGTCCTCCATACCAATAGGTAACTTTTCTACCAGTCTTTAATGTTCTGAATAAGTGATATAAGTGAGAACGCATCGGCGCCATACCTGCTCCTCCACCAACATATAACATTTCTGCTTCAGATTCGTTGATAAAAAATTCACCATAAGGTCCAGAAATAACACATTTATCACCTTTCTTTAAGTTAAAGATATACGAAGAAGCAATTCCTGGATTCACATCCATCCATCCACCTTTTACTCTATCAAAAGGAGGTGTTGCAATACGTACGTTTAACATAATTTCTCTTCCTTCAGCAGGATAAGAAGCCATAGAATATGCTCTCTCTACAGTTTCTGTATTTTTCATTACTAATGGTCTTAAGTTAAACTTATCCCATTCTCCTTCAAATTTATCTGGAGCATCGTGTTCTTCTGGATGCGCTGTAATGTCCATATCAGCATAGTTTACTTCACAGGCTGGAATTTCAATTTGAATATATCCTCCTGCTTTGTAACCCATATCTTGTGGAATCTCAACTACAAACTCTTTAATAAAAGTTGCTACGTTATAATTTCTTACAACAACTGCATCCCATTTCTTAATTCCAAAAATTTCTTCTGGAATAGAAATATCCATGTCTTGTTTTACTTTTACCTGACAAGATAAACGCACACCATGCGCTAATTCTTTACGAGTAAAGTGAGGTGTTTCTGTTGGCAAAGCTTCACCTCCACCTTCATTTACATGACATTCACATTGAATACATGTTCCACCTCCACCACAAGCAGATGGTAGAAATATTTTTTCGTTTCCTAAAGTTGTTAATAAAGAAGCACCTGAAGCAACTTCAATTGTTCTTTCTCCATTAATGGTAATTTTTACAGGACCAGATGGCGATAGTTTTTGTTTTACAAATAATAACAATGTAACTAATAACAAAGTTATTACCAAGAATGCAGCTACTGTAGCTACAATTGTTCCTAATGTACTTGCCGCTAACATCATATTATTCTATAATTTCTTTAGTGTTATTCGCTAATTCTTTTTTCTCCATTTCTTTAGCTTTTACCTCTTCTTTAATCTCTTTAACAGCTTCCGTTTTAGGAGCTTCTTTAGCCTCTTCTTCACCACCAGTTAACATTCCACCAAAGCTCATAAACCCAATTGCCATTAAACCCGTTACAATAAACGTAATTCCCAAACCTCTTAATGGAGCAGGTATGTTAGAATATCTAATTTTTTCACGAATAGCTGCAATTGCTAAAATTGCTAAAAACCATCCGATTCCAGATCCAATACCATACGTTGTTGCTAACCCTAAAGTAGCAATCTCACGAGATTGCATAAATAAAGACCCTCCTAAAATTGCACAATTAACGGCAATTAATGGTAAGAAAATACCTAATGAATTGTATAAAGAAGGTGAGAATTTCTCAACGATAATTTCTACCAATTGTACCATTGTTGCAATCGTTGCAATAAACAAAATAAATGATAAAAAACTTAAATCGTATTCAGCATATTCTGAACCTAACCAAGATAATGCTCCAGGTTGTAATATGTATTGATCTAATAACCAGTTTAAAGGAACTGTTACTGCTAATACAAAGATTACTGCAGCTCCTAAACCAACGGCTGTAGTTACCTTCTTAGATACAGCAAGGTAAGAACACATTCCTAAAAATGTAGCAAATACCATGTTATCTATAAAAATCGACTTGAAAAATAATTCTAAATGTTCCATAATTTTCTAGTTATCTTCAATTAATGCTGGGTTTTTACTACGTTGTATCCAAATAAGAATTCCAACAACTATCAATGCCATTGGTGCTAATAACATAAATCCGTTATTTTCATATCCAATAGCATATAATCCTGTTTTTTCAATAGGATCTCCTAAAACTTTAAATCCTAATAAAGTACCAGAACCTAACAATTCTCTAAAGAAACCTACAATGATTAAAATAACTCCATAACCAATTGCATTTCCTATTCCGTCTAAAAAAGACTTCCACGGTCCGTTTGCCAAAGCAAAAGCTTCAAAACGCCCCATAATAATACAGTTTGTAATAATTAATCCAATAAAAGCTCCTAATGTTTTACTTAATTCATACTGAAAAGCTTTCAGTACTAAATCAACAATAATTACTAATGTTGCAACAACGATTAGCTGTACAATAATTCTAATTTTTGAAGGTATAATGTTTCTCATTAAAGAGATTACCACGTTTCCTAAACCTAACACAAACAATACAGAAACCGCCATAACAATAGAAGCTTTTAATTCTGCTGTAATTGCTAATGCAGAACAAATACCTAATACCTGAATTGTAATTGGGTTATTATCTGCAAATGGATCTGTGATTAATGCTGCGTCTTTTTTTGATAAAAGTCCCATATTAATTTGTTTTTAAAGTGTTAAAGAATGATACATATTTTTTCAACTCTGATTTAATCATTGCTGAAACTCCATCACCAGTAATTGTTGCACCGGCAATTGCATCTACTTCGTTATCTGTTTTGTCTTCGTTCTTTGGATCGTTGTTAGATTTAGAAATTGCAATTCCTTTAAAACTTCCATCTTTTAACAAATGTTCTCCAATAAAATCATCCATAAAGTAACGTTGTTTAATGTTTGCTCCTAAACCTGCTGTTTCTCCTTTGTGATCAAAATACGCTCCTTGAACCACCATGTTAGCATCCATTGCAACATAAGCCCAAACTGCATCCCAAAGACCTTTACCTCTAATTGGTGCGATGTAAAATATTTTACCCTCTTTCTCTCCTACAAACAAAGGCAATCTTCTAACTTTTCCTTCTTTGGCTAAAGTTTGTTCTTTCTTAAGATCTATTAAATAAGCATTTTCATCTTCAGAAACATCTGTTCCTTGAATAACTAGTTGCTTTGTTATATATTTTGAAAACACTTCAGCAACTTTGTCTTTAGATATAAAGACTGCACTCGTTTCGTCGTTTTCGTTTACGCCCATTGCGTATAATATATTTTGTTGCTTTTCTATACGTTTGTTCTCATCTATTGTTGGTTTCAACGCTGATGCGAAAAACGCTAGTATCGCTCCTACTATTATCACCATTCCTGTGGCGAATAATAATGTATATGAATTACTATCTGTTTTTTTAGACATAACTAGGCAGTTTTGGCTTTTAAACGTTTCTTTCTTCTACTTACATTTCCTTGAACCACATAATGGTCTATTGTTGGTGCAAATACATTCATTAATAATATTGCTAACATTACTCCTTCTGGATATGCAGGATTAAATACACGAATCATAATTGAGATAAATCCAATTAAGAAACCGTAAATCCATTTTCCTTTATTTGTTTGTGATGCTGTTACAGGATCTGTTGCCATATAAACAGCTCCAAATGCAAAACCACCAATTAGTAGGTGATGCCAAAACGGTGTGTTCATTAGGCTATAAAATTTACTGCTTTCAGTAATAATACCTGCCGCTGCAATTTGGTTAAATATTAAACCCATTGCTAAAGCTCCTAATGCAGCACTTAACATGATTCTCCAACTTCCTATTTTAGAAAAGATTAAGAAAAGTCCTCCTAATATGATTAATAAAGTAGATGTTTCTCCAACTGAACCTGGAATAAAGCCTACAAACATATCCCATGCAGAATATACTATTTCTTTACCTTGAGCTAAACTTCCTAGAACGGTTTCTCCAGAAATAGCATCTGCTGTTCCTGTTGTTTCCACTGCTCCTGTTACCCAAACTTTATCTCCAGACATCCAAGTTGGATATGCAAAGAATAAGAATGCTCTAATTGTTAAAGCTGGATTTAAGATATTCATTCCTGTTCCTCCAAAAACTTCTTTTCCGATAACAACACCGAAAACTACAGCTACAGATAACATCCATAATGGAGTATCGATAGGAACAATTAATGGAACTAACATTCCTGTTACTAAATACCCTTCTTCAACTTCGTGTCCTTTTATTACTGCGAAAATAAATTCGACTAAAAGACCAACACCGTAAGAAATAAGTACTAATGGTAATATTTTTGCTGCTCCAATTAGTAAATTATCAAAGTTCCAAAAGTCTCCACTAAAGAAAGACATTCCAGAAACGAAATTACCATTTACTGCAACATTATGTTGAAAACCTGCGTTAAACATACCGAATATTAAACATGGCACCATTGCCATAATTACAGTATTCATTGTACGTTTTAAATCGTCTGCCGCTTTTATATGAGTTCCTCCATGAGTCGTCTCATTTGGCAAATATAAAAAGGTATGGATTGCGTTAAACGCAGGAGCCATTTTTGTCCCTTTATATTTTTCTTTTAAATTATGTAAATTTTGTTTTAAGCCCATAATCTTATCCTAGTTCTTCTCTCATTAAATCTAAACCTTCACGAATTATCTTCTGATGTGGTTGTTTAGATACACAAATAAATTCTGTTAAAGCAAAATCTTCTGGTGCTATTTCATAAGCTCCTAAAGCCTCCATTTCATCTAAATCTTTATACATACATGCTTTTAACAATTGCATTGGATAAATATCTAAAGGAAAAACATTTTCGTAAGAACCAGTAACAACAAATGCTCTGTGCTCTCCGTTTGTATTTGTATTTAAATCGTATTTTTTCTTTGGAGTTAACCAAGAAAAAGTTAATGCTCTAGAAGTAGAAATCTTATTAAAAATTGGTTTAGTCCAACCAAATAATTCATAATCATCTCCCTCTGGAATTGCAGTAATCTGGTTATCATAATAACTTAAGAAACCACCTTCATTTACTTCTTTTCCACTTAAAGCATTACCGTTAATAACTCTTGTGTTATCATTATTTAAATTTCTCGCAGTTATATCTTCAATTGCTGCACCAGCAATAGCAGTTACGTATTGTGGTTTGCTAAATTTAGAACCCGTTAAAGCAACTGTTCTTGTTACATTTAACTTACCTGTTAAAAGTAACTCACCAATAACAACTAAATCTTGAGGTGTAATAACCCAAACAACTTCACCTTTATTAATAGGATTAATAGTTGCAATTTGAGTACTTACATTTCCTGAAGGATGAGGTCCTGAAACTTTATGAAGCGCTATACTTTTTAAAGTTGAAAATGGAGAATTAGAATTTGCACCAACAGAAACATGTACTTTTCCTTCTGTTAATTTAGAAATTGCCGTAACAGCCGCTTGCAACTCTGCTTCTTTACCAGCTAAAGTATAATCTAAATCAGCAGCTAAAGGTGCACTTGCATATGCAGATACAAAAATAGCTTTTGGTGCTTGATTTGGGTTTGCAATAACATCATAAGGACGTTGCTTTATAAAAGGCCAACAACCAGAAGTAAATAAATAATTTTTCACTTCTTCTGCGGACATACTGCCTGCGTCTTTAGCTCCAAAATCTTTATATTCTTGTGTTGCGTCTGCAGTAATTTTAACTGCTAGCACTTTTCTTCTTGCTCCACGAATAACCTCAACTACTTTACCAGAAACAGGGCTTGGAAATAAAATACGTTCGTCACTTTTTGAATAAAAAAGTGTATCTCCTGCTTTTACTTCTGCGCCTTCCTTTGCAACAAGTTTGGGTGTTATTCCGTGAAAATCTTCTGGTTTTATTGCATAAACACTACTTCTTTTAATATCAGAAGTTGTTTTTTCTGCAACACCAACAAGCTTAATATCTAAGCCTTTTTTAATACGAATGTCTTTTGACATAGTAAATTGGAATATTTAGTTATCTAAAAAAATCAAGCAAAAATAAAGATTTTGAGGATGATGTTAGATATAAATCTACTTTTATATTGGCAAATTAATCTTATTTATAATAATTCTAAATAAATATATTCGTGAAAACGATTTAGTATTTTAAAAGGGAATAGTATTTGCTATTAACTTTAGAAATTAAATTTCACTATTTTTGAACACACTCTTTTATAAAAAATATGTATAGAAACATTATTTGGCTTTTAATGATTTTATTCTGTTCAGTAAACGCGCAGAATATTAAATCAATTCAATTAAGACCATTTCAAGAAAATAATTTTTCTTCAATTGTTCCTCTTGGTACTGTTTTAGAATTGACTTTTGATGATTTAGAAGCCGATAGTAAAGAATACCAATATAAGATTGAACATATGACCCATAATTGGAAATCAAGTCGTTTAATATCTAGTCAATATATAAATGGGTTTGATCAAAATTACATAAATGAAGCTACAAATTCTTTTAACACTTTACAAAATTACACACATTATTCAGTAAAAATACCTAATGTAAACACTGTAATTACAAAAAGCGGAAATTATCTATTGTCTGTATTAAATGATGATGATGAAGTAGTTTTTACAAGACGTTTTGTGTTATATGAAAGCGCAGCTACAATTGGAGTAACTGTAGACAGAAGTAGAAATACCAAAACATTAAATACACAACAAACGGTTCAGTTTTCTGTAAATCATCCTAATATAAAAATTAACAATCCTAGTCAAGAAATAAATGTTGTTATCCTAAAAAACAATAATTGGAATGAAAAAATTACAGACTTACAACCTACTTTTTTTAAACCAAATCAGCTTTTATACACCTATACAAACAAAACAAATTTTTGGGGTGGTAATGAATATCTAAACTTCGATAGTAAATTGGTTAGAAATAAATCTCTAAACATAGTGCAAATTGAAAAGAAAGACATTTATCATCATTACTTATACCCTTTTACTTATAATAAATATAGAGAATACAGATATAACCCAGATATTAATGGGCAATTTGTTATTAGAACTTTAGAGGCAAATAACAATAATACAGAGGCTGATTATGCTAAAATGCATTTTTCTGTTTTGGTAGATGAACCTTTTAAAGACAAAGACGTTTATATTTATGGTGCTTTTAATGATTTTAAAATCTCTAATGAAAACAAAATGAAATATCAACCAAGAGATAAAACATACAGAGGTAGTTTTCTTTTAAAACAAGGTTTCTACAATTATACTTTTACCACGTTAGATGCTAATAACAATTTAAATACAAATGAAGTAAACAACTCTTTTTACGAAACTGAAAATGAATATTCTGTAATAGTTTACTATAAACCTTTTGGTAGTTTTTACGAACGTGTTATTGGAGTTGGTAGTGGTTATTACAATCAAAATAGATAAACAAATTTTATTTTTTGTATTTAAGGTGAAAAAACCTACATTTACTTTTAATGATACAACAAATTACAAAAGGCATAAAAATTTCTGTAAAAACGAAATTCAATGGTACACGTTTAAGAAATAACACTATGTATTATGTCTTTGCATACTTTATAACTATAGAAAACACCTCTACAGAAACGGTAAAATTAACAGATAGGTTCTGGAAAATTTATGATTCACTAAACCGTACGGAAATTGTTAGCGGAGAAGGAGTTGTAGGACAAACACCAATATTAAAGCCAAATGATAATTACACATATAGTTCTGGTTGTTTTTTAGAATCTAATACCGGAGCTATGAAGGGGTTTTATACAATGATAAATTTAGATACTTTTGAACAATTTAAGGTAATTATACCAACTTTTCAACTATTAACCAAAGCGATATCAAACTAACAAAATCAAAAAAGAATCTTGTAAAAATTAAAGACCCAGAATGTTTAAATTGTGGTCATCCGTTTAGCGGACAAGAAAAGTTTTGCCCAGATTGTGGACAAGAAAACAAAGGAAATAAGGTAACTTTTGGTAATTTTATTCATGAAATCTTTAATGGCCTTTTTAATTTTGACGCAAAGTTTTGGCGTACATTAATTCCGTTATTTATTAGCCCTGGAAAGGTTTCTAAAGACTACAAAGAAGGTAAAAGAAGCAGATACTCGAATCCTTTTCGTTTTTATATAACCGTTTCAATTATCTTTTTCTTGGTGTTAGGTTTTAACATGAATTATCAGAAATACAAATCTTTAATTACAAAAGGTACTGAAAAAAAAATAAGTATAAATGATGCTCTTAATAATGCAGAAATCAAACCAGATTCTATAAAAAGATTAGTTGAAAAAGAGCTGAATGAATCTATAATTCCACTTACTGAAAAACAAAAAAATAACATTTTAAAAGATATTGAAGAACAAGCAAAAGACCCTACAAAAAGAAAAAAAATAAGTGGAAATAAAATTTCTTTTGGTGGTAGTTCTAGAATAGATAAGTTTGTTTCTTATCAAAAGAAAAATCCAAAAATTAAAACTGATGACGCTTTAGATTCTTTAAAATATGAAAAAAACTTTAAAAATAGATTTTTTTATCAAAGAGCAAAAGTAATTAACAAAATTATGGAAGATACAGATAGCTATGATAAGTTCGTTAGCGAATCTATATCCTATGGTTCTATTTCATTATTTATTCTACTACCTTTATTTACCCTCTTTTTAAAGCTGTTTTATATTCGAAGAAAATATACTTATGTAGACCACTTGATTTTTGTGTTTCACACACAAACAGTTTTTTTTATGCTAGTTACATTACTTCTTCTAATAAGTTTTTTTATAAGCTTAAAAAGTACTTGGATATTTCTAATAATCTTTTTAATATACCTCTTTTTGGCAATGAAAAAATTCTACAATCAAGGTTTCTTTAAGACCTTTATTAAGTTTCTGATGCTAAATTTAGTATACTTTATTATGGGAGTTATTGGCGTAATATTTGTAATGGTAATTTCTTTCGCAATTTACTAAATCTTTATACAGCAAGAAATTTCATCTCTATTATAAGTTAAAATAAAATCATTACTTCCCAAAGGCAAATAAGTAACTGTACACATGTATGTTTTAATTATTTATGATATCCATTTTTTTTGATATGATTATTGAATTTACTACAAGAAAAGACATCAAAAATCAGTTAAATTTATTGAAACAAAAATCGTAACTTTGAAACTCAAAACTAGTCGATTAAAATTTAAAAACACAACAAAAATGGCAAGAGGATTTTTTAACGTTCCAAAAGCAATAAACGAACCTGTAAAAGGGTATGCTCCAGGTTCTCCAGAAAGAGAAGAATTATTAGCGACATACAAAACAATGTTTAACAGTAATATTGATGTGCCAATGCATATTAATGGTGAAGAAGTTAGAACAGGAAACACTAAAAACATAACACCTCCACATGACCATAAACATGTTGTTGGACAATATCATACAGCAGATAAATCGCACATAGATTCAGCAATTTCTACAGCTTTAGCTGCAAGAGAGGCTTGGTCTAGCGTTTCTTGGATGGAGCGTGCTGCTATTTTCTTAAAGGCTGCTGAATTATTAGCAGGACCTTATAGAGCAAGAATGAATGCTGCAACTATGATTGCACAATCTAAAAACGTATATCAAGCAGAAATTGATGCTGCTTGTGAAATGATTGATTTCTTCCGTTTTAACGTAGAATATATGACTGATATTTTTAAAGATCAGCCAACATCTTCACCAGGAGTTTGGAACAGAGTTGAATATAGACCTTTAGAAGGATTTGTATATGCAATTTCTCCTTTTAACTTTACTTCTATTGCTGCAAACTTACCTGCATCAGCTGCTTTAATGGGTAATGTTGTTGTCTGGAAACCTTCTGATCATCAAGCATATTCTGCACAAGTAATTGTAGATTTATTTAAAGAAGCTGGTTTACCAGACGGTGTAATTAACGTTGTTTACGGAGATCCAGTAATGATTACCGATACCGTTTTAGCGTCTCCAGATTTCTCTGGATTACACTTTACAGGTTCTACGCATGTTTTTAAAAGCCTTTGGAAACAAATAGGAAACAACATTCATACGTATAAAACATACCCAAGAATTGTTGGAGAAACTGGTGGAAAAGATTTTATCTGGGTACACAATTCATCAAATCCTCTACAGGTTGCAACTGCAATGACAAGAGGTGCTTTTGAATACCAGGGTCAAAAATGTTCTGCAGCTTCACGTTCTTACATTCCTGCGTCACTTTGGCCAGAAGTTAAGAAACATTTAATAGCACAAGCAAGTGAGTTAAAAATGGGTTCTCCAGTAGATCCATCAAACTTTATAAATGCCGTTATTCACGAAGGTTCTTTCGATAAAATTGCAAGTTATATAGATGCAGCAAAAACAGATAAAGATGCAGAAATAATTATTGGTGGAAACCATGATAAATCTGTTGGTTACTTTATTGAACCAACTGTAATTGTTAGTCAGTCTCCGAAATATACAACGATGTGTACAGAATTATTTGGACCTGTTATGACGGTTTATGTATATGAAGATGCTGAATGGGAAGCTACTTTAAAATTAGTTGATGAAACTTCTGAATATGCATTAACAGGAGCAATCTTTTCTACAGATAGATATATTGTTGAAAAAGCGTCTAAAGCATTAGAAAACGCTGCTGGAAACTTCTATATTAATGACAAACCATCAGGAGCAGTTGTTGGTCAGCAACCCTTTGGTGGCGCAAGAGCTTCTGGAACAAATGACAAAGCTGGTTCTGCACAAAACTTATTACGTTGGACTTCTGTTCGTTTAATTAAAGAAACTTTAGTTTCACCTTCAGATTACAAATATCCTTTTTTAGGATAAATTCAACAAATTATAATTTTCAAAAAACCGTATCAAATTTTGATACGGTTTTTTTATTTCCTAATTTTAGGCAAATATTTTTTAAATTATGGAATATAAAATTTTAATGTATGTACATCTTTTAACTGTAGTTCCTTGTATTTTTATTGGTGCTTATCTTTTAGCTGTAAAAAAAGGCACACCTTTTCATAAATCACTAGGAAAAATCTACATGTCTTTAATGATGATTACTGCAATTATCACATTATTTATGCCTGCTTATGTTGGTGCTCAATTTTTAAATCATTTCGGATTCATTCATCTTTTTAGCTTCTTAACACTATACAGTGTACCAACTGCAATTATTGCTATTAAAAAAGGACAAATAAAAAAACACAAACTAAAAATGATTTTTCTTTATATAGGTGCTATTGTTATTGCCGGAGGATTTACCTTAACTCCTGGTCGATTTCTACACACATTCTTCTTTGGTAATTAAACACAAAAAAACCACATCCTTTTTTGGAATGTAGTTTTTTATAAAAACTCTATATTTTTTTCTTATTTAATTATTAATTTCCGTGTAGTTTGCTTGCTACCGTTTGTCACTTTTAACAAATACAAACCTGCAGAAGCTTTTTTGAAAAAAATCTTTTCAGAAAAATTAGTATTTATATTTAAAAAATCTTTTTTATCAACCAATCTTCCTCTAACATCATATAACTGAACAGTAACCTTATTTGTATCTTGGGCTTCTAAATTTAAAGTAAATGCACCTGACGTTGGGTTTGGATATAAATTAAATCCACTAAAAAATTCATCTTTTATAGAAGTTACATTATCAATAGTAATTGAATAATCTTCCGTTTCTCCCCATTCAGTATTATGATCTGTGTCACAAGGACCATCTCCATAATTATCAGCACCAGCATAATATTCCACCACAACCCTCATGATTGTTGTTCCTAAAACAGCATCATTAGGAATAGATATGTTAAGTGTTTTTGTACCTACATCATCAAATTCTGTACCTAAATCATATCTTTCTGTTGTTTTATTGAATACATAATCTTTATTCCAATCTATAAAAACGTAACAATGATCCTGAAATCCACCAGTATCCATTGTTACACTAACTTGGTGAGAATCTCCTCTTTTTACAATGGTATTAACCGACGTAAAATCTTCATAACCATCAACAGTATCATTTCCAGATGTATTATTAATTGTATTAAATGTAACATTGGTAATGTGTTCCGTACCACCTGTTTCATCTGTAAAAGTAGAAACACAATAAGAAGGTTCTAATGTTGTAAATCTAAATGAACCAGAAAATGCACCCTCTCCACAACTATTTTTTGCTTTTACTCGCCAATAATACATTGTATTTCCTGCGAGACCAGAAGATATATAAGAATTTGTAGTAACATTTCCGCTTGAAACAATGTTTGAAAAACTATTATCCGAAGCTATTTGAACATCATAATTTGAAGCATTACCATCTGCATCCCATTTTAACTCTTCAGACAGATTAACGTTTGTTGCATTATTTGCTGGCGATGTTAAGGTTAAGGCACCAAAAGTAGCAGTTGTAACATTTAACTGAACGTTAATATTTTGAGTTACACTTGTAGATTTACCTTCAACATTTATTATATAAGCCTGGTCAGTTTTACCATCTAAATTAGAAACTGTCATAGTTACATTACCATCAGCATTAATTGTCGTTGGACTAAAAGAAACAGTAGCTCCTGAAGGCTGATTCGTTGTGGTAAATGAAACTGCTTCTGAAAAACCATTTACAAAATCGAAATTTAAAACAAAACTTGCAGATTGATTTCCTGTATTACAAGCAGATTGAATTCCACTAGAATTAGTCATTACAAATGTTGGTGTTGTGGAATTAATTGTAAAATCTATTCCATTAACATTATAAAAAATATTATCTGCAGACTCCACCATAATTCTTGCAGTAGTTGTTACATTGTTTGGTATAACAACATCTTCTGAACCATCGTTTGGTGTGTTTGATTTAATTGTTATTGGAAAAGTAATTCCGCCATCTACAGATAATTTAATGTTTACATTTTGGCAATTTATTGGCGCCGTATCTGTTGTTCCTTTATTCCAAGTTATAGTTTGTGTAGAACTTACATCCCAAGAAACAGCTGTACTTGGTGTAGAAACTGTAAAAGCATCAGCATCTGTTACTGAAACACTCATGTTGTCTCTAGCGGTGCTTCCGCCACCTGCATTATTATCTCTTACTAAAAAAGAAAAGTTTAAATCTCTTACAACCGAAGGTAAAACTTCCCAAGTTGTAGATGTATTACCCGCAACTATAGTTGCTAAATCTGGCATATATCTATTTAGTGACGTTTTAGATGGTAATGATCTAAACATTGGTCCGCCAGAATTTGTAGATAATGGTGGCATTGTTGCTATTTCACTATCTGTTTGTTCCCAACTATAGGTTAAACTAGCAGTTCCGTCCACATCAGTTGCTATTCCTTTTAAAATAAAAGGAGTAGATTTAGGAATACTATAATCAGCTCCAGCGTTTGCCGTTGGTGCATTATTGTTTGTATTAGTTTCCGCAGCACAATTTGCAGAAGATTGAATGGTGTTCCACATTTCTGCAATACTTACTGCGTGAAAATGATCATCACTTTGATTCTGAACATTTGGTGAACAAATACCGGCATATCCCATTATTGTAGAAGCACTTCCTGGTTCTACTGCTGTAGATGCATTTCTATTACATGAATTATTTTGAGTATGATTTGCTCCAAATTGATGTCCCATTTCATGGGCAACAAAATCAATATCATAAGGATCACCGATTGGTTGGCTTCTTCCTGTAACTCCTCTTGCTTTTTGCCCTGAACTACATACAACTCCGCCACCTGCTAAACCATCTCCGCCAATACTAAAAATATGTCCAATATCATAATTTGCATCCCCAATTTCAGTATCACAAATTGTTTGTACTTCATTAATCATTAAATTTGGGTCACCATCAGTAATATTATCTAAAGCCGCATCTAAAAAGATAACTTTTTCATTATCTGCTACAATTACCATTCTTACAGCTAAATCTCTTTCAAACACACCATTAACACGCGTCATTGTTGTATTCAATGCAGACAAAACTGCTGCTTTTTTCACTTCATCTGTAGCAGATGCAGATACACTTTGATTTGTTAAATGAAACTGCGCATACTCTCCGCTACAAACTAAAGCTAAACGAAATGTTCTTAACTTTCCATCATTTGCATTTTCAATTATATTTTCTGTAGGAGTACTACTTTTAGAGAACTCTTCTTCTACTTGACATGTAAAGTTGTCTTTATCTTCACTTAAATCATCTCTTTTGTATAAAATATAATTCTCATTATCTTTTGAATAAGGATCTATATATATGGTTTTTTCAATACCAGAGAATACTACTGCATGAAAACCATCTTCTCCAATACTAATTTTTGCAACTGCAGTTGGATCATCTATACCTTGCGCTGAATAGGATCTAATCATTGGAAATTTAGCTGTTAATTTTGCATCAAAGTTTGAAGTTTCTTTTACTATAAATTTTGATAATTCTCCTTTAGAGTTTGGTAATTCAATAACGGTTTGAGTATTTTTAGAAGCAAACTTACTTTTCAATTCTGAAACATTTAAAGAAAATAATTCATATTTTGTTGGGTAGTTTTTCTTTTGATAAATATCTTTTTCAAGAATAGAATTATCTTGTTTATGTAAATTATGCCATAGTTTTTGAGCATTAATTTCTCCAAAAAAAGAAAAAATAACGATTAGAATAAACGATAAATATAGTTTTAACTTCATAATTATTAATTTAATATATTAGAGAATACGTCTTCAAATATAATCAAATATTTATCTTTGTAGTCGAGATTATGAATAGAAACATACTATTAACAGACCTATCTATAAAAGATTACAAGGATACTTGGGATTTTCAAACACAATTATTGCAGGAAATTGTTGAGGTTAAAATTAACAATAGACGAAAAAACCTTGCTCAAGAAACAGAAAATCACTTTTTATTTGTTGAGCATCCTCATGTTTATACATTAGGTAAAAGCGGAGATTTAAGCAACCTTCTTTTGAATGAAAAACAATTAGAAGAAAAAGGAGCTACCTTTTACAAAATAAATCGTGGTGGCGACATTACGTATCATGGTCCGGGACAAATTGTAGGTTATCCTATTTTAGATTTAGAAAATTTCTTTACAGACATTCATAAATACTTACGTTTACTTGAGGAAACAATTATTTTAACCATTGCAGAATATGGTTTAAAAGGAGAAAGAAGTGATGGTGAAACTGGTGTTTGGTTAGATGTTGGCACCCCTTTTGCGCGTAAAATTTGCGCCTTGGGAATTCGATCTTCTCGCTGGGTAACCATGCATGGTTTTGCTTTAAACGTAAATACCAATTTAGGGTATTTTGATAATATTATTCCGTGTGGAATTCGTGGTAAAGCTGTTGCTTCTATGGAATCTGAATTAGGAAAAAAATTAGATTTAGAAGAAGTAAAACAAAAAATATTAAAGCATTTTAAAGCTTTGTTTGATGTTAATGCATTTATTACAAAATAAGAAAACCTGCTTTCGCAGGTTTTCTTATTTTGTAAATGTAATTTTTTATTTTTCTTCGTTAAAATACACTTTATAAAATTTCATTTTTTTCTCTTCGTCATAACCTCTTTCTAAATACTCTGAAGCTGCTTCTGGCGCATCTACATCTAACTTAATATTTATATTTGTATCTAATTTAATTTCTGTTTTTAGCTTGCTTTTTTCTTTCTTTAAAACAACACCTGAAACATCAAAATTATTTCTAATTAAAACATCGTTTAAGTTCTCGAAGTGTTTTTTATATTCGTCAAACTGTACTTTATGTTTTTCTTCTCCAAAAACTTCATCTTTAAAAGTAGCATAATCTACCGCTTCGTTTTCTTTAAAATAATCTACAGTATTTGCCAGGAAGTTTCCTTGCTCCTGCATTCCTAACTCTGGTTTAATTACTTCTTCAGAAAATTCTTTACACATTTCTAAATAACTCTGTGTATGTGAATTATAATCATCCGCTAATTTTACAGATAAAAAATTCTTAACCCAATATTGTGCATCGTAATTGTTATTATCTACAGATAAAACAATGGTACCTTCTGCATCTGATGTATTTAAAATTAAACAACCTTTGTCTATTCTTTTTATTGAAATTCCTTTTTGAACTACAACATCAAAACTTTCATTATCATCTAAATACGTTTGAAAAAAATCTACTTTATTTTCAATTTTAAAGATTCCTATAGCTTCTGTTAATACATCTTTGTATTCTATACCTTCAATAAAAACAACAATTGCATCACCTGTTTTTATTTGTGCAGAATTAGATTGCTCAAATAAGTGGTTTACAATACTTTTAGAATATTCTACAAATGAACTTTCTTCTTTAAAAACTTCTGTTGCAAAATTATTTAATTCATTTAAACGCACATCTGCATGGTTTGTAAAACGATAACTTTGTGTTAAACTCCCAAATGGTTTTAATAAGAAATTCTTCATTAAATCGTAACTTTCTTGATCGAAGCGAATTAAGTCATCAGAAAAAACATTCTGCCCACTATTGAATTTATTTGCTACTTTATGTAAGATACATTTGGTAATTTCTGCTCTAGTTTTTTTAATCATTATCTAAAATTGAGGTGTAAAAATAGAAAAAGTTTGTGGATGATTTTAATATAAATGAATGAGTTTCTAAAATTATTATTCTGAAAGTTAGCAAAAGTGTTTAGCACTGATTGAAACGGTATTCTTTTGTTTTTTTTACAAAAAAGATTTAATGGAAAGCAGGAAATAACTTCTAAAAATTTAAAAAAATAGTTGTTTTATAATTTCAATTTTATTTGTTCTGGCAACAATTTAAAAGTTTTTCTATGATAATCTGTCGCACCAAATTCTCTAATTGCATTTCGGTGTTCTTTAGTTGGATATCCTTTGTTTTTCTGCCAATTATACATAGGGAATTCTTGATGAATTTTCTTCATATATTCATCTCTGTATGTCTTTGCTAAAACAGAAGCTGCAGCAATACTCATAAATTTAGCATCTCCTTTTACTATAGTTTCGTGCGGAATATCTTTGTAATTTCTAAACTTATTTCCATCTACAATTATAAATTCTGGCTGAATTTTAAGCATTTCTATAGAACGATGCATTCCTGTTATGGAAGCTTGCAAAACATTTATTTTATCTACTTCTTGCTGCCAAACAAAAGAAACGCCAAAAGCAATTGCGTGTTCTTCTATAAACGGACGTAATTCTTCTCTTCTTTTTTCTGAAAGTTGTTTAGAATCATTCAAAAAAGAGTGTTTAAAATCTTTGGGTAAAATTACGGCAGCAGCTACCACAGGTCCGCATAAACAGCCTCTACCTGCTTCATCTGTTCCTGCTTCCAAAGAAAAACCACTATAATTTAATTGCAACATGGTACAAAGAAAAGAAAAAATTCAGTTTTAAATTGCCAAGAATGAAGATTCTTTAATTAACAGTATTCTGTATAATTATTAACTTTTATTTTCGTTTAATTATTTTACATTTGTCATTGCAGAAAAAACCTATGAACAAATCACTCTTTTTACTACTATCATTCTTTTTATTTGGATTAAATACTGCTTTTTCGCAAAAAGTAATTAAGCCAACTCAAAAATTAAATGAATTTAATAGAGTTGATACTGATACTATAAGTAACTCTGGTGAAATTACAGTAAAATTAAGTGGTAAGACAAAGTATACAGATTATAAAGTTTTCTCTCATAAAAGAGATACTACTTATATAGACACTACACTTACAATTCAAAAAGAGTATAAATTTAACTATTTAAGAACAGATAATTTTGAGTTATTAGCTTTTCATAACCAAGGACAAACTTTTAATAATCTTGGGTATAGTTTTAATAATTTAAGCCTTTTTCCTGATATTGGTTATACTGCAAAACAGTTTAGTTATTTAGATATTGACGAAATAAAATATTACGAAGTTCCTACACCAACAACAGAAATCTTATATAGAACTGGTTTGCAGCAAGGACAAGTTTTAGATGCTTTATTTACGGTAAATTTTTCTAAAAGATTAAATGTTTCTCTATCTTATAAAGGATTGCGTTCTTTAGGCGCTTATAGAAGATCTATAGCAAGTAATGGTAATTTTAGAGGTGCTTTTCATTATAGAACTAAAGAAAATCAATATGAAATTCGTGGCCATTTAACTTCTCAAGATTTTTTTAATCAAGAAAATGGCGGTTTAACTGTAGATGATTTAGCTAACTTTATAAATGAAGATCCTAATTTTGATACAAGGGCGCGTTTAGATGTAAATTTAACGGATGCGGAAAATCAATTTGATGGAAGTAGAATTTATTTTGACCATAGTTTCAAATTACTTTCTAATAAAGATACAATTCAAGATAAAGACTTTAGCAATCTAAAAATTGGTCATGTTTTTACCCGAGAAACTAAAAGTTACAGTTTTACACAACCAACAAGTACAGCTACTATTTTTGGAAATGAAAGTGCATCTGGAGCAATAGAAAATGAAGCAAAGAGCACAATTACAAATAATGAATTAAATCTAGATTTTAATTCTAAATATGTACTTGGTCAAATTAAAGCGAAGATAAATTTAACCAATTATAGTTATGGTTATGATACTATTTTAAATACTTCTAGTAACATTTCTAAAACAAAGTTGGAAGGAAAAGCAATTTCTGTAGGTGCAGATTGGAATGCAAAAATTAAAAACTTTCAATTAAACGCGACAGGTAATTTAACTCCAGGAAATAGTAGATTATCTGGTAATTTCATAAAAGGTGAAGCCGTTTACAAAAAAGACAGTGTTTTTGCTTTTAAAGGGAGCTTATTAATTAGTTCTAAATCTGCAAATTTCAATACTTTATTACATCAAAGTAAATATGATGATTTTAATTGGCAAAACGACTTTAGCAACGTAAATACAAGAGATTTAGGTTTTGAATTTAAATCTAAATGGGTAAATGCTGCTTTAAATTTTACCAATATTGACAACTATACTTATTTTGATGAGAATAGTAAAGCACAACAATTTACGAGTCAGATTACGTATTTAAAAGTGAAAGCAAATAGAGAATTTAAAGTAGGTAAATTTGCTTTAGACAACACGGTTATGTATCAAAATGTAAGTAGCGGAAGTTCTGTTTTTAGAGTACCCGAATTGGTTACAAGAAATACGTTGTATTACCAAGATTATTGGTTTAAAGGAAAACCAATGTTGGTAAATATTGGTGTTACTTTTAAATATTTTACAGAATATTACGCAAATGCTTACAACCCTGTTTTAGCTGAATTTAGAGTACAAAATGACCAACTAATTGGTTATCCTACTTTTGATATTTTCTTTAACTCACAAGTGCGAAGAACGCGTTTATATCTAAAAGTAGACAATGTAACTTCTGATTATTCTAAAAAGAATTATTTTTCTGCACCAAATTATCCGTATAGAGATTTTACTGTTCGTTTTGGTTTGGTTTGGAATTGGTTTATATAATGATGAAAAATCAACTTAAAAACAACTGGAAACTCTTTTTAACAGCAAGTTTAACTTTAGGTTTAGCTCCTTTTAATCCGCCACATATTTGGGGTAAAATTCAATGGATTTTAGGTGGAAATGTTTTTTCTACAGAAACAGGGATGAAATCAGCAGATTGGTTTGATGTTTTGATTCATGGAAGCCCATGGTTTTTATTGATGATTTCTATACTTCTAAATATTTTAAAGAAAAAATAACTTACATATTTTCAATAATTTCAAACTCCATTTCAGGTAAGAACCTACCTATAATAGAGCTTTCTCTTTTATCAATTACTTTAAAACCATGTTTTGCATAAAAGGCTTCTGCATTTGGGTCTGAAAGCACATTTAAAATAGCAGAACTACCTCCAATACAATATTCGATTGCGTGATTTAGTAATTTTGTTCCGATTCCTTGTTTCATATATTTTGGTGAAACAAATAAAAACTCTAAAAAACTAGTTCTAATATTTGCTCTGTTTAAAATGTAGAATCCAGAAATTTCATTATCTACAAGATATTTATACACATTCCAGTCATCAAACATTTTAGAAGTAATCGTTAAGTCTTCTCTCCAACTTTCTATCAATTCATCAGAATAACCCCAAAAAGCTTTTGATTTTAAAGCAATTTCCGTGAGTTCTTTTGCATCAGAAACCGTTGCTCTAATTATCATAATCAATAATATTTCCAAAAAATGATTTTGGTAAAATCCAAGAATACAAACCTCTTATAAATATCTTCCAATCATTATAAAACAGATCTTCTAAAAATAATCTATTAGGATAAATTATCTTATCAACTTTGCCATAATGGCTTTCATAACTAAAATATTTATTATAATTTTCACCAATAATTTTTAACTGAAAATATTTAACAACTTCGGAAATGTTCTCAGTATGAAAAAGTGGTAATTTAAATAAATTATGTTTTTTATCAACAAAAATTAAAAAACATTCTTCATCGTCTAAAGCCATTCTAGGAGACATCGCAATATATTTCATATCAGATATTCTAATTTGAAAAGGTTTACAACTTGAAAATGCACCTTTATTTTTTTCTGTTCCTGAATAAGTTATTTTATTTTCAATAATATTTAATAAGTCCATAAAAAAAGGTCCAACTTACTTCGTTGCCAATTGCTTAATTTTAATACTAAAAGCAGCAAAAATTAATGTCATAAAAGGACTTAACCAGTTAAAAATAGCATAAAAAGCATAATCAAAAACGGAAACTCCTAATACTCCAGAATGATATGCTCCACAAGTATTCCAAGGAATTAAAACAGAGGTTACTGTACCTGAATCCTCTAAAGTTCTACTTAAATTTTCTGGCGCTAAACCTTTATCTCTATATGCTTTCGCATACATTTTACCAGGAACAACAATTGCTAAATACTGATCTGAAGCTGTAAAATTTAAACCTATACATGTAAAAACCGTACTTGCAAATAAGCCAAAAACAGAATCGAATAAGTTTAACATAAAACTACTAATTCTTGCTAAAGCCCCTATTGCATCCATAATTCCTCCAAAAACCATTGCACATAATATCAACCAAATTGTACCTAACATTTTTGACATTCCACCTGCTGTAAATAAATCTGCTAATGCTACATTTTCTGTAGCTACAGCAGTTTTTACAGTAATTGCTTGTAAAATTCCTTTGTATGCCGATTTAAAATCTAGTTTTTCTACACCCGCAACTTGAGCAACCACTTCAGGTTGAAAGATTAATGCAAAAATTCCACCTAAAATAGTTCCGGCTAACAATGCTGCTAATGGTGGTGTTTTCTTTACAATTAAAGCAATAACAATTACTGGTACTAGAAATAACCAAGGAGAAATATTAAAAGCTTTATTTATATCTGCTAACAAAACACTAGTATCTGCCTCACCAGTAGAATTTTGTGTAAATCCAAGAATAATAAAAATAATTAACGTAATAATAATTGTTGGTACAGTTGTATATGCCATGTACTTAATATGTGTAAACAAATCAGTACCCGCCATTGCTGGTGCTAAATTTGTAGTATCTGACATTGGCGACATTTTATCTCCAAAATAAGCTCCAGATAAAACAGCTCCTGCGGTCATTCCTAGAGATATTCCCAAAGCCTCACCAATACCTATTAACGCAATACCAACGGTTGCAGATGTAGTCCAAGAACTACCTGTTGCAATAGAAATAACGGCACAAATTATTAAACATGCTGCTAGAAAAATTGTTGGGTTTAAAACTTGCAAACCATAATAGATCATCGAAGGAATTATCCCACTTATTAACCAAGTTCCTGCTAAAGCACCAACCATTAATAATATTAAAATTGCACCTACTGTAGATTTTATATTTTCAGCAACTTCTTCAATCATGCGTTTATAAGAAACTTTATTTCTAAAACCAACAAATGCCGCAACAGCACCACCTAACAATAATATAAATTGATTACTACCACTTAAAGCATCATCACCAAATACAGAAACATTATACGCTAACATTATAACCAAAGCTAAAACAGGAAATAATGCTTCCCAAATATTCAACTCTTTGTTTTCTATAATTTTTTGATCTTCAATTTTTATTTCTGATATGTTTTTTTCGTCTTGCATTCTATAAATTTTGGTCTTGTAATGTTACGATTTTAGAAGAAGTTATGCAAATTGAATATGTTCACTTACTTTTGCCTTCATGGATTCATTAACACAAATTATTTTAGGTGCAGCTTGTGGCGAAATTGTGCTTGGTAAAAAGATTGGAAACAAAGCTTTACTCTTTGGTGCAATTGGAGGTACAATACCAGATTTAGATGTTTTTATAGGACGCTTTTTATATTCTAATGAAATACAAGCAATGGCTTTTCACAGAGGTTTTATGCATTCTGTTTTGTTTGCAATTTTGGGTTGTTTTGTTTTTGGGTGGTTGACCCATCAATTTTATGAAAATTCTAAAAAAATTAAATCTATTGAGAAAATTTTCAGTTGGAATAAATTTCTATTAAAAATTTATACTAAATACATTAATGAAATTCCAACAACAAATAAAAACTGGATTTGGTTATTCTTTTGGGCTATTTTTACGCATCCTCTATTAGATTGTTTTACACCTTATGGAACACAATTATTTGCTCCTTTTTCTGATTACAGAGTGGCTTTCAATAATATTTCTGTTGTAGACCCTTTATATACCTTGCCTTTTTTAATTTGTTTAATTGTAGTTATGTTCTTCAAAAGAACAAATACTAAAAGATTAAAATGGACTAAAATTGGAATTTACATCAGTTCTTTTTATATGCTTTTTACTATTGGAAATAAAATTTATATAGATTCCGTTTTTAAGAAATCTTTTGAAAAAGCAGGAATTTCTTATACCAGATTTTCTGCTCAACCTTCTCTTTTGAATAATATTCTTTGGTATGCTGTTGCAGAAACAAAAGACAAATATTATCTAACTTTTTACTCATTATTTGATAAAAGCGCTACTGCAGATAAAATAATTACCGTTGAAAAGAACCATGATTTAATTGACATGAATGATAAAAACCTGCAAACTTTAGCTTGGTTTAGTAACGATTATTATAACATTACCAAAAGAGAAAAAATTGGCACTTACAAATATGTAGATTTACGTTATCCGATGTTAAATCCTGATGATATAAATACTTCTGTTTTTAACTTTACAATCTTCTTTGAAAATGATAAATGGGATATTTTACCTTTTAATGGAAATCCGCCAAGCAAAGAAGATTTTGGAAAGTTTATAGAGCGTTTAAAAGGAATTTAAAAAGACCTCACAGGTTTTTAAAACCTGTGAGGTCTGAAAATCATTTTGGAAATTGTAAAGAAATTCCTTTTTTGAGTTTGCGATACGCGTTAAGGATTGAGCAATTGTTTGAGCTCTTTTTTGTTTTTTCAACAAAAAAAGCGAGTGCGAAAGCCTGGCCTGAAAGGTAACGCCCAAAATACTGTTCTACAAAACCCCAACTTCTTTCATACAAGATTTCATTACTTCATAAGTTCTTTCAATATTATTATCTAAACCTATAGAAAAACGAATTAATCCATCTGAAAGTCCCATTTCTCTCTGCTCATCTTCTGGTATTTCCGATGAAGTAGAACTTCCTGGAGCAGAAAATAATGTTTTATAAAAACCTAAACTTACAGCCAAATAACCTAAATTTTTGTGCTGCATTAACTCCATTAATTCGTTGGCTTTTTCAATAGAACCAGCATCTACTGTTAACATTCCTCCAAAACCATATTCTGCATTCATCATACTTTTAAAAAGTTTGTGTGAAGGGTGAGATTCTAAACCTGGGTAAACTGTTTTTAATCCATCTGCTTCAAATTTATCAGCTAAAAAAGCTGCATTATAACTATGTTGTTTCATTCTAATATGCAAAGTTCTCATGTTTTTTAAAACAGAAGATGCTCTTAAAGAATCCATTGTAGAACCCAACAACATACTTGCACCACTATTTACATTTCGTAAATCGTTTATAAATTCTTGCGTTCCACAAACGACGCCACCAACGGTATCTGAAGAACCATTTATAAATTTTGTTAAACTATGAATTACAACATCTGCACCTAATTTTGCTGGTGAAATTGACAATGGAGAAAACGTATTATCTACAACTAATTTTAAATTGTGTTTTTTCGCTAAAGCGGATAAACCAACAATATCTGCAACTTCTAAAAGTGGATTACTAACAGATTCACAATACAAAACCTTGGTTTTTTCTGTAATTGAAGCTTCTACAATATCTAATTTTGTGATGTCTACAAACGTTGTTTCAATTCCTAATCTTGGAGTGAAATTTTTTAAGAAAGCATACGTTCCTCCATAAATAGTTCTACTAGAAACAATATGTTCTCCTGCACCAACTAATTGTAATAAAACTGGTGTAATTGCACCCATTCCTGAAGCTGAAACATTTGCAGTTTCTGTACCTTCCATTGCTGCTAAAGCTTCACCTAAATACAAGTTACTTGGCGTAGAATGACGTGAATATAAATAACAACCATCTGCATTTCCTTCAAAAGTATCGAACATTGTTTTTGCCGAAATAAACGTATAGGTTGATGAATCTGAAATTGATGGATTTACACCTCCGAATTCACCAAAGTATTGTAAATCTTGAATATTATCTGCTGGATTAAATTTCATAATAGTTAAGTTTAAGTTATCACAAAAAAACAATAATTAAGAAAATTTATCAACAAAAATTACCTATTATAGATTAATATTCTAAATTTGATTAATTTATTAATTTTAAAATCTAAAACAGCTCTTTAATAAATGGTTTTTTAGATTATATTCAAGCAAGATGTTAGACAAAACAGATAAAAAACTCATCAATTTATTACAAAACGACAGCAAACAAACAACTAAACAACTTTCTCTTCAGTTAAATTTGTCTGTTACGGCCGTTTATGAACGTATTAAAAAATTGGAAAACCAGGATGTAATTGAAAAATATGTGGCTATCATCAATAAAAACAAAATAGAGAAATCTTTTTTAGTTTTTTGTCATATAAAACTGGTACAACACTCTAAAGAATATGTTACTACTTTTGAACGTGAAATTTTAAAACTAGAAGAAGTTTCTGAATGTTTTCATGTAAGTGGAGATTATGATTATATTCTAAAAATATACGTAAAAGATATGGACGCATATAGAGATTTTATGGTTACTAAATTAACCGCTATAAAATATATTGGAAGTACACATAGTATTTTTACTATAGAAAAAGTTAAAAACACAACTGCCATAAATCTTTAAAATATGCAAACTGTACGTTATAAGTTCGTTGAATTAATACTACTATTTATAGTAATTCCTTTAAGTTTTGTTTTTGAATACTCGTCAATACTAAAATTGATTATTGGTGTTTTAGGCTTTACCTATATTTTGTATGTTTTATTTAAGGTTGAAAAGATAAAACTTCAAATTCAAAAAAACATTAATTGGAAGGAATTCTGGAAAACAACATTGATTAAACTACTAGTAATAGGGTTAATAACAACTGTCTTTGTTTGGTATACTGAAAAAGAAAACCTCTTTAATGTAGTCTTGAACAAACCATTAATGTGGATTTTAATTTTACTCTTTTATTCTGTTTTTTCAGTATATCCTCAAGAACTTTTGTACAGAACCTTCTTCTTTCAACGATATAAAAACCTATTTAAAAATGTAAATATTTTCATAATTATCAATGCAATTCTATTTTCATTAGCGCATCTGTTTTTCAAGAATACTTTGGTAATGATTCTTACATTTATAGGCGGAATTCTATTTACTATTACTTATAAAAAAACAAAATCAACACTTTTAGTTTCTGTTGAGCATGCAATTTATGGTTGCTGGTTATTTACTGTTGGTATGGGCAATATGCTTGGGTTTCCATCGTAAAACTTAAAAAAACCCAAAACTTTCGCTTTGGGCTTATAAATTTACATTTTTACTAAAACTATTTTCTCTGATTGTTTTTTTACAAGTTCTCCATAAAAACCTTTTAATGCTTCATAATATTCTGGAGTTATAATTGCAGAATTAAACTGCAAAATAGAAGTAGTACTAATTTTATTTCCAACTTGTTTTACTTGATATCTAAATACCCCAATATTATCTGGCAAACCAATAGCCAAAGGAGCTGGTAATGTTTCAACTTTATAGCCTTCTGGAATTTGTATAGAAACTGTATTTTTGTCTTTCCAGGGTGCCGTAAAATTCACAGGAAATTTTCGATCTTCTAATTTAAATGGATTAGTATTTTCGGTTAAGAACAATAAAGGTTCAATATATATTTTACCACTAATTTGTTCTATTAAATCTTCGATATTAAATTTTACATTCCTAAGAACAGGTTTTCCTATTTTGTACTTATTAAGAATTTTAAAGTCAACAATTTCTATATTTCTTTCTTCTTCTAACAGACTTTTTAAACTTTCTTCTTTTATATGATTGTAGTTTTTTCGAAAATTTAAGGCTTTGGAATTATCGAACTTTGTTCTAATAAAACCTTCTGCAATTAAATTTTTTGAAATATTTACCATCATATTATTTTCCTCAAATGCATGTATGTTGGGCGTTAGTTTTACCCATGAAGAAGTTCCGTTTTTAGTTATTTTTCTACCATTCCAATTTAAAGCCCTTGTTGGTAATATATTAGGCAAGCTATAAATTTCTGAAGCATCTAATAAAACATAACTTCCATCTTCAAAATCAACCATAGAAATAACATAATTAAAACCAGTTATTGTTGGAAAAATAGGCACTCCATTATCTCTTGTACTTACTAAAACCGGATTTGCATTTAAACCAGCAAAACGTAACATTGATGTTAGTATTAGATTTATTTCTGAAACATTACCAACTTCCTCTTTATAAGCCTTTCTTACACCATCACGTGTGTATTTACCTTCAATTCCATTCCACTTCATTTTATTTTTAACGAATTGAAATATGGCAATCATTTTTTCAGACTCTGAAGTTTTACCACTTATGATTCCTTCTAAATCGTTTCTATAATAACTTGATTTTTTTAATTCTTCTCCAAAAGAAGAAGTTTTATAGATTCGCTTAGCTACTCCTTCCCAAGAGTTAGCAAAATATTGCGGTCTAGATTCAGGTATTAATATTGAACTTAATTCAAAACTAACACTACTTTTATATTGATTTATGGAAGAAATATATGGTTCCCTTATGTCAATAGCAGGGATGTTTTTTTTATCCATTTCATAGTATTTATATTTTAAATCTATTGACTTTTCATACTTGGTAGTCTTTGTACCTACATTACCTCCATTAGATCTATAAGTGAAATTTATTTTTTTATTTTTTACAGATTCATTAAAGTACATCTGCAAATACCCTTTACTATGTGTTTTGTAAACATAATATTCTGGTATTTTAACTAAAACAGTTAGTTTCTTAATAGGGATACTATGTTGGAGTTCAATTTTATCTACATATTGAAAATATGGAGATGTTTTTCTGTATTTATATTCTACAATGCTTCCGTCTTTTATTTTTGGCATTGTAAATTTTTTAGAAAACCAGTTTTTTGAAACTTCGTTTTCAAATATTTGATTTTTCTGTAATTTATCCTTCTTAATTTTTTTCCCTTCTAAATTATAAGTGTATGCTTTTAATCCATTAATAATTTCATCTGTTCCTCCTCTTTTAAATAATCTAATCTCTTCAGAGGCATAATTTGCAGCTTCTTTTTTATAAATCTTAATACGTTCATGAACGAGAGTTACTAATAACCAACCTTCACTTGCAGAGTATTCTATAAAAACCTCTTTACTCTTGTACAAATAAGCTGCATTTGCAGTAGAATCTAGTGGATGCATTTTTTCTTCTAATTCTTCCTTAGATACTTTACCAAACTTATAATTTTGTGCAAATATTGATAACTGACTAAATAATAGTAATACAATTGTAATCTTTTTCATTTAATATTTTCTTTTGATAGCAGTTCTAAAGTTTTGTGTTGGATTTTAGTGCTACATTTTTACTAAAACAATTTTCTCTGATTGTTTTTTTACCATTTGACCGTAAAACTCCTTTAAAGCTTCATAATAAACAGGTGCAATAATTGCATTGTTAAATTGTAAAATTGCAACGGTGTTTATTTTACTACCTCTTTGACTTACTTGATATTTAAATACACCTAAATTCTCTGGCAAACCAATTGCTAAAGATTCTGGTAATGTTTCTACTTTATATCCTTCAGGAATTTGAATAGAAACTGTATTTTTTGTAACAAAAGGAGCATCAAATTCTACAGGGAATTTTCTTTCTTTTAATTTAAAAGGGTTTGTTTTTTTTGTAAAAAATAACAAAGGCTCTATGTATAATTTCTCATTAATACCTTCTACTAGATCTTCACTATTAAACTTAATAGTTCTACTTATGGGTTTGTTTATTTTAATGGCATTATTCAATTTATAGTTATCTATTTCTATACCATAATTATTCTCTAATTTAGAAATTAAGCTCTCTTCTTTAATCTGATTATTATCTCTTCTAAAACTTAAAGCCTTTAAATTGCTATATTTAGTTCTAATTAAGCCAGCCACGTTTAAATCTTCTGTAATTTTTATCATTACATTGTTATCTTCTTTAGACAGTTTAGAAGTAGTTAATTTAACCCAAGAAGAATTCCCATCTTTAGTAACTTTTCTTCCATTCCAATTTAAAGCTCTAACAGGTAAAATATTTGGTAAACTAAATGGCTCTGAAGCATCTAACAAAACATAGGTATTGTCTGTAAATTCTACCATAGAAATCACATAATTAAAACCATCTAAAGTAGGGAATAACGGAACACCATTTGCTTTAGTACTTACAATTACAGGGTTTGAATTTAAACCAGCAGAACGCAACATTGAAGTTAACATTAAATTAATATCTGCAACATTTCCAACACCTTCTTTATAAGCTTTTCTAACACCTTTATCTACATACTTATTATAATTACCATTCCACTTTACTTTAGATTTTACATATTGAAAAATGGCTCCAACTTTATCTATATCTGAAGTTGTATTTGCTAAAATTGTAGTTAAATCATTTTTATAATAACTTGTTCTATTAATCTCTGAACCAAAATTGGGTGATTTAAAAATTTGTTTACTTACATCTCGCCAAGTAGTTGTATAATACTTTGTTCTTCTACCAACAAAATCTATTGAAGAAAGCTCGTATTTCATGCCTCCTCTATGATTATTGATATTAAAAACAAAAGGTTCATTTCCTTTTAATGCCGGAATATTTGTAGCGTTATATTTATTATATTCTACTTTATAATCTACTTTTGAAGTATGATTTACAGTACTTGTATGACCTGTATAACCACCATTTTCTACTCTATATTTTTGGATGTAAGAAAAACTTTTATTTTTAGTTGTCTTTAAAGGGTTAATAAAATATTAACCTTTAGTCGCAATTTTAAATTTATAATATTCTGGTATTTCTATTTTATAATCTAAATTATTAACTGGTATGTCATATTGGAATTGTAAATCATCTACATATGTATAATAAGGAGAAATTATTTTATACTCTAAATCAATTACAGAACCTTTTTTAATATTTGGCATTGTAATTTTTTTAATACTTCTAAACTTATTTTTTTTCTCGTCATAAATACTTTTTTTAGACAATTTTTCTTTATCTATTTTACCATTTTCGATATTAAAAGTATATCCTTTTATTGATGTAATTTTTTCTTTATTCCCTGTATCTGGTCTATAATACACAATACTTTGGGTTGCTTTATTAAAGCCTTCTTTGGTATAAATTTTAATTCTATTATGTATTTCTGTAACAACATCAAACCAACCTGTAGATGCATTATAATTATAATAAGTTCTTCTATACCTATACAAATACGCAGCATCTGCGGTAGAATCTAAAGGATGCATTTTTTCTTCAAGCTCTTCTTTAGATACTTTACCAAATTTATAATCTTGTGCAAATAACGAAATCTGACTTATCAATAATAGTACAATAACAATTTTCTTCATATTAATTTTTCTAATTATTTTTTGATAATAGCAATTCTTAAACTTTCATATTTAGCAATACTTCTTCTAAAACTTCTATATAATTTATAGTCTTCTTTAGGATATACTCCTTCTTTAATAGCAATAAATCTCTGATACGTAAAAGTAGTATCGTCTATTTTTTTAAGGCTTACTTTATAAGTTCCAAATTTGGTGGTAAGCTCTTTTACTGGTGGTAAAACTGTTAAGATATAACCTTCAGGGATTTTAATTTCATATTCGTCTACATCTTTATAACCTCTGGTTATTTTAAGAGGTAACTTCCTTTTTCTGTACCTCTTTGGTACATAACTGTTTTTATTAAAAATATTTACTCTAAATAAATACTCTTGTGCATTTATACTTGCATAACTTTTAATAGAAACACTTAAATCTTCAGTAAAAACAATATTTTCTTTGTCGTTATTTAGTTTTACAGATTGTAATTCTAAATTATTATTATAACTCCAAACACTAGACTTATAATACTTTGTTAACTCATCTTCTGTATAAGATTCATTGTTATACTTATCATCATATTGCAACCCTTTAGAAACAATATTTAACGTTGCATTTAAACTTCCATCTTCTTTTAGTTGAACACTTCCTTTAGTAGTTTGAAGATTCACTTCATTTTTATAAATAGCAGTTCTTTTTATAATCCCGCCTTCTGGTCTTACAACTAAAACATTTCTATCATCTGTAAAATCACCTAAAAACCCAAAAGGCATAGTTTGACTTGTACATTCTAGCCAAACATCATCTCCTTCATTTGGTAGGTTTAAGATAACATGATTTCCTTGAATCGAAGAAAAATCTTTATCTATATCTCTTTTTTCATCAGCATAAACAATTGTGTAATAAGAAGTAACGCCAACAGCATCTAATAGTGCTTTTGTGTAGTTTGTTAATCCTTTACAATCTCCATATCCTACTTTATCAACTTGGTTTGCAGCTATTGGCTCCCAACCACCAATACCAACTTGCACACTTATATAACGCGTTTTATTTTGCATAAATTCATACACTAATTTCGCCTTTTCTAGAGGTTCATTAACACCTTTTACCAACTCTTGTACTTTAGCTCTTGTAGCTGCATCTAAAACATCTCTTCCAATTAGTAGTTTTTCATGCATCCATTTACCGAACTCATTCCAATTAGTAGATTCACCATAAACACCTTTTAGGTTAAATTTATCTAAAGTGATGATTGCCTTTGGTAAAATATCTCGGTAAGAAACTGCATTATTTTCGTATTTATAAGCTTTTTGATTTGCAATGACATAAGAGATTTCGGTATCTAAATTTGTGCTCTCTATTTGAAAACCATCAAAGTTTGTTTCTTTTTTTCTTAATGAAATTCCTTTCGGGTTTTTTATTACATATTTTCCTTTTTCAACAGAAACATAATATCCATTTACAGGAAACCACCAAGGAATAAAACCAGTAGTAGATGTTTTATATTCCGATTCAAAAACAACAGTATATGGGTAAGAAATTGGTGTATAATCTATGTATTTAACTCTAGAATCCGAATACAAAGTTCCTCCATCTACAGCACTTACATCTGTAAAATCTCGTTGTTTATACTTTTTTATTTGCTTACCTAAACCATCATAAATAAAAGCGAAGAGTTTAGTTATTCTAGTATCATTATCATAACTTTCATACATAGCAACATGCCTGTTACCTAGCTTATTTAAAACAGTTACTGTTCTTCTTTCTTTAACCACCATTTTATTTACATCTTCTATTGTAATTTCAATAGATTGATTTCTAACAACGGCATTTGCGTTTTCTCTTAATTCAGCAGGAATTAGCAAGGCAGCGTAATTTACCTTTTGAGCAGATGTTACAGAAACGTAAAAAAATAGGGTAATAACTAGGAGTTGAAGTGTCTTTTTCATACAATTGTTTGATAGCAAACAATTGTATGAAATAAGGTTCAAATATAAAATTTGAACCTTATTAATTAATTAATTAATTACTCATTATTTAGAGTATTTATTTCGTTTTAACCTCAAAAGAAATTTCAACTAAATCATCTACAAACTTATCTTTTAAGTCTTTAAAGAAAGATTTAGATTTATATTTTATATTAAAATCTGCTCTGTTGATATTAAAAGCTTCACTTTTAAAAGTTGAAACTCCATTTTCTGTTGATAAAGTTGCAGGAATTGTTACACTTTTGGTTACATCTTTAATATTTAAATTACCAGTTACAACAAGCTTACCTTCTACTGTCTCTACTTTAGTAATTACAAATTTTGATAAAGGATACACAGCTACATCAAAAAAGTCTGCAGAATTTAAATGGCCTACAATTTTTTCAGTTCCTTCACTACCTTTCATGTCTAAATTGGTAATTGTATTCATATCAATAATAAACTGACCTTGTGTTAATTTACCATCTTCAATCAGTAAACCTCCACTTTTTAAAGCGACAGTACCGTTATGAGAACCTGTTGGTTTATTTCCTTTCCAATTTAAAACAGAGGCAGCAACATCTACATTGTTTAATTCTGCAACATTTACTTCAACTTCTACAGCTTCTTTTACTTCGATTTTTTCTTTTTTAGTCTCTTTACAAGAAGTTAAAACTGAAGCTACTATAGCTAATGATAAAATTATTTTCTTCATTTTTTATTATTTTTAATAGTTAATATTTTTATAGTGCAAATATATGTTTTTATTTTCCCTGGAAACTATTTTTTTTATCTTTTATTATTTCATTAATCACATAAGCAGCTGCTTGAAGCCCGAAAGCAGCCGGCATATAACTAATTGTACCATAAAAAGACTTCTTGAAATTAGTACCATCAGTCATTTTTACACTTTTTGCAATCTGCATTTCATCTGAATATACCGCTCTAACACCTTTATTTACCTTGCGTTCTTTAAGTCGTTTGCGTAAAACTCTTGCCATGGTACAGTTTTTTGTTTTACTAATATCTTTTACTTTAATTTTTGTAGCGTCTAGTTTTCCTCCAGCACCCATTGAAGAAATAATTTTAACTTTCTTTCTTCTTGCTGCAACTATTAGATTCACTTTTGGCGTAATACTATCGATACAATCTAACACATAGTCATATTCTTTAGAAACAATTTCAAAAGCACTGTCTGGTGATAAAAACTCTTCTACAACAGTTAAATCTATTTCTGAATTTATATCTTTTAATCTTGCCGCTAAAACTTTAGCCTTAGACAATCCAATAGTGGAGTCTAACGCTGGTAATTGTCTGTTTTTATTGGTTTCATCAAATACATCTCCGTCTACAATTGTCATTTTATGTACACCAGCTCTTGCAATAAATTCTGCTGCATAAGAACCAACACCTCCTAATCCTACAACTAAAATATTAGCCTTTTTAAGTTTGTCAACTCCCTCTTTCTGTACTAATAACTCTGTACGTTCTAACCAACTCATAATTCAAATATGTTTGTAAAATTTTGTTTTATTATTTGTTGAAGTTCAACAACTTCAATACTTTTTATTACAGCAATTTTCTGATAAACTTCTTGAGTATCTATTTCAGAATCGTCCGTTTCAATTAAAATTGTTGATAATTCTAATTTAGAAACTACTTCTTGTAATTTTTTATTGTTGATGATTGCTGCTCCAATTGACATTAAAATTCCGTTTTTCAATAGACTTTCAGCAACTTGTAAATTCTTATTGAAACCATGTAAAACCCAAGTTTGATTTGGTTTTAACTCTTTTTTTATTTCAATAATTTCTTGATACGATTTTACACAATGTACAATTAGTGGTTTCTTGTATTTTTCTGAAAGCTTAATTTGTTTTATGAAAACTTCTTTTTGCAGTTCAAAATTTGTTTCTGTTAATTTATCTAAACCACATTCTCCAATTGCAAAACAGTTTTTATTTTGAAGCTGATTTTCAACAATTAAAAATTCGTTTTCTAAACTTTTTTTATTGATAAACCAAGGATGAATTCCTATTGAAAATGTGTTTGAAAAATTGGTTGAATTTGGGTATTTATTTTCGATAGAAAACACGTTTTCATTTGCACAATTTTTATGTGTATGAACATCAAAATATTGCATTTTTAAATTATTCTTTATTTTTAGAATCGATAATAATAGTTACAGGCCCATCATTTAAAAGTTCAAGTTTCATATCTGCGCCAAACTCACCAGTTTGTATTTTTTTGCCGATTTCTTTTTCTAAAATCTGTACAAAGTTCTTATACAAAGGAATTGCAATTTCTGGTTTTGCTGCTTTTATATAACTTGGTCTGTTTCCTTTTTTTGTGGATGCTTGTAATGTAAATTGACTTACAACAATTACTTCTCCATTAATATCTAAAAGCGAATTGTTCATCACATCCTTTTCATCATTAAAAATGCGAAGGTTTGCAATTTTACGAACTAAATAATCAATATCTTCTTGGGCATCTTCTGCTACAATACCTAACAAAACTAAAAGCCCTATTTTAATCTCTGCAACTTTATTTTGGTTGATTGTTACACTTGCTTTTGATACTCTTTGAATTACGATTTTCATTACTTACTCATTATCTTCTTCGTCCCAGATATCTGTTCTAAAATGTTCTTTTTCTTCGTCTCCACTTAAAATTTGAAGGTAACTTTTATAACGAGACCAAGAAATTTTCCCTTCTTCTAAAGCGTCTTTTACAGCGCATTGTGGTTCTTTTGTATGCAAACAATTATTGAACTTACAATCTTGTTTTAAAGCAAAAAACTCTGGGAAATAATCTCCTAATTCATATTTATCGATATCTACAACGCCAAACCCCTTAATACCAGGTGTGTCTATAATTCTTGCATCGAAACTTAAATCGAACATTTCTGCAAATGTAGTTGTGTGTTTTCCTTGATTGTGCTGGTCTGAAATTTCTTTGGTCTTTAGATTTAGAGAAGGCTCAATTGCATTTACTAAAGTAGATTTACCAACCCCAGAATGACCAACAAACATAGATGTTTTACCAGTCATAATTTCTTTGACTTTGTCTACATTTTTATTTTGAGTTGAAGAAACTTCTACACATCTATAACCAATAGCTTCGTAGATATCTTTTAGATACATAATTCCTGCTCTTTCTTCTATTTCGTAAGAATCAATTTTATTAAAAACAAGAATTGTATCTATTCTATATGCTCTTGTAGAAACTAAAAAACGATCTATAAATGTTGTAAACGTTGGCGGATTATTAATTGTAATGAGTAAAAAAACTTGATCTATATTAGAAGCAATAATATGTATTTGTTTAGACAGGTTTACAGATTTACGAACAATAAAATTATCTCTATCAAAAATCGTTTTTATAACACCTGTTTCTTCATCGTTCTTTTTTTCTAAATCAAATTCAACTTTATCGCCAACTGCAATTGGATTGGTGCTTTTAATACCTTTTATTCTGAATTTCCCTTTGATTCTACATTTGTAAAATTCTCCGTTATCAGCTTTTACATGATACCAACTTCCAGTAGATTTGTATACGATTCCTTTCATTAATACAAAGATGCAGAATTTTAGTTGAATATGAGAATGTCAGTTCGAGTGTTTTTCTGAAAATTTCTTGATATAAAATTTCTGAAAATGAAATTTCACTAGAAGTGACAGCGTATAAAAAGACCTCACAGTTTTAAAAACCTGTGAGGTCTGTAATAAATCAAATAATAATTTTTAAGAACTTCCTTTTTAGGATTGCACTACACGTTAAGGATTGCAACGACAGCTTTTTTATTTTTTTTAAAAAAAATAAAAAACTACAGTGGAAAGCCTGACCTGAAAGGAAACGTCCAAACACTACCCCTTAATCACTTTTTCTTGATGATTGATAGATTCTTGGTGAATTGCTTTAAACATTTTTAAAATAAATTCTTCACTTAAACCTTTTTGCTCACCTTCTAAAATCATGTTTCCAAGAATTTCGTTCCAACGTTTAGATTGCAAAACGGCAACGTTTTTATCTTTCTTTAAAGCACCAATTTGATCAGATACTTTCATTCTTTTACCCAACAACTCAACTAATTGGTCATCAGCAACATTTATTTGAGCTCTTAAATTATCTAAAGAACTTTGGTATTCTGCTTCTGTGTTTGTCACTTTTCTGATTTTTAAGTCCTCCATGATTTGCTTCAATTTTGTTGGCGTAACTTGCTGTGCAGCATCACTCCAAGCGTTATCTGGATCGAAGTGAGTTTCTATCATTAATCCATCGAAATTTAAATCTAAAGCAGTTTGTGAAACGTCAAAAATCATTTCTCTGTTACCTGTAATATGTGATGGGTCGCAGATTAAAGGTAAATCTGGAAATCTATTTTTAAATTCAATAGCGATTTGCCATTCTGGAACGTTTCTATATTTTGATTTTTCATATGTAGAAAAACCTCTATGAATTGCACCTAAATTTTTAATATCTGCTGTATATAATCTTTCAATTCCACCTAACCATAAAGCTAAATCTGGATTTATTGGGTTTTTTACTAACACAATTTTATCTGTACCATGCAACGCATCAGCTAATTCTTGCATAATAAAAGGAGATACTGCAGTACGTGCACCAATCCATAATAAATCTACATCATATTCTAAAGCTAGTTTTACATGTGCTGCATTGGCAACTTCTGTACAGGTTTTCATACCTGTTTCTTCTTTTACTTTTTGTAACCATTTTAAACCTAAAGCTCCAACACCTTCAAAATTCCCTGGTCTTGTTCTTGGTTTCCAAATTCCTGCTCGATAGTAATTTACATCAGAATCTTTTAGTTCGTGTGCAATTTTTAAAACCTGTTCTTCGGTTTCTGCACTACAAGGCCCTGCTATTACTAGAGGATGATCTAAATTCATATCATCCAACCATGTTCTTAATTCTTTTGTATTCTTCATTTTTCTACTTGTTTTGGCTTATTATTTTATGCCGTTTAAAATTTGCTTTATGTGATTTGTATTCTCCATTTCGTTAAAAATTTCGGAGAAATTATCATCTTGCATCAACTCTTTAAATTTCTGTAAATTATTGATGTACTCTTCTAATGTTTCAATTACGTTTTCTTTATTCTGCTTAAAAATTGGTGTCCACATTGCTGGCGAACTTTTTGCCAAACGAACAGTTGATGCAAAACCTGAACCTGCCATATCGAAAATATCACGCTCGTTTCTCTCTTTATCAATAACCGTTTTACCCAACATAAATGCGCTTATGTGAGACAAGTGCGAAACATACGCAATATGCTTGTCATGAGAAACGGGATCCATGTAACGAATACGCATTCCAATATCTGTAAAAAGTTCTAAAGCTTTCTCTTGAAGCTTAAAAGTTGTCTTTTCTACTTCGCAAATAATGTTCGTTTTTCCAACGTATAAGCCAGAAATTGCTGCTGTTGGCCCAGAGTTTTCTGTTCCTGCAATTGGATGACATGCTAAAAAATTTCTTCTCTTGGGATGATGTTCAACAACTTTACAAATTGCTTCTTTTGTTGACCCTGCATCTACTACCAAACCATTTTCTGAAACTTTGTCTAAAATTGTTGGCAACATTTTAACGGTTGCATCTACCGGAATTGATACAATTACCAAGTCTGCATTTTCAATATCGTCTATAGTTGCTTTTTTCTGAATAACACCTAATTCTAAAGCTTCCTCTAAATGTTTTTCATTTTTATCAATTCCGTAAATAAAAACTTCTGGATTGTTCTTTTTAATGTCGATAGCAAAACTACCTCCAATTAAACCAATACCAATCATGTATATATTCTTCATAATCTATAATCTTGATATTGCTTCTTTAATTACATCTGTTGTTACACATAATGAAAAACGAATGTATCCTTCTCCTTGAGAACCAAAAATAGTTCCCGGTGTGATAAAAATATCATTATCGTATAAAACTGAATCTGTAACTTCTTCAGATTTTTTTCCTTCAGGTATTTTTGCCCAAACAAATAAGCCTGTTGAATTTTTATTATAAGTAGCATCTAATTTATCTGCTAATTGCCAAATTAGATTTCTACGTTCTTCATAAATTTTATTCTGTGCTAGAAACCAATCATCAGATAATTGTAATGCTTCTATTGCTCCTTTTTGAATTCCGTAAAACATACCAGAATCCATATTAGATTTTACTTTTAATATTTCATTAATATACGTGGCGTTTCCTAGAACCATACCTACTCGCCAACCTGCCATATTAAAAGTTTTACTTAACGAGTTTAATTCTAAAGCAATGTCTTTTGCTCCTTCAACTTGTAAAATACTGATAGGGTTATCATTCAATATAAAGCTATACGGATTGTCATTAACGATTAAAATATTGTACTTTTCACCAAAAGCAACTAGTTTTTCAAACGTTTCTAACGTAGCATTTGTTCCTGTTGGCATATGAGGATAATTCACCCACATAATTTTTACATCTGTTAAATCTTGACTCTCTAATTCTTCAAAATCTGGTTGCCAATTAGTTTCATCACTTAAATTATAAAAAAACGGTTCTGCTCCTACCAACTTCGTAACTGAAGTATATGTTGGATAACCTGGATTTGGAATTAAAACTTTATCACCTTCATTTAAAAAAGCCATAGAAATATGCATAATTCCTTCTTTACTTCCCATTAAAGGCAAAACTTCATTTTCTGGATTTGAATTTACAGAAAATTTATTTTTATAAAAGTCAGAAATTGCACTTCTTAATTCTGGTAAACCTTGATACGATTGATATTTATGTGCGCTTGCGTCACTTAAACTTCCTTGAATTGCTTCCAACACTTTTGTTGGCGGCAGCAAATCTGGAGAGCCAATTCCCATATTAATAATTGGCTTTCCTGCAGCTGCTAAAGCCCTAACTTCTCTTAATTTTTTTGAGAAATAGTATTCTTTAACTGTATCTAATCTTTTAGCAGCTTTAATCATTTTCTACCGTTTTTATAGGTTCCTAAAACCTTGAATTCTTCTGCCATTATTTCTATAATTACTTTTGCTTTTTCGTAATTTTTATAATCATCAAAAGTTGCATCAACAAAAAACGAATATTTCCAAGGAGTTTCTATAACTGGTAAAGATTGTATTTTAGTTAAACTCATTTTACAATCGCTCAATACATTTAAAATTGCGGCTAAACTGCCTCTTTTATGATCTAACTGAAATTTTAATGATGCTTTATTTACATTTTCTTTCAACTTTGGTTGTTCCGTTTGTACAATTACAAATCTTGTTGAATTCTCTTTTATTGTCTGAATTTCATCTTCAATAATTGCTAAATCAAAAATTTCTGCTGCAATTTTTGGTGCAATTGCTGCAATACCTACTAAATTTTCTTTCGAAATTCTTTTAGCAACTTCTGCAGTATCAACATCTTCAACTAATTTAATGTGAGGATATTTTTTAAAAAATTCTTTACATTGTAATAATGCCATTGGATGCGACCAAACTTCTTTTACATCTTCAATATTTTGACCTTTTAAACACATTAAATGGTGATGAATGTTTAAATACTCTTCACCTATAATATGAAGGTTATTATTATCAATTAAAGCATAATTAGGAATAATAGAACCAGCAATTGTATTCTCAATTGCCATAACACCTACATCTGTAGATGTGTCCAATAAACTATCTACCAACACATCAAAAGACATGCATTCTTTTAATTCTATTGAAGCTCCATAAAAGTCGCGAGCAACCTTATGGTGGTTTGAGCCTTCTGCTCCTTGTATGGCTATCATTTTATTTTTCATTTTATATCAAAAAAAAAGTCTCGAATTAAATTCGAGACTTTATATATTTTAAATGCTTTTTAACAACATGATACAAAGTCTCTCCTTTTATTGTAAAAATAAAAGTAAAAAAAGAAACGAGTAAAATTGTTACTTAACATCTGTATTCTCTTTGTTGTGAGCAACAAATCTAAAGATTTAATTGAAATAAACAAATATTATTGCAAAAGTTTAAAAAGTTTTATGAAATCTATAAATTATCATTTCTTTTATAGCTCTATTTTATAATATCCTTTTTTAAATCGATTTAAATAAGATAATGTAATAAACCAAAAAAAGCACCTCGTAAATGAAGTGCTTTTTGCGGTCTGGACGGGACTCGAACCCGCGACCCCCTGCGTGACAGGCAGGTATTCTAACCAACTGAACTACCAGACCGTTGCGTTTAGCGGTTGCAAATATAATACACATTTTAGTATCTGCAAACAAAAAACGAATTTTTATTTAAATTTTTTTCTACTTATTAAATAAGCTGTTAATATTTCATTGTATCCTTTGTTAATATTTACAGGAACATAATCAATTTGATATTGTAAACATTTATTTTTCAATTCTTTAAAGTAGTCACCAACTATTTCCTTGTATTTTTGCTGTACATTTTCTGCATATACATTTATTTCCTCTCCAGTTTCTACATCAACAAATTTCTTTGGAGCATTGTCAAAATTGAAGTTTAATTCGGAATTTTCATCAAAAGTATGAAACAAAACTACCTCATGCTTGTTAAATTTAAGGTGATGTAACGCTTCAAAAAGTGATTCATCGTCTTTTGAAGTCTGAAACATATCTGTAAATAGAAAAATTAAAGAACGTCTGTGAATCTTTTCTGCTATCTCATGTAAAAACCGATACGTTTCTGTAGAAGATTTAGATTCTGAAATTAACAATTGTTCTAATTGATGTAATAACATCTTTCTATGACGTTCACTTCCTTTTTCTGGTGCATAGTATTCATATGTATCAGAATAAATACTTAAACCAACAGCATCTCTCTGTCTTTTTAAAATTTCCATTAAAGAAGCAGCAGCAACAGTAGAAAACCCAACTTTATTCAAATTACTTACAGATTGATTTTTCACAATCGGGTAATGCATTGAAGCTGAATTATCTATAATAACATGACATCTTAAATTAGTTTCTTCTTCATATTTTTTGGTATATAGCTTTTCTGTTTTAGCAAATAGCTTCCAATCGATATGACGCGTACTTTCTCCTTTATTATATAATTTATGCTCAGAAAATTCTACAGAAAAACCATGAAACGGACTTTTATGCATTCCAGTTATAAAACCTTCTACCACTTGTTTTGCAAGTATGTCTAGATTTTTAATTTCTGATGATTTAACTTCGGATAAGTTCATGCTACTTTTTAATGTTTTGAGCTCTCGTTAAATTATCAGTAGTTTGTAATAATTTCTTTAACAAAATAGGGTTATAATCTGGATTATCCTCCAAAAACTGATTTAAAACAGCATTCGCTTCTTGTGATGAATAGTTACCAATTGAACTTGCCAACCAACCTTTAGGAAAAAAAATATCTCCAGTTAATTGAACCTCTTCTAATTTCTCTAAAATAGATTTTATATGCTTTGTTGATGATTTCTGTCTTAATGGATGATGAATATTATTCAATGCAGACTGTACCCAAGATTCTTTTTCTCTGTTTTCTTTTTGTAAAAGCGATTTCATAAAATTATCTCTCACGTTTTCATCCGAAGATAAAGATGACAACAACCATTTAAAACGCTCTAATCTATCTGGGTTTAATATTCTAGTTTGTTGTTCTTTAAGAACTTCTTTTACTTTTGAATGTTGAAATATTGCCAATTTAATTGCTAAAGAAGTGTAGTCATTCTCATTTAAAAAGAGATTCTTTATTGATTTCTGTTTATTCCAAATTTGATATAAATTTTCTTTTCCTTCCGTAGAAATTGAAATTGATTTATATAAGCCAAACAAGGTTTTTTTAATATTTGTTGGCAAATCTGTTTCTAACAAATTAAAAACTTCACTCTCTGTTATCTTTTGAATTTGATTCTGCTGCTCTTCAGTTAAAAAAGTCCAGAAAATAGTTTGAATTCTTCCAGAAAGGTAATTAGTAATTAGTTCATTTTCATCAACTTTAATAGCTTCTAAATACACTTTATAAACCTCTAAAGGAGGTACAGCATCATTTAGCATATTTTCATATAAATTAATGAATTGATATCCTCTTGAAACCTCATTCTTTATATTTTTATACGTATTTATTTCATCTTTATAAATAGGAAAAACGCCATACCCAAATCCGTTTGTGTTATATAAAACCTGACCCGGTTTAAAATCTTTTGTGGCCGAAGTAATATCAAAAGATTTGCCCATATTTTTTATATTGATATTCTTTACATAACCTCTTGCGTCTTTCAACTGAATTTTAAAAGATTGAGTCCAAATTTTATTAGAACCGTCTTCTGCATTTTGATAAATAATAAACTTGGTTACATTTCCTTTTTCATTCAATTCAATTTCTTCTGTAAAAACAGGTCTTCCAGATGAATTCACCCAAACATCAGACCAATTTTTAATATCGCCAGATGATTTTTTATCTAAAATAGAAACCAATTCGTTCCAATCTGCATTTGAGTTTGCATAGGTTTTTATATACTCTCGAATTCCTTCTTTAAAAGCATTTTCGCCTAATAAATATTCTAACTGACGCATCATAATTGGTGCTTTATTGTAAATAATTCTTCCGTATAATGAACCTGCATTTTTAAGATTTCCTAAATATTGACGAATTGCATTTGTGCCTTTTGTTCTGTCTTCTGAATATGCGCTTGGATAATGAGACATCATGAAATTCAAATTGTGATTTACTTCAGGAAAAACAGGGTTCATAATCTTATCTGCCATAAAATTAGCAAATACTTCTTTCATCCAAACATCATTAAACCATTTCATAGTTACCAAATCTCCAAACCACATGTGTGAAGTTTCATGTGCAATTAATTTAGCTCTACCCAACTTTCTACTTTGGGTAGCATTTTTATCTAAAAACAAAGATGATTGTCTGTATTGAATTGCGCCAACATGTTCCATTCCTCCGTATTGAAAAGGTGGAATTGCAGCAAAATCCATTTTTTGAAACGGAAATTTAACTTGTGTATATTCTTCTAAAAAATCTAATGAATTTTGATGGATTTCAAATACGGCATCAACACTTTCTGTTATCTTCTCTTTATTATTTTCTCTATACAGGAATCGCATATCAAACGCTCCTGGATTCTTGGTTTCTTCAGTAAACAAACCAGCAACAAAAGAAAACAAATACGTACTCATTAAATCTGTTTCCTTAAAAGTATGTTCTATAAAACCATCTACTTCTAAACTACTTTCTTTAAAAGCACCACACAATACTGCCCAATCTTTTGGCGCAGTAATTCTTAATTTATAGTTGGCTTTTATATCTGGCTGATCAAAACAAGGGAATAATGTACTTGCTCTATCTGGCACTAATAATGTATATAAAAACTCTTCATTTCTATTGAGTGATTTTTCACCAGCGTCAAATAATATTTCAATAGAATTTTTACCTAAAACCAATTTTGTTTTATCAATAATTACATGTTCTTTCTGATGATTAATGGCTGATTTTTCACCATTTATTTTTACGCCTTTTAATTTAGAAGTTTCCTCATTAAAATCTAGAAAAACATCATTTTTTAAATTATTTACACTAAAATTTAAAACTATTTTAGAAGAAATTGATTTTGCTTTTTCCTTCGGGATTTTAAAATCTAATTCATAAACAACATTAGAAATTTGTTGTTTTCTGTACTTTGCTAATTCAAAAGAAATTCCTGTTTCTAGTGTTATTTTTTCTTGTTTTTTATTACAAGAGATGAAAAATAATGGCGTTAAAATAATTAAATGTAAGTACTTCATTTTTGAACAGAAATTTAGATTCTAAAAATAAAAAAAGGTTTGACGTTAGCCAAACCTTTTCTATATTATAAAATATTAAAGCTACTATATAGCAGCATCAATTTTACCTGTATAAACATTTTTAGGAGCAACTCCTACTTGCTTATCAACAACTTCTCCGTTTTTAAAGATTAAAACAGTTGGTATATTTCTAACTCCGTATTTTGCTGCAAATTCTTGATTTGCATCAACATCTACTTTACCAACAACTGCTTTACCATCATATTCCGTGTGAATTTCATCTACAATTGGTCCAACCATTCTACAAGGTCCACACCAAGCAGCCCAAAAGTCTACTAATACTGGTTTGTCAGATTTTAATACTAATTCTTCAAAATTTGCGTCTGTGATTTCTAATGCCATTTTTCTATATTTTTAAATTGTTATTTCAGTTTTGAATTACAAAAGTAATCAATTTATTTATTTTCAATATTTTAAAAAAATTACTTTTTCTTATTAGTCTATAAGAACTACTTATGCTTACAATTAACGTATTCATTATGTAAGGGGCTTATATATGTACTTTTTTAATGAATTCTTATTTTTAGTTTCTAGTTTCTACTAAAAAAACAGTTATCATAAAGTTTTATAAACTAAAATAATTTGGATGCAATTGCTTGTACATTATCACTTTTACCCATTGAATAATAATGCAAAACAGGAACTCCTGCCGCCAATAATTCTTTAGATTGTTGTATTGCAAACTCAACACCAACTTGTCTTACCGCTTTATTATCCTTACAATCATCTACCGCATCTATTAAATCTTGGGGTAAATCTATTTTAAAAACTTGTGGTAAAACTTGTAAATGTCTTTTAACTGCTAGCGGTTTAATTCCCGGAATTATTGGCACATTAATTCCTATTTCTTTGGCTGCTTTTACAAAATTAAAATATTTGTTATTGTCAAAAAACATTTGTGTTACTACATAATCTGCACCAGCATCTACCTTTTGTTTTAAACGTCTTAAATCGGATACTAAAGAAGGAGCTTCCATATGTTTTTCTGGATAACCAGCAACGCCAATACAAAAATCTGAATGATGTTCTACATTTATAGCATTGTGTAAATATTTACCTCTATTTAAATCTGAAATCTGGTCTACTAACTCACTCGCAAAAGCATTTCCTCCTTTTGCAGCATTAAAGTAAGCTTCATCTTTCATAGAATCCCCACGCAACGCCATTACATTATCTAATCCTAAATAATGACAATCTACCAACACATATTCGGTTTCTTCTTTTGTAAAACCACCACACAATAAATGCGGAATTGCATCTACTTTATACTTATGCATAATAGAAGCACAAATACCCACAGTTCCTGGACGCATTCTTGTAATTCTCTTATCTAAAAGTCCGTTTCCTTTATCTAAATAAACATACTCTTCTCTCGAAGTTGTTACGTCTATAAAAGGTGGTTTAAATTCCATTAACGGATCTATATTGTTATATAAATCTTGAATATTTTTTCCTTTTTGAGGTGGTATTACTTCAAAAGAAAATAACGTTTTACCGTTTGCATTTTTAATATGATCTGTAACTTTCATAAGCCTCCCTTAATCCCTCCATAGGAAGGAAACTGTTGTGGGTTGTTTTGTGTTAATATTTTATTTTTTTGGCGTTTCCTAAAAAGGTCGCGCTTTCCTTTATATCTTTTTTTCGTTCCTCAAAAAAGGATGCCATTTCAATCGCTAACGCAATTTATTTAGCAACTTCATTCATCTTTAATATTTCTCGCACAAACTTACCCGAAAATATTTCATCCCTTTAGGAAGATTAAGATGGAATTTTTACTCTTCTGCTAAAGTAGGATGCAACCATTTCCTTGCTTTCTCTTTTGTAATCCCTTTTCTTTTTGAGTAATCGGTAACTTGATCATCTGTGATTTTACCCAAACCAAAATATTTCGCTTCTTCATTTGCAAAATAATATCCAGAAACTGCAGCTCCTGGCCACATTGCCAAACTTTCTGTAAGCACTACATTTATCTGTTCATCAACTTTTAACAAATCCCAAATAGTTTCTTTTTCTAAATGATCTGGACAAGCTGGATAACCTGGTGCAGGACGAATTCCTTTATACGATTCTTTAATTAAATCTTCATTGGTTAATTCTTCATCTACACCATAACCCCAATGCTTTACTCTTACTTGTTTGTGTAAATATTCTGCCAGACCTTCTGCAAAACGGTCTGCAATTGCTTGTACCATAATGGCATTGTAATCGTCTTCTTTATCTTTATATTTTTTTGCCAATTCATCAGCACCAAAAATAGCAGTACAAAAAGCACCCATATAATCGGTTATTCCTGTTTCTTTAGGCGCAATAAAGTCTGACAATGCAGTACTTGTTTTTCCTGCTCGTTTTTTTAATTGCTGACGTAGTGTTCTAAAAACAACTATTTCTTCGCCCTTTTTTTGGATCGAAATATCATCATCGTTTATTGTATTCGCTTCAAACAACCCAAAAATTGCTTTTGGTTTCAATAGTTGTTTCGCTATAATATCTTTTAATATTATTTGAGCATCATTAAATAAAATTGTAGCTTGTTCACCAACAACCTCATCCGTTAAAATGTTTGGATATTTACCATGCAAATCCCAACTTCTAAAAAAAGGGCTCCAATCTATAAATGGTAATATTTCTTTTAAACTAACTTGTTCTAAAGTTTGAATACCTAATTCTTTTGGTTTTACAATATTACTTGTATTCCAATCTATTTTAAATTTTTCTTGCCTCGCTTTTTCGATACTGATGTATGATTTTTCTTTACCACGTTTTAAAAACTTGGTTCTAAATTCATCATAATCTTTCTTTAATTTTGCTGTATATAAATGACTTGTTTTCGGATTTAATAAATCACTAACAACGGTAACTGCTCTCGATGCATCATTTACATGAACAACTGCATTTTTATATTGTGTATCTATTTTTACTGCTGTATGAGCTTTTGAGGTTGTTGCTCCTCCAATTAATAAGGGAACCACAAAATTTTGACGTTCCATTTCTTTAGCCAAATACACCATTTCATCTAAAGATGGTGTTATTAAACCACTTAAACCTATAATATCTACGTTCTCTTTTTTAGCAGTTTCTATAATTTTTTCTGGCGGAACCATTACTCCTAAATCAACAATTTCATAATTATTACAACCTAAAACTACACTTACAATATTTTTACCAATATCATGTACATCACCTTTTACAGTTGCCATTAATACTTTACCCAACGCTTTTTGTTTTTCACCTTTTTCGGCTTCAATAAACGGATTTAAATAGCTTACCGCTTTTTTCATTACACGAGCAGATTTTACTACTTGTGGCAAAAACATTTTTCCTGCTCCAAATAAATCTCCAACTACATTCATACCCGCCATTAAATTTCCTTCAATAACTTCAATTGGTTTTGCAGCCTCTTGTCTTGCAATTTCTACATCTTCAATGATAAAAGCATCTATACCTTTTACTAATGCATACGTAATTCTATCTTGTAAAGGGTTTTCTCTCCAAGATAAATCTGCAACTTTTTCTTTTTTAGAACCTTTTACACTTTCTGCAAAATCTAATAATCGTTCTGTTGCATCTTCTCTTCTATCTAAAATAACATCTTCTACGTGTTCTAATAAATCTTTAGGAATATCATCATAAACCTCTAATAAGGCAGGATTTACAATTCCCATATTCATACCTGCTTGTATTGCATGATACAAGAAAACAGAATGCATTGCTTCTCTTACACCATCATTTCCTCTAAATGAAAACGACACATTACTTACACCTCCACTTACAGAAACATTTGGCAAATTTTGTCTTACCCAACGAGTTGCTTCAATAAAATCAACGGCATTTTTTCTATGCTCATCCATTCCAGTAGCAACAGGAAATATATTTAAATCGAAAATAATGTCTTCACTTGCAAAACCAACTTTGTTTACTAAAACATCGTAAGACCGTTTTGCTATTTCAATTCGACGGTCGTAATTATCTGCTTGCCCGGTTTCATCAAAAGCCATTACAATTACTGCAGCTCCATAACGCTTTATAAGTTTTGCTTCGTAAATAAATTTTGCTACTCCTTCTTTTAAAGAAATTGAATTTACAATACATTTTCCTTGAACAACTTGTAAACCTGCTTCTATGATTTCCCATTTAGAGCTATCAATCATAATTGGAACTCGACAAATATCTGGTTCTGCGGCAATTAAATTTAGAAAACGAACCATAGCTTGTTTTCCATCAATTAAACCGTCATCAAAATTAATATCAATAATTTGCGCACCACCATCTACTTGATGTCTGGCAATATCTAACGCTTCATCAAATTGCTCGTTTTTTATTAGACGTAAAAACTTCCGAGAACCTGCTACGTTTGTACGCTCACCAACGTTTATAAAATTGCTGTTTTCGTTTAAAATTAATGGTTCTAAACCAGACAATCTCATGTATTTTGTTTGTTTTACTTTCATCTTCTTTCTTTCATTCTAATTAATTTCTGAAACATTTTCAGAATGAGCTCTTGGTTTATATTTTGCTGCAATTTTGGCAATCTCGCTAATATGAGCAGGACTTGTACCACAACATCCACCAATAATATTTATTAAATCTTTTTTTAAATATTCTTCTATTTGTTCTCCCATTTCTTCTGGAGTTTCATCATACTCACCAAAAGCATTTGGCAACCCAGCATTTGGATGCGCGGAAATTCCAAAGTCAGTTTTACTTGCAATTGCTTCTAAATGGGGTTGTAATAAATTGGCTCCTAAAGCACAATTAAATCCAACAGTTAATAAAGGTATATGTGATACAGAAATTAAAAATGCTTCTGCTGTTTGACCAGACAATGTTCTTCCTGAAGCATCTGTAATTGTTCCACTTAACATTATTGGAATATCAATCTTTCTTTCGTCTTTAACTTCTTCAATAGCGAATAATGCTGCTTTTGCATTTAAAGTATCAAATACTGTTTCTACTAACAATAAGTCTACGCCTCCATCAATTAAAGCTTCGGTTTGTTGTTTGTAAGCAATTCTTAATTCATTAAAAGTTACCGCTCTATAACCGGGATCATTTACATCTGGAGACATACTTGCTGTTCTATTTGTTGGCCCGATTGAACCGGCTACAAAACGAGGTTTATGCGGTTCTTTTTCAGTAAATTCATTTGCTACTTCTTTAGCTATTTTTGCAGATTCATAATTTAGTTCATAAACCAAACCTTCCATTTGATAATCTGCCATTGCAATCGTAGTGCCAGAAAAAGTATTGGTTTCTATAATATCTGCTCCAGCTTCAAAATATTTACCATGAATGGTTTTTATTGCTTCTGGTTGTGTTATTGATAACAAGTCATTATTACCCTGTAACGGAGTTGGATAGTCTTTAAAACGCTCTCCTCTAAAATCTTCTTCAGTAAATTTATAAGCTTGTAACATAGTTCCCATTGCGCCATCTAGCACAAGGATTCTATTTTTTATTTCTTTGGTAATTTTTGACATTGTTTGATATTATTATCAATATGTCATCAGGAAAAGTGTTTTTTCGCTGTTATCTGTCAAGTTTTAAACTTGTAGAATGTAGCACCTTTCTCAAAAGTGAGAGGTTGCCAAGGCTTCAACGGGTCTAATCCCTCTGCCTTTCGTGATAACGTATCAATAAGATTATGAACTGAACTGAACTGCAAATAAACGGATTATTTTTTTATTTGCAGAATTATTATGTTGATATTTTGAGCAGTAAACATGCTTCATTGCTTTTTTAAAATGTTGTTTTATTATTCTTTTTCAAATAATGTTGATGATAAATATCGTCTCCTCTATCTCAAATAATTACTACAATTACGCCTTTATTTATTTTTCCTGCTACTTTTATAGCTGTAGCCACAGAACCACCGCTACTCATACCTGCAAAACTCCCTTCTTCAGAAGCCAATTTTTGAGTCATTTCTTTTGCTTCTTCTTTACTTACTTCTAAAACTTCATCTACTTTACTTCTAGTAAAAATTGCTGGTAAATACTATTCTTGCCATTTTCTAATTCCTGGTATTCTTTCACCATCTTTAGGTTATGCACCAATTATTCTAATGTCTTTATTCTGTTCTTTTAGAAAACCTGAAAAATAGTTACATTATCTTTAATCATTGGAGTTTCTCCAATAACAATTCCTGTTACGTAATATATAAAAAAATAATTTCCAATTTGTGCTTCAGGAGGAATATCTGTACCTGTTACACAATGAGCAAGTTCACTCATCATTCTTGGTAAAACTGGTATTTCTTGTTTTAACAATTGATGACCTAATCTGTAAACTGCATAGAAACCTGGATATGCTAAATAAAAATTAATTTATGTTTTTTTAGCAATTACACCAATCAATTCTAGGTCTAAAATATCTGCTGCAGGATTTGTTGATGTTTCTATATATAAAATCTTTGTGTTTGGCTGAATTAAACTCTCTACCAAATTTACTTTATTTACTTTAAAATAAGACGTTTCTATATTCCATTTTGGAAGAAATTTAGTAAACATAGAATGTGTAGAACCAAAAACAGAACGACAGGAAACAACATGACCCCCCGCATTTAACAAAGCTGCAAACGTTGAGAGAATCGCAGACATTCCAGTTACAAAAGCATAACCTGTTTCTGCTCCTTCCATAGCAATAATTTTATTTACAAATTCTGTTGTATTTGGATCTGTAAATCGACTATATAAATTACGTTCTTTTTCTTCTGCGAAGGATGCACGCATATCTTCTGCATAGTCAAAAACAAAACTTGATGTTAAATATAAAGGTGTAGAATGTTCAGAAAACTGGCTTCCCTCTGTTTGTGTTCTAATTGCTTGTGTTTAGAAATGTTTGCTCATAATATGTTGTTTAGAATTAAGGCAGCTAAAGCTTTTAGAACCGAGAATTAAGGCTAAAACTCATCGTTCTTATCTTAGTTATTGTCTCTTTTATATTTTTATCTATAAGTTTTTTATTGACAAAAATACTCCCAGCTGAAAACTACATACTATTTTTTAATTATTATGTTTTGCTAATCTTAAAACATCTCCAAAAACACCTCTTGCAGTTACACTTGCTCCTGCTCCTGCTCCTTGAATTACAATGGGTTGTTCCCCATAAGATTCTGTATAAATTTCAAAAATAGCATCAGAATTTTTTAAAGACCCTAGCGGTGTACTTTCTGGAATAGAAACTAACTTCACTTCTAAACTTCCTTTATTTTGTGATAAATCTCCACTTAATTCGCCAACATATCTTAAAACATGATTGACTTCTTGTTTTTCTTTTAACTGTTGATATTCTTCGTTCATCAATTCTAAATTCGACAAGAAATTATCAACTGAACCTTCTCTTAAATTGGCTGGAATTAAATTCTGAATATTCACATCTACAAACTCATTTTCTAAATCTAATTCTCTTGCTAAAATTAATAATTTTCTAGCAACATCATTTCCACCTAAATCTTCTCTTGCATCTGGTTCTGTTAAACCATTATCAATTGCAGTTTTCAAAACTTCAGAAAAAAGTTTATTTTCTTCAGAAAAAGTATTAAATAAATAACTTAAACTACCAGAGAAAACACCTCTAATCTTGGTAATATTTTCGCCAGATTCATGTAATAAACGAATGGTATCTATCAAAGGTAAACCTGCACCAACATTAGTTTCGTACAAGTATTGCTTTTTATATTCTTTTAACTTTGCTCTTAATTCTTTGTAAAAATCGAAAGATAAAGTATTGGCAATTTTATTACAAGAGACCAAGTCGAAACCCGCTTCTACTAACGGAATGTAATTTCCAACAAAAGGCACACTTGCTGTATTATCTACAGCAATTAAATTCTCGAAATGATGTGATTTTGCAAACTCAATAATATCATTTATAGTCGTATTTTCTTTACCAATTTCTACTAAATCTTGTTCCCAATTCTTTGAAACTCCGTTTTTATTTAGCAATAATTTTTTAGAATCTGCAATTGCAAAAACATTTAATTGAATTTTTCTACGTTCTAAAACAGACGCTGTGTTTTCTAATATTTGATGAATTAATGTTCCTCCAACAGTTCCTTTTCCAAAAATTGCAATATTTATTTTTTTAGTTACTCCAAATACTTGACCATGAATTACATTTACTGCTTTGTGCAATTCATCTCTCTTAACAACCAAACTAACATTTTTACCAGTAACAGTATTATTGAATAGAATAGGTATGATTTGGTTTTTGATTAATGCATTATAAGGCAAGTGAAACTCACTTAAATCTTGGCCAATAATAGAAATTATGGAAACATTTTTTACAACCGAAATCTGATTTACATCTTGTGAATAGAAATCGTTTTCAAATTCTTTTTCTAAAGCAGCAACAGCTTCCTCAGAATTATAAGCATCGATAATCAACCCAATCCCTCTTTCTGAAGAACCTTGTGCAATAATACTTACACTAATATTTCTATCACTTAAAGCCTTAAAAATTCTAGCATCTACTCCTACCTTCCCAAACAAACCTCTACCTTCAAAATTTAATAAAGCAACATCATCAATTGTAGAAATAGATTTAATTCCTTTTGTTGAAGATTCTGATGTTATTAAAGTTCCTTTATCCTCTTTATTAAATGTATTTAAAATTCGAAGATTTATGTTCTTCTCTAATAAAGGAATAATTGTTTTTGCATGTAAAATTGTCGCTCCAAAATTTGCCAATTCATTCGCTTCAGAGAAAGACAATTGTTCTATCTTTTTTGCGTCTGTAACAAAATCTGGATTTGCAGTGTAAATTCCACTAACATGTGTATAATTTTGTAGTTCATCAGCATCTAAATAATTCGCTAATAAAGCAGCTGTATAATTACTTCCATTTCTACCTAAAGTAGTTGTTTCCCCTTTTTTGTTGGATGCAATAAAACCAGAAACAATATTTATTGTCGTGTTATTTTTCTTGAAATAACTAATTACATTTTCTTTAGAAACTGCAGTAATTGGTTGTGCATTTCCAAAATTTTCATCAGTAATTATTAAAGATCTTGAATCTACATAATTTGCAGATATATTTCCCTTATCTAACAAACTTGCCACTAATTTTACAGATAGTAATTCTCCTTGTGATAAAACTTTGTCTTTAATTTTTTGACTATAATCACCCAATAAAGAAACTCCTTCAAAAATAGTTTCTAGTTTTAAAAATTCTTGAGAGAAATCAACTGATTTATTAGGTTCTAGTTGATATTCTTTAAATTTTTCGAATTCTGATTTATATTCCTTTTTTGATGCTGCCTTTTCTAAAATAGCCTCTAATTCGTTTGTTGAATTCCCTCTTGCTGAAGCAACAACCGTAATTTCTTCTCCGGCTTTATATTTACTTGCAATAATCTCAATTGCATTTTCCAATCCTTTTCCGTTGGCTAAAGATTTTCCTCCAAATTTTAATACTTTCATTTTCTTTTCTCTGTAATCTTTATTAAAAATTGGTTCAATAATTTTTTGCAACTGATCATATTCCATTAAAAAAGCATCATGACCATGAACCGAATTTATTTCATTATATGTAACGTTATCTTTGGTTAACGCCAATTTTTTATGCGTTTCTCTGTTTTCTTCCGCAGTAAAAAACAAATCTGAATCGACACCAATAATGTGAATATTAGCATCAACCTTATCTAGATTTTCAATATCTTTTTTTCCTCCAATAGTAACATCAATCGTTTTTAATAATTGATTCATTAATTTATAAGAAGATAATTGATAGCGTTCTTGCAATGATTTTCCATGATGCAACAACCAACTTTCCACATCAAAAATATCTGAATCGTCTTTTTTAGAGCGATGAAAACGTTCTTTAAAAGACTCTGGCGTTCTATAACATAACATTGCATGCATACGTGCATCATGAACAGGGTTGCTAGAATTTACCAAAAACTGTTCTTGAATCTGGCAATTTGCAATTAACCAATCTGTAGATTTCCAATCTGTTGCAATTGGTAAAAAGTGTTTTGTAATTTTATTATTTAAAACAACCATTTCCCAAGCAATTCCACCACCTAAAGAACCTCCAATTAATGCAAATAATTTATCTATATTTAAAATTGATAATCCTTCCAAAAAAATTCTGGCAACATCCCTTGCTATAAAATCTTTATAATTATCAATTAGAAAACCATCAAAACCATTTCCTGGAATATTGAAAGATAAAATCGTGTAAATTTCTGTATTTATTGTTTTTTTATCACCAACAATATCTTGCCACCAACCTTCTTTACCAGCAACATTACTATGCCCAGTTAATGCATGATTGATTAATACCACAGGAGCTGTGCCTAATTTTTTTCCAAAAATCTGATAACTCAAATTCATTTCAGAAATTGATGCATCAGCTTCTGTAGTAAAATCTTTTATTTTAATATGTTGTAATTCGTTTTTCACTTTAATTCTTTAAGACCTCACAGGTTTTAAAAATCTGTGAGGTCTGTTTTATGATATTTATATTTCTAAAAAAGCAGCTTTCAAATCAGCTTTCAAATCTTCTAAATCCTCAATACCAACAGACAATCTAATTAAATCTTGACTCACACCAGCACTTGCTTGTTGTGCTTCGTCTAATTGTTGATGTGTTGTACTTGCAGGATGAATAATTAACGATTTTGTATCACCAATGTTTGCTAATAAAGAGAAAATTTTTGTTGTATCTGCAATTACTTTTGCCGCTTCAAAACCACCTTTCGCACCAAAAGTTACAATTCCACTTTGTCCTTTAAGTAAATATTTTTTTGCTAATGCATTGTATTTACTACTTTTTAAACCAGGATAATTTACCCACGTTACTTCTTCTTGCGTTTCTAACCAAGTTGCTAATGCTAATGCATTTTCTGAATGTTGCTTTATTCTAATTGGTAAAGTCTCTAAACCTTGAATGATGTTAAATGCATTTGTTGGACTTAAAGCGCCTCCAAAATCACGTAATCCTTCTAAAATTAGTTTAAAAGTAAATGCTGCTGCTCCTAAAGCATCATGATATTTTAAACCATGGTAACCTGCAGAAGGCTCAGTAAATTCAGGAAATTTTCCATTTGCCCAATTAAAAGTTCCAGCATCTACAATTGCACCTCCTAGAGAAGTTCCTTGTCCGCCAATATATTTTGTTAACGAATGAATTACAATATCTGCTCCGTGCTTTATTGGATTTAATAAAACTGGTGTTGCAACCGTATTATCTACAATAAAAGGAACTTCTGCTGCTTTAGAATGTACAGCAATTGCTTCTAAATCTAAAACATCTAATTTAGGATTTCCTAAAGATTCAACAAAAAATGCTCTTGTATTCTCTTGAACTGCAGCTGCAAAATTATCAGGATTTGAAGCATCTACAAACGTAGTTGTAATTCCGAATCTTGATAAAGTTACACTTAACAAATTGTACGTTCCGCCGTATAAACTACTAGAAGCTACAATATGATCTCCATATTTTAATAACGTTAATAAACCTGTTGAAATTGCTGCTGTTCCAGAAGCAAAAACTACAGCCCCAATACCACCTTCTACAGATGCCAAACGATCTTGTAAAATTTGATTTGTTGGATTGTTTAAACGTGTGTAAATAAAACCTAATTCTTTTAATGAAAAGAGGTTTGCAGCATGCTCTGAATTATTAAAAACATACGATGATGTTTGATAAATAGGGACTGCTCTTGTGCCTCCATTTTGTGTTACATCATGCCCTGCATGTAATGCGTTTGTTGCTAATTTGTGTGTACTCATTTTTCTATTTTTTTGAGTTAATAAAAGATTAAACCAAAAGTCAAATCCATCAATTTTTGTTGATGTACCTACTAGAAAAATGTTATTAAGAAAATAGGACTTTTCAGGATAGAAAAATTCTCTTTTGTTATCTATCCAATTATAAAGTAATTGAGTAGAATTTAGCACCTTCTTTATTTCTAAAGGGTTGCTAAGGTTTCAACGGGTCTAATCCCTCCACCTTTCTTGATAACATTTCAATAAGTTATTGAACTTTGTAAGTGCAAATATTGCAACAGAAAAGTTTAGTATCCAAATAAAAAGTGATTTATTTAAAAAAAATGAAGATTCATCAATTTTAAGCTTTATAAAATTCGATATTAATAAATTTAAATAAAATATCAAGTTATATTTAGAATATTGATGTAAATTTGCAATAATAAACGGAGGAATAATTTGAACTGATTGCAACCTCATTAAAAAAATGCTAAAGCAGTAATATTCTACTACTTTTAGCTACCAAGCAATCTCTTTTCATTTTTCAATAACTTATAAAAGAAGATTTATGTCATATTTATTTACATCAGAAAGTGTATCTGAAGGTCACCCAGATAAGGTTGCAGACCAAATTTCAGATGCTTTAATCGATAATTTTTTAGCGTTTGATAAAAACAGTAAAGTTGCTTGTGAAACGTTAGTTACAACCGGACAAGTAATATTGGCTGGAGAAGTAAATTCTAAAACCTATTTAGACGTTCAACAAATTGCCCGTGATGTAATCAATAGAATTGGTTACACAAAAAGCGAGTATATGTTTGATGGTAATTCTTGTGGAGTTCTATCTGCAATACATGAACAATCACCTGATATTAACCAAGGAGTTGATAGGTCTAGCCCAGAAGAACAAGGTGCTGGAGATCAAGGGATGATGTTTGGTTACGCAACCGATGAAACAGAGAACTACATGCCATTAGCATTAGAATTGTCTCATAGATTGTTAATAGAATTAGCCGAATTACGTAGAGAAAAAAAAGAAATTGATTACTTAAGACCTGATGCAAAATCTCAAGTAACTATCGAGTATTCAGATGATAATGTTCCACAAAGAATTGATGCGATTGTAATCTCTACACAGCATGATAATTTTGATGCTTCAGAAGATGTAATGTTAGCAAAAATTAAAAAGGACATTGTAGAAACTCTAATTCCTAGAGTAATTGCAAAATTACCTGCTCATATTCAGAAATTATTTACAGATAAAATTACATACCATATAAACCCAACTGGTGTTTTTGTTATTGGTGGTCCTCATGGAGATACTGGTTTAACAGGACGTAAAATTATTGTTGATACATATGGTGGAAAAGGCGCTCACGGTGGTGGAGCTTTTTCTGGAAAAGATCCTTCTAAAGTAGATAGATCTGGCGCTTATGCAACAAGACACATTGCAAAAAACCTAGTTGCTGCTGGGCTTTGTAAAGAAGTTTTAGTACAAGTCTCTTATGCAATTGGTGTAGCAAAACCAACAAGTATTAATGTTGAAACTTACGGAACTTCAACTGTTCATTTAACAGATGGAGAAATCAGTAAAAAAGTGGAAGAACTTTTTGATATGCGCCCCTATTTTATAGAACAACGTTTAAAATTAAGAACACCAATTTATTCTGAAACAGCTGCATATGGTCACATGGGAAGAACATCAGAAATAAAAACAGTAACATTTACAAACCCAATGGGACAAACTGTTTCTGAAGAAGTAGAAACTTTTACTTGGGAAAAATTAGATTATGTAGATGCAGTTAAAAAAGCATTTCAATTATAAAACATATTACCTTATAAAAAAAGCCTTTAGAAATTTCTAAAGGTTTTTTTTATGCACAAAATTTAACACAATATGCTTCCTCTCTTTAACATATCTTTAAGAAATCGTCTTTTAATGTTTGCGTAACTTCGAACTCAAACTTAATAACATATTTATGATGACAAAAAAAATACTAACTAGACTACTACTAGTTGCTTTTGTATTCGGTTTTTCTTCAGAATCTTCTGCTCAATTTTGGAAGAAAAAGAAAAAAGAAACTAAAAAAGTAACTCCAAAACCTAAACCTAAAAAAGGAGCAATTAAACCTTACGGAAAAGTGGTTACAAAAGATCACAAAACCGATGAAGGCTTATTTAAAGTTCATACAAAAGATGATTCTTATCTTTTTGAAATACCAGATTCTCTTTTAAACAGAGAACTTTTAATGGTAACTAGAATTGCTAAAACTGCCAATGGAATTGGTTTTGGTGGTGGAAAAACCAATACGCAAGTTTTACGTTGGGAAAAGAAAAACAAACAAATTCTTTTACGTATTGTTTCTCATAATGTTGTTGCAGACACCATTTTACCAGTACATGAAGCTGTTGTAAATTCTAATTTAGAACCTATCCTATTTTCTTTTCCTATAAAAGCATTTAGTAAAGATTCTACAGCAACTGTTATAGATGCAACTACATTATTTTCTACAGATGTTAAACCTTTAGGTTTTCCTGCTAGAAGTAGAAAAAGATACCAAGCTACAAGAATGGATAAAAGTCGTTCTTACATAGAAAGAGTTAGTAGTTATCCGCAGAATATAGAAGTAAGACATGTAAAAACATACTTTGCAAATAAAGCACCCTCAAATAGTGCTTTAGGTTCTATTACTTTAGAAATGAGTAACTCAATGATTTTGTTACCTAAAGTACCAATGAAAAGACGTTATTTTGATGAACGTGTTGGTTGGTTTGCTCGTGGACAAACTGATTATGGTTTAGATGCTCAAAAAAGCAAAAAGGTAACTTATTTAGATAGATATCGTTTGGAAGTAAAAGACGAAGACATTGCAAAATTTAATCGTGGTGAATTGGTAGAACCAAAAAAACAAATTGTTTATTATGTAGATAGAGCTACACCAGAAGAATGGGTTCCATATATAATACAAGGTGTTAATGATTGGCAAGTTGCTTTTGAAGCTGCTGGTTTTAAAAATGCTATTATCGCTAAAAGAGCACCAACGGCAGAAGAAGACCCAGATTATAGTCCAGAAGATGTTCGTTATTCTGTAATTAGATATTTAGCTTCTCCAATTCCAAATGCAAACGGGCCTCACGTTAGTGACCCAAGATCGGGTGAGATTTTAGAATCTGATATTAACTGGTATCATAATGTAATGTCTTTATTACATAACTGGTTTTTTATTCAGACGGCTGCAATCAACCCAGATGCGAGAAGCAACAACTTTAAGACAGAAACAATGGGAGAATTAATTAAGTTTGTTTCTTCTCATGAATTAGGACACACTTTAGGTTTACCTCATAATATGGGGAGTTCTACTGCGTATCCTGTAGATTCTTTACGCTCTGCATCTTTTACTGCAAAATATGGAACAGCGCCTTCTATTATGGATTATGCTCGTTTTAATTATATTGCACAACCAGAAGATAAAGGTGTTGCTTTAATGCCAAATATTGGTGTGTATGACAAATATGCAATTTCTTGGGGTTATAGACCTATTTTAAATACTTCGGCAAAAGATGAAAAAGCAACGTTAGATTCTTGGATTACAAAACATGCTGGTGACCCAATGTACCGTTTTGGGCATCAACAAGCAGGAAGTACAGTTGACCCAAGTTCTCAAACAGAAGATTTAGGAGATGATGCAATGAAAGCTTCTACGTATGGTATTAAAAACTTAAAAAGAATTTTACCAAAATTAGAAGAATGGACTTCAGAAAAAGGGCAGAATTATGATGATTTGTCTACAATGTACGGACAGGCTCTAAGTCAGTTTAATAGATACATGGGGCATGTTACTGCAAATATTGGTGGCGTTTATGAAAACTATAAAACAACAGACCAAGAAGGAGCTGTTTATACACATGTAGCTAAAACAAAACAAAAAGAAGCGTTAACATTCGTTATTAACGAGTTGTTTAAAACACCTACTTGGATGTTAGATAAAAACATTTTTAGTAAAACTGAATTTTCTGGTTCTTTAGAAAGAGTAAGAGGTTTACAAGCTAGATCTATCAATAACATCTTAAATCCTGGAAGAATGGCTAGGATGATTGAAAATGAAACAATGAACGGTTCTAGCGCATATAGTTTAGTTTCTATGATGAGTGATTTACGTAAAGGTGTTTGGAGTGAAATTTATTCTGGACGTTCTATAGATACTTATAGAAGAAATTTACAAAGAGTACATTTAGATAGATTAGATTATTTGTTAAATAAAGCCAAAAATCAAAGAAATGCAAACTTTGGTTACTTTAAACAAAGTGGAATTACTATAAACCAATCTGATATAAAATCTGTTGTAAGAGGAGAATTAAAGCGTTTACAGAGAGATGTAAAAGCTGCTTCTAATAGAGGAAATACATTAACTCGTTACCATTTACAAGATATTGTAGATAGAGTTGATACTATTCTAGATCCTAAATAAACATTAAATACTGTTTATTAAAAAAGCCTCATCAATTAAGATGAGGCTTTTTTTTATTATTTAATGTTAAGTTTTTCTAGATGCATAGTAGCTTGTTTTCTTTTCCTATTGTATTCTAAAATTAATACACTACCTAATTTACCAGGTAAAACTCTAAAATAAGAAGATCTATTTTTAAGGACTACCTTATCTTCAGATAATTCTCCATCATCATGAATAATTGTTTTAAAAACTAACTGACTTTTCTTTCCTTTTTCTCCTCTTTCATAATCGATAAAGTTTGCATAAAAACGATCTCTCTTTTTGTCAATTTGAGAATATACATAATCAAAACCTCCTCTAGCTTTAATTACGAAGGCACTAAATTGTGGGCTTCCAAAGTCTAATAAATTTTGAATTCTTGAAGTTCCTTTATCAAAAATCTCAACTTTGGTTAAAGTAAAATCTTTGTCAAACTTAAAAATATAAACATCTTTAATGGTTAATTGTGTAAATCCAGAGGTTTGTATACCTCCAAAAAGACCACTAATTACAGCAGTTGCAACTCCTGCAGCACTTACTGTTTTTCTATATTGTTCACCAATTGCATAATATTCTCCGTTTTGAGTTTTAATAATATCATGGAAAAAAATATAACCAATGTCTTTTAGCTTACTCTCACTTTTAACTGGTAAAACTTTACTAACATCTTCTGCCCAAGAAATTTTATTTTCAAAAACTTTTTTGCCAGTTTTATCATAAATATCTACATACAAACCTAAACTTTCTGCTTTTATAATTTTTGCTTTTGGCTCATAATACTGCCCTAAAACAGCTACATTTCCTTCTTTTGACAAGAAAGCATTACTAATTAATTTAGGATCATTTTCATCATATGGTTTTTCAAAAAGTAATTCCCCAGATTGTGTATTTAAAACAATGGTATTAAACTGTTTCTTTTTAGACATTTGTTTACCGAAAACATCTATTAGTACAATAAATTTTTCATTTACAGTAACAGGTGTAATTGTGTGGATAAATCTTTTTGTTGGTATTTCATTAAAAACCCAGTCTTTACTGACCTCATCAGTAGGTATAAAAGAAATTGAATAACCTTGTCCTTTTCCACTAAAATTAGGTAAAGTTAATAAAAAACCTTTATTTTTTACAGGTGTTAAAAGGTTTCTTAACATATTCGAGTTCGATTGAAATCTTAAATTTTTTGATACTTTTTTATCTAAAACAATTACTCTGTCTTCAATAGGATTTGCTTTTTTATCGAAACCTTTTAAGGTTATTGTTTTTTCTTTATAATCGAAAAAAGCAAATAAGGTATTTTGATTGTTAAAGGCATTTCCTGCTAAAACAGTGTATTTTGAAGCAACCATTTTTTTTGTTGCAACATCATTTAAATTCTTATCAAGAATATTAATTGCGAATTCTCGTTGTCTTTTTTTAAGTTTATCTACTTCGTAGAAAAAATAATATCCATCAACATCTTTATTTACATCTAAAAATGCGCCCGTGTTTTTCATTTTAAACTTAACAATATTGTTAATTACTTTGCTTTGAGCATTTAAAAAACTAAATTGTAAAAGCAATAAAAAGATAACAACTATTTTTCTCATATTTATTTGTTATTAAGGGTTTTAAAAAAGGTTTTATTATTTATAAATTCTTGATTATCATTCAATAATTCGGCATATTTTTCACAATAAAAATAGCCTATTTTTCTAATTTCTTTTAGTTCTAAATTATGTAAAAACTGGCGAATGTTATTTATATTTTCTTCTTTGGTAAAAGGATTATTTTGAGGCACATACTTACCAAATTGATGCTTCAACTTTAATTCATACAATTTTCTAATTGCAGATGATAATTGCACAAAAGTTTGTGGTTTTGCTTTTTTAGATTGAATTTCTTTCAATAAAAAATAAACAGCAATGTCTACTTGATTAAAATCTAATAAAGAATTTATTTGCTGGTATTTTGCAAACTCTTTTATTTCTTTAAAACTTGTGTTTTCTTTTGAAACAGCGCCTAAAATTTTACTTTTAAAAACAGCTATTCGTTCTTCTATATCTGGGTGCGTTTTTAAAGAATCTTTATTCCAAGCATAATCATCTTGTTTTTCATCAATTTTAAACATTGACTCTTCTTTGTCTAACCAATATTCTTTAAACGGATATTTATTAAAATGCAACAAACTATCTAGCTTAATTTTGGTATCAAACAGCGCTTCATCAGAACCTTTTAACTTCTCCAAAGCAGTTATTGCAGCGTTAGCATTGTATTTTGTTTTCTTGTACAATTCTAAACCTATAGAATCTGCTTCTAACTCTAACTTTCTAGAATACGCTAAAAAATTAAAAGTAAGGTTTTTAACCAACTTCATTCCTTCTTTATTTCTGCCGTAAATAGTAAGCTGAACATCTCTAATTTTTCTTTTTACTTCTTTAGAATTTACCGTATTTACATACTTTTTTATATTGTTATCTACATGATTTAAAACTTGATGCGCAATTTCATGGCATACAATAAAAGCAAACTCATCTTCATTTTCTAAAAAGTGAAACAAGCCTGTATTTATCATAAAAACCTCGTTACCAAAACAAGCAGCATTAGGTGTAGCCAATCTGTTAAAAAAGAATTTGTAATCTTTAGATTTTAAAGTAGGATTTTCACTATTAATCTCCTCTAAAATGTTTGATAAAAAAGTATCATATTCTTTATGAAAAACGAAAACACTATCTTTTATCAGTTCTAAAATAGTTTCGTTTCTTTTTCTAAATTGTTTTTTAAGTTTAGACCTATGTTTAGCATCTAAATTCTTTAAAAGTTTATAGTATCTTTCTTTTACAACGTCCTTAAAAATCTCTTTATAAGTAGCATTGTAAATAGCTTTGTAGTTGTTTTCTTGGGATAGAAAAGCAGCAGGAAACAATAAAATTAGCAATAATATTTTTTTCATTTTATTTTTAGAAGTGCCAAATATAATCATCTCAAAATATAATTTTACTCTTTAATTTTTAACAGTATAAAATATAACTTAAAATTTATTTTAAAAACGTATATCCTATATTGTAAAAAAAAACTAAATATTAAATTTAATGGACATTAAAAGTATCAAAATATCATTTTTCTCAATTTTATTTTTATTCATAACTGTAAACATGTACAGTCAAATAACTGTTGTAAACGCAGGGGAAACGATTTACAGTCCTAATAAGACTTATTCACTTACAATGCAAAATGACACCAATTTATGTGTTTATAAGAATAAAACAGAATTCAAATGGTGTACTATGTCTAATGGATATGGGCCTAATGGTAAAGCACTAATTAAAGATGGTAAATTTATTATTAAAAATAGTTCTGGTAATACTATTTGGCATTTAACTGGTGTAACAACAGCTACAACACTAAAACTAACAGATGAAGGAGTTTTACAGGTTTTAGATAAGAAAAACAAATCTTTATGGGACAATGAATATACTTTTTCTACTGCTTTTGATTATGAATCTGATTATGTAGTTACTAAAATTACAGATGTTTTTGGCGGTTCATATAGCGGTTCAAAAGGAGATATTTTTAATTTGAGCCCGATGAGAGATGATTCTTTTTACATGAGCAGTTTAGAAGAAGAAGGTAATGAAAGTTATGGGTTCAATGCTAAATCTAATCCTAGAAATAATAAATTTGAATATAATATTGAAAACAAAGAAATTCCAGATAGTAATGGTGCTTTTTTCAAAGGAAAAACTTTTTTATTAATGAATGGTGATATTCGTCTTAAGATGGAAATGTATAAGGACTCTCTAACATTAATATCCTGTGAAATATATTTAAAACGTAAATATTACGATGATGAAACTGTTGATGAAGAAACTATTGAGACTACTGATGTTGTTGTTGTTGTTTCTGATATAGATGGTGATGGCGTAAAAGACTCTGAAGATAAATGCCCAAATATACCAGGTGAAATTTCTAATAAAGGATGTCCAAAATTTACAGGAAAAGCACAAATAACATTGAATGAATATGCAAAAACGATAGAATTTGATTTTGGTAGAAGTTCTATAAAAACTAGGTCTGATCCTATATTACGTAGTATTATTTCTTTTTTAAATGAGTATCCAAACAAAAAATTTGAGATTCAAGGACACACAGATAGTAAAGGAACAGAGACTACAAATCTAAGAATATCTGAATCTAGAGCAGAGAGTGTTTCTGATTACTTAATATCTCATGGTATTCATCCCTCTAGAATTTCTTTTAAAGGCTATGGTAAATCTAAACCTATAGATTCAAACAAAACTCGTAATGGAAGAGCAAATAATAATCGCGTTGAAATAAATGCCATTAATTAATTATTCATATATCTTGTCCATTTTTTGGGATTAAAAAATTATAAAAACCTTACCTTAATTGATGAGGTTTTTATTTTGTATTTCATTAAAACCTTTAAAAAGTAACTTATCTTTGTTGTTTCATATTTTCAAATGACTCACACTCTTTTATCTTCACCCTTACAAGGTTTTACAGATTTTAAATTTAGAAATGCTTTTAATCACTTCTTTGGTGGAATAGATACTTTTTATTCGCCATACATTCGTTTGAATGGAAAAATGGTGATTAAAAACTCATATCAACGAGATCTTCTTCTTGAAAACAACACCGAGTTAGAAGTAATTCCGCAGATTATTACCAATGATGTAGATGAATTTTTATTCGTTTCTAAATACGTAAGAGAATTAGGTTACAAAGAATTAAACTGGAATTTAGGTTGCCCATATCCGATGGTTACAAAACGCGGAATGGGTTCTGGATTAATTGCTGATCCTGAAAAAATAAATAATATTCTTCATAAAGTACATAATGAATCTGATGTTTTGGTTTCTATGAAAATGAGAATGGGTTATGAAAATCCTGAAGAAATTTTAGACGTTTTACCAATTTTAGATAATTATCCACTTAAAAATATTGCAATTCATGCTAGAATAGGAAAACAGTTGTACAAAGGTGGAACGAACCTAGAAGCGTTTCAAAAATGTTTAGATAACAGCAAACATAAAATGTACTATAATGGTGATATTACTTCTGTCCCTGCCTTTAAAAAGTTACAAAAACGATTTACATCAATAGATCATTGGATGATAGGTAGAGGTTTAATTGCAGATCCTTTTTTACCAAGTATGATAAAAAACGATACTACTGAATACCCAAAAAATAGATATGATATTTTTAAAGAATTCCACGATCGAATTTATCAAGAATATGATGCAGCGCTTTCTGGACCAACGCCTATAAAAATGAAAATGCTTGGTTTTTGGGAATACTTTTCTCAAAGTTTTTCAAATTCGCAGAAAACCTATAAGAAAATTAAAAAAGCAAGTAATGCTAAAAATTATGCAATTGCTGTAAAAGATATTTTTAATGAAGCTAAAAATGGGTAGGTTTTTAGATTGCTTTATTATTAAACAAGTTCTGCACAATTATAGTATTTTATTCCTTTTTCTTTTCCATTGATGAAAAGAAACAAAAATCTAGACTTGTTCTAATTTTATTGAATTCTTACTAAAATTATAATATGTCGGAACTTTTTTGGACAAGAAGTTTTAAACTCCAAAAAGGTTCATCAATTTAAGAAATGACAAATCAATTATTTCAACTTAAAACTCATTTCTACGGGTAAATGATCAGATGCTTGTCCGAATTCAGTTAAGACTTTGCCAGAAATATATTCAATAGAATTTTTAGTATAAAAAATGTAATCTATACGTTCAAAAGGTTTTTTTGTATCAAAAGTATTGGCAGGGTTTTCAATATTGAAAGCCGCATTACCAATAGCTGACATAGCAAACATTTTTTGAATAATTGCTTCTTCATTTCTTGCTCTAGAATTAAAATCACCCAATAATATTGTTGGATATTCAGTTTTATATGTATTAAAAAGTGCTAGAACTTCATTAAATTGATTGACTCTTGTTTGTTTGTCAAAAGCTTCTAAATGAACGTTTATCAAAATAACATCTTGCCCGTTTAAAGTAACTTTTACAACTTGTGCTAAACGTTCTAAATACAATGCATCTCTATAAAAAGGAGCACCTGCAACTCTTTCTAAAACAATTCTTTTATGCTCTTTTAAAGGATATTTACTAATAATAGATTGTCCAGAAACTACTTTTCCAAAATGCATACTTGGTGGCCAATAAGGAAAAGGAACATAGGTTTCATCCCAATTTACAGCACCAGCAATATAGTTAAATCCTAGTTTTGCAATTTCGTTTTGTTGATTTATGTTATAACTTCTAGAAGCATCGTAATCAATTTCTTGAAACGCAATAATATCTGCATTTACCTTCTTTGTTTCTACTAAAACTTTCTGCAAATTAGTTTTAAATAACTCTTTTGGTTTTGGCACAGCACGATTGTTAGTCATGCCACTTAAATACCCAATATTATAGGTTACAATACTAAAAATAGAATCGTTTTCTTGAACTTTAATATCTTCATTTGAGATTAAAACTTCATATTTATTTTCGTCTAATGTTGGAGATGAAGCCCAAAAGAAAAATACAACTGCGGCTACAATTAATAATACTAAAAAACGAAGGAAATACTTTACAAATTTTTTCATGGTGTTTCTTCTATTGGATATTCATTCGTAAAATTGGTAACAGTTTTACTAATAACTGCATTTATTCTTTCTTGAGAAATATCATATTTAGGGTTTAAACCTTTTTTGTCTGGAAAATTTTCAATCGTAACCGTTGTTGAAGGAAATGCAAAATCGACTCCTAATTCTTTTGCTAATTTAACAATAGCAATGTGCAATCTGTGTTTAGAGGATTGTTCTATTCCCCAAGCTAAACTTTTAAAATACACATTTACCATAATTAATAATGCAGAGTCTCCAAAACCTGTAAACTCTACATTGTAAGAATCTGAACGTGTTTCTGGATGCGCAATAATTAACTCTCTAACTCCTTTTACAAATGCTTCAATTAACTCTGGTGGCGTATCATAACGCAAACCTAAAGTAGTATTATATCTTCTATATAAACGTAAACCTTTATTATTAATTACAATTTCCGACAACCTACTATTCGGAATTTGATACACAGAAGTATCTGCTGCACGAACACTTGTAGAACGAAATCCTACTTTTTCTACTGTACCAACAACTTCTCCAGCTTCAATCCAATCTTCTATATGAAAAGGTTTATCAAGAAAAATCATGATTGTACCTATCAGGTTTTTTACGGTGTCTTGAGATGCTAATGCAAAAGCCAAACCACCAATTGTTGCTCCAGCAATTAACGTTGTAGTATCTACACCAAACAAAGTTAGCAATCTAAAAGCGCCTAAAATAATTACAATTCCAGTTAAAAAATTGTGTAAAATTGGCACTAATTGATCATCTAATCTACTATGCGTTCTTTCTGTAAATTCTGAATAAATTCGCATTATAACTTGTACCAATTTTAAGAAAACATAAATCCAAAAAACAGTTTTTGCAATATTTAAAGTTAAAAACACCCAAGTATTGGTAGTTAAACCAAATTGCAATGACGGAAAAATCTTATCTATAAAACCTACAGTAACTAATAAACTTATAGGATGTGCTAGTTTTTTTAGTACTTTTTTTACTTCATAATTTGTATTACGGGTAATTCTCTGTTGAATTTTATGCAATATAAAAAAGGCAATTCTTTTTACAATTAAGAAAATAATGTAGCCAAAAACCAACATAAAAAGTAAGGCAATAAACTGCCATAATTCTAATCCTACAATTTTTTTATGACCCGAAACAGGAATCATTTTTTGTAACTTCTGTACATACCAAGGAAAAACTTCTTTGTATAAACTCTCTATTTTAGTTACAGTTTCTGATGAATAATACCAATTTCCATCAATTTTTTCTACATAAATTTGCGGCATTCTTTGCGGAAACAAAACATATCTAGAGTAAGAAGAATACCCAATGGTGTCTTTATAATTTGGGTTAATAGGTATTCTGTTTACATCTACATACAAACCTTTACCGTCTAAAACTTGTTTAATTTTAATCGCTTTTTGAATTGCTTTTTCTTCTGTAAGGCCTAAAATAGTTTTTGCTGCTTTTTCTGGCTCGTAAGAATCTGTTTGTAAAAAATATAAATGTGTATAAATTGTAGCATGCGGATTGCTAATATCTACACGAATACTATCTTGAGCATTTGCCAAAATTGGCAGTAAAAAAACAAGGAAAAGAAACTTTTTCATCAATTTAATTTTGTTAAATCATTGTTAAATAGAGAAGCAAATTTAAACCTTTTATAATTTGTATGGTCAAAGAAGTATATAATAAAAATATAAACACTTATAAATATGAAAAAATTAACATGTATTTTAGTTTTAGTATTCGCATTTACTTTTACTACACAAGCACAAAAGAAAAGAGATCAATTTACTGTTGATCAACAAGTAGAATTAGCCGTAAAAAAAATGACTTTAAAGTTAGATTTATCTGAAAGACAACAAAACCAGATAAAACCTCTTATTGCAGCAAAAATGGCAGAGAGAAAAGCTTTTATGGAAAACAGGAAAGAGGCTAGAAAGAATAAAAAAGGGCCTACTTCTGATGAAATGTTCGCTATTCAAAGTAAAAGGTTAGACAAACAAATTGCAATGAAAAATAGGATGAAAGATATCTTAAACAAAGAGCAGTTTGAGAAATTTGAAAAAAGGTCTAAAGGAAGAAAAATGAAGATGAAAAAGAAAGGTAAAAAAATGATGAAAGGTAAAAAGGAAAGAAAAAGCAGAAAAGAAAAAAAAGAAAATATGGATAACTAGTTTTGGTTGATTAGTTTGGTTGACTGATAAAACCCGAATTCTTAATTGAATTCGGGTTTTTCTTTTGTGCAGAATTTTGCGTTAAGGATTGAACGGCTTTTTTGAGCTCTTTTTTATTTTTCATAAAAAAAGCGAGTAGTGAAAGCCTGTTAAAACGCCCACTTCTAGATACAATTTTGAAAAAAAATCAAAATCACTCGAAGCAGTTTATTCTTTAAACCAACTAGAATATTTTACATAATTATTGGCAATTCTATCTATTTCTCCTGAAATTAATTCTTGTGAAATATCTTTCACTTTTTTGGCTGGCACGCCTGCATAAATGCTTCCACTTTCTACTTTAGTATTCTTGGTAACTACTGCGCCTGCTGCAATTATGGAGTTAGATTCTATTATACAATCGTCCATAATTATAGAGCCCATACCAATTAAAACATTGTCGTGAATTGTGCAACCGTGTACAATTGCATTGTGCCCAATTGAAACATTATTACCAATGGTTGTTGGAGATTTTTGATACGTTGCATGGATTACCGCGCCATCTTGAATGTTGACTTTGTTGCCAATTTTTATATAATGTACATCTCCACGAATTACTGCATTGTACCAAATTGAACATTCTTTACCTAAAGAAACTTCTCCTAAAATAGTAGCATTTTCTGCTACAAAACAATCTTCTGGTATTTGTGGGTGTTTTCCGTTTACTGTTTTTATAATTGGCATTTTTTTTATTTAAAATAAGATAGCAAATTACTCTTTTGAGACGCAGAAACCAAAATTTCTTTTCCGTTTGAAACAATTACACTTCCTCCTTTTCCTTTTTTATATTTGGTAATTGCATTTACATTTACCAAATACGATTTATGAATTCTAGCAAACGTGTGTTCTTTTAAAGCGTCTTCAAAATACTTTAAAGTTTTACTCACTAATTTTTTTGAATTTGCTAGATGAATTTCTGTATAATTATCATCTGCTTTGCAGAAAACAATATCATTAATATCTAAAACTTCGAAACCGTCTTGTTGTGGAATTGTTATTTTTCCTGTTGCCGAATTTGCTTTTGGTACTAATATTTGATTTTGTAATTGGTTCTCTTTTTCTTTGATTTCTGAAACAATATTTACTGCTTTTATCAACTCATCTATAGAAATTGGTTTTAGTAAATAATAACTTGCATGGTTGTTTAAAGCTTCTATTGCATAATGATCATAAGCAGTTACAAAAACGATTTCAAAAGTTCTGTCTACTACTTTTTCTAACAAATCGAATGCATTACCATAAGGCATTTCTACATCTAAAAAAACTAGATCTAATTCGTTTTTTTGAATTAAATTATAAGCGTTTTCAATATTTTCTGCTTCACCAACTAAATCAACATTTGGGCAATACTTACCAATATAATTACGGAGAATATCTCTGCTTACTTGTTCGTCTTCTACTATTATTGCTTTTAGTTTCATCCTATTTTCTTTTCAATAACAATTCAACTTTTGTTCCTTCTCCGTTCTCTAAAACATTAGAAACTTGTACAGAAATTCGATCTTTGTACATATCATTTAAAATAGCAATTCTATTTTTTATAGTACTCATTCCTTTAGATTTCTGTTTTAATTGATGTTGTGTTTTTAAAGCTTGAGATTGTTTTCTACCAATTCCATTATCTATAATTAAAATTGATACTGTTTCTGCATTCTTTTGTTTGATAGAAATTTCTAAATTACCTTTCTCTTTTCGGTATCGTAAACCATGCCAAATTGCGTTTTCTATATACGGCTGCAACAACATTGGTGGTATAGAAAACTGTTCTAAATTAATGTTTTCATCAACTTGTATTTGATATTCGAATTTATCTTTAAAACGATTATGCTCTAGTTTTACATACAATTCTAACAACTCAATTTCTTTGGTTAAGGAAATAAAATCTTCATCAGAATTTTCTAAAACAGAACGCATTAAAACAGAAAATTCAGACAAATAACGATTTGCATTTCGCTCATCATTTACAGCAATAAAACTATTTACAGAATTTAATGCATTAAAAATAAAATGTGGATTCATTTGTGAACGCATAGATTTTAACGCCAATAAATTATTTGCTAATTTTTGCTGTTTGTTATTTCTGTACATAAAATAAACCAACAATAACAGCAATAGAAATCCGCCAATTAAAGAGTAAATAATCTGTCTTTGTCGGCTATTACTTTCTTCAGACAATTTACTATCTATATATGCCAAACTGATTTTACTTTCTGCCAATTCCTTGTCTTTCTCTAAGCTAGAAATTCTATTTTGATTGTCTGATATTTTCTTTGAAAAACGTTGTACTTGTTGAATTTCTTGTTCTTTTCTAATATAAGATTCATCTACCAATTCTACATATTCCTGATAACTTTTTAGTGCTTTATTATATTCACCAACATTTGCATATACCTCCGATAATTTTCTAGTAGCATCTTTTTCTATAACAATATCTTCATTTTTATCAGCATCTTTTATACTCTTTATAAGAAACGGAATTGCGCCTTTATAATCTTCTTTTTGTATGTAAGCGTTTCCTATTTTATAATTTATTTTTTGTGAAGTAATAGAATCTGATTGTATGCTTTTTTTTCTTTTTGATGTGTTTTCAATTTCTGTTTTCTTTAAACTTTCTTTTCGAAGTTTAATTTCATCATCAAAACGATTTGATTTATTATAAAAATCGGCAACTTTTTCTTCTTCTTTTAAAGCTCTATTTACATTTTCTTTTTCGGCAAGATTTAAAGAATTATTAAATTGAATATTTGCTTGAGATAGATTTCCTTCAGCCGCAAAAACGTCTGCTAATTTTGAATTTAAATCTGTAATTTTTGGAGTCACAAAATTGTCTTTTGCAATCTGTAAACCTATGTCATAATTTATTTTTGCTTTATTGTATTTTTTTTGAACAAAACCAATATCACCCAATCCTTCTGCAACAAGAATTCGTTGGTAATTACTTAATTTTTCTTGGTTGATTTCTTCATAAGACTTCTTACTAGCTTCATATTTTTTCAATAAAAATTGCGCTTTTGCTAAACCTAATTCTGCAATTACGTTTTCTTTAATTTGAATAGAAAGTTTATAGTTATTTAGGGCTAAATCATACTGTTTCCAATACAAATAAATGTCTGCTAATGTTTTGTATGAAGCTGAATTTCGTTCTCTAGATTGTTTACTTTTTAAAGCTTTTTCAATAAAGTTTAAACTTTTATCGATATCTTCTTTTTTATAAAATTTTGCTGAATCTAAATTTTGATGATATAAACTTGCATCATCAAAAACTTCTTTAGAAATAGAATATTTACGAACTCTAGAACTGCTTCTTGTTGGATACTCTTCTACCAAAATCTTTACATCTTCATCAGATTTTATAATATAATAAACAGTATCAAAATCTGGATGCGTAATTCTTAATTCATCGTTTATTTTTGCCTCTATTTTATAATTACTGGTAATTTCAGAATATCTAAATTGCTTTTCATTTATATAAACTTCTGCATTTTTTATATGTTTTCCTGTTGCATTGTCTTCTACAACAACCTTCACAAAAAACTCTTTTACAGCATATTCTGTAGTATACTGTTGCGAAAAAGCACCAATACTTAAAAGTAAAAAAAGGACTGTTATGTATTTTTTAATATTCATTATTTCTTTCTTGATGTAAACATACACACAAAAAAGCATCCAAAAAAATGATGATTTATCATTATACAGATTTAAACAACTTAAAAACTGCGTTTACTCAATTGTTGTTCTCTTTCACTCATTAAAAAGGTGTGTTTACTCATTCTGATTTTTTTAAAATAAAAGTTGGTATTAATATTGAAGTATTAAAAATACATAAATCTATAAAATGAAAACTTTAAAACTACTTGCTATACTTTTATTCACAACAAATTTATTAAGTCAAACCGATACTAATAATATTCCATTTATTGAAGTAACTGGAAAAGCAGAAACAGAAATTGTACCAGATGAAATTTATTTAAATATCTCAATAAAAGAGAGAATGGAAAATGGAAAAAAGCTAAAAATAACTTTTTTGGAAAATGAATTAAAATCAAAATTAAGAGAAATTGGTATTCCAGAAAAAAATCTTTCAATTTCTGATGTTAACGCAGTGCTATCTAAAACAGGTTGGTGGAAAGAAGAACTATTATCGATTGCAAACTATACACTTAAAATAAAAGGAGCAGATAAGTTGAAGAAACTATTTGAAAAATTAAAAAAACTTAAAATTTCTGATATTAACATCTCAAAGGTAACACATTCTAAAATTATAGAACTAAGAAAGAAAAATAGAATTAAGGCAATAAAAGTAGCTAAAGATAAAGCAGATTATTTATTATCAGCTATTGGCCAAAAAACCGGAAAGCCAATAATTATAAACGAAGTTAATACAAATAACCAGCAAATCTATGCGAATGCCAATTACATTAGTTCATCGTCTTCCTCTTTTGGGGTAAGTAAATCAAGAGGGTATTCAAATGAAATAGTTCAATTCGAAAAAATAAAAATTTCTTCTTCTATTTACGTGAAATTTAAAATCAAATAAAGAATAACATCAACCCAAACTTTTAATAATCAATAAAATCTAAAAACAGTTTATCATGAAAAATACAGCATTAAAAGTTCTGGCAATTCTTTTGTTAATTATTACAACCAATAGTTTTGCTAAAGACAAATCAACATCGGAAGATCGTAAAGACCAAACCATAAAAGTGGCGCTTTTATTAGATACAAGTAGTAGTATGGATGGTTTAATAAACCAAGCAAAAGCGCAACTTTGGGAAATTGTAAACGAACTTTCGTACGCTAAATACGGAATTAAAAAGCCTAATTTAGAAATTGCTTTGTATGAGTATGGTAACTCTAGGTTGTCTTCAAAAGAAGGCTACATTAAACAAGTTTTACAATTTAGTAATGATTTAGATGAAATTTCTGAAAAACTATTTTCATTGACTACAAGTGGTGGAAGTGAGTTTTGCGGACAAGTAATTCAAACGTCATTAAATGAGCTTTCTTGGGGTAAAAACAAGAATGATTTACGACTAATTTTTATTGCAGGTAACGAACCTTTTACACAAGGAAAAATTAATTATAAAGATGCAATTACAAATGCAAAAGAGAAAGATGTAGTAATAAATACTATTTTTTGCGGAAACTACAACAACGGAATTTCTGGTATGTGGCAAGATGGTGCCGTTTCTGGTGGTGGAGATTATATGACTATAAATCACAATAAAAAAATTATACACATTGTTACTCCATATGATAATGACATCATTATTTTAAATAAAAAATTAAACAGAACCTATATTTATTACGGAGTTGAAGGATATACAAAATATTCAAATCAAAGTAGACAAGATTCAAATGCAATGTCTTTAAATAAAGAAGTTGAAGTAAAAAGAGCTGTTAGTAAAAGTTCTAGATTATATAACAATTCTACTTGGGATTTAGTAGATGCTGACAAAAAGGAAAAAATAAATTATGCTATAATTGAAAAAGAAAAACTTCCTAAAGAATTGCGAAATAAATCTGCATCAGAAATAAAAATTTATGTAAAAAAGCAAGCGAAAAAACGTGCAGAAATTCAAAAAAAAATTAAAGAATTAGATACAAAAAGGAGAAGCTATATTGCAAAACAACAACAAAAAGGCAGTAAAGATAATGAGCTTAATAATGTTATGATTAAAGCCATTAAAAGACAAGCCAAATTAAAAAATTACTCTTGGTAAGATTAGTTAGTTGATTTTTTTAAAAAGCCTATAAATTAAATTTTATGGGCTTTTATTTTGTTAATAAGTGCTGACCGATAGCAATTGTATTGCTTTTTAAACCATTTAATTCTTTAATTATAGCTACTGTAGTTTTAAACTTTTTGGCTATAGAATATAAAGTATCATCTTTTTTTACTTCGTAATAATTCCCAATAGTATATGCAGGTTTATTTTCTTTTTTGTTAGATTTTTTTATTTTGAAATCCTTTTTATTCACCTTATCGAATTCGTATAATTTATAGTCTTCAATAATTTTTATTAACTTATTTGGGTATTTTCTATCCGTTGCATAACCTGCTTTTTTCAATCCTTTTGCCCACTTTTTATAATCTTTTTTCCTGTAGTTAAACAAGAATGCATAACGTTTCCTTTTGCTTAAAAACGCTGAATGATCACTGTAAGAAGTTTCTACATATTGATATTTTCTAAAACATTCTTGTGCTTCATCATCGTCATGATAAACACGTTCTCCTTGCCAACCTGTGTGGCATTTTATTCCAAAATGATTATTAGATTTTAACGCAAGTTTGCTTCTACCTCTTCCAGATTCTAAAATTCCTTGCGCTAACGTTATACTTGCAGGAATCTTATGTTCATGCATTTCCAAAACCGCAATTGGCGCGTACTTTCTTATGTAAGATAAAGTTTGTTTGTTTAATCTTGGATTCTTCTTTACTAACTTTTTTGTGATTTCTTTTTCATTAACAGAAGGTAATTTTACGGGTTTAGGTTCATTTAAAACTACACCAGAATTTTTATTTTTCTGATTTGTTTTTTTACTAGAACCACAGCTTGCTAATATTAGTAAGCAAAGACCATAAAACACAACCCTTAACTTCATAAAACTTCAATTAGTTGTTGATTATTTTTTTCTAAATTTTGATTAAAACCTTCAATTCCTTGAATTCCACCTGTATGAATTGCTAAAATTTTAGTTCCTTCTTCAAAAGTATCTTTTTTAATTAAATCTAAAATTCCGAATAACATTTTACCCGTATAAATTGGATCTAATTGAATTTTAGTTTCTTTAGAAAACCAATTTATAAAATCAATTAGTTGATCATCATATTTTGCATATCCGCCAAAATGATAGTCCTTTTGTAAACTCCAAATTTTATTATTAATTGTATACTTTTTAATTTCTTCTGATAAAAAACTCCCTTTTAAAGCAGGAAAACCAATTGCTTGTTGTTTTCTCTTCAAAGATTTTATAAGTCCTGCAATAGTACCACCAGTTCCAACAGAAGCACAAACGTAATTGAATTGCTTATCTTCTTTTGTTAAAATTTCTTGACAACCATCTACTGCTAAAAAATTTGTTCCACCTTCTGGAATTAAATAAAAATCGCCCCATTTATTCTTCATTTTTTCAACAAAACCAAAAGAAGCTTTTTGTCTGTATATTTCTCTAGTTACAAAATGAAACTTCATTCCTTGCTCATGAGCTGCTCTTAACGTAGGATTTTCTTCTAAAGTTTTGGTAAGGTTTTTACCTAATTCCTCTCCTCTAATAATACCAAAAGTTTTTAAACCTTCTAATTTTCCTGCAACGGCTGTTGCCAAAATATGATTAGAATATGCACCACCAAAAGTAAGTATTGCTTTCTTCTTTAGTTTTTTTGCTTCTGTAAGATTATATTTTAATTTTCTAAATTTATTACCCGAAACAAAAGGATGAATTAAGTCTTCTCTTTTTATAAAAAGTTCAATTTTCTTTTCTTCCAAAATTGGAAGAAAAACTTGTTGGTTATTGGAGATGAAATTACCGCCGAAAAAAGAATTATCTGTATTGCTCAATCTTATTATTTTATTGTTATTCCCGTGATTAAGGAATTTTAATTTAGTCTATTATATATGTGTTTCACCTTATAAATAATAAATTGACGCTATAAATATAGTCATTTACAATTCTACTATTTATTATTGGTTTCTGTTTTAGTTGAAATAATCAGATAATTTTAAGAAAAAGTAGCAATTTCTGCTTCTACTTTCTCCCAATTTTCCATCAAAGAATCTACTGTCGCTTTCTTCGCTTTGTATTTTTCAAAGAAGTTTGGTCTTGCAGAAACTTCATCGTAATTATTTGCTAATTCTAAATCAATTTTTGAAATTTCTTTTTCTAAATCTGCAATTTCAGTTTCAATTTTAGACAGTTTATTGTTTAGTTTTTTCAACGCTTTTTCTTGGTCTCTAGATAATTGATGCGCTGCTTGTTTAGAAGTATCTTTTTCCACTTTTACAACCGTTCTTTTTTCTGCTTCACGTAAATTTTCAATTTTGTGTTGCTCCAAGAAATAATCAATATCACCTAAATATTCTTTTATTTCTTTGTCTTTAAATCCATAAACGGTTGTTGTTAATCCTTGTAAGAAATCTCTATCGTGAGAAACAACAATTAGAGTTCCGTTAAAGTTATTTAAAGCTTCTTTTAAAACCGTTTTTGAGGCAATATCCAAGTGATTTGTTGGCTCATCCATTATTAACACATTAAAAGGTGATAATAATAATTTACACAATGCCAATCTATTTCTTTCTCCACCAGAAAGTACTTTTGCTTTTTTATCTGCAGCATCTCCACCAAATAAGAAAGAACCTAACATATCTCTAACACGTGCTCTGTTTCCATCAGTAGCAGCATCTTCCATGATTTCTAATACTGTTTTTTCTGGTGGTAAATGCTCTGATTGATTTTGAGCAAAATACCCAACTTGCACATTATGACCTAGTTTTAAATATCCTTCAAAAGGAATCTCGCCAACCATCATTTTTGCCAAAGTAGATTTCCCTTGCCCGTTTTGACCAACAAAGGCAATCTTACTATTTCTTTCAATCAATAAATCTACACCCTCTAAAACGTGTTTATTACCATAGCTTTTAGAAAGACCTTCTGCTTCTACAATAATTTTACCTGGATCTTTAGATACGTTAAAACGCACATTCATGGCTTGGTTATCATCCTGGTCTACTTCAATTAATTCAACTTTATCTAGTTGTTTCATTAAAGATTGCGCCATAGAAGCTTTGCTCGCTTTTGCTTTAAACTTGTTTATTAAATGCTGTTTTTGCTTTATTTCTTTCTCTTGATTTTTTTGTGCTTGTAATTGCTTTTCTTTGATTTCTCCTCTTAATAATAAGAATTCTGAATACGGTTTTTTATAATCGTAAATCTGACCTAAAGAAATTTCAATAGTTCTGTTAGTTACATTATCTAAAAACATTTTATCATGAGAAACCAACACAATTGCACCAGAATATCCTTTTAAGAAATTCTCTAACCAAATAATAGATTCAATATCTAAATGGTTTGTTGGCTCATCTAATAATAAAATATCATTGTTCTGTAAAAGTAATTTTGCCAATTCTATACGCATTCTCCAACCTCCAGAAAAAGTGTCTGTAAGCTTGTCGAAATCTTCTCTTTGAAAACCTAAACCTTGTAGTATTTTTTCTGTATCTCCTTGGTAATTATAACCTCCAAGCAGTTCATAACGTTCTGTTTTTTCAGTTAAATCTATAATTAATTGGCTGTAAGCTTCACTTTCGTAATCTGTTCTTGTAGCTAACTGCTCATTAATTTCATCTAATTGAACTTCAATTTCTTTAATCTCTTCAAAAGCTTGGTACGCTTCTTCTAAAATAGTTCTTCCTTCTACAAAATCTATATCTTGTCGTAAAAAACCCATGCGAATGTCTTTGTCAAAAGCCATAGTACCACCACTCGTTTCTATATCTTTAGAAAGCACTTTTAAAAGTGTAGATTTCCCTGCTCCATTCTTCCCGATCAATCCTATTCTATCTCCTTTATTAAGTTTGAAAGTAATTCCAGAAAACAAATCAGTACCCATAAAGGAAACTGTTAAGTTGTGTACATTTAACATAAATATTGTGTAATTTTGAATTTGCAAAACTAACTAAAAAAATGCAGTTAACGATGGTTAAAAAAGGAACAAAGTTGTTTAGTGTTTTAAACGGAAAATGCCCAAGATGTCATGAAGGAGATTTCTTTTCAAATGGTTTTACTTTTAAGCCATCAAAAATCACTGCTATTCATGAAAATTGCCCTAGTTGTAATTTAAAATATATGATAGAACCTTCTTTCTTTTACGGTGCTATGTATGTAAATTACGGAATTACAGTTGGTATTTCTATTGTTACTTTTTTGATAACTAAACTTATTTTTAATGCTTCATTATTGCAGGCTTTTGCTACAATTTTCCTCGCCTTAATAGTTTTAGCACCCATAAATTTGCGTTTATCTAGAATTCTTTGGATAAATATGTTTGTTAAATTTGATAAAACGAACTCTAATAAATAAATATAATATTATTTTTTTGGCGTTTTAACAGGCTTTCACTGCTCGCTTTTTTGTAAAAACAAAAAGAGCTCAAACAAGCCGTTCAATCCTTAACGCTTTTTGCAAATCTAAAAAAGACAGTTCTTTAATTTTATGCTTTTATTACAATAAAGTTATTTAGTATTCTTATCTATAAGATGTTTAAAACGATTGATATCCACTCCTTCTTCTATCTCTTCTCCTTTTTCTAAATGATTAAACAAGTTTTTAGCAACTGTTGGTGCAATCATAACTCCACGTGTTCCTAAACCGTTTAATACTATTAATTGAGAGTATTCTGGGTGAATACCAACCAAAGGTCTTCTACCAGAAACGGTAGGTCTTATTCCTGCAGATTGAGAAACAATAGTATATGGCACGTTAATTACTTTTTTTAATTTCTCAACCAGCTCTTCTTTTCCTTCTTCAGATGGATTAGATGTTTTGTCTGTCCAATTAAAAGTTGCGCCAACTTTATACAGGTTTTCCCCTAAAGGAAGTACAAAGAGTGTAGATTTTAATAAAAAATCGATATTTAATTCCTGTGCATGAATCGTTAATAATTCTCCTTTAGCTTCATTTAATGGTAAATAACTAAAATACGGATTTTCCTTAATTCCGAATCCTTCACAAAAAACAATTTTACTTGCTTCTATATTTTTGTATTGAACCGCACCTTCTTTAAATGCTATTTGTTGATGTTCAAATTTTTCGAATCTAATTTTTTCTTCGTTTTTTAAATAGTCCCTGTAACTTTCTACTAATTTTTTTGTATCTATTCTTCCGGTTTCTTTTACATTTCCAAAACTAAAATCGGCAATAACGCCGTTGTATTCTTTAGTATCTAAATTACCATCTAAATAATCTACCAATTTGGGTTTGTCTAAAGCTTCGAACCAATTGTTTTGGTCTTCTATAGATTTAAACGCTTTTTTGATGACAAACTTTTGGTCTATTTTTATGTTTAGTTTTTCTTCTATTTTTTTATAAAACGGAAGCGCAACTTCTAATTGTTCTTTAGCGTTCCAAACTGGAGTAAATCTTTTTAGAATTACTGGATTATAAACTCCGCCTGCAACTAAAGAAGAAGTTTGAGAATCGTCTTCAAAAACCATGAAAGTATTATTTTTTGCTGCTAATTCTTCTGCAAATGCCAAACCTGCTAATCCTAAACCAACAATAATATAATCTACTTTCATAATTTTAAAATAACTTTAATATTTAGTTTTTCAAAAAAAAACAAACAAGTTTAGCCCTGATTAACTTCGCTTTAATATTTTAATTGAGTCGTTGAATGCTAGCATTTGTAGCATTTGTTTGAGCTCTTTTTGAGGGACGAAAAAAAAGCGAGTGCGAAAAGCAGGAAATAGCTACAAACAAAAAACGCTTGCTTTCGCAAACGTTTTTTTATTAGTTCTATGTTGGATTCCTGTTTTCACAGGAATGACTGTTTTAATTGAATCTCGAAATAAAAAATTCGAGTAACGTTTTTCAATTAATAATTCCACATATCCATTTCTCTGTCTCTAATATTTTCTTTAATCTTATTTGCTTCTAACAGTTGAAATAAAGAATTACCACGTACATAATCTGCTATAGCTCTGTTACCATAGATATTTTCTTCTCGTACAATAACTGAACTAAACCTTCTTGCATTTAACAAATGATCAAACGAAATTGGTTGAGAAGCATTTTTTGGATTGAATACTTTTGCGTCGTGCAAAACATCTCTTGCTGATGGAAAGAATACCCAAAACAACTCATACAATTGCTCGTCTTCAATATCTTGAACTCCTAAAGTCTGTACATCTTTACCCATAGGTGCTAATGCTAACAATCTGTATTTAAGTTCACCTTGACGTTTATCGAAATACCACATTCCTTTAATCATGTAACCTTCTACATCTTCTGTCTGAAGCGTAATTGTATCTGTATAACCACCTTCTTCTCTAACACTTATTAGTCTAGAATCAATCTCATTTTGAGTGATTTTTGAAGTAAAAAAAGAATCTGAATATGCTTCTTTAATTTTACCTTGTTTAATTCCTTTTATCAGCGTATCAAACAAAGATCTTCTGTCTGTAGATATATTTGTAGTATCTATAGGAAAATAATATGGTAAGTTTATTTTCTGATTTAAATCTACAAATTCCCAAACAACTTTAGACCAAAGTACATCTCTATCATCTACGTAACCGTAAGGAATAGGGCCATCATTATCTGCAGCTAATTGCTGTTCGTTTTTCTGCCCTATTTGATCTACAGTTTTTGAATTTAGTAAGTTTGCTTGCGCATTTATTGAACCACTTATAGTCAAAGCGAAAAATAGTATGAAACAATTTTTAAACATATTCTTTTTTTTTACTTCTAGTTTGTTAATTCTATATTAACTGGTAATACTTTTTTAAGATTGTAACCATTAGCTGTAGCCTTAATACCATAAATATTAATGATATCTCCTCTTTTAGCTTTTGATAATTTTTGTTTAGCAGCAGCAGTTAATTTATTTCCATTAACTATAATAGTTAATTGTCCTGGTACTTTAATTTTAAAGCTTTTAACTTTAATATTTAAATCGAATTCAAAATCTGGTAAACCTGCTGCAATTGGTGCATTTGCTAAACCACTTTTTGGCATTCTTACTGTACCGTATTGTTCACGTACAGAACCCATAGCTGCAGGTATATCTTTAATTCTAAAGGTTGCTTTAGAATTAACGGTTTTACCACTACTTAATTTTGCGCTTACGTTTATTACTGCTACTTTTCCGCCTGCGGGTCTAATACTAAAACCTTTTCCTTTTCTTGTTAATTTACCACCTGAAGCAGAAACTTTTAAGTTATTAGAGCTAACTCCTGGTAATGAAACAGAAATAGGGTTGTCTAAACCTCTATAAACCACATTCATTTTGTCTGCAGAAACAACTGCACTACTTGGCTCTGGTATTACAGAATAAGAACTTTCAAACGGCACCTCAACTACTTCTCCATTTTGAGTAAAAGCAATTTTTCCTTTAATATCATGATTACCAACTCTACCAGCAGGCATATCTATAATTACTTGACCAGATTGAATATTTTTATAATCTTTACCATTTAAAGTTACATTATCTGGCACCATTGTAGCATCATAACGACCTAAAACTATTTTACCTGTAACTTTCTCGCCAGCAAAATAAGCGTTCTTATCTAACGCAACAATACCTTTATAATTGTTTAATGATAGAGCTTCTTCTAATTTACCACCTAATAAATCTGATACAATATCACTTTCTGTGTTTTTGATATCAGCTTGCATTTGAGTAATGTTTGTTAATGAAGCTACTAATGGGAAACCTTTATAACGATAATCTAACCATTTAATAGTTTTACCATCTCTATTTGTATCATCGTTTGTAGAAAATCTTTTTGCTAAAATTGGTACAAACTTGCTATCACTTCCTAAAACATTTGTAACATTAGTTCTATAACCATTAATTTGATCTAAAAACGCTTGACCTTCTGGAGTAAACTTATCACCTTTAAAGAAGTATTCGTCTAAAAAAGCAGTTTTATCCATTGCCTCATAGTCGTTTTTATCATCGATATCAGCAGTCATTTTTCCTTTTAATTCTTCTAAAGAATTATAAAAATCAGAAGAAAAACCTTTTATTTTATCTGCTTGTATTTTTAAAGGTCCAAATTTAGCAGCTTGTTCAGAAGCTTTAGTCGCTAAATTTGCATACGCCTCATTATTCTTTGCAGTTGTTGATGTATTATTTTCTGTTAACTTTTCGTTCATGAAGCCAAAAGCTGATAATACTTCTTTACTCATGTTCATTGCTAACATAGCAATAAATACAAGATACATTAAGTTTATCATCTTCTGTCTTGCGGACATTTTTCCTCCAGCCATTCTAATTAGTTTTTTAAGTTAGTATTCATATTAATTGAACTAATTATTATTTAGACATTGCAGAAAGCATACCTCCATAAACACCGTTTAAAGAAGATAAGTTTTTTGCTAAAGATTCCATTTGTTCTTTTAATTTTTCAGTATTTTCTACAACTGCACCATTTAATTCTGATTGTCTTGTTGAGTTTTCTACTTGAACTTTATACAAACTATTTAATGTTTCCATTTGAACAGCAGCCATAGATACTTGTTCATTATATTTATTTGTTGATGAAATAGATTCTGATGCAGCAGATAATCCTTCCGCAGCTCCCTGAAAGTTTTTCATACTTGTACCTAAACTTGTCATTAGTGAAGAATCTATATTAGCTTCTTGTAATAAATTATCTAATTTTTGAGATAATAACCCTTGAGCACCAACTTCTTTTTCAGACTCAATACCATCTGCTCCTAATTCTGGATATACTTTAGACCAATCTAAATCATCTTCTGGAGTATCGAATGCAGAAATAGCAAATACCAATGCTTCAGTAACTAAACCAATTGTTAACATTATACCACCTGTTAATGGTCCTATAGAAAAATGCTGAATTTTAAATAAAGCTCCAATAATTACAACGGCCGCTCCCATTCCATATACGAAGTTCATTGTTTTTTTGTAAGATCTTGACTGTGCCATAATATTTTTTATTGATTAGTTTTTTTATTATTAATTATTTGTTTGTAGTACCAATATAGTTTTGTACAGTTCTAAAGCCAATATAACTTCTTGCTGTATCTGCATATTCATAGTCTCTAGAACCTACTTCTAAAAAGTAAGCTACATCTTTCCATGAACCTCCACGTATAATTTTTCTTTTGTTTTTTCTATCTTCTACATTAGGATTCATAGTAGATGCCATATAGTAAGATGATAAGTTGTAAGCTGTATTTGTCCATTCAGAAACGTTACCAGCCATATTATATAATCCGTAATCGTTTGCATTAAACGATTTTGCTTCCATAGTATATAAAGCACCATCTACTGCATAATTACCTCTTACTGGTTTAAAGTTTGCTAGAAAACAACCTCTATCGCTAGTTGTACCTCCTGTACCCCAAGGATACGTTGCAAATTCTAAACCTCCTCTTGCTGCATATTCCCATTCTGCTTCTGTTGGCAGTCTAAAGTCTGGCACTGAAGTTGCATTTTTTCTTCCTCTTAAATAATCGTTTTTCTTTTTTGTTCTCCAATTACAAAAAGCATTTGCTTGTGCCCAAGTAACACCAACTACAGGATAATCTCCATAAGATTGATGATAAAAATAATCTTGGTGCATTGGGTCATTATAAGAATAATTAAAATCTTTAACCCAAACAGTAGTATCTGGATAGATGTTTAAAACTTCTGTTTCTACAAAGTCTTTTCTATCTCCACCTTTTCTTGCCGCATTATCTCTATCGAACCAGGAATATCTGTATTTTAAAAACTTCGTATTAAAAGATCTAATACCGTCAACAGCATCTTCTCTTGGAATAAATAAAGAATCCATTACTTCTACATAATCCATATCAGGAAAATCTTCTTTTTTCCAAAGAATATCAGCTTCCCAATTTAAAGGTTTTATAGAATCGATTCCATCTCCTAAACTCCAATAGTTTTCGTACATATACCTCTGGTAGGCATTTGCATCTGTAGTATCTGCAACCGCAAAAGCGTATTCGTGAATTCCGCCAGATAAACCTGCACCTGTAGGGCCTGGTGTTGCGCCCATGGCAACAAATTCTTGTTGGTATCCTAATCTTGTTCTTACAACAGAATCTCTAACCCAAAAAACGAATTCTTTATATTCATTATTTGTTACTTCAGTTTCATCCATATAATATGGTCTTACCGTAACTGTTTTTGTTGGTGCGTTCATTGTACCAATAATGTCTTGGTCTTGTTTTCCCATGGTAAAAGAACCGCCAGGAATTAAAGACATACCAAACGGTTTCTCTGAAAACCACTTTTTCTTGGCTTTTACACCTACTAATTCACCCCTATCATTAGAGCCACAACTGTAAAAAACCGTTATTAAAAGTGCAAAAATTGCTGCTTTCTTCATATGCTAAAATATCTTTACTAAAAAGTTCGTAAACCTATTATTTTTTTTGCTAAAAAACAATGACAAATTGCTTTTTAACTTTCTGTTTTTAATTTTTCCTTTATTACACTAGCTTTCTCATTGCCTTATACCATTTTTCTGGAATAATTTGTTTAGTTGCATCTGTGTAATCTTTATATGTACATGGTATTAACGCATGTCTTTTGTATTTATTATTTGATAAAATATTTATTTCTATCCACCATCTTCCAGATTTGTTACTTTTATAGAAAGTAATTGGGTCATCATCTTCTAATAAAACTGTAAATTTCTGATAGTTTTCTTTTCCAGAAAACGGATAATCCTTTACTCTAAAATTCACTCCTTCAATAAAATACCAAATCATTTGCGCAATTAAATGTGCTGTCTGATGATTGTTATCATGCCTAGAATTATATTCGTAAATCCCAAACGAAGATACTTTATCACTAATACCTGCATATCTAGAAATAGCACAAATTTCTTCACCATAAAACCCATTTGGCGAAGCATTATTGTTTGCCGGAGCTTCATTTTGTCTTATTGCACCAATATCTATAGAAACAATATCTGCATTTCTAAATGCTGGTTCTATATTTTCTAACTCTTTTGCTTTACCTAATCTATGTGCATCAAAAAACAAACTATCTAACAATCTAATTTCTTCTTGTGAATTAAAATAAGTTTGATACCCAACATTGCAATAGTTAAACAAGTTGTTTGGTTCTTGCATAATTATTTTACTCAAATAAGATTGCGATGTTAATTCATTATCTAAATTACCTAAATCGAATCTACTATCTACTGCTGCAATATTTACAGATTGCTCTAAAGTATCATAAGCTCTATAATTTACATAAGTAATATCTTGACCTCCACCAATAATAACCGGAATGATATTCTCTCTCAATAAATGAGTTATTATTTCTCTAACTGCAAAATAGGTATCTGAAACTGAATTCCCCTTTTGAACGTTTCCTAAATCGGCAATATTTGTATGCCAATCTCCAGGAAATAATTGATATAATTTTTTTCTGATAAATTCTAAACCTTCTCCACAACCAAAATTGTCTTGAGAATTTCTATCTTCTTGAACCCCAAAAATAGCTATTTGAACATTTCCTAACTCAGGAAAGCCTTCTTCGGTTGTATGAATTCTAATTTTTTTACCCAAACATAAATCTGACTGCAACACTAAATGTGCCGCAACCGATTCTTTTACAGGGGTTAAAAAGTCTAGGTTCATTAATTTTCTTTAATAGATAGGCAATATAAAAAATCCCTACTTCTTTTTGGTTGTTTTTTTAGCTACAGTTTTCTTTTTAGTTGCTTTTTTCTTTGGCGTTTTTGCTTCAATCATTTTAACTGCCTCTGCTTTAGAAAGTTTTTCTATTTCTGTAGTCTTTGGTAATTCTATTTTAATTTTTCCTTTTAAAACATTAAAACGTCCCCAACGTGCTTTTTCTACACGAATACCAACGTCTTCCCAATTATGAATAACCTTATCTATTTCTTTCTGTTTTTTAACTTCAATTAACTCAATAATATCATCATCAGTAAGGTTATCAAAATCGTATTTTTTATTTACGTTGATAAAAATCGAATTCCATTTTAAGAAAGGTCCAAAACGTCCAACTCCTTTTTGTACAGGTAAATCTTCATAATGGTAAATTGGTGCATCTGCTTTTTGCTTTGCAACAATTAATTCTTGAGCTCTTGGCAAATCAACCTCCATTGGGTTTTCTCCTTTATCTAAAGAAACAAACATAGTACCGAATCTTATATAAGGTCCAAAACGTCCATTAGAAACAATTACCTCTTCACCTTCATAAGAACCTAACGTTTTTGGAAGCAAGAACAATTCTAACGCCTCTTCCATTGTTATGGTTCCTAAATTCTGATCTTTATTTAAACTTGCAAATACTTTTTCTTCATCTTCTGGCGCACCTATTTGTGCAATTGGCCCGAATTTACCTAAACGAACTAAAACAGTTTTCCCAGTTTCTGGATGCTTACCTAAAATACGTTCTCCGCTTTCTCTTTCAGCGTTTTCCTTAACATCTTCAACAATAACATGAAACTTGGTATAAAAACCTTTTATCATTTCTATCCAATCTTCATTTCCTTCAGAAATATCATCAAAAGAAGATTCTACTTTAGCTGTAAAACCAAAATCTAAAATATTAGAGAAGTTTGCAACTAAAAAATCATTTACAATGTTACCAATATCCGTAGGAATTAATTTATTTTTATTAGAACCTGTTTTCTCTGTTAAAGATTGACTTCTTACTGCTCCTGCAGTTAAAATCATCTGCTCATAATTTCTTTCTAAACCTTCATCATCTCCTTTTTCTACATAACCTCTTCTTTGTACTGTAGAAATTGTTGGCGCATAAGTAGACGGTCTACCTATACCTAATTCTTCTAATTGTTTTACCAAAGAAGCTTCTGTAAAACGATATGGTGGACTTGTAAAACGTTGTGTTGCGTTTATAAATGTATAATCTAAAGTTTCGCCAATTTTTAATGTTGGTAGCATTCCTGCTTGTTCTTCTTCATCATCATCTTTTCCTTCTAAATATACTTTTAAGAATCCATCAAACTTTATCATTTCACCATTTGCAGTGAAGATTTTTGAATTTTTAGAATTCTCAATTTTCATATTGGTTCTCTCTAAAAGTGCGTCACTCATTTGAGATGCCAATGTTCTTTTCCAAATTAAATCATACAATCTAGTTTGATCGTATTCAGTATCAATGGAGTGCATTTTCATGTTTGTAGGACGAATTGCCTCATGCGCTTCTTGAGCACCTTTTGCTTTCGTTTTAAAAACACGTTGTTTGCTATATTCTTTACCGTAATAATTACTAATTTCTTCTTCGGCAGCATTTCTTGCGTCTACAGATAAGTTTACACTATCTGTTCTCATATAGGTTATTAAACCTGCTTCATATAGACGCTGTGCAACTTGCATCGTTTTACCTACCGGAAAACCTAATTTACGAGATGCTTCTTGCTGTAATGTTGATGTTGTAAATGGTGCTGCTGGAGATTTTTTTGCTGGCTTTTTAGTTAAATCAGCAATAGAAAAACCTGCATCTGCACAAGAAGTTAAAAAATCTTCAGCTGTTTTTTTAGAATCGAAATTCTTTGGAATCGTTGCTTTAAAAGTTTTTCCTTCATTATTAGAAAACTCTGCTACTACTTTATAATGCGTCTCTGCTTTAAAGTTGATAATACTACGTTCTTTCTCTACAATTAAACGCACTGCAACAGACTGCACTCTACCTGCAGATAAACCTCCTTTTACTTTACGCCATAAAACTGGCGACAATTCATACCCAACAAGTCTGTCTAAAACTCTACGTGCTTGTTGTGCATTTACCATGTTATAGTCGATATCTCTTGGGTTTTCGACTGCTTTTAAAATGGCATTTTTTGTTATTTCATGAAAAACAATACGCCTTGTATTTTCATCTTTTAAACCTAATTGCTCTTTTAAATGCCAAGCAATTGCTTCTCCCTCTCTATCCTCATCACTTGCTAACCAAACAGTATCTGCTTTTTTTGCTAAAGCTTTTAACTTTTTAACTACAGGTTTTTTATCGTCTGAAATAATATATTTAGGGCTAAAATCCCCGTCAACATCAATCCCCAATTCTTTGGATGGTAAATCTGCAATATGCCCATAACTAGATTCTACTTGAAAATCTTTTCCAAGAAATTTTTCTATGGTTTTTGCTTTTGCTGGTGACTCTACAATTACTAAATTCTTTGCCATGTATCTTTTTTTACTCCAATTGCGCATTAAAACTACGCCTATTTTGGTTTGCAAAAGTATGTAGTTTTTTTTTATAATTTTTTTTAAAACGCTTTTTTACTGCAATTTTATCTCAAAAAAACTTTTCTAAAAACTATTTTCAACCAAAATTTGCTATTATTTTTAATTAAAATAAAACTATTTCGTCCAAAATTCTAAAGCTTTAATTGCTTTGTACCAACCTTTTATGTTTTTATCAATTTTATCTCTTACCTCTAAAGGCTTAAACTCTTTATCTACTTGCCAAATTTCTTGAATTTCTTTTTCGCTTTCCCAAAAACCTACCGCTAAACCTGCTAAAAAAGCTGCTCCCATTGCTGTGGTTTCAACTATTTTTGGGCGGATTGTTTTCGTATTTAAAACATCTGCCTGAAATTGCATCAACGTATTATTTATAGTTGCACCACCATCTACTCTTAATTCTTTTATTGATGTTTCTGCATCTGCTTCCATTGCTTTTAAAATATCCATAGATTGATAAGCGATAGCATCTAAAGTTGCTCTTGCTATATGCGCATCTGTAGAACCTCTTGTTAACCCAAAAATAGTTCCTTGTGCATTTTGATTCCAATACGGAGCTCCCAAACCAGCAAAAGCAGGCACAAAATAAACACCACCTGAATCTTTTACGGAATTTGCCAAAGCTTCTACTTCAGAAGAATTTCTAATTATTTTTAACCCATCTCTTAACCATTGTACGGCAGCGCCAGCAATAAAAACACTTCCTTCAAAAGCGTATGTAGTTTTATTATTAATTCTCCAAGCAACCGTAGTTAATAAGTTATTTTTTGATTTAATAGGTTTGTCGCCAATATTCATTAACATAAAACAACCTGTACCATAGGTGTTTTTTACCATTCCTTTTTTAGTACACATTTGTCCGAAAAGTGCCGCTTGCTGATCTCCAGCAATTCCCGAAATTGGAATATTACTCTCTAAAAAAGTTGATTCTGTATGTCCATAAATTTCACTAGACTGTTTTACTTCTGGCAACATAGACTTCGGAATTGTAAATAACGCTAACAATTCATCATCCCAAGACATGGTATTTATATTGAACAATAAAGTTCTAGATGCATTTGATACATCAGTAATGTGTTTTTGTTTTTTTGAAAAATTCCAAACCAACCAAGAATCAATGGTACCTAATAATAAATCTCCTTTTTCTGCTCTTTCTCTTACGCCTTCAACATTATCTAAAATCCATTTTACTTTAGTTCCAGAAAAATAAGAATCTATAACTAGACCCGTTTTCTCTTGAATCATTTTAGATTTTCCATCCTTTTTTAATTCATCACAATAATTAGCAGTTCTTTTATCTTGCCAAACAATTGCATTATAAACTGGTTCGCCTGTATTTTTATCCCAGACAACAACAGTTTCACGCTGATTTGTAATTCCTATTGCTGCAATATTTTTTACATCTAAACTTTTCATTGCAATACATTCTGCTGCAACATCAGTTTGTGTAGACAAAATCTCTAAAGCATCATGCTCTACCCAACCTGGTTTAGGAAAAATTTGAGTAAACTCTTTTTGAGTAACAGAAATAACAGTTCCTTTTTTATCAAAAACAATCGCTCTTGAACTAGTAGTTCCTTGATCTAATGCTAAAATATATTTTTCCATAAAGGTGAAGCTTTTTTCAATTCATCAAATCTATATATAAATTAATGAAAAAAGAAAATCTCTTTTTAAATATTATAAACTTGACTCTAATGCTTACAGAAGAATCATATTTGATTTTCTGCCAATTTGTCACTAATCTTCAATTTTGGTTGTATATTTGCATTTCATTTTTTGAATATGGAACCAATCGAAAAAGTTATAAACGAAAAAATACAAGGAAAAGCACTTGTAACCGAAAATAAAGCAGAAAACACTAAAAAACTATTCATAGAAAGCTACGGTTGTCAAATGAATATGAATGATAGTGAAATTGTTGCTTCAATTTTAGATAAAGAAGGTTATAATACAACTCAAATTCTAGAAGAAGCAGATTTAGTATTAGTAAATACTTGCTCTATTAGAGAGAAAGCTGAAACTACAGTTCGTAAACGTTTACAAAAATACAACAAGGTAAAACGCATAAACCCAAAAATGAAAGTTGGGGTTTTAGGTTGTATGGCAGAACGTCTAAAAGAGAAATTTTTAGATGAAGAAAAAATTGTAGACCTAGTTGTAGGACCAGATGCTTATAAAGACTTACCTAATTTATTAGAAGAAGTTAATGAAGGTAGAAATGCTGTAAATGTTATTTTATCTAAAGACGAAACATACGGAGATATTTCTCCTGTTCGTTTAAATACAAACGGTGTTACTGCATTTGTTTCCATTACTAGAGGTTGCGATAATATGTGTACTTTTTGTGTAGTTCCATTTACACGTGGACGTGAAAGAAGTAGAGACCCGAAGAGTATTTTAGGAGAAATTCAATCTATGGTTGACCAAAACTTTAAAGAAATTACGCTACTTGGTCAAAATGTAGATAGTTTTCTTTGGTTTGGTGGTGGTTTGAAAAAAGATTTCAAAAAAGCGACTGAAATGGCACAAGCAACTGCAGTAGGTTTTGCTGAATTATTAGACATGTGTGCTACCAAATTTCCAAAAACACGTTTTCGTTTTTCAACATCTAACCCGCAAGACATGCACTTAGATGTTATTCATGTAATGGCTAAACACAGAAATATTTGTAAATATTTACACTTACCTGTACAAAGCGGAAGTAACGCTATGTTAAAAGCTATGAACAGGCAACATACACGTGAAGAATACATGTCTTTGGTAGATAATATCTTTAAAATTGTACCAGAAATGTCTTTATCTCAAGATATGATCGTTGGGTTTTGTGGAGAAACTGAAGAGGATCATAAAGATACTTTAGACTTAATGAAATATGTAAAATACGACTTTGGTTTTATGTTTACCTATTCGGAAAGACCAGGCACTTTAGCTGGAAATAAAATGGAAGATGATGTTCCTTTTGAGACAAAAAAACGAAGATTACAAGAAATTATCGATTTACAACAAGAACACGCATTATTAAGAACACAACAACATTTAGGTAAAACAGAAGAATTTTTAATTGAAGGTACTTCTAAAAAGAACCTGAATGAATGGAAAGGAAGAAATACGCAAAATACAGTTGCCGTTTTCGCAAAAGGTGACTATAAATTAGGCGATTTTGTAATGGTAAAAGTAGAAGATTGTACATCAGCAACTTTAAAAGGAACCGCTGTTGGATATTCTGATAATAATTAATATCAGAAAAGATTCTAGATATTCTGAAACTAAATTCAAAAAAAAAGTATCGAAAACATTCAAAATATAAACCAAGAGTGTTTTCCCCTTCGGGGAAATTAAAAGGGGCTATATGGAAAACTTACAAGTAATAAAACAACGTTTTGGAATTATCGGTAACGATATGCATCTTAACAGAGCTTTAGAAAAAGCTGTTAGAGTTGCACCTACAGATATTTCTGTTTTGGTTACTGGTGAAAGTGGTGTTGGTAAAGAAAATATTCCAAAAATCGTACACTCGTTATCACATCGAAAACACGCAAAATATATTGCAGTAAACTGTGGTGCAATTCCAGAAGGAACTATTGATAGTGAATTATTCGGGCACGAAAAAGGTTCTTTTACAGGCGCAACACAAGATAGAAAAGGATATTTTGAAGTTGCCGATGGTGGAACTATTTTTTTAGACGAAGTTGGTGAATTACCATTAACAACTCAAGTACGTTTACTACGTGTTTTAGAAAATGGTGAATTCATAAAAGTTGGTTCATCAAAAACACAAAAAACTAATGTTAGAATTGTAGCTGCAACCAATGTAAATATGCAATCGGCTATTGAAAAAGAACGTTTTAGAGAAGATCTATATTACAGATTAAGTACTGTTGAAATTCATTTACCACCTTTAAGAGATAGAAATGAAGATATTCATTTATTATTCAGAAAATTTGCTGCAGATTTTGCACAAAAATACAGAATGCCATCTATACGATTAGATGAAAATGCGGTATCAGTATTATTAGACTATCGTTTTCCAGGTAACATACGTCAATTAAAAAATTTAGCGGAACAGATTTCTGTAATTGAAGAAAGCAGAACAATCTCAGCCTCTAAATTACTTCAATACTTACCTAATAACAAAGGAAATTTACCAGCAGTTATTGGTGGTAAAAAAGAGAATGATTTCTCTACAGAAAGAGATATTATGTATAAAATTCTTTTTGACATGAGAAATGATATCAACGATTTAAAAAAGTTGACTTTAGACTTAATGAAGAACGGAAATATTGAAGAAGTTCAAGAAGAGAATCATCAATTATTAGAGAAAATTTATAACGATAAAGAAAGAGAGCATGATATTGAAGTTTTAAACATACCTCAAAATTCATCCACAGAAAAAGATTATGATTTTATTGAGACTATTGAAGAAGACGAATCTTTATCTTTACAAGACAAAGAAGTAGAAATGATTAAAAAATCTTTAGAGAAAAACAGCAATAAACGTAAGTTAGCAGCTAAAGAGCTAGGAATTTCTGAAAGAACTTTATACAGAAAAATTAAACAATACGATTTGTAGAAACATGAAAAAACTACTTTACATCACATTTTTTTCAATTTGCACATTATTATTTGTGGCTTGTGGCGCATACTCTTTTACAGGAGGAAGCACAGGTGATGCAAAAACATTGCAAATAGATTTTTTTCCAAATCAAGCACCTTTAGTAGAGCCAAGTTTAAGTCAACGTTTTACACTAGATTTACAAGATTTATTTACACGACAAACAAATTTAACGTTAACAAAATCGAGCGGAGATTTATACTTTAGTGGAGAAATTACGGGTTACAGAATTACACCAATGAGTGCTTCTGCAAATCAAACTGCTGCACAAAACAGATTAACAGTTACCGTAAATGTACGTTTCGAAAATAAATTAATAGAAAAAGATAATTTTGAAAAACAATTCTCTTTCTATTCAGATTTTGCAGCAACGGCGCAACTTATAGGTGGCGTTCAAGAAGCAGCATTTGATGAAATATTAGAAAGGATAACACAAGATATATTTAATGCCTCTGTTGCTAAATGGTAATTTTTTCAGTAAGTTGTAAGCAGTAAGCAGTAAGCAGTAAGCAGTAAGCAGTAAGCAAAAATAACATTTTGAAAACAGATACTTTTATAAATTTATTAGATAATAGAAATGAGATCCAGCAATTAGAAACTACTGAATTAAAAGCTGTTGTTGAAGAATTTCCTTATTTTCAAAATGCAAGAGCATTGTATTTAAAAGGCCTTAAAAATCTAGATAGTTTTAAATACAATAATGAATTAAAAATAACTGCAGCTTACACAACTGACAGAACCGTTTTATTCGATTTTATCACTTCATTTAATAATGATGTTAAAAACAAAGAAAATATTCATCAACAGATATCAGAAAAAATTTCTCTAGAAAAACCAGAAGAAAAATTAATGCTTACTACTCCAAGTTTAGAAATTAAAAATGAAGTTGAAAGTGTTGTTAAAGTTGAAAAAAAGTTAGAAATAGGTAAACCTTTATCTTTTTCATCAAATGATAACCATTCTTTTCAGCAATGGTTGCAATTATCAACAAAAAAAACAATTGTTAGAACCAAAAATAAAACAGTTGAAAAAACTGAAGAAAAAAGCAATTTAATTGATAGGTTCATTCAAAATAACCCTAAAATAAAGCCACTAGTTAAAGGGAAAATAGTTACTGTTCCTGTTCGCCAAAATAAGCAAGATACTGCTTTAATGACAGCCACTTTAGCTAAAGTTTATCTAGAGCAAAAGAAGTATGAAAATGCGATACAAGCTTATCGAATTTTAATTTTGAAATATCCAGAAAAAAGTGGTTTCTTTGCAGACCAAATTAAAAGAATACAAATTTTACAAAAAAATAAATCATGAGTTACACAGCGTTTTTAATTCTAATTTTGATTGTAGCCATTGCATTAATCTTAATAGTGATGGTACAAAATCCTAAAGGTGGAGGATTATCTTCTTCTTTTGGAGGTGGTGGAGCACAATCTTTAGGTGGTGTACAAAACACAAACAACTTTTTAGACAGAACAACTTGGACGTTAGCAATTGCTATGTTTGCTTTAATTTTATTAGCAAATTTTGCAATTCCTAGAGATGGAGACAATAACTTTCAGTTAGACAATACTTTAGATGGTATTGAAACTACAACTCCTGCAGAACCAACAACAAATACTAACGATAGTTTAAAATAATTATCTGTTAGAAATAAATTAAAATGCCAACGTAAATGACACGTTGGCATTTTTTTTGTAAGATTGAACTTCATAATTTAATCTTTGAAAAAATGTCAGTTTTAATACAGTGGCATAATTTCTGACTAATTACTAAAAGTAACATATAAATTAATTATCTAAAAATATAACAATGGGATTGAACATTAAACCTTTAGCAGACAGAGTTCTTGTTGAACCTGCTCCGGCAGAAACAAAAACAGCATCTGGATTAATTATACCAGACAACGCAAAAGAAAAGCCACAACAAGGTACTGTTGTAGCAATTGGTAATGGTAAAGTTGATGAGCCTTTAACGGTTAAGGTTGGCGATACTGTTTTATATAGTAAATACGGCGGAACTGATTTAAAATTAGAAGGAAAAGATTATTTAATGATGCGTGAAAGCGACATTTTAGCAATTATATAATTCAATAAAAATTAAGAAAATGGCAAAAGATATAAAATTTGATATAGAAGCTAGAGATGGCTTAAAACGTGGAGTTGACGCTTTAGCAAATGCAGTAAAAGTAACTTTAGGACCTAAAGGAAGAAATGTAATTATTTCTAAATCTTTTGGAGCTCCAACAGTTACAAAAGATGGTGTTTCTGTGGCAAAAGAAGTTGAGTTAGAAAATGAGCTTGAAAACATGGGAGCTCAAATGGTAAAAGAAGTTGCTTCTAAAACCAACGATTTAGCTGGTGACGGAACTACAACTGCTACAGTTCTTGCACAAGCAATTGTAAAAGAAGGTTTAAAAAATGTTGCTGCTGGTGCAAATCCTATGGATTTGAAACGTGGTATTGATAAAGCTGTTATTGCAATTGTTGCAGATTTAGAAAAACAAACTAAAAAAGTTGGTAATTCTTCAGAAAAAATAAATCAAGTTGCTGCAATTTCTGCAAATAATGATAACACAATTGGTGAGTTAATTGCCAAAGCTTTTACCAAAGTTGGTAAAGAAGGTGTTATTACTGTTGAGGAAGCTAAAGGAATGGAAACTTATGTAGATGTTGTAGAAGGAATGCAGTTTGACAGAGGTTATTTATCTCCTTATTTTGTTACAGATGCAGATAAAATGATTGCAGATTTAGAAAATCCGTATATTTTATTATTCGATAAAAAGATTTCTAACCTACAAGAAATTCTTCCAATTTTAGAACCAGTTTCTCAAGCAGGAAGACCTTTATTAATTATTGCTGAAGACGTAGATGGACAAGCATTAGCTACTTTAGTTGTAAATAAATTAAGAGGTGGTTTAAAAATCGCTGCAGTAAAAGCTCCAGGTTTTGGAGACAGAAGAAAAGCAATGTTAGAAGATATTGCTATCTTAACTGGTGGAACTGTAATTTCTGAAGAAAGAGGATTTTCTTTAGAAAATGCAACTTTAGATTTATTAGGAACTGCAGAAACAATTACAATTGACAAAGACAATACTACAATTGTAAATGGTTCTGGAAATGCAGATGCTATTAAATCAAGAGTAAATCAGATTAAAGCACAGATAGAAACTACAACATCTGATTACGATAAAGAAAAACTACAAGAACGTTTAGCTAAATTAGCTGGTGGTGTTGCTGT
>NZ_JAZGGG010000041.1:0-29170 GCF_036480315.1 Polaribacter sp.
AGGTTTTAAGACTAGAATACTCTCAAAATTAACCTCATTAACAATTATTCAATTCATTAATAAGTTTACTTTTGATAGAAATATTAACAACTTAAAAATTAGTATTATTTAAATGCACAACGGGTTCATTCTTATATATTTTTAAAACATCATTTATAATGTTTATTTCTGAAGCAACTTCAGCATTTAAAATAGGTGCTTTTATTCCTTTCTTAAAATTGTTATCACCAATAAAAACATTTGCTTCATCCCAAAGATTTTCATCAATAAAAGTTTGTAATGTTTGTGTACCACCTTCAACAATTAAAGATTGAATATTCTGTTTTTGTAAAACGGCACAAACCTGTTCTGCAACATTTTTATTAAAATCAATTTCTTCAAAAATTAAATTTTCTTTTGATTTTTGATTCTTGTTTCTTTTTTTAATCATCACAACTGTTTTTACACTTCCGTCTAAAATATTACTATTTTCAGGAATACGCATAGTGCTATCTAGTACAATTCTTATTGGGTTTTTACCAAACCAACTTCTAACATTAAGTTTAGGGTTATCTGCCAAAACAGTGTTTGTTCCTACTAAAATCGCGTGTTCTTTACTTCTTAATTTGTGCACTAATTGTTGAGAATATTTATTAGAAATAAAAACTGGTTTGTTTTCATTTTTTGATATTGGTGCAATAAAACCATCTTTGGTTTCTGCCCATTTTAAGATTATAAATGGTCGTTTTTTTTCTTGAACGGTAAAAAATCGTTTATGATGATTTCTACATTCATTCTCTAAAACACCAACTACAACTTCAATATTTGCATTCTTTAAACGTTCAATTCCTTTACCAGTAACTAGACTATTAGAATCTACACAACCAATAACTACTTTCTTAAATTGGTGTTTTACTAGTAAATCTGCGCAAGGTGGTGTTTTACCAAAATGTGCACAAGGTTCTAGTGTAACATAAATGGTAGCTTCTTTTAAAAGTGCTTTATTTTTAACCAAATTTACTGCATTTACTTCCGCATGATTATCGCCATATTTAGATGTAAAACCTTCTCCTATAACTTTATTATCAAAAACAATTACAGCTCCTACAGAAGGATTTGGACGTGAAGTGCCAATTCCATTTTTAGCTATTTGTAAACAGCGTTGTATGTAGAATTCGTGCTTGTTATTCATTTTTATTGAGAAACTTAATGAAAAATAATTTAAAACTTTATTTCCTGTACTTGATCTATTGGATAGACTCTAGAAAAACCTAAAACTTTATATTTTAAATCTCCTTTAAACTGCACTTTAATCGATTTATTTAAAAGAGAATTTAGTAAACCTCCCAAGATTCCGCCTTTATTATTATCAAATACTTTTTTTGCAGGAATTACAACATTTAAAGGAATTACAAATTCGTTTCTAGCGGGTACTTTAAATTCCTCTGAATAAACTTGCGCCACTTCTGCCCCATTTACGATTACTTTTATTTCATCTGTTGAAATTTTTCCACCAACATCATTTGGGTTTTCAAAAAAGGCTTCTGCTTTTAAACGAATTGTATCTCCACTAAAAGAAGTTACTTTTACATTATCTACCTTAATAAAAACAGGCTGTTTATTTACAGAACAACTTGCAATCAGTAAAAGTAAAACACTAAAATATACTAGATTTTTCATCAAAAAAAATTAAAAATTAGGTAACTTGCTGCTGCAAAAATACAGTAATAAATGACAAGTAAAGATTTTATCATTAGAGAAATTGAGCCAACAGACAATACACAATTAGCAAAGGTCATTAGAAGTGTTATTTTAGAAATGGGCGCGCCTAAAACCGGTACTGCTTATGAAGATAAAGCTACAGACCAAATGTTTGAAACCTATCAAAAAGAGAAAGCTGTTTATTTTGTAGTTGAACACAATAATAAAATTGTTGGCGGTGCAGGAATTGCACAGTTAGACAATTCTGAAGATAATACTTGCGAGCTTCAAAAAATGTATTTTTTACCCATTACTAGAGGAAAAGGTTTGGGCACAAAATTGATTTCTAAATGTTTAGAGAAAGCAAAAGAATTGGGTTTTGAAAATTGTTATTTAGAAACGCTCCCTTACATGAAATCTGCTGTAAAATTGTACAAAAAATATGGTTTTTCTGATTTAGAGAAACCTTTAGGAAATACACAACATTATTCTTGTAATGTATGGATGATTAAAAAAATATAAGAGAAAAGACAAAACTTAATGACTTTAAAAAATTTTAAGGAAGAATTTTCTATCCTACTTTCAGAAATTTACCCAAAAACAGAAATAGATAGTTTTTTCTTTATCATAATTGAAGAAAAACTAAAATTAAAAAGAATTGACACCGTTTTAGAACCTAATTTTTTAATTACTGATGACATTCTTTCTGAATTAAAAAGCATAATTAAAAGACTTCAAAAAGAAGAGCCACTTCAATATATTTTAGGGAATACCGAATTTTATGGATTTCCTTTTTGGGTTGATAAAAACACACTTATTCCAAGACCGGAAACCGAAGAATTGGTTGAGTGGATTTTAGATGAAGTTGTAAAGTTGCAAAGTTGCAAAGTCTCAAAGTCTCAAACTAGTGTTTCTTCGAAAGTAGAAAAAAAGTCTTTAAATATTCTTGATATTGGAACTGGAAGCGGTTGCATACCAATATCATTAGCAAAAAACATTTCTAGTGCTAAAATTTCTGCAATAGATGTTTCTAAAGAAGCTTTAAAAGTTGCAAAACAGAATGCCAAATTAAATAATGTTGACGTCAATTTTATAGAAATGGATATTTTAAAAGCTATAGAATTATCGCAAAAATTTGACATTATTATTTCAAACCCACCTTATGTTAGAGAACTTGAAAAGGTAGAAATTAAAAAAAATGTCCTCGAAAATGAACCTCATCTTGCGCTGTTTGTTGATAACGAAAACCCTTTGTTATTCTATAAAAAAATTGCTGATTTGGCAAAACAACATCTTTCTAAAAATGGATTGTTATTTTTTGAAATTAATCAATACTTGGCAGATGAAACTATTACTATGCTTCAACAAAAAGGCTTCTTAAATATAGAATTACGTAAAGATTTGTTTGGAAACGACAGAATGATAAAAGCCTCGATAATTTAATTACTTTTGCAACATGATTAAAGAAATTCAACTTCGAGTAAATTTAATAGAAGAACGTAAAGAAAATATTCTCTTATACAAAGTATCTAAAAAATTAGACATTCCTAAAAGTGAAATTTCTGCAGTAAAAATATTGCGTAAATCTATTGATGCTCGTAAAAAAGACATCATCTTTAATTATAAAGTTGCTGTTTACATTAACGAACAAGTTTCCGAAAAATCTGATTATATTTTTGAATATAAAGACGTTTCTAAAGCAAAAGAAATTCATATTATTGGTTTTGGTCCTGCTGGAATGTATGCCGCTCTTCGTTGTATAGAATTAGGCTACAAGCCTGTGGTTTTAGAACGCGGAAAAAATGTACAAGACAGAAGACGAGATTTAAAAGCAATAAATCAAGATCATTTTGTAAACGAAGATTCTAACTATTGTTTTGGTGAAGGTGGTGCCGGAACGTATTCAGATGGAAAATTGTATACACGTTCTTTAAAACGTGGAGATGTTAGAAGAATCTTTGAAAACCTAGTTTTTCACGGAGCAACAGGTCAAATATTAGTCGACGCACATCCTCATATTGGAACCAATAAACTTCCAAAAATTATTGAGAATATTCGTGAAAACATTTTAAAGTTCGGGGGTGAAATTCATTTTGATAGTAGAGTCACAGATTTTAAAATAAAGAACAATAAACTACAAGCAATTCAACTTCAAAATGGAACAGAAATGACTGTGAATTCAGTTATTTTGGCTACAGGTCATTCAGCTAGAGATATATACGAATTGTTGCATAAAAAAGAAATAGCATTAAAAGCAAAGTCTTTTGCAATGGGGGTTCGTGTAGAGCATCCACAAGAAATTATAGATCAAATTCAATACCATTGTTCTGGCGAAAGAGATGAACTTTTACCAGCAGCAGCATATAGTTTAGTACATCAAGTTAATGAAAGAGGTGTGTATTCTTTTTGTATGTGTCCTGGCGGATTTATTGTGCCTGCAGCAACTGCAAATGGTGAAGTTGTTGTAAACGGAATGTCACCAAGTAGAAGAAATAATAAGTTTGCTAATTCTGGTATTGTTGTAGAATTAGATATTGATAAAGATTTTAAGAAATATGAACAATTTGGTCCTTTAAAAGGATTAGAGTTTCAAAAAGATTTAGAAAAAATTGCTTTTTTCGCAGGAGGAAGAACACAAACCGCACCAGCACAAAGGTTGGTGGATTTTGTTGATGGAAAATTATCATCAGATTTAAATGAAACTTCTTATCAACCCGGATTAAAATCGGCTCCACTACACTCGCTTTTACCAAAAATTATTGGAAGTAGATTACGAAAGGGTTTTGCTGCATTCGGACAAAAAATGCATGGTTACCATACTAATGAAGCCAATATTATTGGAGTTGAATCTAGAACTTCATCACCAGTAAACATACCAAGAAAAGACAATTTAGAACACCCAGAAATAGAAGGTTTATTTCCTTGTGGAGAAGGTGGCGGTTATGCTGGCGGAATTGTTTCTGCTGCAATGGATGGCGAACGTTGTGCAGAAGCCGCAATTGCAAAGTTTTAAAATTGTAAAATTTTTAAGATATTTTACATGTCAGAAAAAGGGAAAAACAAATCAGAATTACAAGGTCTCATTCATTTAATTATGGATGCAACAATTGGTGTAACAGATTTGGTTGAAGCGGTGCACAAACAAGTAATCCAACCTCCTTTTTTACCTTCAACAACCATTCAAAAACTGATTACTAATATTGTTGGGGTTACTTATAATAATATTAGATGGAGCACTTTATTTATAGGTGATAATTTGAATAAAGTTGTCGCACACATTACTCCTTTAGTTAGCAAAATTAAACCTTCGGATAAAAAAGAAATAATAGCTTCTGTTTTAAATGGCGTTATTGGTGATTATCTAGAAAAAAAGAAAAACCCTTTAAAGATTAACATGCAATTTCGTCATCAATCTAAAGCGATAAAAATTGATAAAAAAAACATACAGAAAAGCTACCCAAACGTAACTGGTAAAATTCTATTAATGATTCATGGTTCTTGTATGAGTGACATTCAATGGACGCGAAATAACCATAATCATGGTACTATTTTATCCGAAGAACTAAACAAAACACTTATTTACTTAAATTATAATAGTGGTAGACATATTTCCACAAACGGAAAAGAATTAAATACTTTATTAGAAAATCTAATAAAAAATTGGCCGGTTCCTATTGAAGAACTCGTTATTGTAGCACATAGTATGGGGGGGTTAGTAACCAGAAGTGCTATCTATTACGGAGAAAAACAACAACTAAATTGGCAAAAACATCTTAAAAAAGTTGCTTTTTTAGGAACTCCGCACCATGGTTCTCCTATAGAACGAATAGGCAATTATTTAGATATTATTCTTAAAACCATTCCTTATGCAAGACCTTTTGCTAAATTAGCTAAAATTAGAAGTGCCGGCGTTACAGATTTAAGGTATGGAAATTTAGTTGATGAAGATTGGCTAAATAAAGATAGATTCGAATTAAAAAAAGATAACAGACAAAACATTTCATTACAAAAAAATATTGCTTTTTTTAATATTGTAGCAGTTACCTGTAAAGAAACAAATACTAAATCAATTCATCTATTAGGAGATACTTTAGTAAACGTAAAAAGTGCTTTAGGACAACACAAAAACGCTAATAAAAACTTACTCTTTAAAAAAGAAAATATTTGGATTGCCTATGAAAGCAACCATTTAGATTTATTAAGTAATCCAAAAATATTGGATAAGTTAAAAACTTGGTTGGGGTAATATATTTGACTTAACTTTAATAGAATTTACAAAAGTAATTTGGTTTGTCTCTAAACTTAAATTCGGCTAACTTCGCTAACTATGAATATAAGTCATTAAAACGACATCATATTCGTATTAACGTTGTACACAATTTGCGAACTCAACCATAAATGAATAAATATCAAGCAAATAGAATTTTAGGAGCAATATTAATTCCTGACAAAGAAATTGAACGTTATGATAAAGAACTTGGTTTTTTCAAAATAAAATTCTCAAAAGAGACTATAAAAGAATACAAGGGAAATTTTGATAAAAAACAGAATATCCCCTTAACAAAAAGTCATAGTAAGGAATCGTTTAAAAGTTTTGAATTAAGTAATTCTTTTCTAATTTCTGACAACAACAAGAGTTCAATTCCAGAATCTTATAAAAACTATCCAATCGGAACTTGGTTGGTTGAATATACATTTATCGACGAAGAAGAATTTCTGAATTTAATATCATCTGACTTAATTGGGTTTAGTGTCGAATTAGAATATTCTATTACAGATGAAAATGGAAAAACTCATCATCTGAAAGATAATTTTGAGCGGATGAATAAATTATCTGAATTACTATCAATTAATATCTTCATTCGTGGAGGAAGTACTGGTGGAGCAGGAAGAAATGAACACGGAGAGGCTCATTTTGAAATTCATCAAAAAAATAGTAATAAAAATATTGGTAAAATATTTATGCCAAAATTAAATCGTTGGTCAGAATTAAATTTTAAAGAGAAATTATCACTTTTAACAATTGAAAAAGGTGCAGATATACCTAAAAGAGAAAAAAAAGCATTTGTCAAGTGGTTAGAAAAAAATGAAAACGAAAATCTTAAACGTTGCTATAATGAATGGAACAGAATAAATAAAGATAATAATCAAGCAATATTAATATAAAAAACTGTGTACAACAACGTGTATAAAAAATTGCTAAATTAGCGCTTAAACAAAGGTAGTTGCATTTTTGTTACGTCTGATTTTCCTACGGAAAATCCTCGCACACAAAACCGCAACTATTCATACACAAACCGTTAGCGAATTCTTCCAAAAACCCTATTTTAAAATTACCTAAAAACCCTACATTTGCAAAATGCGAATAGATATTATTTCAGTAGCACCCGCTTTATTAGAAAGTCCGTTTAATCACTCAATTATTAAACGTGCAAAAGAAAAAGGTTTGGCAGAAATTGTAATTCACGATTTACGTGAATATGGTTTAGGAAACTACAAACAAATAGATGATACACAATTTGGTGGTGGTGCAGGAATGGTTATGATGATTGAGCCTATTGCAAACTGTATTAAAAAACTGCAATTAGAGCGTGATTACGATGAGGTTATTTATATGACTCCAGACGCCAAAACATTAAACCAATCTACCGCAAATACACTCTCATTAAGAGAAAATATTCTAATTTTAACAGGGCATTATAAAGGTGTAGATCACAGAATTAGAGAATTATTTATCACCAAAGAAATCTCAATTGGAGATTACGTTTTAACAGGTGGCGAATTGGCAGCTGCCGTTTTAGTAGATGCAGTTGTACGTTTAATTCCGGGTGTAATTGGTGATGAGCAATCTGCGTTAACAGATTCTTTTCAAGATAATTTATTATCGCCACCAGTATATACAAGACCTTCAGATTATGAAGGAAATAAAGTGCCAGAAATATTATTGTCTGGTAATTTTCCTAAAATTGATGATTGGAGAAGCGACCAAGCTTATAAAAGAACAGAAGAAATTAGACCAGATTTATTAGACAATGAATAAATTCTTAACGCTTATAAAAAACAACAAAGCCGTTTCTTGGGTTTTAGGATTTCAACTCTTTAGGTTGTTATTACTTCCTTTTATGGGCTTAATGCCACAAGACGCATATTACTATTTATATGGTCAAAATTTATCTTTATCTTATTTCGATCATCCAGGAATGATTGGTTACATTTTAAGGTTATTTACAGATATTTTTGGGCAATCTATTTTTGTTGTAAAATTTGCTGATTTTGTTATTACATCATTAACCATTTTAAGTTTCTATAAATTAGCTTCCTATTTTTTATCAAAACAAAAACTACAAAGATCAATTGTTTTATTAGCTTCTACCATTTTTATTTCCATTTTATCATTTAATTCTACGCCAGATGTTCCGTTATTATTATTCTGGACCTTGAGTTTAATTTGTTTGTATAAAGCAATTTTTGAAGAAAAAAAGGTTTTTTTTATTCTAGGCGGAATTGCAATGGGTTTGGCTTTTAATAGCAAATACACCGCTTTATTATTACAAATAGGATTAATAGCATTTGTTGTTTTTTCAAACAAATACAGAAAATTATTACTTTCTCCGTGGTTTTGGCTTTCCTTAATTATATCAATTGCAGTAACGTTTCCTGTTTGGTATTGGAACTATCAAAATGAATTTGCATCGTTTGCTTTTCAATCTTCAGAAAGAACAAGCTCTATAAGTAAGTTCGAAATTTCTCCTAAAAATTTCTTTGGTGCAATTGGGCATCAAATGTTTTTGTTATTGCCTATTTTATTTTTAGTGATGATTACCTTCACTTTTAAATATTTTAAAAGAGCATTGCTAAAGTTTAAAATTCCACAAGCCAAGACTTTATTCTTATTAGCTTTTTTTGTTCCCACTTTTGTTGGCTTTTTTAGCATTACGCCTATTTATTGGGTAAAATTAAACTGGATGATGCCTTCTTATATTACAGGAATCATTTTAGCAGGAATGTTCATCAATAAGAAATTATTGAAAATTCAAATTATATTTTCAATAGTATTTCATGTACTTTTTAGTTTGCAAATTCTGTTTTATTTAGCGCCAATTAAAAGTGACGACACTTGGGTTGGTTGGAAAGAATTAGCTTTAGAGGCTGAAAAACTACAAGAAAAGTACACAGATACTTTTGTGTTTTCTAATGACAATTATAAAACATCTGCTTGTTTAAACTTTTTTATGAATGATAAAGTATATGCGCAAAACATTATCGGTTTACCAGCTTTACATTTCGATTATTTAGGCGATGATTTATCAACCTTAAAAGGACAAAACGCCATTTTTATAGATTCAGACAAACCATTTAAGGATAATAAAAAATTAGGAAATATAGATTCTTTATTAACAAATCACTTTAAAGAAGTTGTAGAACTAACGCCAATTATCATAAAAATTAATAATAAAGAGCGTAGAAAATTCTGGGTTTTCTATTGTACTGATTATCAACCAAAAAAATAATTGAATTTAGTTTTATCAACTAAAAAAAAGTGCTATTTTTGCAACCGCTAAATTAACCTCTGACGAAGAAATCGTGAACGTTGCTTTACAAAAAATAATAAATATTAAATATGGAAGCTTTAATAAAATTTGTACAAGACGAATTTGTAACAAAAAAAGAATTTGCAGAATTTGCAGCTGGTGATACAATTACTGTATACTACGAAATTAAAGAGGGTGAAAAAGTAAGAACTCAGTTTTTTAGAGGAGTTGTTATACAAAGAAGAGGAACTGGTCTTTCTGAAACTTTTACAATCAGAAAAATGTCTGGTACTGTAGGTGTTGAAAGAATTTTTCCAGTAAACTTACCTTCTATTCAAAAAATTGAAGTAAACAAAAGAGGTAAAGTTCGTAGAGCTAGAATCTTTTACTTTAGAGGTCTTACTGGTAAAAAAGCTAGAATTACTGAAAAAAGAAGATAACCTCTTCCAAATAAAAATACAAAAAGGCGTTGTGAATTTTCACAACGCCTTTTTTAATGAACAATTGTTAACAAGACTGGTTAACATCATGTTGATTACTAAACTGTTAAAAACTTTGTAAGTATTAAAATCAGTTTTATATTTACAATAGAATTTACATTTTAATTGAACTTAAAGTCTTCAAAAACTAATAAAATTATCAAGTAAATACATAAAGTAACGTTCTTTATATATTGTTTATCACAAAAAGTAAGTTGACTCTTTTTTTGTTTGTAAAAACACAAGAAGAAAATCAAAGTAAGAATTGTAAATTATGAAAATAATAAACCTTTCTGAAAAAGTTTATTTTAATGATGACAATCGAAATATTGATAAAAATTTTAATAAAGTATTATACTTCTTTAAAATTAACAATGTTTCAACAATTGAAATAGTCAGTATAATTTCTGTAAAAAGAAATATAAGTGTATTCTTATATGTTTTGTAGTAATACAAAATCGTTTAAAAACTATTTCAAAGAAGCCATATCAATGCAATAAAATGCTTGATATGGCTTTTATTTTTAATATTTACGAAATCGATTTCAAATATTATTAATACTGCAAAAAATCCTACCAATTAATGGCATTTTACCAATACTAAACTCAACTAAAATTCTTAAATTTGCTAGCTTTCAAAACTTATTTTTCGTTTAGAAAGTAAATAAGAATATTTCAACTACTTAAAATACAATTTACATGAGTAAAATAGCTAAAATCGTATATACTAAAACTGATGAAGCTCCTGCTTTAGCAACACGTTCTTTTTTACCAATCGTTAAAACTTTTACCAAAACTTCTAATATAGAAATTGAGGTAAAAGATATCTCTTTAGCTTCAAGAATTCTAGCTAATTTTTCTGATTTCTTAACAGATGATCAAAAAGTAGAAGATGCTTTAGAAGAATTAGGAAAACTGGCTAAACAGCCAGAAGCTAACATCATAAAGTTACCAAACATTAGTGCTTCTGTACCTCAACTAAAAGAGGCTATTGAAGAATTACAAGCTTTAGGATATGCACTTCCAGATTTTCCAGAGGAAACAAAAACAGATGAAGATAAGGCTATTTTAACACGTTATAATAAAGTAAAGGGTTCCGCAGTAAATCCTGTTTTACGTGAGGGAAACTCTGATAGAAGAGCTCCAAAAGCAGTAAAAAATTATGCCCGTAAGAATCCGCATTCTATGGGGAAATGGAGTTCAGACTCTAAAACACATGTGGCAACGATGACTGCTGGAGATTTTGCAAACAATGAAAAATCTGTAACAGTATCTAAAGCAACTTCTGTTAACATACAGTTTGTTGATGCTAATAAAAACAGTACTCTTTTAAAGAAAGGCATTCAGTTATTAGAAGGAGAAATTATTGATGCATCAGTAATGAGTAAAAAAGCATTACTAGCTTTTTTAGAAACTGAAATTGCAGATGCAGGAGCAAAAAACATATTGTTGTCATTACACATGAAAGCAACAATGATGAAAGTTTCTGACCCAATTATTTTTGGTCATGCAGTAAGAATATTTTTTAAAGATTTATTTGTTAAACACGCAGCAACTTTTGAAGAAATTGGTGTTAATGTAAATAATGGATTTGGAAATTTATTAAGCAACCTTGATGAAGTTTCTAATGAAAAAAGAGAAGAAATTTTAGCTGACATTGATGCTATTTACGCTAAAAACCCAGATTTAGCAATGGTAAATTCTGACAAAGGGATTACCAATCTTCATGTTCCTTCAGATGTAATTATTGATGCTTCTATGCCAGCAATGATTAGAACTTCTGGACAAATGTGGAACAAAGAAGGTAAATTACAAGATACTAAAGCAATAATACCAGATAGTTCTTATGCTGGTATTTATACAGCAACAATCGATTTTTGTAAAAAACATGGTGCATTTGATCCAACAACAATGGGAACGGTTCCTAATGTTGGTTTAATGGCTCAAAAAGCAGAAGAATATGGTTCTCATGATAAAACTTTTGAAATTGCTAGTGATGGTAAAGTTCAGGTTATTGATGAAAACGGAACTGTTTTAACTGAACACAATGTTGAAGCTGGTGACATTTGGAGAATGTGTCAAGCAAAAGATGCTCCTATTCAAGACTGGGTAAAGTTAGCTGTAACTAGAGCAAGAGCTTCTAAAACTCCTGCTGTTTTCTGGTTAGACGAGAACAGAGCACATGATGCTGAAATCATTAAAAAAGTAAATACTTATCTACCAAATCATGATACTTCTGGTTTAGATATTAGAATTTTATCTCCATTAGCTGCAACAGAATTTACATTAGAGAGAATTATAAAAGGTGAAGACACAATTTCTGTTTCTGGAAACGTGTTAAGAGATTACTTAACAGATTTATTTCCAATTTTAGAATTGGGAACTTCTGCAAAAATGTTATCAGTTGTACCTTTAATGAATGGTGGTGGTTTATTTGAAACTGGTGCAGGTGGTTCTGCTCCAAAACATGTTCAGCAATTTGTAAAAGAAAATCATTTACGTTGGGACTCTTTAGGTGAATTTTTAGCATTAGCTGTTTCTTTAGAACATTTAGGAAACACAAACAACAATTCTAAAGCTTTAATATTAGCTGAAACTTTAGACAACGCTACAGATACCTTTTTAGATAATGATAAATCTCCATCTAGAAAAGTTGGTGAATTAGACAATAGAGGTTCTCATTTCTATTTAGCACTGTATTGGGCTGAAGAGTTAGCAAATCAAAATAAAGATGCAGAATTAAAAGCTGAATTTTCAAAAATTGCTACAGATTTAAAAGAAAATGAAACTTCTATAATTTCTGGATTAAATGAAATACAAGGAAACCCGGTAAATATTGCAGGTTATTATCAACCAAAAGAAGCTTTAGTTGGTGCTGCAATGAGACCAAATAAAATTTTAAATACTATTTTAGATTCTTAAAATAATATTTACACAATAATTTTTAAAAGCTGATGTTCTAACATCAGCTTTTTTTATGACCTTAAGATAATCGGCGAAACCAAAAATACATTTTTTAATGGCAATGAAAACGAATAGTTAATTAAAATTTGAACGCCATTTAAAAGCTATTTAAACAGCGTTCAAATTACTATTTAATAAGTAGTTGTTTGAGTCCATTTAAACAGCATAATATCAGTATATGTTGCGTTGTGATTCATACTTGCCTTGTATTCTTTTTTTGCAGCATTTTCAAAAGGATTTAAACCTCCAGTGTAATCACTAATCCATTCGCACAATTCTATGATACTAGACTTGTTAGATGTGAAATAAAAATAGTTTTGATTCTGCAATGTCTTTAAAACATCTAAATAATCCTTCAGTTTCCAATAACCATCACTACTATAAGTTGAGCAGTCTGTTGATAAATATGGCGGATCTATTAAAAACACAACATTCTCGACATCTTTGTACTTCTCAAATACTTTCTTATAATCTGTAGAAACAACCTCAATATCATCAAGATAATCCTTAGCTGTTGGGTAATTGTTTATTTTTACTTTATTGTATAAAGTTTCCTTTTCAAGTTCCTGAATAGAACTGACATATTTCATAGAGAACAATAAAGAACTCGACAAAGTAATAAAATCTATAAAGCCAGATTCTTGCTTTATTCTATTAATTATTTTTTCTTTTATCTCTTTTGGCACTATCTTTTTTCGTTCAATACCATCCACCAAAACCCTTAAATCTTGGAGTATTTTGTTTGTTTTTGATATTGTTTTCAAACGTTTTCTATAATTATCAAAATCATTATAAACTACTTTTGCTGTAGGATGCACGTCTTTTGCTGCTCTAGAAAGCAAACCACTACCTCCAAATAAATCTACATATAGTGGTGGTGCAACTTTAGAATGTAATTCTTCTTTAAAATGTTTGATAAAATTCCTTTTTTGACCTACAAAAGGCAAAGGAGCTGTGTTATAAAATTTACTTTTCATTTAATCTATTTACTGTATTTATATTTAATTAACTTACTTATCTTTGCTATACCACACCTAAAAAACATATAAACCCGAAAGCACAGAAGACATTGTCCTCCGTAGCTTTCGGGTTCTTGTTTAAAAAGGTGTGGTAACTAATTTAAAACGGAGGACTTTTTTAAACCTATCCCACCAAAGGTTTTTTTCTATATTCCTATAAATTGTATTGCTACAACTGCATAAGATAGCGGTGTAATATCTAGCGGAGTATTGTTTGCTCCAAAATCATCTAATTTTATTTCTTTTGTTTTTCTAGGATAAGAATGGTTATCTCCTTGTGCTATATTACTTGCTGCTGAATCTGGCCAACCAGTACCAACTTCTCCTCCGAATAAACCAGAAGACACTTTTGGTAAGTTAGCAGCTGCAATTACTTTAGTTTTAGAACCGACTGTATTGCCAACAGCATGATCTCCACCTGCAACTACAAAAAACTTATCTATTAAATTATCAGTAGTATTTGTGCCATCTGCAACAAACCAACCTGTACCTGCTAATTCTGCATTGGTAATGTTTCTACCAATTATTTTAATTTCTTTTAATTCTGGAGCGTTGATGTAAAATCTATTCAAATCAGAAAAAGGAAAAGTTTCTAAACCATCATCTCCAAAGGCAATGATATCTTCATAGTATGCAGGCGCATCTACTTGACTTTCATTCGGTCTATCGATTGCAACTCTTTTTGTGGTTACAGTTGCTTGAGTAACACCACCAACAAAAGAATAGATCTTACCATTGTAAGTAATTATTCCGTTTGTGTGATTTGCAGCATCAACTGTAACACCAGAGATTATTGCTTTATTTCCTACCAATGATAAAATAGCAACATCTCGTTGCGCTATCATTTCGCCAATTGTTTTATGATATTCATTGTCGACAATAAATCCGCCAACTGCTATTTCTGCTATATGTTTCATTCTAAATTAATTTTATTACAAAATGTTTGTCTTTGTCTGCATAATATCTAACCAACGTATTTAATTGTGTTAAATCACTTGATATTAAACCAACAACAGTTGGAATACATACTTCAAAATCTGAAGAAAATTCAGCAACTTCATCTTGGGAATACGTTACAAATGGAGTTGCTAATGCTTCTCGATTTTCACTTCTATAGAAACTATAATTTTGACGTTTCCGTTGTCCTTCAATAATTAGAATTCGCCTTTCAATGATATCAAACTTATCATTTAAAACTTTTTCTACTTTACCAATTCGGCTATCGTGCTGTAGTTTGTAAATAGTGGTGCTTCTGTACTTTCTTAATTGCTGAAGCATTAACACAAAAGGTGTTACTAACACCTTTACAAATGCAATATGTCTTGGTTTTCGCCATTGTACTGGCATTAGCTGAACAGCCAATGCGTAAAAGTCGATTTTAAAAACGTTGTCATGCAGCATTACTCTTTTATTAAATAGTTAATTTTTAAATTTTCTTCAGTTAAATCATAATAACCAGATCTTGCTGTGTAACGTTCTGTAATTGTTTCCCAACTTGCAGGAGTTTGGTAAGAAGCTTCAGCATTTACAATTCTTACAGCTTCAGATTCGATTCCGTCTACTTTCTGAATAGCATTTACTAGTTGAGATAAAACTATTTCGCCATCGAACTTAAAATTTTTATCAGCTAAAAAAGTAGTAATTGAATCTGCAACTGGCGTGTTCGATGTACCGTCTATTCTAACACCATCTGATGATAAAATTGTATTATCGATATAAACATCTAATTCTATTCTTAAATCATCTGCTTTGTCTGAAAAGTATTCAATTTGCACCGCATTTGAGTTTACAAATACATAGTTTTCTATCCTGGTTAATGTTGCCTCATCTATTTTTGTAAGTTTTCCGTTAGCATCTTCTGTGGCTATTTTAACAAATAAGCTTAATCTATTCTCTATCTTTAATGCTTGTACTGCCACACGTTTTATAATTTGTGCAGCTGCTATTTCATTAGCTGTGTAATCATCTGAATATTCAAGAGCAGATCTACTAAAAGTGTGTCCATCTCTGTATGCAAAAAGGATAGTTCTGTAATAATCAATATTGGTTATTTTTTGAGCCTTAATTAATGCTTGAATTTCAGTTTTATGAAGTGTAAATAGTTCTTTTAAACTATTAGCTACAAAGCCAACAATATAAAACCATTGACTCCATATAGAAACTTTAGAGGAGCTATCTAATGATGTTAACTCTGGTAGGCTTTCTTTTTGAGCTATTTGTTTCTCTTTATATTCTTGAATGTTACTCATTTTATTTTATTCTTATAAAATTATTTAAAACAACTATACCAATAAAATCGTCAGAATTTACAATAGCTAACTCTCCATTAATAATTCCAATCTTATCATTAATTGCTGTACCAACTAAATTAGTGTCCGAAATAGCTAAATAATTACCAGACACAAATCTTTTAACTTTTCCAAGCTCTCCTGCAGGTGTGTCTTCAAATCGAATTCCATATACCAAGTTTGAAACAGTTACTGAATTTGAAAATCGAAAACAACCACCAGAACCGCTATAATTTAGATAGACAGCCTCTCCTCTTAATTGAGTTGTGCCATTTCTATTCCGTAATTCTTCCACATCATCTAAAAAATGATATGTGTATTGATTTGGTGTTGTATGCTCAATATATACTGGTACTTTAGAGTTTCCTCCTCCAGACAACTTCCAATCTATACCTGCTCCTGGTGACTCTTCATATAAACGAATTCCATTATTAATTGTAGAACCTCTTACAATTATTTCATCATTTTGTCCACTACCTACTGAACCAAAAGCGATTGAATTATAACCCTCTTTTGATTCAAAATCACAATCCTCAATAATAATTTTTGAAGGTTTAGCAAAATTCACATTATTATGACATGAAAAAGCTGCACCTTCATCATCTGTATATGCTTTAACACGCCTTAACGTCATAACCATACCTGAACGTGTTCCTGCTCCAATTGCTTGTGTATAACCTTCCTTACCTATTTTGTTGGCAGCACAATCTTCATATAATCTCCATGCATTAACTTTGTCAGATCCTATATCATCATGCACAGCATACCTAATATTTTTACCTGTTGGAAGAATACCTTTAAATCCGCCACTGTAAATGAAATTTAAGCCTGAAACACGTTCTCTTGTGGTTTCATCATATGTTGCTAAATCTAATTCAGCATGAATGTGACAATAAAAATTACCTGTTTTATTGACTAAAACAACATTGTGAGGAATATTCAATCCTTTAAATAAAGGATTGAATATTTCTGCAGATGTAAAATAATCTAACAGACAATTAGCAACATCTACATATATCCAAACTTCATATTGTACAGATTCATCTGTACAACTTTCTAATGCTGTACGTAAATTTTGATATTCATAAGACAAATCTGTTGGATGAAAAGTTTTTACAACTTTAAAAAATGGAGCTAACATTTTTTGTAAGTTGGGATTTAAATATTGATTAGAAAGAGTTTTTGAAAAAGGTATAAAACCACCTCTTTCTGTCCCTTCATTTAATTGATATTGATAACCCAATCTGTTTACTGCAATAGTAAATTCTGCTTTTACAATATCTGCACCTGTATTAATAGTTACTGAATTAACACCTCCAGCATGTCCAGAAACCCAACCATCAGAAGCGTTTTTAAAAGCCATTTGCTGTAAATTACTAACTCCACTTGGATTATTTTCTCCTTGATTTGAAAAAATATAATCCTTATTTGGTTTTAAACCTTCTACAGTAACAATTATAAAATCTTCATTAAAAGTATGCACACCAGTATTCCACTTAACATAATGACTTGGTTTGTGGTTATTGATATCAAAAATATTTTTACTTTGTATTAAATTAGGTTTATCAATTAAAGCTTTTGCAACACCAAAACCACTAACACCTCTAGTAGTATTATTGGCATCAACTTTTTGATCTACTATATCATCTCCTTTGTAAAAAGATGTTCCATCAAATCCCCATACTCCATTATTTGAAATCTCTAAATCATCTTTTAAAACATAATAACCTTTTGTAATGTCTCCTGTTAAGGCTAATAATTCTGCCTTTGTTTTTACAAATATCCAACCGCTAACGGCATTGGTATTTAACTCAGTAATTAAAGTGTCTAAAAATTCTGAATTATAGACAGTTTTTGTAGTATCATCTGAAAAAGTTATAGTTAATTTATCATTTACATCAGTAATTGTTTTTACAATCTTACCTTCAGTTTTATGAAAAAAACTATCTAAAATATTACTAATTTGATTTAAAACACTTTCATCTGTTGTTTCTAAATAACCTAATATTGTTGCTTTGCTAACTTCTGCCATTTCTTATTTTTTAAATGCTCTAAACACTTTTTTCCAAAATGTTAATTCTAATTCTGTTTTTTGCTCCTCTGTTAATGCCGTTGCAGGCAACACATTATTTGCAGTGTAATACCTTATTATATCTTCATCAATATCAACTGTATCTGGAATTACAATTGTAGTTCCTGGTGCAATTAGTTCTGTTGGTACTAGATTGTTTGCTACTGCAATTTTTAACAGATTTTCTGCTTTACCTGTTCTTTGTATTGCAATATCTAATAGCGTTTGATTATTTAGTATTGTTACTTGCATCTTTTAGAGCTTCCTTTAATAATTTATTTTCAGATTCCTTTTCTCTAACTTCTCTTTTTAATGAAATAATGAATTTATTTTTTAGCTTTATTTCATCTTCCAATAACTTTGATTTTCGTTGATAAGAATTGTCTAAATGCTTAATTTCATCTGAAAGCATTTGTACTTTCTTTTCCCAGAGCTTTTCCATCTCTAGATACTTTAACTCATATTTAATAGGTAAATCTTCTAATGCATCTTTATATTGACCTATAATAATCGATGCGTTATTAATCTCTTTTGTTTCAGCATCAGCTTGAACTCCTTTTGTAACTGCTTTGTTTTTTTTACGCTCAAAAATAAATGCAAAAATTCCTCCTGCTCCAAATAGATAGCCTAGTAGTAATGGTAAATTTTCTTGTATGAAATTCATTATACTTTTATGTTTAAATTTTCAAAACCTTCAGATAAATCAATAGTTGGATTTTCATACCCAACATTCTGCAATTGTACTATTAGATCTCTTTTAAATTCGTTCTCTTTTTTTATTCCCTTCAGATATTTTATAGCACCAAAACCAACTAAAGGAAATTCTTTAAATTCTCCTGCAGATGAATTAAAAACATCTATTACATGTTGCTGATCACTTTCTTCAATCACAAAGTCGCCATCAACTATTTTTAAGTCGCCATTTTCGTCAAGTGCTATATCTTTATTCATTATTGTATTGTTAAATTATGAGTATCTGCTCTACTATCAACACCAACTGCATTACCAGTCTTAACATATCTATCAATTGCATTTGCCATTTGTGTAGCAATAGCATCAATATTACTTTCTTTATCCGCATTGTTAAAAATGCTTTTCAAATCAGTTACTAATGTTGCTTTATCTAATGCCATTACTTCAATACTTTTAATAAATCTTCAATTATTTCAGTAGTACTATCTTCAATTTCTACAAGCTTTGCAACATCAGGACTTGCACCAATTGCAACAACTACTTTTTGCAATACTTTATTCACTTCATTTTGGTTGTTTAAACCACTTTCTAAAACATCTTTTAAATTAATATCTTCAGTTTTTATTTTAAAACCATCTTTATCAATTTCAAATTCTGAAGAATCGATTGTAACTTCTACTTTATCAATTTCACTACAAGCAATTAACAGAGCTTCAGAAATATCGCTTTCTATAATTCCACATAAAACAACACTTCCTTTTTTTGGTGTTACCTTAAATTGGTTTTGAACTGCTGTTAAAACACTATTAAAACGAACGTCCAGAAGTGGAGGCATTCCTTCACGTTCAACATCTATTGAATCTTGATTTACTTCAGAAACAATTCCTGAAGTAATAATCATCTTTTCGTGTTTATTTAATAGTGATAAAAAAGCAGTTTCAAAACTCATTTATTTTCTTAATTTTAAAAATAATGCTAAAGCAATTCCTATAAGAAGTAACCACGCCCATTTAGGTGTTTTCACTTTTACTTCTTTTAATTTTACTTTCTCTTTATAGCTGCTATTTAAAGCGATGCTATCTTGCTTAAATTTATATTCATATTTAGATTTGTAAACCTGAATAATACTATCTGTATTTGCTTCTAAATAAATAGTGTTATCTATGGTTCTAATTTTAATATTCGTTTTACCTAATTGCGTTTGCAATTCTGCTATCTTAATATTACCAAGACTATCACATACATTTCTTAAAATTAAATCGGTTTTTGAAGCTGGAGTAATTTCAGTCCTGGTGTTTATTATTGTACTATCTTTTTTAATAAAATTATAGACAATACTATCCTTTTGAATGATGTTTGTTTCACGCTCTTTTTTCACTGTTTTTGTTAATAAACCACAGCCTATAAAAGAGCCAAATATTAGGATGTAGATTAAAATTAATTTTTTCATGATGTGTGTTTTTTATAAGCTTTTGCTAATTTTTCGTCATATTTATTTTTTCTGAATCCAGAACCATTATAGAAATAAGCAAATTTTGCCCAATCTTTATTTCTTAATTCATCGTCAATTCTTCTTGAGATAATGAAGTTTACAAATGCTTCTAATTGCTTTCCTTCACTTTTATACATTGCATTTACAAATTGCTGAACATTGTCAAACCCACATTTGTCATAGTTAAATCCCATAATTTGAAACTTGCCCCAACTTGCAGATTTAAGAGCAGCATCACGATCTAACTGAACCGCTTTATCTAATCGCTTGTGCTGATTTTGATTATAGAAAGTTCGTATCCATTTTGGGTAACTTATATTTCTATTTAAATAATTTGTAAACCTTCCATTTGTTAACCTATGAAACCAATGACCTTCAAATAAAATTTTTGGTGAACCATCTTTATTGAAACCACCTCCAGCACTTTCAACTTCAGCAACGGCTTTAATGGTTGCAACATCGCAACCAATAATAATGGCAGCAACGGAGTAATCGTTTTCTTGTAGTATTTTCATAATTTTAAACTTAATTTATTGATGCGTTTAAACCCATCTGTACTATTAAACTTCTTTATAACTTCTTCAATGAGATACTTCCCATTACGCTCACTATTTTTATAGTTTGGGTCTGTAATATCTACAGACTCTCCTGCTTTAGTTCTTGGCAATCCCCAAGTAGGAATACTACCTTGATAACCATCAAAATTCAAACTCTTGTAATTCTTTTCAGCCAACAATTTTAACTCACTTAAAGTTTTATTTGTAAAATGAAGTGTTCTTTGCGCTCCATCTTTATCACCAAAATCACTGGTTAATCTTGCACCATTTTTATTTATTGAAATTGCCTTCAGTAATATTTTAAAATCTTCTTTTCTCACAAATTTTAAATCATTACTCTGAGCTCTAACATTTCTATTAATGTTAATTTCATGAACAGCTTGTGGAATTAAACTAATTGGAAAACCAACCTGAAGAATTTTACCTACGAATCGAGAATGTAAACCGTAATCCTTTCTTAAAGTTTCTAGAGTTCTGTAAGCTGATGCATTGTTAATAGTGAACTTTCCAAGCTTTATATCATCAATAACATCATACTTATAATTAGGAGCAATTGTTTTTAAAAGTTGTAATAATGAAACAGATCTAAATGTTTTAGAAAAATTACTTTTTCTTAATTGAAACATCTCGTCTTCACATTCAATTACTAAAGGAATATCTGCAGACACTTTACTTACATAACCAGTGAATTCAGTTTCTAATTTACCATCATAACCTAATTTGATTATTACTGGGTCATTTACTTTTATGAATTTTAAAATGTTTTGATTTGCAAACTTTTCAGTTTTACCACCTATTGAAGCAGCCAAATATTCACGAGGTATTACTACAGTGGCTACATCCGCTAACTTTTTTATACTTTCAGTAATTGAAATACTATTTACATAGTCTATCATAACGTTACCAATAGTAACTCTACAACTCATATTATAATAAAGGTATCTCATTATAGATTAGGTTTTAACAATGTAAATCCAACTGGCCTAATAGCTCTAGCTGTTAATACAAATTGAATAGTATCCTCAAATCCTTGTACACCATTTATTTCAATCGATTTAAAATAAACACTCCATATATCTTTGTCAAAGAACTGTGTTCCATAAACATCAACAACTCCATTGTGCTCAAAAAAACGATTTAACTCGCTCACTTTATTCTCTGGGTATTGGTGGTTTTCTAGATCAATTAAAAGGCCTCTTATTCTCAGATCATATTGTCTAGTGCTCCAATGTTCAACCACTTCATCTGCAGTACCATTAATATCTGTAATAATGTGTTTTTTATCTCGAGAGAAACTCACAATTGGTGGTGGAGCTAAAATATTTTCGTTTTCACTATTTGAAATAAAAGGCACAGAACCAAATGCTATCTTCTGATCTCCATAAGAAAAAGACATTTCTTCAAAATCTACTTTAGACTTTTCATAAAATTCAAGATTGTATTTATTATTCTCTTTAGCAACAGTAACTGCATTCGGTTGGTTAGATGTTGCTAACGTTCCGAATGCAGCTGCATATCTTTCAGATAAATTGATTGTTACTTGAGTCATTTTAAATTTTCTTTCATTTGTTGACCCAGAACCCCCGAATCTGCTAAAAACTTTACCTGTGCCCATTTTAGAGACCACTCAACATCACTTAATTTTTCAGGAAAAGGAATGTGTAAAAAATGGCTTAAATAGGCATCAACTTTAAAAATGCCATCCTTTTTTCCAGAGTAATGTAAGCCAGAGCAGTCTTCTAGAACTTTTTTATTCTACCTTCCCCCATTGGTACTAATTCGGCTAATACATTTAAAGTAGTATTAAACATAAAATCATTTGCTTCTATCTGCTCTCTGTTTGTTAGAATACAACCTCTAACTAAAATTTCTGAAGCTTTTTTAGGGTTTGCATCACTCCATTTTTGAAACTGCCCAAATACCGTTCTAGTTGGTACAATTGCAACAACCTCTATAAATTCAGTTTGAGATTCAGTAGTTGGAATTTCTAACATTCTTAAATTACCTTCACCGTGTTTTTTTATTAGAGCATCTCTTTGCTCTTTTGTCATTTTACTCATAATTAAAAATTATTATAATCAGTATCTAACACAAACAATGTGTGTTGTTTATTCAATCCCATATCTCCAGTAACCTCACGACCTTGGTCTTGAAACTTGGCTAAAATGGTATCATTAATAATATCACTGTACTCATTTGTAAATGTTACATTGATATAAAATGGCTTTACATTAAGTAAATTACCTCCAGCAGCTTTTTCTATGGCAGCAATGTCTTGCATCATAAAAGTGGCTGTACACGTATCTGAAATCTTTCCTTTGGACCAGGAAGTTCCTTTGTTCTTTAAGGTATAATTCATCTGGTGTTCCTGCTCTGTATTGTAGCTAATCTCTACAAGATCTGAAGGAACTCCAGCGATATTTATATCTACATCGCCGCTATCGTAAGCTTTGCTATTTCTAATTACTTTACTCATTAGATGCTATTTTTAAGATTAGACGTTCCGTTAATTTTAACCACAGTTCCATAAGGCACAATCTGAAATTTTACAATCAGTTCTTTTGCAGTAATTAAATCACTATTAGGATCTACTGATGTTTTTCCTGAAGAAATTTCTGTAGCAGTTTCCATATCAGCAAAAACAGTATCTCCAAGGTTCTCGAAATACTTTATAACACCAGTTGGTAGCTTTCCACTTTTATCTACTGGTTGTTTTGTTTTTACTTTTGGTAATAAAGCATTTCTTAACAACCTACGTGCTTTGTCATGCGTTCTACCATAAGCAATAGTATGCTCATTAATATTACCTTCAGCATCTTGTATAATTTCTACACAAGTATGATCATTGTTCCAACGAACTCCAGCCATTGGCGGATAGGTTGTTCCAAAAAGATATCCTTTATCATCTAACGTTTGTAAATGACTCAATTGAGATTTAATGGTTTTATTATTAGACAGTCCAGCAACCAACCATTTACCTTTTATACCATCCGTCAAATTAAAAGATTCATTATCTCCGATGTTCTGATTTATAGCTGCTGCACTTACAGTTCCTAGAGCAGTTCCTACGTCAGCCATTTTTTTAGCGTTATCGACTAAACCGCTTGCATAGTTAAAATCTTGACCTATAACTACAGATACATTTGGAGCAGCCACATTTTCAATTGCTCTTAAATCTGCGGATGCAGCACCGTTACCACCAAAATCATAACCTTCTAACAAAATATTACAAGACATAAAGTTGTCGTCAGCCCATTTGTATAACAATTGCGCTTTTGCAATCACATTATATACATCAGCTGGCATTCCGTTTAACATGGTAGTTACTCCAGTTGGATTAACAGATAAAGCAATTTGTCTAATTGTTCCTTCAGCTTCAGTAATTAAAGCTTTACATAAAGTGTCATTTGCACTTTCACACATCTCTACCAAAGTAGTAGCTTGATCAGCTAATAAAATGTAGAGTTTCGTTCCTTCTCCAGCCAAACGGTAAAATTCATTTATATGTCTGTAAACATTTACATCGTTTGTTTTATCATAAGCTGGAGTAATTCCAAGGTTTTCAGCATCTACCAAATTGTAGATTCCTTTAACCGTTCCTATAGGTAAATTAGCAGCTGCAGGAGCAGCAGCTAGAAGCCCAGAAACTCCATCGCTAACTGCTAATGCATTTGCACCTACTTTACCTTTTTGAATTTTAGCTCCGTCTAAACTTGCCATTATTTACTAAATATTTTAGAAAATATTGAACGTGTAGCGTCTTTTTCAAAAACGATTTTTGCTAGCTTTCCTTCTTTAAAACTTAAAGAAGAACCTTGATATTTATACTCACCATTTGCTGGCTTGCCATCAATAGTAGCTTCATCCCCTTCAATAGGCTCTCTAACTTCATCTTTGATTTTTAAGAATGTTAATTCCTTTTTATCATCAGTAATAATTACCATACTTCCTTCTACCGTTTTAACAGTTTCTAAAAGTTTTTTTTGATCTTTAGTTTCTTCTTTTGAAACCACATCACTCTTTAAAATAAGAGCGTAATCAGACTTCTTATTCCCAACACTATTAGATGCAAGGTTGTCGCTTGTAAAGAATTCTCCATCCTTATTTACAAACACTTCCGAGAACGAAGCATTGCTTCCAAAAAATTTGGAAGCAGCTTCATTTATTTCTTTTGTAATTTTCATTCTGTCTTTAGGTTTTAGTTATTATTATGCTATATCAGAAACAATCGCTGCAATACCTCTAGCTTTTCTAGGCAATACGATGAAAAAATGTTTCATGTTAAACTCCCATTGCTGTGTTCTAGGAGTTGGCTTGTCTTCATAGAAAACTGTAGCTCCCATTGCTTTAAACATATCATCAGATACAAAAGCAAATGACGCTTCTTTGTCTCCAGCACCAGGAATAGAACCAAAAGATTTTTTAACCTTTGTAGCCACTGTAATATGTGGACAATCAACATACCAGTAGGTTTTAAAACCTTCAATACGCTGTTTTAATAATCCAAATTCATTTGAAGATAAATGATCAGCAGATTTTTTCATTTCAATTGCTTCCCATAATAAATCATTATAATGATCAGAACATAACACCAATATCCTTTGAGATTGAGGGATTTTTAATTTATCCCAAGCTGATTTCAATGTCAAAACATCTCTTCTAATTAATCTTTTACGACCATCAACAGTTTCTCCAGTAGTAACAAGAATAGGCGTGTTCGCAGTGTTTGTAGAAGGAGTTAATGCATGCGCAGCTTTAGCATGCTTTCTAGCCATAATAGCTTTAACGTGCTTTTGCTGTACAATTTTCACTTTATCGTAAGCAATATAATCAAGCTCATCATCTGTAACATTTGTTACGTACGTTTGATATTTATCTAAATTAATAGGAATATCTGCATCTGTTTGAGCAGCTGCTGGAATTGGATATGTAGTATTGTTAATCAATACTTCTGGATCAATACCAATATCAACTAAATGAATGGTTTGGTTTTTTCCACTTTTTGTGTCGTTTACGTGTCTCGACTCATCTGTAATTTCATTTAGAAATTGTGCGTCTTCAGTTTCTCTATATTGAAGTACAGCAACGTCTGTCCATACTTCTTGATTTAATCCTGCCATTTTATGGGTTTTATATTATTATTAAATTTGAAATTGATTTCCAAACTTTGCCTTACCTAAAGCCAAATAAGCATCAGGGTTATTTTTAGCCAAAGCTTCTATACCTCTAGGATCTTCTTTTTGGTATTTGTCCCAGTCCCAACCATCTTTTACAGTAGCGGTAACACTTGCATCGGTTCTACCAGTAAATAATGCTGCAATATCTGGTCTACCTTTTACACCTTCTAAAGCAAGCGATAAAGCTTCAATACCACTTGTTTCTCCAATAGTTCTATAAGTTTCGATTTTATCTTTATCCAACTTACCTTCTAATGGCTTTAACAAAGCTTCAATTTTAGCTTCTTTTTGATCCTTAACACTTTTTTCTAAAATGTCATACTTTCCTTGTAATGCAGTTAAATCTGCTGTTTTACTTTGCGCATTGAAATGTTTTTCCAGAGCTTCAAATACTGCTGTATCAGAAGAAGCTTCAGTCAAACCAGTCAATCCATACTTTGCAATTATTTCTAATTTCATTTTTATTGATTTTGATTTATAATTATTTTGTGTTTGTGAGGTTGCTAAAAGAGCTTCGAATTGACCAAACAATTCAGGATTAGCAATTGCCTGTTTTTCATTGATTTTTACATTAACAACTGGGTCTACGATTTCGTCTACAATTCCGTTTTCTAATGCTTTTTTTGAATTAAAGTATGTATCACCTTCAAACCATTTTAAAACAGATTTTCTAGCTTTACCAGTCATTGTTATTAAGTCTTCAATAAAGTTTTCGTTCATACCGTCTAATAATTCGGCATTAGAACGATGATCTGCTGCGGTTCCTCTTGTGGTTCCTTGTGCTTGATGCACCATTACAAAACCATTTTTAACAATACTTCTTTTATCAGCAGCTGGTAAAAGAAAAGCTCCCATAGAAAAAGCAACACCGTCAACTTGCATATCTATTGTTGCTTCAGAATTCTTTAATCTTGAATGAATGTAATTACCCGTAAAAACATCACCACCAATAGAATGCACATGCACTTTAATTTCACTATGCACTTTTTCAATTTGAGAAAAATGATGGTCAAAATACATATCATCGCCAGACCACATGCGTCCATGTAACCATATTTTATTGTCTTTTACTTTAATTATCATTTGTAAATGTTAAGCTTTTGAGCGTCAAAAGTGAGGTAATAAATACCCTAAAAAAAGAATGTTTGCAATGCTTGCAGACTATGTTGCAAGCATTGCAAACATTGTAGAGTCAAGGAGTCAGTTTCTATACTTTCGTATAGAAACAAGTAATTAATGGCTTTAACAAATCAGAAAAAAAGAAGTATTGCAGAAAGGCTTATCATAGAAGATGGTAAGACTGGAGAGTATGTATCAGATTTTTTAGACATTTCTTCGCAAACTGTCAGCAGATGGAGAAAAGGCAGAAAAGGAGAAAAAACTTGGGACGAACGTAGAACCGAAAACTTATCTGCGCCTCACAAAATTAAAGAGTTACTTCAGAAACAATTAGAATTAGTTGCTTCTGGAGAAAAAGCAACGATTGATGCGGATTCATTATCTAAAATTTCAAAAGTTTTACAAGACGTATCAAGTAAGGTCTCTACACAAGTAGTTTTAAGTGTTTTAGAAGAGTTTGATAATTGGTTTAGTGAAATAGACCCTGAAAAAGCTTTAGAAATCACAAAAATACATAGAGCATTTTTAATTTATAAAGCAACTTTAGAATAGTGACTACCAAATTTGACATAGATAAGAAGCTGCAAAAATTAATTGATCGTTATGATGCGAATTGCAATCGTCTACGCAAAAAATCTGCTTTAAAGCTTGCAGAAACACCTAAAGAAAAAAATACTCGTATTAAAGAGTTAGAAAAGGAATATATAGAATGGTTTGAACACTATTTTAACGCTTATGCAAAAGTAAAATGTGCACCTTTTCATAAAAAGCTTGCAAAATTAATAATAGACAACCCTACAGGAAGCACACTCGCTGAAATATATAGGAGTGGTGCAAAATCTGTACATATAAATTTAGGGATTCCGCTGTATTTATACCTCGTAAAAAAAGAGCTTTTCTTTATGTTGTTAGTCGGTCAAACGGAAAACAAAGCAAAGAAGCTACTGTCTGACATTCAAGCGAATTTGGAATATAATCAGCGGATCATCTCTGATTATGGCAAACGCTATAAAACAGGGAATTGGATTAACGGAGACTTTAGAACCTCTGATGGAGTAAAATTTTTCTCACTAGGTTATGGGCAAAATCCTCGTGGTATTCGTGAACTAGCAGAAAGACCAGACTTTATCTCTGTAGATGATTTAGATAGCAAAAAACGTGTTAAGAATAATAAATTAAGTGATGAAGCAGTAGAATGGGTTTGGGAAGATTTACAAGGTACGTTTGATGAAGGTTCTCCACGTAGACGTTTTGTAGTGTCAAATAACAATTTCCATAAGAACACAGTTATCAATCGTTTAAAAATTGAATTTAAACGTATTAATAAAATTGCCAAAGAATTTGGAGATCCTATTGAGCATTTTACGATTACTGTTCCTGCTGTTAAAGATTTAAAAAACTTTGAGCCAGCATGGGAAGCAAAAACAGATGAAAAATACTGGCGAAAGAAGTATAGAAAAACACCTTATCGTTCTTTTATGCGTGAATATATGCATGTTCATATTGTAGAGGGAAAAGTGTTTAAAAATGAAGATGTTGTTTACAAACAACGATATAGATTCAGTCAATATGATGCTTTGTGTTTTTATGGTGATTTAAGTTATACAGATGCAGGGGATTACAAAGGCTTGATTTTTATAGGTAAGAAAGGGCGTGAATACAATATTCTCGCAATTTACAATAGACAAGGTTCTAGAGCTCTCTGTGCTGAATGGCTGTATAATATCTACGAGGACAAAAACCTTCAGAAATACAATATCAGTTATTTTATTGAAGGAACTTTTGCTATGCATGAATTTGTAGATGATTTTGATGAAGAAGGCGATAAAAGAGGCTATCACATTCCTGTTGAAGCCGACACCGATACAAAAGGTGAGAAGTATGATAGAATTGAAGCAATGGCTGGACATTACAAACGTAAATCTATTTATATCGATAGTGCGATTAAAGAAGATACTGATACAATGTTATACAAAGAACCTGTTGTGCATTATAAAAAAGCTGTTCATTGATTAAGAGAATCGTATATTTAATTGAATTTCAAACATTTAAATAGATGAACAGCTTTAGAGCAAATTACGAGAAAATTTTAGAGGTATT
>NZ_JAZGGG010000042.1:0-4229 GCF_036480315.1 Polaribacter sp.
AGGTTTTAAGACTAGAATACTCTCAAAATTAACCTCATTAACAATTATTCAATTCATTAATAAGTTTACTTTTGATAGAAATATTAACAACTTAAAAATTAGTATTATTTAAATGCACAACGGGTTATCAATATTATCAATATTATTGATTTTTTTGAATAAATCAATGTTTGAGAAAGCTGTTTTAATATTATTTATCTCTTTGTTTATCGTTATAATGGAGCTTGGGACAAGATTTGTAGTATTTGTGATTTCAAAAAATAATAATGAAAAACTAAACAAATCAGTTAAGTTTTTTAAAAACATTTATATTCATATAATATTTATTATGTCTATTTTATTTGAAATATTTTATATTATTGAAAAAAAATATAATTGAAGGAAGCAATTAGCAACCTCCAAATCATAAAAGCAACTTGAAATACCAAATTGGCACTTCAAGATTAGAGGAATGAAAAAAGAAGAAGAAAATTTAATAATTCCTGATGAAATCATTACTAATAAAATCTATTTGATTCGGAATCAAAAGGTACTATTAGATAGGGATTTAGCGGAGTTATACCAAGTAGAAACAAAATTATTAAAAAGACAAGTTCGTAGAAACATTGAACGTTTTCCTGATGATTTTATGTTTGAACTAACTAAAGATGAGCTTCAAAATTGGAGGAGTCAATTTGGCACCTCCAATTCTGATAAAATGGGTTTGCGTTATGCACCAATGGTTTTCACAGAACAAGGAGTTGCCATGTTGTCAAGTGTGCTAAAAAGCGATAGAGCTATTGCTGTAAATATCAAAATTATTAGAATATTTACTAAAATGAGAAATTTATTAAGTGATAATTTAAGTTTACGATTAGAAATCGAAGGCATCAAGAAGAAACTAACTAATCAAGATAAAAATATAGAATTAGTGTTTTCTTATTTAGATGAATTGGTTGAGAAAAAAGAAAATACACCAGAGCGAAATAAAATAGGATATAAAATATAGTTGGCAAGTACGCTTGCGTTAGGGATTGAAATGACATCCTTTTTATGTCAGTTCGAGTATTTTTCTTTTTTGAAAAATTTATCGAGAACAAATAAAAAAATATAATGTAAAGCCCGACCTTAAGGTAACGCCCAAAAAAAACAAGTAAACAATTAAACTCTTAAACGAATAAACGTTTTTTACATGAGTGAAGAAATAAACGAAAACGAACACGAGGAGGAATTAACAAATGAAGGTGAACAGTTAGAATCACTTCAAGAAGAAACCATTACCAAAGTTACAGGAATGTACAAAGAGTGGTTTTTAGATTATGCTTCGTATGTAATTTTAGAAAGAGCAGTACCATCTTTAGAAGACGGATTAAAACCTGTACAACGTAGAATTATGCATTCTATGAAAGATTTGGATGACGGTCGTTACAATAAAGTAGCGAATATTGTTGGTCATACAATGCAATATCACCCGCATGGAGACGCTTCTATTGCAGATGCAATGGTGCAAATTGGTCAGAAAGAATTACTGATTGATATGCAAGGAAACTGGGGGAACATCCTTACAGGAGATAGAGCAGCAGCTTCAAGATATATTGAAGCAAGATTATCAAAATTTGCATTAGATGTTGTTTTTAATCCAAAAACTACGGATTGGAAAATGTCTTATGATGGACGTAGAAAAGAACCGATAGATTTACCAGTAAAATTCCCATTATTATTAGCGCAAGGAGCTGAAGGAATTGCAGTAGGATTATCAACTAAAATATTACCACATAATTTTATAGAATTAATAGATGCTTCAATTAAATACTTAAAAGGAAGAAGCTTTAAAATTATTCCCGATTTTTTAACTGGTGGAATTGCAGATTTCACTAATTATAGTGATGGAAAAAGAGGTGGAAAAGTAAGAGTTAGAGCAAAAATTGCACAACTAGATAAGAAAACGTTAGTTATTAATGAAATTCCGTTTTCTACCACCACCACTTCTTTAATTGATAGTATTTTAAAAGCGAATGATAAAGGGAAAATTAAGATAAAAAAGATTGAAGATAATACAGCTGCAGAAGTAGAAATATTGGTGCATTTGCCACCAAATGTTTCGCCAGATAAATCTATTGATGCATTGTATGCATTTACAAATTGTGAAACATCTATTTCGCCATTAGCATGTACTATTGAAAATAATACGCCTGTTTTTGTAGGTGTATCAGAAATGTTAAAACATTCTACAGATTTAACAGTAGAGTTGTTGAAGAAAGAATTAGAAATTCAATTAAATGAATTAGAAGAACAATGGCATTTTTCATCTTTAGAACGCATTTTTATAGAAAATAGAATCTACCGAGATATAGAAGAAGAAGAAACTTGGGAAGGCGTAATTGAAGCAATTGATAAAGGGTTAAAACCATTTATTAAGCACTTAAAACGCGCAATTACTGTTGAAGATATTACACGTTTAACAGAAATTAGAATTAAGAAAATATCAAAATTCGATATTGACAAAGCCAAACAGTTTATAGAAGGTTTAGAAGATAAAATTGCAGTTGTAAAAGATTATTTAGCAAAACTAATAGAGTATGCAATTGACTATTTTAAACGCTTAAAAGATACTTATGGAAAGGGGAAAGAGCGTAAAACTGAAATTAGAATTTTTGATGACATTGTTGCCTCTAAAGTAGCAATGAACAATGCAAAACTCTATGTAAATAGAGAAGAAGGTTTTATTGGTACATCTTTAAAAAGAGATGAATTTGTAACAGATTGTTCAGATATAGATGATGTTATTATCTTTAGAAAAGATGGTAATATGATGGTGACAAAAGTAGATTCAAAAACTTTTGTAGGAAAAGACATTATCTACATTGCTATCTTTAAAAAGAAAGATAAAAGAACCGTTTACAATTTTATGTATAAAGATGGAGTAAAAGGCGCATCTTATATGAAACGTTTTAATGTTACGTCTGTAACAAGAGACAAAGAATACGATTTAGCAAATGGTAATAAAGGCTCTAAAGTATTATATTTTTCAGCAAATTTGAATGGAGAAGCAGAGGTTGTAACCATTAATTTAAGAGCAGTTGGTAGTGTAAAGAAACTGAAATGGGACATTGATTTTGCAGATTTAGCTGTAAAAGGAAGAGCAGTTAGAGGAAATACAATTACAAAATATACAATTAAAAGTGTCGATTTTAAATCTGAAGGAGTTTCTACATTAAAACCTCGTAAAATTTGGTTTGATGATGCTGTACAACGTTTAAATGTTGATGAAAGAGGAGAGTTGTTAGGTGAGTTTAGAGCAGAAGATAAATTATTAATTATTACACAAAGTGGAAAAGCAAAAGCTGTAAAGCCAGATGTTGCAATGCATTTTGAAGACGACATGATTGTGCTAGAAAAATGGAAGTCAAACAAACCAATTTCTGCAATTTATTTTGATGGAGAAAAAGAACGTTATTATGTTAAGCGTTTTTTAATAGAAACATCAGAAAAAGAAGAAGAGTTTATTTCTGAACATCCAAAATCGAAATTAGAAATTATTGCTACTGATTACAGACCTATTGCAGAAGTACAATACTCTAAAAGAAGTTTAGAAAATCAAACAGTTAATTTTGAGGAATTTATTGCTGTAAAAGGAATTAAAGCTCAAGGAAACCAATTAACCACAGAAAAAATTAAAAATGTAAATTTATTAGAATCGTTGCCTTTTGATGAGCCAGAAGAAAAGAAAGTAGAAGAAGTAGAGGTTATTGATGAAGAAATAATTGAAGAGAAGTTGCCAATTGATGTGCCAACGATAGAAAAATCTTCAACCATAGAAATAGAAGATAAAGAAGCTAAAAAGAAAGCACTTTTAAAGAAAGCAATCGAAAAGAAGAAAGAGAATACAGATGATGATACGCAACAGAGTTTGTTTTAAAAATATTTTATATGAAAATACATACTTTTATTTTAATATCTATATTAATACTATTTTCATGCAAGGGCAATAATGAAAATTTGATAAATAATGAATCTTGGGTTTATCTTGAAGTTGGAGTTGATGGGAAAAATTTTGCAGATTATATTTATGGTAAAATATCAAATAAAGATTTAGACAATTTTAAAACAAATAAGAACTCTGAAAATTTATTGGTCTCAAATATAGTTAAAACTATGCACTTTAGTGCATCTCGCTTTAGCTTCTAAAAATGTTTACCTTTGTCTTATGTCAAAACAAAGAACAAATGGTCATACTGTTTCAAGATTAA